>NZ_JAKZAM010000049.1 GCF_022538055.1 Cognataquiflexum nitidum | reverse complement strand
ATACTTCAAAAACAGACTTTAAACCAAAATTTAACACTTTTCAACTAATTGCGAAATCCTATTGCATAATCACGGTTAAAATCCTGATCACCGCACCCGGAATGAAAGGACTTCAGCAGTATTCAAAAACTTCGGCCCCACCGGAGGACTTAAATCCACTGATCAAAGGAGGTCCTGCCCGGTATCCTCAAAAATTGACCACAGATATCCTGCAAGGAGAGCAGGAAGGTCCCTTTCAAGTAGACATTATGAATCCGCCTTTTGACAGTCCATGGAAGAATCAATTCAGGTTGAGCGGACTGGACTTTTTCAAAGACCCCAACAAAGGAGTGATTTGTTCTACCGATGGAGATGTTTGGCTGGTGGAGGGCTTTACAAAAAATACGGGAAAACTTTCTTGGCAACGGATAGCCTCAGGCATGTTTCAGCCTTTGGGAATAAAGGTAATCAATGAGGAAATTTTCATTACCTGCAGGGATCAGATTGTCCGACTGCATGATTTCAATGGAGACGGGGAAACTGACTTTTACGAAAGCTTCAATAACGACCATCAAGTGACGGACCATTTTCATGAATTTGCCATGGGGCTGCAGGCGGATAAAGAGGGGAATCTCTATTATGCCAAAAGTGCCCGGCATGCCAGGGAAGCCTTGGTGCCTCAGCACGGAACCTTGATCAAAGTAAGTGCAGACGGACTTCAGACCGAGATCATTGCTACCGGTTTTAGGGCGGCAAACGGAGTTTGTCTCAATCCTGACGGGACATTTATAGTCACTGACCAGGAAGGTCATTGGAATCCCATGAACCGTATCAATTGGGTGAAAAAAGGCGGTTTTTATGGAAATATGTTTGGTTATAATCCACCGGCAGACAGCACTGAAAAGGGAATGGAATTGCCATTGGTCTGGGTAGATAGAGAAAGAGACCAATCACCGTCCGAGCTTTTGTGGGTAGATAGCAAAAAGTGGGAGCACTAAACGGGAAGCTGCTCAACTTCTCCTATGGCTATGGAAAAGTATTTGTCGTCCCCTATGAAACAATAGGAGATCAAGTTCAGGGAGGTATCTATGAATTGCCGATACCGAGGTTTTCTACCGGCGTGATGCGTGGGCGATTCAATCCGGGCGATGAGCAACTTTACCTCTGCGGCTTGTCGGCATGGGGTTCCACCCAACCGCAGTTGGGAGGACTTTACCGCATCAGAAAAGTAGATCAGCCAATGGTAATTCCTGTAGGAATCAAAGCTACTACCAAAGGGATTGAGCTAAGCTTTACAGATGAATTGGATGCCCGAAGTGTCGCCGATACGGCCCACTATACAGTGAAAACCTGGGATCTACTGCGCTCCCGAAAGTACGGCTCCAAGCACTATAACGACCAAACATTAACTGTCACCAAAGCAGTATTGGCCAAAGACAAAAAATCAATCCAATTGATGATTCCAGATATCAAGCCCACTTGGGGAATGGAAATCCAATACCGGGTCAAAGATGATGAAGGTAAAGACGTTGAAGGATTAATTCAGAACACGATTCATCAAATGGGGGGAAATTAACAACCCATATAAAAATGAGTCAGTCAACCCCCATTTTTTTCAAAACTATTTCTTGATTGGAATTACCTGTTTTTTATAAACATTAGTTCTTGTCCAATTTTTTTATCAACGTATTGATTTTGGGAGGGAAAAACTTGCTAAAAAAATAGTAAGTCAAACTTTATATGTTTAAATTACCTTAAAAATAAGGAATCAGATATTTTACAAAACATCTAGATTATGATTAAAGTAATTCTCATTTTCTTTCTCATCTCCATTTTATCATTTAATCTTCAAGCCCAAGATAACGGCAGGGAGTTTTTGATAAAAGAATACCTCAAACAAAGTGAAAAACAGAGAAAGACAGGAGTTACATTTTTGGTTGTTGGAGCAGGTCTGACGGGCGTGGGTGTTATCGCACTTGGTGTCAGCAGCGCTTCATCTGATTCAATTAATGGAATCGGACCCTATTTAATATTAGTTGGGATTCCAATAACCATTATTGGAGTTCCTATAATTATAAGTTCCGCTTCAAAAGCGAGAAAAGCTGCACATTTGAGTTTGGGTACCCAAACTGTCCGTGGATTTACCCTTCCGCAAACCCAAAAAGTATATCCTGCACTTACCTTTACCGTTAACCTTAATTCTTCGAACTGATGAAAACATTTTTTCTCGCAGTAATTTTATTGGGTATGGCTATTTATTCTTATGGTCAATCTAAATCCATGCTGACTACAACCCAAGAACTATCAGAATTAAGTGATTTGCAATTTAAGGCAGGTTTGATTTTAGTAGGAGGTGGTACAACCTTAGTAGTTACTTCTTTGGTAATCCCGAGAAAATTTGATTATTCGGATGGTTCAGGTAACCAGAGATTACGATCATTCTTAACCGTTACCGGGTTATTATCAATAATGACCAGCGTACCATTGTTTCTAAGTTCAGGCTCAAACGCTAGGATGGCAGCACAACTTTCTCTTCAAAATCAGGCAGTTTATCAACCGATTTTCCTTCCTGGTCAACCAAGAGATATTCCTGCTTTAACCTTGAGCATACAGTTGTAATTATTTTGGTTGTTAATTGGTCATCTTTTTGTGTAAGGATATTAAGCTCAAGGCGCTTCGATATCTTCACTTCAATCGTCATTGAACACAACTTAACTCTCAACAATTCTTATAAAAATACTTCTGCGTCAATCTCGCTTCGATTTCCTTGGCGGTTTTGGTGATGGACAATCCTCCGAGATTGGTACATCTCAGGGTGTTGGGGATACTTTTTCCCACTTCATACATGGTCTCGATGACTTCATCCAAAGGAATTAAATGGTCATAATCTGCCAAGGCCATATTGCCACAGGAAAGCGCATTGGAGGCGGCCATCACATTTCTGTTGAGGCAGGGAGCTTCTACCCTGTTTCCAATCGGGTCACAAATCATACCCAAAGAACTCTGTAATGCCATGGAAGCTGCAGAAATGCTTTGATTGATATTGCCACCAGCCAAATGGACAATCGCAGCAGCTGCCATCGTAGCACCGGAACCACACTCCGCCTGACATCCTCCCACTTCTGCTGCGAAGGTGGAATGCGCCGCAATAAACACCCCGATCAGACCTGCGATCATCAAGGCTTTCACTGTCTCCTCATCAGAAAGTCCCAACGTATCTGCTACTCCCAATACCGCTCCGGGCATAGCGCCACATGAACCCGCAGTTGGTGCCGCCACGATTACTCCCATGGAGCTCTTGACTTCCATGATGGCGGACACATACATGATGATTCTGTTCAAAACATCCCCGCTGATCAGTTTTCTGTCCTCCATCATGGACTTGAATTTTACAGATTGTGGACCCAAAATCCTATCCTCAAAGGAAGTTCCTTTGAGTCCGGTTTCTACCGCATTTTTGAGTATATGGCGGATTTGTTCCATTTTGGCAAGCACTTCCACTGAGGTAATATTGCCCCTGATACTTTCGTATCGCACAGCCAATTCCCATAAACTCAAATTCTTGTCCTGATTGTAAGCCAGCATTTCATCACAGGTAATGAAAGGGACTGTTTGGTTTTTTCCTGTAAGGACAGGAAGCACAGGCTTGATTTGTTTCACTTGGGAAACTCCTTCCATTGCCTTTATTTCCTCAATTAGGGTTTCACTCAAGAATGCAGAGGACTTGATTGCTAAAAAATCCCCTTCGTCTGTGTGGATTTCCAGCCCTTCGAAGATACCTGATTGTTGTAAGTAGGTTTTCAGCTTTTGCTTATCGGTGGCATAAATCAAGGTCAAAAAACAATCACCGGCTAAAGAAACCTTTGTCCCATCGATTTCGATCACTTCTATCATCCCTCCGCCTGTTGAAATGGCAATAACCTGATGGGTCTCCCAAGGATTACTTACCGTGATTTTATAGGTATTTGGATGCTCTGCCTGTATGTCTTTGATCTCTATATTCACTTTGATCCCTGCTGCACCAAGGTGTATTTCAGAATGAACCAAGCGCTCGTCATAGGCTTCCCAACCGAGAAATCCACCAAACAAACCCATATCAGAACCTTGTTCTTTGTGTGTGGTCGCCAAGGAACCGTTTGGATCAAAATCAATCTGGATTTCAGAAATCCTGCCGTCCATCAAGTCATGGCAAATCCTCCCTATCCTTAGGGAAGCAGCGCAGTGCGAACTTGAAGGGCCTCTCATGACAGGTCCGATTACGTCATTGAAAATGCTTGGGTAGTTCATGGGATTTTTTTATGTTAAATTAATAAATTTAGGTAGTATTAATCTCCCAATCCATTTAATTTTTGGAGGAAAACAGCTTCAGATTAAATTAGGGTCCCAGTTATATGTTGTTTGAAACCAAGCGTTTGGGCTAAAATTTGTTTAAAATAAAATTAAATAACCTATTTTTTCTCAAACAACCATGGCGCCACAGCAAGGTCAAGTTTGTTATACACCCCTTACTTTTTCTTCTGCGCAGCCAGCCATTCCATGATGGTGACCGGACGTCCGTTGACCATGACAGGAGAGCCATCCAAATCCGTCCTAGCCGTATTGGCATGGGAATAAATCCACGACCAATGTCCATTATAACGGTAATTTTCACCACCATAAAATCCCGTGATGTCTGTCACATTATCGTAGTAGGACAAAATCACATTTTTTGCGCCGGCCTGTTTCAGTCTTTGGTAAAGAGGAACGATTGTGTCATCCGGTTTGGTAGTCCCATCATCTTTGGCATGGATAAACCACATCGGCACGTTTTTGATTTTCTGTACCTGTGCGTCACTTACAAACTCATTTGAATATGCCAAAGCACTGATATATGCACCTGCAAAATAGTCCGGGTGCTCCAAAATCAGTTTGAGAGACATATAGCCCCCGTTGGAACAGCCCCCGACATAAATTCTCTTCGTATCGATGTTTGGGTTTTTGGCCACATAATCCTGGATCAAAGCGAAAACAGCCTCATTGTAGATGTCGTTGTCTTTCCCTCGGGTCATGCCATCAGCCGCCTGCATCCAAAAGGTGGGCGCTTGGGGTGCCAAGACATAGGCCCCACCAAAAAGAACCTGAATTTCCGGGGAAGCGTAATTGGCTGCTTTGTTGCCTAGCAGAGCGGTGGTCGGATCGTTGCCCCCTTCGCCGCCACCATGTAGCCAAATGATCAGAGGGACTTTTGACTTGATGTCTTTAGGTGCAAACGAAGCGTAAGACATGCTAAGGCCGTTTCCGTATTGGAATGTTTTGGACAAATCATATTGGTCTACCAAAGGCATGATTTTGCCTTTGGAATTATTCCAAACTTTTCCCGTGTTGTGGTGGAGGATGGTCATTTTGTAATCTACCCAATAGTTGGCGCCACGGTTGTTGATCCTTGTGTATTGGAAAGGTGATCCGAGTGGCATGGCCGGGCTGACTGACAAGACCAAAGTGATGTGTCTCCCTTCCGCCAACCTGTTCCCATTTTCATCCGAAACATAAGCATAGACTACTGACCGGGTTCCGGAGGCACTTTCAGCCTGAATTTCTGCTCCTTCCAAACTCCTGGTTGCAAATACTTGGAATTCCGAGGCGGTTACATCCTTGACGGATTCTTCCAAGCTGAGGATGACTTTGTTCACAGCAGGTCCCCAATCAAAGCCTTCGACAACCCATCGGTAATCGCCGGGTGCCACCTGAGTATTCGTGTGATTTTCATTTGGTTCGGAAGCTTTGGCCCCGATAGAGAAATGGCCAAGCAGAGAAGCCAAGCAGAGAAGGAGATAAAACTTTTTCATAGGAAGTACAATGGGTTTGGTTTTGATCTAGAAAAGTTAATTCAAAGGAATGGGGTTGGATAGTGGATTTACAGGAATGGGAGGTTTGGAGATTTGACAAAAAGAATCCGGCAGGTTTTTGAAATCTGCCGGATCTAAAATCTTCTAAAAGGCCCCGATTTTTCCATCCATCCAATTGGCGCGTTGACTCAGAAAATTCTGAAGGTCAAGGATAGCTTGGTCGTAGGTGCGGTCGGCGCTTACTTCCCATTTGGCATAGTTGCGGGTGACGGCATTATTGTCCTGCAGGTACTTGGAAGTATCGGATACAAGTTTTTGGAGGTTTCCGGTGCTCAAAGTGCTTCCTCTTAATGTCGTCCAACGGGTTTTGACCGCTTGGCGAAATACCGGGTCTTCCATCAATCGTTCCCACCAAAAAGGCATCATCCAAGGGTCTTGGTTGATATAGTTGTTGTATTTGATGACCCAATCATCCATAGGAATCCTGTTTCCCTCATCAAAGCCAATATTGAAATCCCAAACTGGCCCCATATCCAACTTTCCATCCCTGTCTTTGACCAAAAAAGTGCTGATGCGGTAGGCGTCGTTATTACGGCAAAGCTCATTGATAAGAAAGTAATCTACAAAACTTCCGATGTCTATATAATCCGCATAACTCCTTTCGCCTGCACCAAAATTATCCTTTAACAAAGCTGTTTCAAAATCTTGTAGGTAATTGGCGATGTAGGACTTTTGTGCATCGGTGATATTTTCTGCTTTTGGATATTCATACATAAAGTAAGTCTCCAAGTATTGGTCCGGATGGTATGGTGGCCTAAAAGCCTCAAAATTGATTTGTTTTCTAAAAATATCATACCCGCTTCGAAAGCTGTTTTGGGCGGTGTATCGGGCATCATCATCCCAATTGTTCAGGAAATAAGAAAGTGGTTTACCATCATGTTCCGGTCCTGGATCCGCCTTGTCGATTTTGAGGATATAGCCTCCTGTAAGGTTGGTGGAGGATGTATTCAGTGATTTGATGTCAATCCGTTGACTGTCTCGCTTCAGCTTTTCACACAAATAATACACACCCATATATTCTCCATTGACTTCAATTTCGACAAACTTTCCCCTGCTGGCATATTTTCCGATCTGATTGGAAATGTCATAGGCAATGTGGTTGAACATCAAGCTTCTGTCCCAAATGTACTTTTCGGATTTATTCACGACATGGCCAATAAGCCTCCAATCTTCCTCCTTTGGAAGACCAAGGAAGGAAACATCTACGCCTTCGCCTGCCTCGTCGATGGTTTCAAAATTGAATCCCTTCTTGTCAGAAAGACGAAAAGAAGTCTTACCGCGGTATTCAATATCGATCAGTTGGGTTTGGATCAGTTTTTTCTCTTGGTAGATTTTCAGTTGGGCTTGAACCTTAGGTTCATAAGGAATCGAAGCTCCGCGGGTGTCTATCACGAGATAAGGTATCTCGCTATCCTTGGTGTCAATGGCAAATACCTGTCCGTCGTCACCCTTTGGGATAAAAACCTCAACGGGTTCCTTGCATCCTGTCCAAATAAACAGACTGATGACCCCGATCCAAAAAATGTTTTTAAATGTACCTTGCATATATTTTATATTTGAAAAACAAAACTAGGCGAATTTTGCGGATTGCAATAGAGTGAAGTTTGGGGTCAAAATCATTTTCCCAATAATCCTCATTGAAGTCAGTTTTGTACTTGACGTGTAGATGTCGCACCATTGTCGTTTTAGGAGGATTTAGAAAAGAAGATATTTGACCGTGAATCCAGAAAAAAAAATCAAAACCCTTCGGCTTGCCAAAGGACTTACCCAACAGGAACTGTCAGACCAAAGCGGCATTTCCCTGCGGACCATCCAAAGAATCGAAAACGGGGATGTCAAACCCAGCCTTTATTCTTTGAAGAAACTTTCCGAGGTATTAGAAGTTGATTTGAACGCTTTTTCTCAGGATTCACAGAAAAAAACCAATCTTCCAAATTCTAAACTTTCCAAAACCATGAACGGCTTATTTTCCTCTTTTACCTTGTACAGAATTCCTTTGTTGGGAATGATTTCGCTTATTTTGTCATTCTTCCTTTGGCAAAATAGCGGACCTAATGAAAGTCAACCCTCCCAAAATTATGACTTTGAAGTAGCCACGGTGAATTGCGGTTCTGCCACGGAGTGCGATATTGAAGTGACCAAAAAAGATGCTTTGGGGAATATTCTGTGGCAAAAAACCTACGGCGGCACTAGCTATGACAAGGCATCCCAAATCCTTCCCACCGAAAATGGCGGCTGTACGGTACTCGGTTCTACCAGTTCGTTTGGCGCAGGCAATTATGACGTGTTGCTCCTGAGTATCAATGCATCAGGCGAGCTCCTTTGGCAAAAAACATATGGAGGATTTTTTAATGAGTATGGAGAAAAGTTAGAAGTCGCGGCTGATGCCAATGGTTACTTGATTGCCGGCACCCAACAAACTTGTCCCGGTTCAAATGTATCGGCAGATTGCAGGGATTTCATTTGGAGTTTTGAGGTGGACAGAGAGGGAGAAGAAAAGGGAATGAAGCTGATTGGGGGATGAATTTTGGTTTTATACTGAAAAGATACCCGGATTTTGAAAGCCACCTCAAGGATGGATTCCAAAATCCGGGTTACATTTTATTGAGGAATGGAAAGGCACAAGTTTATTGGATCAAAAAACCCATCGATAATGTTCACGTTTTTAGGCAAATTCGTTTAGCACAAATAATTCTTTTTACTTGAAAATCCCCTCTAGGCCTTTCGTGATACTTTCGTGAATATTTCGATTTACTTTTATCGGTATTTACAACATGGCAATTATGAAAAAGGTACTGGTAGTCGAAGATGACCCTAATATCAGCCAACTCATTCAGATTCATCTCAGGGACCTGGGCTATCAGATTCAGGTGGCCAATAATGGGAAGACCGGATACGATCTTGCTTCTTCAGGTGCGTTTGACCTGATGATTTTGGATATCATGCTCCCTGAAATGGACGGTCTGAGTATCTGCCAAAAGCTCAGGGCATTGGATAATTTTACTCCTATCCTGATGATTACAGCCAAATCCGAAGAAATCGATAAAGTGATGGGATTGGAATCGGGTGCCGATGATTACATCACCAAACCTTTCAAAATCAGGGAATTTATAGCCAGGGTCAAAGCCATCATGAGAAGGCAGGACCAATTTGTCCTCTTGAGCAATAGGAATGAGGATGCCGTGCGGTTTGAAAATCTGGAAATAGATGAAAAAAGGAGAAAAGTCTTATTGAACCAAAAGAGGATTGACCTGACTCCCAAAGAGTTTGATTTGCTGATGCTTCTGGCCAAAAGCCCCGGAAGAAGTTACAGCAGGTCAGAGCTTTTGGAACTGATCTGGGGATATGATTTCAGTGGTTATGAACACACCGTCAATGCCCACATCAACCGGCTTAGGTCAAAAATCGAAGTTGATGCCAACAATCCAAACTTTATATTGACAACATGGGGCATCGGTTACCGCTTCAATGACGAATGGTAAAATCCCCTTAAGAATTAAATTAGATGGTATGAAAAGTCTATTTTGGAGAATCTCCCTGGTTTTTACCTTAGTCATGATGGTGGTGGGCTTTGCGTATATCATGATCACTACAGTCGCATCCAAAAACTATTTTCTCGAAACCACCCAAAAACTGAACGCTTCAGTAGCTGAATATCTTGTCAAAGAAGCACCTCCTTTCAAAAACGGAAAGGTCAATGAGGATGCTTTGGGTGTAATCATGCATTCCATGATGGCTGTCAATCCGAGCATTGAGGTTTTTCTTCTAGATCCAGAAGGGGAGATACTTTCGTTTGTGGTATTAGATTCCAAAGTCAAGCTCAAAAGGGTAGATGTCAAACCCGTAAAAGAATTCATCGCAACCGGCGGTTCCAGGTTTGTTCTCGGAGATGACCCAAGGGCAAATGGGTATCAGACCATTTTTTCTGCCACTGAGGTCATCGAAGATGGCAGACTTTTGGGGTATGTCTACATCACCTTGGCAAGCGAAAAATTTGAAGAAGTAGCTGCAGGTCTATTGGGAAGTTATTGGCTCAAATTGACACTGAATTCTTTCTTGATCACAATGGTCATTTCATTGGTCATTTCTTTGTTGCTGACTGCGCTCTTGACAAAAAACCTCCGGGAAATAGTCAAAACTGTCAGTAAGTTTAAAGACGGCGACCTTCAGGTAAGAATCCCCCAAATGAAAACCAATTCTGAACTTTCTGTACTTGCGGCTACTTTCAACCAAATGGCAGACAATATTCTGCACAATATGGAGGAGCTCAAAAAAGTGGACAGCCTGAGGAGGGAATTAATCGCCAATGTATCCCATGACCTCCGTAATCCGTTGGCCGTGATCAACGGATACGTCGAAACCATGATGATCAAGGGTGATCAGATCACTGAATCCGAGAGGGAGCAATACCTGAAAATCATCTCTGATTCCTCAGATAGGCTTACCAAACTGGTAGCGGATTTGTTTGAACTCTCCAAACTGGAATCCGGTCAGATGCAGTTAAATTTGGAGCCTTTTAGGATCCAGGAATTGCTTTTTGACGCTTGTCTTAAATTTGAACTTTTGGCCAAAGCCAAAAAAATAGACCTTATCGCAGACATTTCCCCTTCGCTCCCCGTAGTAGAAGCAGACCTTTATTTATTGGACAGGGTAATTCAAAACCTGATTGACAACGCCGTCAAATATGCTCCCGAAAACGGACAGATAATCCTCAAAGCTTTTTATTGCCAGACCACTTACAAAGTCTGTGTGAGTATCAAAAACACCGGTTCGGGAATACCCCAAAAAGACTTGGCCTCACTCTTTGAGAGGTATTATATGGTGGACAGGGATAAAAAAGGAATCGAAGGAGCAGGTCTCGGTTTGGCAATTGTCAAAAAAATATTGGAAGTCCACGATTCAAACATCCAGGTCTTTTCTGATTCTTCCACCTTTACCGAATTTATTTTTGAACTCGATCCCATGAGGTCCAATTAAGGGTGATATTTTTTTGACTTCCTTATGTATGTCAAAGGAATTTCGCTGAGAAATTTAAAGATTGCTCCGATACAAAATCAGTGGGACCAAATGATTGTCTTTTCAGGATTGATTAGGCAGAAAAGAAATGACATGACTTAAACCCCTTCATGGGACAAAAAAAAGGGAGATGAATCTTCATCCCCCGTTTTTTATAATAAATAGACCAAACAAAATGTTACATGTACATCCGCATTGTTGAACGTCCCCTACTAATTCCGAAATTTTCTACTATAAAACTGAACTCCATATGTTTGAGGTGGGGAGGAATAATCCCGAAGCTTCGGGAGGCCGGCACAGGCCTTGTGCGCGGATAAGGGATTAAAACGGGAGTTTTAATAGCCAGATTGTGCGGTTGCCCGTCTTGGCTTTTTTGGCTACTTTTTTTGCTAAGAAAAAAAGTAGCTGTAAAATTGATTGACCGATTTCCTGAAGCCCCAAGAAAATCTTTATAGTTAATTTTGTTTAGTGCATTCATGCGAATACTCATAAAATGTTATTCTAATAATGCATTTCCAAAAGGAATGGCTGCGGCTCCGCACCAGATGATACCGTGTGTAAACTTATCGTCTTTGTTGCCCTGAAGTTCATAAAAATGAGCTCCGGGCCTGTTTGCCAATCCTAACAACTGAAAACTCCCGCTTTCATTCAGCCTCAAAGAAGAGGAGGTAGACAGGTAGACCGTGACTGTGCCGGTAGAAAACTTGGTAGTGAAATTGTCACTCAGAGAAATATAAAATTTTCCCGCCTGATCCCTTACAAGTTGGACAGTTCCCCTTGTCCCTGCCCCGCTTTGGTTTGACAAGGTACCGCTCTTGAGCACTTCAAGAGGTCCTGTTACCTGCACAGAATCATCCATGGGGATTTCATCCGACATGTTGCCGCAGGACAGCATAAAGCCTGTCATCAATACTAAAATCATACTTAAATTTTTCATGTTGAATTGGTTTAATTGTGAATATTTGACAGGCTTCTAAATAGAATCCTGTCTCTTGAATAAATAATTTTCTTTTTGTTTTTAAGGTCATTCATGACTGTTGTCACTGTTTGCCGGCTGGTATCGGCGAGTTTGGCAATGTCTTCATGGGACAGCCAAATTTTTAGCAAAGTTTCATCTCCAAATTTCTGACCTGCTTTTTGGGCAAGGTGCAGGAGTGTTTCCTTGATGCGGTAAGCCGCATCTTTGTTCAAAAGCCTTTTGTGCCGGAGATTTAATTTTTTAAAATCCTCCAAAATAAGGGCTGATAGACCTGCAACCGAATTTGGATTGTTCTCCAAATTGATTTCGGAGAGTTTGATATAATGGACCTCGGTATCATCAGATAATGTGATGGCAGAATTGTTAAAATGTATTTCAGGATGGAATAGGGCGTCCCATTCCCCAAAAATCTCTCCTTCAGTTTTGATGGCATGAATGACCTGTTCACCGGATTCGGCTACCTCACACAGCTTCACAGCGCCGCTTTTTACCATAAAAAGCTTGTTCGCCAAATCCCCCTGCCGATACAGTGTCTGGAATTTCCCCGGTTTCTTGAAGGGCAAAAACATCAACCCAATAGGAAAGTCCCTTTTCGCGGAGGTATAGTCGGATAATAAATTGATCTGGTTCATTCTGTCGGGGGTTTGAGGTTATAAAAGATTCCAACACCAAATACTCCGCCCGAATAGATGTTTTTTCTGTCAAACAGCAGGTCATTGAAATTGCGGTATGTAAGACTCAGGTGGAATTCTTTATAGACTGGGGCACTGATACCCAAACTGTAACTTGTGTATTCCGTGCCGTCCCCTCTTACAAAATCCGTCACTTCGGTAATTTCGTCAACGGAGGTCAGTCCGTTCATCCGGACATTGAACCAAACCTTGTCTGCAATCTTGTAGCCCAATTCCACCCCAACTGCAAGCTGATCGCTGAATGAAATCCCGTCATATTGAGTCCTGTAATTGTATGACCCAAACAAGGATCCATAAAACGGGATATTCCCCAAGGCAAATGATGTTGCCAATGTAGTCCAGACATTGAATTCCCCATCGCCGCTCGGAAGATTGATTTTTTCAAAATCATTGACTGTACTTTTCGCAAAGTTATTTGCCTTGCCTATTGCGATTTCGGGAGCGACGCTGATGGCCAAGGGGAAGTATTTCTTGAGCAAAGAATGTTTGAATTCCAGTCTCAGGTCGCCGAGTCCTGAGACAGTTTCGGTAGTTTCAAAACCGTTGAAGTTCTGCAAAGGCAGATTGGTGATGATGGTAAATTTGTCAGTCACCCCATATTCCCCATAAAAGACGATGCTTTGTTGGTGAAACCTGTTGGTAACGAGCCTTTCGCCATCAAGGGTGAAGTAATCCTTGGAATTAAATGTCGAAAATGAGGTCTGGAAAAAACCTTCGCCTTTCGCTTTTGTCCATCCACTCTGACCGCTTGCTTCCTGTACCACAAACACCAATGCCAAAATCTGGAAGAGTTTTATATTTTTCATGATGGGGGAGTTAAGCACCCAGGTTACTCCGGGATGCTGTTGGATAATTATTGCAACCTTGCGTTTCCGAATGGAATGCCCACCGATCCGCACCAAAGTATGACATGGGAATATTTCCCTAAATCGGCTCCTGATGGTATCCTGAAGAAGTTTTCACCTGCATTTCGGACAGGATCTACCAATAATAAATTTGGATTGCCATTTCCCGGATCGGGAGTAAAAGTATCAGAGGTAGAGAGGTAAACCGTCACAGTTCCTGTGGCCAAGGCTGTCCGGAAAGCATTGTTGAACGCCAAAAAAACGGTTCCTTGTGTATCGGTTCCGATGGTGGCTGTACCTGTACTTCCTGCGCCGTTTTGGTCTGTGAAATTTCCCGCTCGCTGTACTGAAAGGCTCCCGTTTGGTAATGTAGAATCGATGATTATAGGATCTGTGTCATCAGAACATGCCACAAAGATGACGACTGCTAGAAATAGGATTATTTTTTTCATGATAGTCTTGATTTTGTTTTGATCAAAATTGCCCATCAGTTATCACAAAAAAATCACGAAAAAGTAAAGTTTGAATTTTCCATTTTCATTAAAGAAACTCCAATTGGGGAAGATCTAAATTCTTGGATGTTTTGTGCGGAAAGACCCTTTTTTCAAATTCCCCTGACTGCCTTTTTGAGAAAAATATTAATCCGGAGCTTTACTATCCATTTTTTTGGCAATCTCAAAATTGGGGAAAAAACTCAAAACCAGATGAATCCTGCTTTCATTCCCACATTAAAGCCCCGGCAGGGTAGATTAAAGCTCTTTTTCTTTTTTTCAGGAAGGAAATAATTAACTTGGAATACCCAAAATAATTCCTCCATCCTATGAAGAAAATAGCCTGTTTTTTAATCCTGAGCACCTTGTTGGTTGCATGTTCCCAAACTGACTCATCTCAGGAATCTACCGCAGAATCTCATTATCTTGTCAACCGCGCACCTTTAGAGCCCACTTCTTACCTTGAACTGCCCCTCGGAAGTATCAAGGCCGAAGGCTGGATGGAGGAACAACTCCAACGCATGGCCAAGGGACTGACCGGACACCTGGACGAGGTTTACCCCGAGGTGGTAGGTGCGCGCAATGGTTGGCTCGGCGGAGATGGAGATGGATGGGAACGGGGTCCATATTGGATAGATGGTCTGTTGCCTTTGGCCTATATCCTCGATGATGAGCGCCTCAAAGAAAAAGCACAAACCTGGATTGAGTGGACGCTTAACAATCAGGCGGAATCCGGCTACCTGGGACCAATCCCATTTGAGACCGAACCGGAAACCGAAAAAGGAATCCAAAAAGGGCCAAGGGAAGATTGGTGGCCAAAAATGGTCATGCTCAAAGTCCTGCAGCAATACTATCAGGCTACAGCCGATGAAAGGGTAATCGCTGCTCTGACCAAATATTTCCAATACCAATTAAAAACCCTTCCTGAAAAACCGCTGGATTATCTTTCCCTTTGGGCAAACCGTAGGGCAGGAGATAACCTGATGGTCGTCTATTGGCTCTATAATATCACCGGAGATGCATTCCTCCTGGAATTGGGGGATTTGATTCAGGAACAGACTTTTCCCTGGCAGCAGATTTTTACCAATCCAGAAAATCCAGTTCAATATCAAGATGTCTGGCATTACAATAAAATCAAGCGCTTTCCTTTTGATCGGGAAGAAATCGGAAACCTGACCCTGTCAAAAGTCCCCGGACTGCATACCGTCAATGTCGCCCAAAGCCTCAAACAGCCGATGGTTTATTTCCAAAAAAGCAAAGACTCCCAAGCCTTGCCTGCAGTCAAAAAAGCACTTCAAGACCTGCAGCAATATCACGGGCAGGCACAGGGAATGTACGGGGGAGATGAACCTCTGCACGGGAATAATCCTGTTCAGGGAGTGGAGTTGTGTTCCATCGCCGAAGAAATGTTTTCTCTGGAAACCATTCTCAAGATAACCGGAGACATGGAATTTGCGGACCTGCTTGAAAAAATCACCTACAATGCCCTCCCGACTCAGGTTTCGGATGATTACCAGACAAGGCAATATTTCCAAGCCGCCAACCAAGTTGAACTCACCGATCAGCTGGAAACATCCTATGAAAAAACCAACCATGAAGGGACGGATTTTGTGTTTGGGGTGCTCTCGGGTTATCCATGCTGCACGACCAACATGCACCAGTCTTGGCCAAAATTTGTACAGAACCTATTCTATGCGACGCCGGATGGAGGAGTGGCTGCTTTGCTTTATGCACCGAGCAGCGTAGAAATGACCGTTGGCCACGGAGCCATGCTCAAAATCAAAGAAACCACCGGATTTCCTTTTCGTGAAACCATCCATTTCGACATGGAGCTTTCAGAAGAGGCATCTTTCCCTTTCCACCTCAGGATTCCGGCTTGGTCCCAAAATCCCAAAATTGAGGTCAATGGTACCGAGGAGAAATTTGAAGTTACCGGCCAAGTGGCTGTGCTGAAGCGGACCTGGAAGAGTGGTGACAAGGTTACTTTGACCTTGCCCATGGAATTGAAGCACTCCACCTGGTATCAGGACTTGGTGTCTATTGAAAGAGGACCTTTGGTTTTTAGTTTGAAAATCGAATCTGAAAATAAAATCAAAGACAGAAAAGACCGCTTCCGAGCCTTTTGGGAAGTTTTTCCAAAAAGCGATTGGAACTTTGCCCTAGAAGCCAACACCCTTTCGAATCTGAGCGGCAATATCGAAATCATCGAAAATGACTGGAACGGGGAATTTCCATGGAATCTGGAAAACGCGCCCATCGAACTGAGATTAAAAGGTGTTCATGTACCGGAATGGAGAACTGTCAAGAGTGCACCACAGCTCCCTGAAAACCTACCCAAAAGCATGTCTTTGAATGAAGTAACCCAAAGGCAAAAGGAGATTACGCTTATTCCCTATGGCTGTACGACGCTCAGGATCACGGAATTTCCGGTAGTCAAAGTGGAATGAAGAGTGGAATAATGGGTTTTTGATTAGCCAACTATTGTCCTGAAGGTCAGGTTGACCCTTGGTCTTTTGACCATTTTGGTGGGAGGTAGCCGGTGAAGCCAATGCGTTTGGGTTTTGCCTGCCATCACGAGCAGGCTTCCGTGTTCGAGCACCAATTCCACTTTCTCGGCGGTTTCTTTGTGTTTGAAGACAAATTTCCGCTCGGCACCAAAACTTACCGATCCGATCGCGCCGTCTTTTTTGAGGTCTGTTTCCCCGTCGCTGTGCCAGGCCATGCCTTCCTCTCCGGTATGGTAGAGGTTGAGCAGGCAGGAATTGAAAGTCTCCCCGGTTTCCTTTTCGATGGCTTCTTTTAGCGTAAGCAGTTCCTTGGTCCAAGGCAAGGCGGTCTTGGTAGCATTGGAGTAAGTGTACTCAAACTCCCGGTCTCCGTACCAGGCTACTTTGCGCTTGGTGATGATCTTTTTTCCAAAAATGTGTGCCTCGTCATTTTTCCATTCGATGGTATTCAGGAGAACCTCATAGTAAAAATCAGCTTCTTTGGAATTGAAAATTTGCCCATAATAATTGACGATCCCATCTTTGGGAAGCCAGTTTTTGCTTGGGTTGGTACTCGGTTCGAAAAGGTTCAGGTTCATGGCAGCAAGGTGGGGATAAATTTCAATGGATATCCTTTTCTTAATCAGTTTCCTATATTCTTCTGTAGTCGGGACGGAAGACCGAAGTCGGAAGACTGATGTACCGGGCATTTAAGTCCCCAGCCAAGAATTAGAAAGGATTTCATATCTTCTGGCATTATAGCATACACAAATATAAATTTTTTTGAAAATAGCATTTCTATTGGTAGCCGTTTATTCTTTCAAAATCAGGGCGGAAGACCGAAGTCGGAAGTAGCCATCTTTTTTCAATCCATCCATGGATATGATTGAAGCATAGGCATTGGAGTTAACAAAGTATGAATTCAAATAAAGTATTTCCCATTGAGTTGAATATTTCAAGTGGGGTAAAAATTTTAAAAAAAAATCAATCTACACTTGTAGATTTAAAATTAATATCTACATTTGTAGACATCGATCTTAAATCTAGACAATGAAACTTTCCCCCACCGAAGAAGAACTCATGAACCATCTTTGGAGCCTTAAAAAGGCTTTCATGAAAGACCTTTTGGATGCTTATCCAGAACCAAAACCCGCATCGACGACAATCTCCACTTTGCTAAAACGGATGCAGGAAAAGGAATTTGTGGCCTACAAGACATTTGGAAATTCCCGTGAATACTACCCCCTGGTGACCAAAGAAAATTATTTCTCCAAGCACATCAATGCGCTCATCAAAAACTTCTTCAATGATTCACCGGCTCAGTTTGCCTCTTTTTTTACAAAAAAGACCCAACTTAGCGATGAGGAACTCATCGAAATCAAAGCCAATATTGACAACCTCCTAAATAAAAAATAATGGCACTTTACTTCATCAAATCCGCGGTCTGCCTGCTTCTCCTTCTGTTGTTTCACCGTTTGGTGTTGCAGAAAGAGGCCATGTATCATTTCAACAGGTTTTACCTCCTGTTTTCAGTGGTGGTGTCATTTCTGATACCTTTAAATACCATTGAAATTGCTGCTACACAGACGCTGTTTGAACCTGAAGTGCCAACCGAATTTGTACCTGCCGTGGAAAACTTGGGAATGCAGCCGGTCGTTTCCCAAGCCGAAAAAAGTGTAGATTGGAACCTGGTCCTTACCCTTTTTTATGGGTTGATCACATTTGGATTGTTGGTCCGGTTTGTAAGGAACATCCACATTTTATTTGAAAAAGTAAACCGGAATGTTTTGATAAAATACCGCGGGGAAAACCTCGTGATGCTTCAGGAAGATTGCCCTCCCTTTTCTTTTTTGAAATATATTTTTGTTTCCCATTCAGATTTTGAAAGCGGAAAATTTACGGATGCGATACTGATTCATGAGTCCACCCATGTGAAGGAAAAGCACAGTTGGGATAACCTTTTGGTCGAATTTCTTTTGGTCTTTTTGTGGTTTCACCCGGGATTGTATTGGGCCAAGACCGCCATCAAATTGAACCATGAATTTATCGCTGACCAAGCTGCATTGAAAATTATTCCTGTCGAAAAATATAAACTCGAGCTATTGTCTATGGTTTTGACAGGTCAAAATTTTGGTTTGGCAAGTAGTTTAAATTTTTCACTCACCAAAAAAAGAATGGAAATGATGAAACAAAAAACCACAAGTTCAACAAAATGGCTCAAAATTATGGCCGTTCTTCCCGTGCTCGGGGCTTTGGTTTATTTCGTCAGCGAACGGGTCATTGCCCAGAACGGTGAAGGAATGCCCAGAACTATAAACTATCTTGACCTGGGAGAGGATAAAAGAGATGATGTTGACATTCACTTAAATTTTATCGAAAGCGACTTAGTATCCTTTGATGATAAAACCTATCCATTGGCCCAGACTAATGAAATTCTCAAACAGGTTCCCAAAAAGGATGATGGCTTTGTTGCGAGAGTATCAGTAAACCAAGGCATTTCTACCGGAGATGTTTTTGATTTGCAGATGGCGCTATTTAATAATGGTGTAACCCACGTTGAATTGGTTAAGTCAGATGAAAAAACATTTCTTTCCAACTCAGTTCCGCCAAATAAAAAAGATTTGTATTACCAACACACCACCTTTTACATTCAGGATAAAAACGGCAACAAAACCCAGAAATTCTATTCCGATCTTACTGAATCTGAAAAAGCCAGGTTACCAGAACCACCCCCTGCACCAAAGAAAGCAAATCCATCTTCCGAGACTTTTGAAGGTTGGAAAGATTCCAAGATGTTTGCCCTTTGGTTAGACGGAGTCCACATTCCAAACTCAAAATTGGATGAAATGAATACTTCCCAAATTGTGCATTTTTTTTCTAGTAAAATTTATAAAAATGCCCTTTCAGAAAGGTTTCCACAGGATTACCATGTATATCTATATACGGATGAAGGGTTCGATAAGGCTTTTGGCCCTAATTCTGATTTACCCATAAAACCTTTGGGAGGGTACACAATTTTGTATACTTATGATTAGCTTTTCAAGTGAAAGGCATTATCTGCCTTTATTCAACTTCATCATCAATTCATCTGAATAGCCCACTTCCACATTTTCTATTTTGCCTGACTCATCGATCAGAAAAAAGGTAGGGTATCCGCTCACGCCGTATGCTTCTCCCACCGATTTGGCGTCGATGAGGACAGGAAATGGAACAGTCACTCTTGAAACGTATTTCTCCATTTTTTCCTTGGGATCTACGGGATTGACATATAGGGGAACCATGTCAGTTGCAAATTCAAAATCCGGTTTGCTGAATTCTTCCAATGCGATTTTGCACCAGCCGCAATTGATCATTGAGAAGTCAAGCAAAACCTTTTTACCTCTGAAATCTGAAAGTTTGACCGTATTCCCGTTTAGATCTTTGAGTTCAAAGTCAGGAGCAATTTCACCATTTACGAGTATCTTGGAAGTTTCTTTGTCGGTTTGTCCGTCAATTTTTGAAAGGTAGCCCTTGGGTGGATGGATGCTCAAAGAGTCTTTAATTTCGGAAAATTCATATTCCTCAAAAACATTTTCAATCAATTGGCTTCTTTTTCCATTGTGGTATAACCTCCGCAAAACCAAATTCACCGTAAGATTGGCAGGATTGATAAACATGTGGTTTTCAAGGTAAATCTTCTTTTCACTGATCACGGTATCCATTTCAATCCAATAGAAATTCAGGTGGGTTTTTCCATTGATTGCAGTGTCCTGTTTATAAATCCATGGTGACTTTTTGAAAAGATTTACCGGGGAAAATACCAAATACATATTGGTGTTTGCCCGATTTTCAAATTCTGCCTGATTTTCTTCAGAATGAATTGTAACCGTGCTGTCCTTGTGGTTGATCAAGTATAATACATCATTCAAATACGATAATTCTGAATCTCTGTCTTTACCTATGTAATTGTATTCGAAATATCTGTTGGGATTTTTCTGAAGTGTCATTTGGTATAAGAATGTATCAACTTCGCCCATAGCAGGATTTTCTACGAGCATTGCTTGCTTAAAGCTGACTTGCTCTGCGGCTTGGAATTTTTCTTTGGCCTCCTGAAAAACCTCATCAGGAGTTTTTTCTTTGGCACATCCAAATAGTATTAAAGCAAAAAAGACAAACAGGTATTTCTTCATTTCTCAAATGGTTTATTACGAAAACCTAAGCTGATAAAAAGGTTAGTTTGAATTTTCAGTCAGCTCCCTTATTTAGACGGGTTTTGTTCTATTTTACTCCTCCTGTCTTTGATTTCTTCGACTTTTTCTTTGGTCACGCCAAAAACCTTTCCGTCTGAGGCATCTTTCATCAGGTCGTCGATGTAGCGCTGACTGAGTTGGGAATTGTCCTTGTACTTGGTTCTCAGTGCTTCTAGCCGCTTATGTAAATCATCCCTGATCTCTGCATAGGCCGGATCTTCGTAGACATTGCGGAGCTCCATGGGATCATTTTTCCGGTCGATCAGTTCCCATTGGTCTTCGACATAATAGTAATGTATCAGTTTGTACTCCTTGGTCACGATGGCATAATGGCGGTTGACCATGTGCTCCGCGGGGTATTCGTAGTAATGGTAGTACACGGCATCCCTTGTCCATTTCTCTTTTTGTCCTGTAAGAAGCGGAATCAAGCTTTCCCCCTGCATGTCCTCCAGAGCTTGGACGCCTGCAGCCTCCAGGAATGTCTGGGCAAAATCAAGGTTTTGAACCAGTTCATCTGAGCGGGTACCAGCCTTCACCTGTCCCGGCCAAGCCACCAAAAGCGGTGTTTTGAAAGATTCATCATAGATGAATCGCTTGTCATACCAGCCGTGCTCACCCAAATAAAAGCCCTGATCCGAAGTATAGACGATGATGGTATTTTCCATCAGGTCATTGGCTTCTAGGTAATCGAGAAGCCTTCCGACATTTTCGTCCACTGCCTGGATGGTACCTAGATAATCCTGCATGTACCGTTGGTATTTCCATTTCATCTTGTCCTGATCGGTCATGGAGGGATAAGCTTTTTTGAAGTCGGCATTGACTTTAGAATAGGCCTTCATGAAATTGGCTTCCTGGGAAGGAGTGAGGCGGCTGTACTCATATTCATAGCGGAGTTTGTCAAATCCGATTTCGGGTATGCCCAATTCATCCATCACTTCTGGAAAAACTTTGTTGTCTCCCGCCCAACTCATGTGCTTCAGGATATTCATCTCTGCCTCTCCTGCGGGCGAAGTCCTGCCTGCATAATCATCAAAAAGGGTTGCAGGCTCAGGGAAAGTCCTTGTCGTAAAATCCTCCAAATGACGCTCGGCCATCAACCAAGACCTGTGCGGGGCCTTGTGCAGGTACATCAGCATGAAAGGCTGTTCTGCTTTTCGTTCATTTTGGAGCCAATCCAAGGTCATGTCCGTCACAATGTCGGTCACATAACCATCTACAGTGATGTTGCCTTCGTTTTTGGTGATAAATTCCGGATTGTAATATGCCCCCTGACCGGGAAGTATTTTGAATTGGTCAAAGCCTTTGGGATTGTTGCCGAAATGGAGTTTGCCAAACATGGCGGTCTGGTAACCTGCTTCCTGAAGGAGCTGGGGAAAGGTCACATTGGTGGTGTCAAATTGGAAATGGTTGTCCACTTTCCCGTTCATATGGGAATGTTTTCCTGTCAATATTGTCGCCCTGCTTGGCGCACAGATTGAATTCGTCACGCTTGCATTGGTAAAGAGCATGCCCATTTTGGCTATCCTGTCGATGTTGGGAGTCAGGATCAGGCGGTCATCATAAGCGGAGATGGCTTGGTATGCATGGTCATCCGACATGATAAAAATGATATTGGGGCGCTTTGGAGTCTGTTCTTCCTCTTTTGCAGCATGGCAGCCAATCATCGCGAAGGAGATTAAAGCCAAGACCAATTTTAATAGTGACTTCATAATAACAGGGTTTTTTAGGTTCTTTAAAATTATAAAAACATTCCCGAAAAGCTTTGCAACATCCTGTCAATTATATGGGAGGAGTGTTTTTTAATGGTTTGCGGCTAAATGGAAAATGTCAGCTGACATCCTTTAATAAACCATCTGTATTTTCCCCTTCACCCCATTGTTTGAAAATCGTAATTATTACTTTGAAAAAAGTTAAAAATACCTTTCCTCATTTGGTAATTTTGTTTCATCGGAAAAAGTAACAAGCATTTACAAACAGGAACATGACGCATTATTTTCAAATTTTTGGAGAAGAACCATCGCCAAACCCACGGAAAGGGCACTATTTGATTTTTGATCTCAACAGATTAGCCTTGGGAAAAGCGATGATCCTTTTGGTGTATGTTCTATTTATGGGTACGGGTGTTTTTGCTCAGGATAATTCCGGAAAAGGTCTAAGCTATTTCCGTGGCAATATCAGTGTGACCAACAACGGTCTTTCTCTCATTCCGGCATTTTCGCTTGGGAGACCGGCAGCGATTTTTGAACTCTCGATGGGCGGCGAAAGGTTGAGTTTCGATCCCGAACTGCGCTTCGCATTGGATGGAAAGCCATGGTCTTTTATCTTTTGGTGGAGGTACAAAATCGTCAAAACAGATAAGTTCAATTTGCATGTAGGCGCACATCCGGCTTTTATATTTACCACTACGATGGAGCCTGATGCCAATGGGCAGATGGTGGAAAAAACGGAAGTCCAAAGGTTTTTTGCAGCAGAAATATCACCCACCTACACCATCAGCCCAAAGACAAAAGTGAGTTTTCTCTACCTTGCCGGCAGGAGTTTGGGCAAAGTTCCTTTTGCTCTCAATCAATTTGTGGCCTTGGGCTCGTCATTTACAGATATTTCCATATCGGAGAAAGTATTCTTCAATGCCCGGCCAAATGTATTCTACCTGAAGATGAATGAAAAAGACGGTTATTTTGCGAGTTCCTCTCTGGTGATTGGCAGAAGAAATTTCCCGATATCACTAGGCGGAATTGTCAGCAAGAAGATTGTGTCAGAAATCGAGGTTGATAATTGGATTTGGAACATCAGTCTGATCTATTCCTTCAACAATGAATTTGTCAAAAGAGCGAGTCCGATGCTTTAAATAGATATTGATGGATACTGGATATTTATTGATATTGGTTAGGTTGAAATACAGTTGACATAGATATTAGTGGATATTTGATATTTATTGATATTGATTAGGTAGAAATAGGGTAGAAATACAATAGATATTGATGGATACTGGATATTTATTGATATTGGTTAGGTTGAAATACAGTTGACATAGATATTAGTGGATATTTGATATTTATTGATATTGGTTAGGTTGAAATACATTTGACATAGATATTAGTGGATATTTGATATTTATTGATATTGGTTAGGTTGAAATACATTTGACATAGATATTAGTGGATATTTGATATTTATTGATATTGGTTAGGTTGAAATACATTTGACATAGATATTAGTGGATATTTGATATTTATTGATATTGGTTAGGTTGAAATACATTTGACATAGATATTAGTGGATATTTGATATTTATTGATATTGGTTAGGTAGAAATAGGGTAGAAATTCAATAGATAT
>NZ_JAKZAM010000048.1 GCF_022538055.1 Cognataquiflexum nitidum | reverse complement strand
GGTTGGGAAGTCAGGATGTTTTTAGGAAAGAATTTGGAATAAGTAAGAGGTGATCGGTGGAAGAAATGACCGATGACGGATGTTTTGAAGGATGAGATTCGAAGGAGGAAGGATGAGGTGGGGAGAGGTAAGAGGTGAAAGGTTAGAGGTCGGGAAGTTGGGAAGTCGGGAGGTTGGGAAGTCAGGATGTTTTTAGGAAAGAATTTGGAATAAGTAAGAGGTGATCGGTGGAAGAAATGACCGATGACGGATGTTTTGATTGAAGTAAACTCTGAACAAACGACCAAGCACCTCAAATTCCCGAAAAGTCATCCATCAAATACCATATCCTAAAACCGACATTTTTTTATAAATTGATTGCCTTCAATAGCCACCCATTTTCTGATGAAAAAACTTATTCTTGCCCTCCTCTTTCTTGGTGCCTTCCAACTCTCGGCACAGGATTTCAAAGAAATCAACAACACCCTCAAATTCAGGAACATAGGCCCCTTCCGTGGAGGGAGGTCGGTGACTTCTTCCGGTGTGTCCAGCGATCCGCTCACCTACTATATGGGAACCACAGGCGGAGGTGTCTGGAAAACAGAGGATGCGGGACAGCATTGGAATAACATTTCTGATGGATTTTTTACGACCGGTTCGGTAGGCGCAATCGCCGTATCTGAATCCAACCCCAATATCGTCTACGTCGGCATGGGCGAGCATGCACCTCGTGGCGTGATGACTTCCTATGGCGACGGGGTCTACAAATCTACAGATGCCGGCAAAACATGGAGGAAAATAGGTTTGGAAAAAACCCAACATATCTCCAGGATCGTCATCCACCCTACCAATCCCGAAATCGTCTATATAGCTGCCCAAGGTGCGCTCCATGCACCCAACGAAGACCGAGGTGTATACAAATCCACCAATGGCGGTGAAACTTGGGAGAAGGTACTTTTTGTCGACAATAAATCCGGTGCCGTGGAACTGTCCATGGACATGAATTATCCCGAAGTACTCTATGCCGCCATGTGGGAGCATCAGCGTCTTCCATGGAAAGTCATCAGTGGTGGTCCCGGAAGTGGTTTGTATAAATCGACTGACTCCGGCAAAACCTGGAAATTGCTTTCCAACGGACTTCCTAAAGAGAAGGGTAAAATGGCGATTGCGGTCTCCCGTGCCAATTCCGACAAGGTGTATGCCTTGATAGAAAGTGATTCTGACAAGGACCAAGGTGGCCTTTTTGTATCCGAAAACGGCGGCATTGATTGGTATATGGTCAGCGGAGATAACAGATTGGTACAGAGAGCTTGGTATTATATAGAAGTTTTTGCTGATCCACAGGATGAACATACGGTCTATGTCCTCAGTGCCCCGGCGCTCCGCTCCATCGATGGCGGCAAAAGCTGGGAAGTGCTTCCAAGTGCCCATGGCGATTACCATGACCTTTGGATCAATCCAAAAAACTCCAAAAACATGGTCATGTCAGATGACGGAGGTGCAGCCATTTCTTTCAACAATGCCAAAACATGGTCCACACAGGCCAATATGCCGACGGCGCAGATGTACCGGATCAATACCGACAACCAATATCCTTACCGCATCTACGGCGGACAGCAGGACAATACATCTTTGGTCATCAACAGCATGGCTTTGGGAAGGGGAGGAATTTCTCAGGAGCATTGGAATTACTCTGCAGGGGGTGAAAGTGCGTTTTTGGCCTTCAATCCTGATGATCCAAGGTACGTTTTGGGTGGCAGCTACCTCGGTACCATCGAAGTGCTAGACCACAAATCCCTGGGAAGTACCAATATCATGATCGCACCGATCCAATACCTCGGCAGGGATGCGAGCGACATGAAGTACAGGTTCAACTGGAATGCCCCGATCATCTGGTCGCAGCATGAACCCGATACCTATTACCATGGATCGCAATATGTCCTGAGGACAAAAGACATGGGCCAAAGTTGGGAAGTAGTCTCTCCTGATCTGACCAAAAATGAAAAGGAAAAACAGGGAAAAGGCGGAGGTCCTTACACCAACGAGGCCGTAGGTGCCGAAAATTATGGCACCATCAGCTACATCATGGAATCTCCCCACGAAAAAGGACATATCTGGATAGGCAGCGACGACGGACTTGTTCACCTGACCCGTGACAATGGAAAGACATGGAGCAACGTGACTCCAAAAGGCTTGACTGAATGTCTGATCAATGCCATCGATGTTTCGCCACAGGATCCGGCCACGGCCTATATCGCTACTACCCGCTACAAGTTCAATGACTATACACCGGCGATTTACAAAACCACCGACTACGGGAAAACCTGGACCAATATCAGCAAAGGCATCCCTTACGGTGCCTTTACCAGAGTCGTGCGCGAAGACAATGTGGTAAAAGGACTCCTCTATGCAGGCACCGAAACCGGCATCTACATCTCCCGAAATGGGGGCATAAGTTGGGAACCTTTCCAACTGAACATGCCTGTCACCCCGATCACCGACCTGAAAGTAGCCCACAATGACCTGATCGTCGCCACTTCGGGCCGGTCCTATTGGATCTTGGACGACCTCAACCTTGTCCGCAGAATCCAACCCTCTGTGGACAAACCGCTCCTCTACCAACCTGACGATGCGATGTTGGGAAATTGGTATTCTCCCTTAAATGGCAATAGCGAAGAATTCAAGGGAACTCATCCTTTTGAGGGAGTCAATCCTGCCAATGGGGTAGTGATTTACTACCATTTGCCGGCATCTGTGAATGACTCCACAGCACTGACCTTAGAGATCAGGGACGAAAAAGGAGAATTGGTAAGGACATTTTCAAGTAAAAAAGACCCAACCTTTATCAAATACGATGGCGGCCCTTCAGCAGAACCTACTTTGACCGTCAAAAAAGGAGTAAACAGATTTGTCTGGAACATGCGCTATCCAACCATGCCCGGTGTGCCCTCTGCTTACTTGGAGGCAAGTTTCTCAGGCCATAAGGCCATTCCCGGGATTTATACTTTGCTTCTGAAATCATCTCTAGGAGAAAGCAGCAACACGGCCAAGATTGTGGACAACCCGGATTTTGGACTGAGTACAGCTGACTATCAGGAATACCACGCCTTTATGTCCAAGATGGAAGCCGAGCTTACTTCTATGCATAACATGATCAACGAGGCGATGGCTTACCAAAAGCAACTGAAGGCCCTTTTGGCCAAAATCAAAGGTGACGCATCCAAAAAAGACCTGCACACTTCCGGGGCAAACCTGTTAAAGGAAATGCAGGCTTGGGATGAAGACATGCTGCAGCGCAAGTCACAAGCTTATGACGATGTCGAAAACTTCCCCAATAAATTCACCGCCAACTACCTGTACCTGATCAATCAGACCGAAAGCTCGATCCCAAGGGTAAACCAAGGATCCAAAGAACGTCTTGAGGAACTGACTAAAGAATGGGAAGTCCTGAAAGCAAGGGGAGAAAAGCTGTTGCAAACGTCAATACCAGGCTACAACAAATCCTTGCAGGAAGCGGGGATTGGGGTGCTTTATGGTAATTGAAAAATTGGAAGATTGGAAGATTCAAAAATTGGAATGTTTCAAAGTTCAAAAGTTGGGAAAGGCTTAGAGGTATCAAGCAAAAAGTACAAAGTTTCTGAAAGGGGTAAGAGGTGGAAGGTGAGAGGTAAGAGGTGACAGAGATCTCATTCATCAGAGACCCTTCGCTTCACTCAGGGTGACGCCCCCTTAACGAAGGGGTGAGAAGTTGGGGAATCACTTTTACTTTACTTTTTTATCCCGATCAAGAAACAAAAATTACCTATTTGGGACTTTTGAAACAATTTGAAGAAATAAATATGGAGAAGGTCATATATTTGACCGCGCCCTAACATGCTTTCTCGATTCTTTGAGCCTGCCACTCCCAAAAACCATTTACTCCTAAAAATCAGAATCCCCTTTATGGAACAAATCATTTATTCGATCAATGATATTATTTGGAGCAATGCCCTTATTCTTCTTTGTCTAGGCGCCGGCATCTACTTTTCCATCCGTACCGGATTTATGCAAGTGCGCTATTTCAAGGAAATGGTCCGCCTGCTTTTTGTGGGAAAATCTTCTGACAAGGGTGTATCCTCCTTTCAGGCTTTTGCCATAGCCCTATCCGGGAGGATCGGAACCGGAAATATCGCAGGCGTAGCCACAGCCATTGCAATGGGTGGACCCGGAGCGGTTTTTTGGATGTGGGTGATTGCGTTTTTGGGTGCTGCCTCCGCCTATATTGAAGCTGCTTTGGGACAGATTTTCCGCGAAGTCAAAGATGGACAATACCGTGGAGGCCCGGCCTTCTACATAGAAAAAGGACTGGGAATCAAATGGTATGCTGCCCTTTTTGCTTTTGTCACCATCTTGAGTATGTCGCTGCTGCTGCCCGGTGTACAGAGCAACAGCATTGCGCTGAGTGTCAAAACAGCCTTCTCCATTCCTGTGGAGATCACGGGAGGAATTGTCTGTCTGCTGCTTGCCATGATCATTTTTGGAGGAGTCAAAAGGATCGGCAAGGTGGCCGAGATCGTCGTGCCTTTTATGGCCTTGGGTTATATCCTGATGGCGCAGACGATCATCTTTCTCAATTTCTCTGAAATTCCCAATGTCTTCCGACTCATCGTCGGCTCGGCATTCAACCTAGAAGCGACTTACTCGGGCGTGTTTGGGATGGCCATCGCTTGGGGGATCAAAAGGGGAATTTATTCCAATGAAGCAGGTCAAGGTACAGCACCGCACGCCGCCGCCGCCGCCGAGGTCGCCCACCCCGCCCAACAAGGTTTGGTTCAGGCATTTTCTGTCTATATCGACACACTTTTTGTCTGTACCGCTACCGCATTTATGATCCTATTCACGGGTCAATATAACGTCATCAATCCCGAGGGAGGCTTTATCGTCGAGAATATCCCCGGTGTATCCATAGGCGCAGAATATACCCAAAATGCGATCAGCCACCACTTTCCTTCCATCGGAGCGGGATTTGTAGCAATAGCTTTGATGTTCTTTGCTTTTACGACCATCATGGCGTATTACTACATCGCGGAGACGAACTTGAGTTACCTCCAAAAAGAAGGCAAGCAAAAATGGCCAACTTATGTCCTGAGGATATTGATCCTGGTGGCTACCTTTTATGGTTCTGTCCGCACGGCCGAATTGGCCTGGACCTTTGGTGACATCGGCGTGGGTCTGATGGCTTGGCTCAACGTCATCGCCATCATCTTGCTCCGCAAACCTGCCCTCGAAGCCCTGAAGGATTTCAAAAAACAGAAAGACGCGGGCGTGGATCCGAGTTATGATTTTGAGGGAATGAAGGAGAAGTGGAGGAAGTAGGGGGATTCTTGGATTGGAAGATTGGAAAATTGGAAGATTGAAAAATTTTTAAGGTTGGAAGGTTTCAAGGTTAGAAAGTTTGGTTGGTAGGAGATTGGATGTAAAAGGTGGGAAATTGTAGGAATTACCATGTAACAAGTACCAAGTATCGGAACCGGAAGTGGTCAAAGATGAATAGGAATGTGGCTTTAGCCCATTCAATAATAATAGGCAAGTAACATATCGGCTTTAGCCAAAACAAAACATTGAGATAGAATTAGAGATTTTCCAAATTTGGAAATTCATTTGGTTACAGTCAAAAATTCATAACTTTGGTAAATGGAAAAATCAAAGTTCGATATCGATAAATTCATTGCTTCTTTGAAGGAAAGGTTATTATCCCAAATGCCTAGGATCCAAAAAGAAATCTTGGTTTATGAAAAAAATGTTTCCTTAGGTATTGAGAAGAAAAACCCTAAGCCATCACCCCAATTTACGGATGTCAAATCCTGAATTATTAGTGATTGCCGGCTGCAACGGCTCTGGAAAATCTTCTTTTTCTAAAGCTTTGGTCCCCGGCAATATAGTCCCATTTGATTATGATTTCTATTTTTTGAAATTTTATCAATCTCTCATTCCAACGGATTTTCAAGACGAAATGGCGCATAACATGGCCTTCCAGGAATTGGAAAAACAAGTTCAATCCGCGATTTCAAATAGCTCCTCATTCTGTTACGAGACTAACTTTGATAGTAACCCACTTTACTGGCCTACCTTTTTTAAAGAAAAAGGCTTTGAAGTCAATTTGATTTACTTTTGTCTTGATTCAGTGATGGAAGCAAAAAGAAGGGTTGCCATCCGTGTTGAAAACGGAGGACATTTTGTTCCTGAAAAAGAAATTTCAAGAAGGTTTATTCAAGGTTATCTCAACTTAGATATTCATTTCAAATTCTTTAATAATCTCCATGTTTTTGATTGCTCTAGATACAATCGAGAGCCTTTATATTGCTTCTCGCTCCAAAATGGAAATCCAGTAAAAACGGATGTCATTCCTTCATACCTGAAAAAAATAATGCCAAAGCTTTATTCACAAGTCTCTGAGGATCAATAGGTATTAAATTGACTAGAAGTATAAGCCCAATGAAAATCCTCAAAGCAATTATTTTTGACATGGATGGGACCCTGGTGGATAATATCCCCTACCACCGGGATGCATGGTTGGCATTTTTGAAAAAACAGGGTATCCACCTCCATGAATCTGAATTCCATGCACAAAACCATGGCAATATCGATGAGATGATGCGGCGGTTTTTTCCCAATATCCAAGACCTCCAACTCCTTCATGACCTTGGACAGGAAAAAGAAAGCACTTACCGCGAACTTTACCGCCCCCATATCCGTGAAGTCCATGGCCTGACTTCTTTCCTCCAAGCCATCCAATCCAAAGGAATCCAAGCCCTCTTGGCGACGATGGGTGATCCTCCCAATATTGATTTCACTTTGGATAGCCTCGGCATCCGTTCTTATTTTTCTTTTACCACAGGCGGGCATGAGGTCCGCAAGGGCAAACCCGATCCGGAAATTTTCCTGTTGAGTATGCAAAAGGCCGGTCTGCAGGCGGAAGAATGCCTTGTCATCGAAGATTCCCAAGGAGGGATTTTGGCGGCAAAGCGTGCCGGAATAAAAGTTGTCGGGATCAGTACCTCAGAAAGCAAGGAAACTTTGGTCTCTTTGGGTTGCGATTGGGTAGTAGCGGATTTTGAGGAGTTGGGGAGGGAGATGTTTGGCTAAGCATCTCAGATCTTTCAAAGGGATTAGTAGTATACAAAAAAGTGCATATGGAAAATTAAACTTAAAGTAATTCTTGAAGTCTTGATGAAAAAAATCCTCTCTTTTATAGCTACTTTTTTTCTTGACAAAAAAAGTAGCCCAAAAAGTCAAGACGGCGGAAACCTATCCACGCACGAGGCTGGGGCCGGCCCGGTCCGCCGTCATCCCCCCCGCCTAGAAGAAACGAGGTTCAGTTTTAAACAGAAAAATCTTTCAAGTCAGGCATTAATGGAATGTGGATAAAGTCTTCAGAAATTTAATCGTTAAAATATTCCTGCTTGAGCAGCTCGACCTTTACTGTGTTGCCGGAAAGCTGGTTTACTTTCCATTCCTGTCTGTATTTTCCGCCCCAAAAATTAACTTCCACTTCGATTACATCTCCCTTGACATTCCACTTTCCTACAAAATCTGCCGTGAGGATAGGCGGAGTTCCACAAAAACTTGAATTGGCACGATGGATGAGTTTGCCGTTTTCAGAAAAAACAAATCCATAGGTATTTTCTTCAAGTCTGTTGCTGCGGTCCATGGTAAATCCGGTTTCTTCGTATTGTAAATTGGTCCAGGTACCTAGGGGAAATTCCCCTGTTTCTAAAATAAGGGTTTCCTGTTCCATACAGGAAAAAAGAAGGAAACAAATAGCGAGTAATGGAAGGGATTTTTTCATAGGTTCACGATTTTGAAACCATGACGGGAAGAAGGTAAGAAATGTTGAGAGGAGGGGGTTTGTTTAGGTAAAAATTCGATGAATAGAAATTACCCTATGAAATCTTACTTCATGGATTTGCCGGAACCATTTTAGCCATGCATCTTGACTTCATTTAGCTGAGGAAAAAATCAACATTTTGGAAGAGTATCAGGTAAAGAGGAACCTTATGCGGATAGGCTTAATGAGGAGATTCGATTAATGATTGGGGAATTCTCAAATTGACTGGATTCCACATTCCTTAAAAAAATTAAATGTACTATCATACAATTCCTTTGGCCTTGTATGATCTAAATCATCACCAAAAGGAATGTAAATAATTAAACCTTGTCTTGCCCTTGTCATTAATACTCTGTAAGCATTCCTTAGATATGATTTGTCTATTTCACTATTAATTCCTTTCCATTTTGTCCCTTCAAATGATTGATAATTCCATTCATCGTTTTTGAAATAAAAGTTAATATCCCAAGCTAAGCATACATAGTCAATCTCTAATCCTTGAATATCAAATTCGGTAGCAACTAATTCTAGGTAGTGAGAAGATCGAACATCAGAAGAATCATTTAAAAACCAATCCTCTGCTGTAATCTCATTTTTTACATCAATACCCAATGGCCTTAATCTCCTTCCCCCCGAACTCCCAACTAGTCCTATTCTTTCTGATCCTTTTGCGTTTTTTCGAAGCCAATGTTTTGCCACATTAAAATCTCTTGTAATGAGCATGGGGAACAATTTATTGATTTCTGATAATATTAATTTGGCTTGACCAGCATTTCCGGCAATTACCGCGTGAACAAAACTGGAAATTTTTTCTGAACGAAAGGAACGAACTGAAACTGAAAGATGTAAATGTTCTTCTTCTGTTCCATTTTCACTTAGCCATTCTTTTAAAGTATCGTCATTTAAATAGTCACTATCCCCTGTTATAAGACTTGAATAATATATGTGCCAATCTGGGTAATGATTTTTTAAAGCGAAAACCCATTCTGAAAGCCCAGCCTCACCTGTATTTATTTCCTGGCCACCGCCAACGAGGCATATTATTGTGCAATAGTTTTGGTGTCTATTCATGACATCAATTAGAAATTCAGGTTCAGACATTTCGAATTCTTTACCTCTTGATTTCATAAATGAAGTTGCCTTTTCCTTTGTCCAGGCTCTTTGGGCTTCATCAAAAACAACAACTTTTTCATCAGGGGCCTGATTTGATATTAAATTGTCATCACGGAAGTGATGAATGTTCTGAATAAAAGCATTAGCTTTTATTGCAGACTTTTTCTTTGTTAATTTCTCTCCTTTTTCTTTTGCCTGAAGAACTTCATCTCTAATTAGTGCCTCTCTTAAAACATATACTAAAGGACCATTTCCTGAGAGGAAAACCGCATTTTCATCTTCATGGGCTTTTCTTCTTTCATTTGCTATATTTAGTCCTGCAAGAGTTTTTCCTGCTCCAGGAACCCCAGTTAAGAAACAAATTGATTTAGTATGATTGTATTTTGAATTTTCAATTATACGATTGATAGTTTCAGTTGATTTTGAAAGATTTATTGCGCCTGCATCATGTCTTGATATTTCTTCAACAGAATGTCCTCTGTAAAGTGCCTGGGAAGCTTCAATTATTGTTGGTGTTGGTTTATAAATAGAGTTTTCCCATAATGTGTGGTTTATTTTATATCCATCGCTAAAAAAAAGCACTTCTGAAATTAACTCGGTAAAATTTACTTGATTGCATTTTAATGGTTCAAATAAATTGTCCTTTACTGAAATAGTGTTTTCTACACTAGGTGCTTTTGTTGAAATTAGGATAGGAGCTATTTTTTCATGGTGACTACCCTCATGGAAATTTTGTAAATCTAAACAGTAGTCCACTGCTTGTTCAATGGCATGCTTTTGATATTCTGAGTCACCCACTTTAAATTCGATAACAAAAATAAAGTCATCGATTATCAAAATATTATCAACTCTTTTACCCATTCTGGGTATTGCGAACTCAAAATAAATGCGTCCCCTTGTAAAGGGTTTGAGTGTGCTTTTAAGTATGTCGATTTGTTTTATCCAGGCGTTTCGCTGTAAGTTCTCAGCAGGAAAATCATGATTTCTAATTAACTGTCCAAGTATCTTATCTCCATTATCAATTAAGAAGTCGGATACAGAATTTGAGTAATAACTTCTATCCATTTATTACTTAAAAGTTTAAAATTCAAAAAAATTTATCATTGGAGAATTAAGGGCCTTAGCGATTTTAAAGACTGTTTCAATCGAAACATTTCTTTTTCCATTTTCAATATCAGAAATGTATGTGCGATCCAACTCAGCTAGTTCAGCAAGCTTTTCTTGAGATACATTCTGATTTTTTCTAATGGCTTTAACTTTTTCGCCGTAAGCAACTTTAATGTCCATCTTGCAATCTGAAAAAATGTGGCCTATTGTACCACCGGCTATAGTCGACAAAAAAAGAATTAAATTTACTTTTGTAAAGTAACTATTCCGTTTATGAACAAAATCATCCCTATCTCTACCGAATACATTTCACCCTCCCGAACCATTGAAATCCTAAACTTGGTAAGGTTTGAGGAAACTAGACAGGTATATATTTACAATTATGAGGGGAAGCATTTCAGATTTTTTGAAAGCTTAATAGGATTGATCCAATTTTTTGAATCAGGAATTGAACCAGTTGTATCTTTCGAATCGGAGAAAGACTTAGATGATTTTTTGGAAAAGCTACCGATTGGTATTGCAAAAACAACCCTCAATCTAAGAATGAATTATTTATATAGAGATGGAGCGAATTACAAGCAGTTTGGGGCTGTCATTTTCCCTAATCCAAGTTTTCTTTCGCCAACTAAGGCAACAGAAGTATTAAGGGAGAAATTGATCTCAAGTGAGTTTTTTGTCCCACAAGACTGGGGATTACCAAGGCTTCATAAACATCCTTATAACCCTGAAATTGATCACGAATGGCACGAATTTGATGGATTTGAATTGACAGATGAAGAAGTAACTGATAAAAGAGATGTAACTGAATTTTTGGAAAGGATTGAAAAGGGATATGAAATCTGAGGACGGTCCAACCTCCGGAGCGGTAGAAATTGTTGATTTCGGCATCCCGATGTCTATTTCTTTCGATCTTGGGAATCCAAAAGTCACGGTTGGAATGGATGGCTTGCTTTCTGTTTTCCCAATCGGCCAGAATGCACTTTCGAAAAATTCAACCGGTCTATTGCTATGTCATCCTTTCATTTTATTGGACATAAAAATCTGATATGTCCATTTTATTAAAAAAATTGGACATATGATCAAAATATGTCCACCAAATCAGCCTATATTGCAGACATGTTCAAAAACAGTATCTTTTCTGAACATATCAAGCTATGGTTTACGACAGGACACAACCTTTTAACAGCTTACCGCTTTTACCTCCATTAGGTATAGGAGAAGATGTGGATATCCTAAAAAAACTAATCAGTTCCTCAAGAGTTTTGGCTTCTGTTGATGGCAATGTCCAAAGGTTACCAAACCCACATATGCTGATCAACACCATATCCCTCCAAGAAGCAAGGTCATCCTCCGAGATAGAGAATATCTTTACTACAGAAGATGAACTCTATAAAGCTGTATCGGATACGATACAAGAAGGACAAGCCAGTCCTTCTACCAAGGAGGTATTGCGGTACAGGGAATCTCTATGGGAAGGATATCGACGAATGCAAGAAAAAGGAGTTATTGATTTGGATGGAATAATTGCAATTTTTAGACAAATCAAAAATACCACTGGAGGAATACGCCCTCCTCATTCATTGACAGTAATCAGAAGAGGCCAAAGTGAATTTAGGTCCGGGGAAATAATTTATTCCCCACCAAGAGGACTTGGTATTGTTGAAAATTTGGTGTCTAATCTTTTGAATTATATAAATGACACTCTAGATCCGGATACAGACCCACTCTTAAAAATGTGTATATCACATTACCAATTTGAAGCTATCCACCCTTTTCCTGACGGGAATGGGCGTACTGGGAGAATTCTGAACTTACTGTATCTGGTCAAAAAAGAGCTGCTCAATCAACCGATTCTTTACCTTTCCAAATACATCATTGTCCATAAAGACGAATATTACCAGCACCTAGCAGGGGTTACACAGGCCGGTAAATGGAAACCATGGGTTCTTTATATGTTGGATGCAGTGGAACAAACAGCCCAACTCACAAATCAATTGATAATAAGCATATTGAACCAGATGGAATCAACCCTTGAACATGGAAAGGGAACCATCAAATGGTATAATAAGGAAGTCAATGAATTGCTGTTCAGCCAACCTTATATAAAACCAAGGTTGGTCGGCGAACTCCTGCAAATAACATCCAGAACAACATTGAACAAATACTTTACTGAACTGGTAGAGGCCGGAATATTGGTTCAGATAAAGGATGGTAGAGAGGTGTATTACATCAATAGGGACCTTGTTAAAATCTTGGAAGGATAATGCATATCCCAAGCCTCATCTGCTGAGTACATCCACCACCCTCTTCACACACCTCCCCAACTCCTTTTTCACCTCAAAATCCCAGAATCTGAGGACGGTCCAACCTCCGGTTCGGTAGAAATGGTTGATTTCGGCATCCCGTTGCATGTTTCTTTCGATCTTTGGAATCCAAAAGTCCCGGTTGGACTTGATGGTTTCTTTTCTGTTTTCCCAATCAAAGCCATGCCAAAAGGCTCCGTCGATAAAAACCGCCAACCTGTATTTGATCAGTGAAATGTCGGGTTTTCCCGGAAGGTTTCTTTTGTTGCTGCGATACCTGAGTCCTGTATGCCAAAGTGCTTTTTTGAGGATTTTTTCGGGTTTGGTGTCCTTGCCCTTGATTTGGGACATGTTGTACGACCGCTGCTTGGTGGTATAGAAGCCGTTTTCCTCACAGAATACAGGGACTGTGATTTTGGGTAAGGGATAGGGCTTGGGGATGGCAGGTTTTGACTTTTTGGGCATGGCTTTGAAGGAGGTGAATTAATATGTCCAGTTTTTCAAATAAAAATGGACATATACCCATTTAATTTCCACGAGATTCTTTTGTTTTCTTTCTCCCACCCAAGTAAGTTATGTTATCATTTCTGTAATAATTACTGCGTAAGGGTATCATACTGATCTTTATATTTTCTCTCATTGTCTTCCATTAACGTTTTGAGATTCATTATCCTCCATTTGACTGCCGGGAAATCTTGAAAGGAATAAATTGACCAGTCTGGTTCTAATCTTTGTATACTGAGGAGAAATTGTCTATCATATTCCGTAAGGTGTTCTTGAATAGTAGCAAATAACTGGCTACGTGTTTCCTCGAAATCCTTGTAGGTAAATTGTTCCCTAGTCATACCCTTAAATTGTTTTTCCATTGCCGATCGCTGGTTTATCAGATTAGGAGAAATAATTTCATGAATTGGTTTGTTCCCTCCAAGGAGTCCAAACAAAAAGCCCTTTTTGATTTCCTCGGAAAAGCCCTCGGAATTTAACAGAAATTTTATGTCGAATAAATCTCGGGGATGTTGTCTTGCTAATGCAGCACAAATCTTTCCCCCATAAACCTGACCAATCGGCACTATAGGTATTGTACAAAAAGTATCAAATTCATTTTGTGCCGTTTCACATAGAACACCTCGAAATGTTGGTCCATACACGCCTCTTTTTATCTGATTCACCTCCAATTTAATGATGGAATTTTTTGTCGATATCAATAGCTTTAGGGCTTAAGATAAATGGGTTACTGCCACATTAGGCACTATGGATTCTATATTGGACTTTATTCTAAGCAGAGCTTCATTGATTTTTCTGACTGATACCTCCCTATCCTCGATAGGTACATAAGTCAGGTCTATATCAACAGAAAGTCTTGGCATATTTCTCAAAAACAAATTTATGGCGGTTCCTCCGTGGAGCGCAAAGCATTCCTCTTTCCCTACCTCCGGAATTACAGTCAAAAGAAGATTTACTTGATTTCTAAATTCCTGCCTGATCATCTTCTTCTAATTCTTTGGGAACAGTTATTTGATATTTGGGGATATAAATGCCATTTTTCACCAAACTTCTTTTACCCTTTCCAAGATCAATTTTATCAAAATTAATATAGGTTAACCAAGAATGACCGGCCTTCTCGGCAAGGTATAAAAAAAGCCTTTTCGCTTTGACGGATGTACATTCCTCCAAAAGTTCCTGCACAGATTTAGGTCTAAGATTATTCAACCCCTCCATAAGTTCAAAACATTCTAACAATGAATGTTCTTTGGGACTGAGATACAGACATTCCAACATTGCACGGGCTTGACCTGATATTTTTATTTTGAAATTTTTGACTTCAAATTCTACAAGACCAATATCGGAAGGCAGAAAATCCGTCATAGAGACCGAAAAATCTAAGCCCCAATCATATTGATGAAACCAAGTCGGTAAATGCTCTTTGGCAAAGGCAAAAAGAAAGACTTTTGATGACCCCAGTTCCAAATAATGTGTTTTACCCAACATGGATAACGCTGTTAGGCCTCCTGGATGAAAGTTGGTGTTCAATTGGTTTTGCATAGCGAAAATCGCACCCTCAAATCCCACATTATTTTCTGTTCTAATCATTGCCCCTGATCCAATAGACTTAAACCAATGGCTTTTTCTGTATCTCTTTTGCAGGTCTAGACTATATCCTTGCTCTTTCAACCAACTGCTTGTAAAAACTATCCCGGAGGGACTCGAGCTAAGTAGCTTGTTTATTTTAGACCGGTTATCGTTATCCATAGTACCAATATATGGATATATTTAAACTTTCTAAAAACAATAGTTTAAAATTTATAAATTATGGGAACTGCAGGTACCTTTTTATGTATAAATTTAAACTAACGTTAAGGAGTTTTTCGGGTTTGGTATCCTTGCCCTTGACGAGTTACGAAGAACGAGTTTTGATTTACGATTTACGAACGACGATTTACGAACGATTTACAAAGGTCGATTCTGGGTAAGGGATAGGGTTTGGGTATGGCAGGTTTTGACTTTTTGGACATATTAGTTCCTCACCAGAATTTCTTCCCCGCAATTGATCCGGGCTTGGTCCAAAGCCATGCCGATAAACATGGGGTAGCTCCAGGATTTATATCTGCCCCATACCTCTCCTGCATATTTGGGATAGATTTTATCTTTGACCAAAGGGATCAGCGGTTTGGCTTTTTCTTCAAGAAGCCTTAAAGCAATGGCAGCATGGAGGACGGTGGTTTCCTCTTCCGCCTGAAGGTAATTCCCCAATGTCTGATAGGCTTTGGGATCTTCCTTGAATTGGATGAGCATTTTGGCACTTTGAATGGCATTGATTGGAGAAGGGTTATCCAATATGTTTTCCAGTTCCTGAAGTAACAAGCTGGAATTCAACCCGGCACTTTCCAAAGCAATCAAGCCCCAATATCGGATCAGTGGATCCTGATCCTGCATGCGTTTTAGGATTGATCCTCCATCTATTTGGCCCACTAAGTTCATCGCTTCAAGTGTTTTCTCCGGATTGAATTGGGTATCATCCCTTAAGATTTCATAGACGGAACTTCCTTTTGCCCTAAGCATATATTCAGATTCATTGAGCATGCCCGAATCCCGGTGCTTTACCATCCATTGATCCAGTTCTTTTTGGAATGAACGAATGCGTTCCTGATGTTCGGGTTTCATCGCCAGGTTATTCAGTTCATAAGGATCTTCTTCCAGGTCATATAACTCCACCGTCATTTTGAAATGAAAGTATTGTGACATGTCATTAGGCAAGGTCTTTTCATTTCTTGCCCGATAGATTTCCTCCATGGCCTGTTTGCCTTGGGTGTAGATGATGGCATTTTGAATGTAGGGAAGTTGGGGCAGGTAATGGCGGATATATAGGTATCGTCCATCCGAAACCGACCGCGACATCTCATGACAATCGTCCGCACGGCTTCGGAAGCCAAAATTGTACTGGTTTTTCACTGCATTGGGGCCAAGGAAATTATTGCCTTCCATATAGGAAGAAGGGGCTATGCCCGCCAAGCCCAAGACAGTAGGTGCAAAATCCACAAAACCCACCAGGTCATCCACCTTTTGGTCTTTCAGATTGGATACCAGGTGTCGGTATTTTTCCGGAACATGGAGGACGAGGGGAATGTGTAAGCCAGAGTTGTTCAGCCAACGCTTGTGTCGGGGAAGGCCAAAGCCATGATCGGAAAATACAAAGATGATGGTATTGTCATACAGCCCGTCGTCCTTGAGCTGTTGGACAAGCTCCCCAACTCCTTGGTCAAAAATACTGATCAGGTCATAGGCATGGGCCATGATTTCCCGCATTTTGGGGGTATCGGGAAAATAGGGCGGAATAGGTGCTTTCTCGGGGTCATGTCTCAGCTTCAGGTCCTTTTTTACCGATTCGGGGTCGGCATTGTTGGTGGGGCCTTCGTGGGTAATCATAAAATTGACTACGGAGAAAAACGGTTGACCTTCTTTCCTGTTTCGCCAATGAGCCTCTTTGCTGCTATCATCCCAACGACCTTCAGCACTGAAGTTATAATCTGTTTTGACGTTGTTGGAGGTATAATAGCCATGCTCCCGGAGGATTTCGGGCAGGATTTTCAGGTCATTGGGTAAGGGCACATCGGAACGTAGGTGTTGGGTTCCCAAGGAAGTGGCAAACATGCCGGCAATCAAAGTAGAGCGGGCCGGCGCACAAATGGGAGAGTTAGAGCTTGCTCTTGTAAAGACAAAGCCATCCGCTGCCAGACCGTCGATATTGGGTGTAGTAGCGTATTCATCACCATAACATCCCCATGCCGGATCAATGTCCTCAGTGGAGATCCACAGGATGTTGGGCGGGGGGAGATCTTTTTGGCTTTCAGAATTGCAGGAAAAGAAGACCAGCGTATACAAAAGAAGAATAGGAATAAAGATTTTCATGGGGGTATATCTTTTATGTCTTGCTACTTAATTAAAAATATGAGTATCCGCAATGTTGCACGTTGGGCTATAAGAGACTATCTCGAATGCGGATACTGGTCCACGGACGACAGACCACAGTCCACTGAGCCTATAATCGATCCTATAACCAATTTTTGTTTGGCTACGTGAAAGAAAGTGGATACACATAATTGAAAACCATTTTTTTTTGCCTAATAGATTTTACTGTACGCTGTTTTCAGCAGGATTGTTCTTTGCGAGTAATCCCAGATCAGATTTGATCTCCTACTATTTCAATCTCTTACCCTCGATGATTTTCAAAGATATTCCTTATTTTCAATGCATCGTTTTACATTTCAAAATTTACAGTTTTATGAAAGCCACAGCAATTCTGATTTTCTCAATCCTTGCGGGGATGTTTTTGGTCTCCTGCGAAAGCAAAAATAGCAGTTACAGTGAAGAGAAAGCCATAGCCGGAGTGACCAAGCTCAAGCTCAAAGGTATTTTTAATGTAAATATTTCGCAGGGAGGCAATGAAACCATGGTCATCTCCGGCAATGAGGATTTGGTAAAGCAACTAAAAATAGTACAGACGGGAGACCTTTTGGAATTGACATTGGATGAGGAGAAATCAGGTGCATTTTTTATGAGGGATGAACTTAAGATTGACTTGGATCTTGCAGACTTGAGTGAGCTCAGATTTGAAGGCGTGGGCAATCTCAAGAGTACCGAAACACTGGATTTGGGTGATTTGTTGATCGCAGGAAATGGTGTAGGTAATATTACTTTGGAGTTCGACGCCAAAGCGGTGGATGCCAGGCTGAGCTTCGTGGGAAATATGTCTCTCAAAGGAAGTTCCTATGAACTGAGGCTTGTCAATGATGGCGTGGGGAATATTGATGCATCTGATTTGACTGTCCAAAATGTGAATCTAACGAGTTCTGGGATCGGGGCTGTTTCGGTTCATTGCGAAGGTGAGTTGACGCTGAAGGTAGACGGCATTGGGGTGGTTAACTACACCGGCAATCCCACCGTCATCAGCGAGAAAGTTTCGGGAATAGGGAGGGTGAATAGGAATTGAGGGGGAAGGATGAGGGAGGAAGGAGGAAGGATGAGGTGGGAAGTATGGAAGGTGGGAAGTAGGAAGTCGGGATGACCGATGACCGATGACGGATGTTTGGGAAGGTGGAAAGGAGGAGGGATGAAGGATGAAGGATGAAGTTAGAGGTTTGAGGTAATGGAGTCTCCTTGATCTAAATGAATCTCCGGCAAATAGCAGCTGGCAACTTTTGGAAGAGACGCAAGAGGAAGACTCCAATCTAAAAATGCTTTTCTGGTATTGCTTAAATAAAAAAAGGGACAGCTTTCGCTGTCCCGGGTATTCTTGCAAAATAGATTAATTTTTGTGCCCAAAGAGGTAGAAGACGCCCAATTGGAAGCCTCTGTTTTTGGAATCTGAGTTGCCTGAGGTTCGCACGTTGCTCATACCGTGGTTGTACCGGGCATCTATGCCAAATCCGGTAGCGGGATTGATATAGCTTGCGCCTATTCCCAAGCTCACATCAATGCTTTCATAGTCATCTTTGACGTTGATGGTGGTGTTGCCTGATTTTGTTTTGGCAGCCACCAAAAACCCGACTTGTGGGCCGGCCTGTATCCTGAATCCGTTGTCAAACATGTATTGGAGCAATACCGGGACATTGATATAATCCAGGTTGAGGTTGGTATTGATGTTTTCGATTTTTGCTCCCTGTCCGGAATAGTATATTTCGGGTTGCAGGGCAAACTGGTCTGTCAGGTGAATATGACTGAGGAGGCCTAGGTTGAGTCCTGCCTTGGGGCTATATTGGCTTCCATCTGTAAGGTTGTACACATTCAGGCCAGCTTTGACACCGATATTGACGTGTTGGGCTGATGCAGTTCCTGTCAGGATAACGGCCATCATGAATCCAAGAAGGTAAAATTTCATAAGTTTTTGTTTTGTTTTGGGATAATCATAGTGTCAGGAGTTCCCTAACCCGATCCAAAGGTGACCCAAAACAAACCCCCTATCTTTACACAATAAAAATAAGACTTGTATAATTGCTTGTTTTGGTCAAAATGCAAGTTTTAAAAAGGTGGATAGAGGCCATGACTTCAAAGAAAATTCAATCCTCCAGTGTAAAAGCAATCGGTAAAATCATAGTTGATTTGACGGCAATACCATCAATTTTTGTGGGATTCCAAGGTTTTTCGGCAAAAAGACCAAATACCCTAATTGCTTCCTTGGCCAAATCGGGATGCACGTATTCCAGATTCATTACCTCAAAAAGAGTGATTTTCCCACTTTCATCTAATTCAAAGAAAATATCGGCTTTGCCTTCTATGGCTTCGTCGATGAGGGACTTTGGATACTTCAGGTTTTGGATGAGAAAATTTCTCCATGCTCCCATCCCTCCTTCCGGCAGGGCATTTTCATAGATTGGGGCAGGTTTTGGAATTCCCTCTTCGTCAAAAAAAAGATTTTCAAGGACTTCGTTTTTTACTGTGGTTTTGGAGGATTTGAGATTGCCGTTGGCAAAAAAGGTGGTTTCCACGATACTGTCCCTGACATAATCCCTGAAGGTATTCCTGCTGAGGTAAGCATCTTCCCCAAAACGGGCCGTGTTCCTTCGAATGATTTTTCCTGATGCATCTTTTTCATTGGCTTGTTCCATGGCAAGGGAATTGTCCATTCTGAAATACTTAGAAGTTGACTCAGGTTCTCCTTGGCTTAGTGCCCTGAAATACACAGGCTTATATGCAGCCGTATCCTTTATGGCTATAAAATGTCTGTTGTAATACTGTAAAACTTGGGAGTGGGAAATAAGGGGAAGAAGCAATACTAGCAATGCGATCAAAAAGGATTTTTTGGAAGCCATTAGGCAAAGGGATTTATGGACAAAAATTGGCTGAAAAATTACTCAAATGCAAATCATGGGTTCCATTATTTTCAATCAAAAACCAAAAGCTGGTAGTTAGCCACATGCTCTGGGGGTTGGCCATTATATATTGAATCCGATACCTATTTTATCCTGAAAGAATATTGGGAGTGGTAAAAGCTAAAATCGAATTGGAGTTTTGCTATTACATTTAAACGTTTAAGATCGGCTTTTGATTTGGGGATAGAAAGTAGATGGGGTATTTTTAGAAGGAGATACCTTCACAGCAAAACATGTTTTTTATGGCTGAAAAATATAAAAACAAATACAGAACTGAATCTTTCCGGGCAAAGTGGTGGGATTACACCTGGAATGCAGCCTATTTTGTCACCATCTGCACTTTGAACAGGCAGCATTATTTTGGAAAAGTGAGCAATGGGAAAATGATTCTTTCCGGTGCAGGCGTGCTTGCCGATGTATTTTGGCATGAAATCAAAAACCACCATAAGTATGTGGAATTGGATGCCTTTGTGGTGATGCCCAATCATATCCATGGAATATTGATCATCAATAAGCCGGATGAGAAAAGAAAGGAGGAGAAAAATGATTTTGGAAAGGAGGATCAGGGAAAGGAGGAAAATGGGAATAATGATTCCGGATATCAGGAAGATGGGGATTCTATATATCGGGAGGAGGATGGGGATTTCAGAAATCAGGATAAGGATAGGGATTCCAGAAATCAGGAGGAAGAAGAGGATTCCAGAAATCTAGATAAGGAGGGAGATCCCAGTACAGTCGTTGCATGCAACGACTCCACCTCTGATGCATGCAACGACTCCACCTCTGATGCATGCAATGACTCCACAGCCAAAAGAGGATTCTCTAAGGAAAAGGATTCTCCCCAAATTACAGAATTCTCCCAGCACATGGCTGCAATTTCTCCAAAGAAAGATTCTCTCCCATCCATATTAAGATCTTATAAATCTGCTGTAACCAAACATGCCAACAGAATGGGATTTGAATTTGCATGGCAATCCAAATACCATGACCATATCATCAGGGATGAGGCCGCCTACCAGAGGATTGCCAAATACATTGAAAACAATCCTTCAAAATGGAAAGAAGATGGATTTTTTTAATTTTATGAAGCATTGCAATAAAAAGCCCTATAATAATTCTCCTGATGACCATCCAAAAAACCATAAGCCTCAAGCCCTTTCCTAGGGGATTCCACCTTATCACCACACAGATTGAGATGCATATTCCTGAAATCAAGCAGATCAAAACGGGGATTCTCCATGTTTTTATCCAACATACCTCGGCAGGTTTGACGATCAACGAAAATGCCGACCCGACGGTGCGGAAAGACTTCGAGACCTTTGTCAATGACTTGATTCCGGAAGGCTACCCTAAGTTTATCCACAATTACGAAGGGGATGATGACATGCCTGCCCATATCAAAAGCAGTTTTTTTGGCAACAGCCTTCAAATTCCAATCACAGGTGGCAGGCTCAACTTGGGAACGTGGCAGGGGATTTACCTGTGTGAGTTTCGGGATCGAGGAGGTCCAAGAAGCATCGTCCTTACTGCTATGGGTGAGTAAAAAAGAGAAGCTGAGTTTACGGTATTATTATGTGATGAAGAGAATGAAATTGGCAAGTATAACTGAGGGAGCCCTTCAAAATGATATATAATACCTCAAATGCTTTTTTTTTGCCTTTGGTATAAATCAGGAAAGCCCCCAACGTTTCATGGTCTAATTTAGGTTTTAAAGTCCCCAGAATGAAACACCTTTTTACCTTTTTGTTTTTTGTACATGTTGGAATTTCCTTTGCCCAAACTACAGGAAAGGACCTTCCGGCGATCATTGCGGACAAAATCAAAATGGAAATCAAGCTGGACGGTGTCTTGGACGAGCCGATCTGGCAACAGGAAGGATGGGCACAGGATTTCCAGCAGTTTTTTCCTTCGGATACTTCACTTGCTAAAGCCCAAACGAGGGTAAAAATCGCTTTTGATGACAAATTCCTATACATCGCCGCGGTGATGTACAACCTTGGCCCCAGGACTCCACAGGAATATGTGAGTACCTCTCTGAGAAGAGATTACCGTGGTGAACAAAATGACGGTGTAAGTTTTGTTTTGGACACTTTCAATGATTACAGCAGCGGGTTCCAATTTGGAATCAATCCCTTCGGAGTGCAGCGGGAGTCCCTGATTGCTAACGGTGGCATGCAATCTTCCGACCTGAACCTAGCCTGGGACAATAAATGGTATTCGGAGGCGAAAATCTACGAAGACCATTGGATCATAGAGGCTGCCATCCCTTTTTCAACACTGAGATACAATGACGGCGCGAGCAACTGGAACGTCAATTTTTACCGAATCGACAGCAAGTACAACGAAAGAAGCACCTGGTCGCCTATTCCTAGAAATTTTAATGTGATCAACCTTGCATTTAGCAGGAAATTGATTTTCTCCGAGCCGTTGAAAAAAGAAAGCACCAACCTTTCCCTGATTCCCTATGCGGCGATGGCCACAGACCGAAACTTCCTTGAGGGTACTTCCAATCCTTTGAAACCAACTTTCGGCGGAGATGCCAAGATTGGTATTGGCCCGGCGATGAATATGGACCTTACGGTCAACCCGGATTTTTCGCAGGTAGAAGTAGATGAGCAGGTGACCAATCTGGATCGTTTTGAGATCTTTTTCCCTGAGCGAAGGCAGTTTTTCCTTGAAAACGCTGATTTGTTTGCAGACTTTGGCGCCACCAATCTCCGGCCGTTTTTTTCCCGAAGGATAGGTGTAGACAGGGATGAGAATACAGGACAGAATGTGCAAAATCAGATCCTCTTTGGGGGCAGACTAAGTGGAAAACTCGACGACAACTGGCGGATCGGAGCCATGAATATGCAGACCGCCAATGACGAGGAAAAAGGTATTGCAGGCAAAAACTTCTCTGTTGCGGCCATACAAAGAAAGGTATTTACCCGGTCAAACATCGGGGTGATTTTTGTCAACAGGGAGACTTTGAACCAAGAACTGAATATTCCTTTGTTCAATGACAGCCTTTCCAACAGGTTGCTGGGTGTGGATTATAACCTTGCCTCCAAAGACAACAAGTGGACGGGCAAGTTTTTTTACCACAAGACATTTGAAAAAGAAGATTTAGACAATACTGCCACTGCGCATGCTTCCTTAAATTATGCCACGCAGGCTATCACCGCTTCGGTGGCTTTTTCCCAAGTAGGTGAAAATTATAATCCCGCAGTGGGTTTTACCCCAAGAAACGACTATAAAAGGGGCTTCGCTTCATTTGAATATCAATTTTTTCCAAAGTCAAATTGGATCAACAGACATGGACCCGGCGTAGAAACAGAGATACTATGGAATGAAGAATTAGGAGTCACTGATGGCTTGCATGCTCTTTTCTACAGGATACGTTTCCAATCCCTTTCTACTTTGACGGTCACTGCTTCCAACCGCTACACATACCTATTTTCAGATTTTGATCCGACGAGGACCGGAGGGGAACAGCTCTTGGCAGGGACTGACTACAACAATTCATTGATTGGCTTTAGGTATATCAGCAATCCGAGAAACAAGGTCTTCGTGTCTTTAAGAGGGGATATTGGAGAATATTTTACAGGGAATATCAAAACATTCCAGGGAACTATGAGCTGGAGAATGGGGTATATAGCCAATATCTCGATGAACCTGAGTTATAACAACATCAGGCTGCCTGAGCCTCAAAATGACGCAGATCTTTTTCTTATTGGCCCAAGGATTGACCTGACATTTACCAAAAGCCTCTTTTGGACTACCTTCCTACAGTACAACAATCAGATTGACAATATCAACATCAACACCCGCCTCCAATGGCGTTATGCCCCTGTTTCTGATCTTTTTATTGTATACACCGACAATTACTTCCCATCCAATTTTATGTCCAAACAACGGGCTTTGGTCATGAAGCTGAATTATTGGTTTAATATTTAGAAGGGGGTTTTTTGGTTATTGGTTATTGGGTGTAGAAGATAGATATTCATGGATACTGGATATTGGTGGATATTATGGTCGGACAAATTTGATATTGATTGATATTGGATATTGGTGGATATTTTTAGATGAAGGGTTATTGGTTAAGGGGAGGTGTTTTTCTGGTTGATTTTGATATTGATTGATATTGGATATTGGTGGATATTTTTAGGTGAAGGGTTAATTGGTTATTGGGTTATTTGGTTAATGGTTATTTGGGTGTAGAAGATAGATATTCATGGATACTGGATATTGGTGGATAT
>NZ_JAKZAM010000047.1 GCF_022538055.1 Cognataquiflexum nitidum | reverse complement strand
GATTTTGCAGAAGTGGAGCAGCGTGTGCTTGGAAGTGCAAATGTGGTTCCATTTTTAACCAATGGGACGGACAATGATTCCGAGTCAGTTGGTTTTCAGCCTTTAGCAAATGTCTGTGATGGTGTAGCCCCTGTCCGAGTATTTTCTGATGCTACAGAAACGACTTTACTTAGCAGTCATGGAACAATCCAGGCAGGCGTAAATGCGGCTGTTTCAGGGAATGCTGTTAGAGTTGATGCTGGTACCTATGTGGAAAATGTTTTGGTCAACAAAGCCATTTTGATCCGAGGAGCTAATTTTGGCATCAATCCAAATACAGGAACTCGGGTTGCCGAATCCATCTTGAATGGGACGTTCTCATTGCAAAGCAGTGGTATTAACATTGACGGATTTAAAGTAACAGGCGCGGGACCTGCATTTGCAGCAGCTGGTACCGGTCCTTGGAGTGATGTTTCATTGACCAACAATTTTGCAGAAGCCAACACAGGTCAACAGACGATTGTATATGGCTTTGCTTCAGGAGGGGTTACAACATCAATTGGTGCAGAAAACTGGGTTGTGAGTAACAATAGAATTGTCGATGTTCAATCTGCTAATGCAACTGCTATAGCATTATTCAACATTGACGGTCTAGTAATAAATGGAAACGTCATTGAGCACTCAAATACCTCGTTTACAGGTCGTCGTGGAATTAACCTCGACGGCAGTATCAATGTAACTGTTTCAGGAAATACAATTGACATGGGTGATGTTGCTCCTAGCGTGTTGACAATTGCACCTTTTGGTATCCAGATTTCCATGAGTGATAGGGCAGTTTCAAACATTACCATTAGCGGCAACAGCTTTACTAGGGCATATTCCGCAGTTGTGGGTTTGAGTCAGAGAAATCTTTCGGATGTCTTGATTGAAAACAATGAAGTTACTGATGTCTTCAGGGCCTTCACTTTCAACTCAGGTGGGGCTGTACCAAATGCAAGCGGGACCAATATGGCCAATATCACAATTACCGGAAATTTGGTTGAAGCTTCAAATTTTGCAGTTTGGCTCAGAAACCTTCATTCCGCAGCGTTGACTGGCCCTGTTTCATTTACCAATATTAGTGTAACTGAAAATTCATTTACAGGAGGTTCATTTACTGTCGATGCTGATCTCAATGTAACCGATGGCCCTGTTTCAGGAACATGTAACTGGTATGGATCTAGTGACTTCGAAAATGTCGATGTCTCGGTTTCAGGCGCCATTAATTTCATTCCATTCTTGACAAACGGTACAGACAATGAACCATCGGTAATAGGTTTTCAGCCTTTAGCAAATGTCTGTGATGGTGTAGCTCCTGTCCGTGTGTATTCTGATGGGACAGAAACGACTCTGCTCAGTAGCCATGGTACAATTCAAGCAGGCGTAAATGCTGCCGTAACAGGAAATGTTGTCCGAGTTGATGCAGGAACCTTTACGGAAAATGTTTTGGTCGACAAGGCCATATTGATCCGAGGAGCTAATTTTGGCATAAATCCAAATACAGGTACGAGGGTAGCGGAATCCATCTTGAGTGGAACGTTTTCTTTGCGAAGCAGTGGAATAAACATAGATGGATTTAAGGTTACGGGCACAGGAGCTGCATTTGCGGCAGGTGGTACCGGTCCTTGGAGTGATGTTTCATTGACCAACAACATTGCTGAAGGTAATACCGGGCAACAGACAATTGTATATGGATTTGCTTCAGGAGCAGTTACCACTTCGATCGGAGCACAAAACTGGGTTGTGAGTAATAACCTGATTTCTGATATCCAATTGGCAGATGCCACTGCTATTGCTTTGTTTAACATTACAGGGGTAACAATCAGCAACAACACGATCTTACATTCCAATGCCTCTTTTGCACGCCGTAGAGGGATGAATATAGATGGTTCTCGGGATGTTGTCATCAGTGGAAATACGGTCAATCTCGGTTTAGTAAACCCATTGGCCGACAATGCTGCATTTGATGGTGCAAGGTATTCCCTTCAACTTTCTGCAAGCGACCGTTCTGTAAGCAATGTTTCTGTTTCAGGAAACACTTTCGGTGGTGCTTATGATGGCATTATCACTTTGGGCAATGGAGAATTCTCAGGAATAAATTTGTTGTCAAATGAGATTTCAAATGTTGCAATAGGAATCAGAACCCAAGCAGGTTCAAATACAAATGTTGGTTCCCACAGCAATTTTACTATCAGCAACAATAAAATCAGCAGTTCCAACAGGAGCATATTCCTTCAAAGTGGGGGAGCGGGGACATTGGATCCCTACAATGCGATCAGCATAACTGAAAACAGTTTGTTGAGGTCAAGTGTAGGTGCTGCATTGGAAATTGATGCAATAGCGGTAATTACTGATGGAAGCATAGCTGCCAACTGTAACTGGTTTGGTTCAGGTGATTTTGCAGAAGTGGAGCAGCGTGTGCTTGGAAGTGCAAATGTGGTTCCATTTTTAACCAATGGGACGGACAATGATCCTGCGTCAATTGGATTCCAACCAGTTTCAGGCATCTGTAATGGAGTTGAAGGTGATGATAGTTTGGTTGGTTTTTGGAAGATGGACGAAGGAAGTGGAAATATCCTTGTAGACCACTCAGGAAATGTGAATAACGCTGTTATTCAAAACACTAGCGGTGTTTTCTGGTCAGAAGGGATTATAGGGCTTGCAGTCAACCTTAGCGGCAACGGAGGAAGGTTTGGATTGGTACCACATAGCAGTAGTCTTGAAATTGAGGATGCCCTTACTATTTCGGCATGGGTCAAACCAAACGTTGTTGGAAGGAACACAATAATCTCCAAGGCTGATGGAAATGGATTTGAACTATGGCTTGATAACAACGGGCAGATTGAGTTTAGGCTCAACCGTGGAAACAGTGGGACCTTATATCGTTTGAAATCCTCGTATAATTACATTCAAGATGTGGGAGAATGGATTCATGTTGCGGCAACCTTTGATGGAAGTAATAGCAAAATCTTTATCAATGGTGTTGAGGACATTTCAGTATCTTATGCTCCATTTACCATAGGTACCACTTCAGGAAACCTAGTGATCGGTGCTCTTGGAACCATTCAGCGCTTCAATGGGGCAATTGATGACCTTAGACTTTATGGAAGGGCTCTTGAAGAAACTGAAATCTTCGATCTTTACAATGAAGGGCTTTCGATACCAGAGCAACCCCAGCTTCTATCCCCATCAAACGGTAATAATTCGGTATTGGCTTCGGATGTGGTATTGTCATGGTTACCATCTGAATTTGCAAACGGATACAAGATTCAGCTTGCTACAGATGACGATTTCTTGGATATCCTAAGCAACGTTGATGTGGGCAATGTGTTAACATTTAACCCATCGGGACTGAATTCATCGACCCAATATTATTGGAGGGTACTTTCCTACAATGGAAAAGGAGAATCTGATTGGTCTGAAGTATGGACGTTTTCTACTTTGGAAGATACGAATACTGAATTTGGATTGGTTGGTTATTGGAAGATGGACGAAGGAAGTGGAAATATCCTTGTAGACCACTCAGGAAATGTGAATAACGCTGTTATTCAAAACACTAGCGGTGTTTTCTGGTCAGAAGGGATTATAGGGCTTGCAGTCAACCTTAGCGGCAACGGAGGAAGGTTTGGATTGGTACCACATAGCAGTAGTCTTGAAATTGAGGATGCCCTTACTATTTCGGCATGGGTCAAACCAAACGTTGTTGGAAGGAACACAATAATCTCCAAGGCTGATGGAAATGGATTTGAACTATGGCTTGATAACAACGGGCAGATTGAGTTTAGGCTCAACCGTGGAAACAGTGGGACCTTATATCGTTTGAAATCCTCGTATAATTACATTCAAGATGTGGGAGAATGGATTCATGTTGCGGCAACCTTTGATGGAAGTAATAGCAAAATCTTTATCAATGGTGTTGAGGACATTTCAGTATCTTATGCTCCATTTACCATAGGTACCACTTCAGGAAACCTAGTGATCGGTGCTCTTGGAACCATTCAGCGCTTCAATGGGGCAATTGATGACCTTAGACTTTATGGAAGGTCTCTTTCCCCTTCCGAAATTTCTTCTTTGGCAGCGATAGGTTCTGAAGCTTTAAGAATTAGGGCTAATCAATTTCAAAAAAATGGTTCAAATGAAACCCAAGAAAATCCTTCCTCGATGGAGAATAATTCAGAACTGCGGGATACGCCAAAGGTTACCAGGATATATCCGAATCCTGTAATTGACCTTATCAACTTAGAACTTTCCAATAGGGAAGAGGAGAGGGTTGAGATCAGTATCTTTGACATGAAGGGTATCTTGCTCTTGAACCAAGAGTATGACTCCGAAAACGGAACTTTAATCTTGGATATTTCGAACCTTAGACTGAAAACTGGAACCCATGTTCTCTTGGTAAATACCAATGGTCATCAACAGGTATTCAAGTTCCTTAAAAAGTAAACTGATTTGAATCAAAGATTACCAGCCTCCAAAGTCAAAGTTTGATTTTGGAGGCTTTTTTGTGCGGGTTACTTTATTGTTATTGTAACCCATTAATGGTTTTGATTTAGAATTCCATTTAATTGATATACGTAAATACTCAATCCTACCAACAGAATGGATATCCATTTTAATTCTTGTCTTTCGACTGAAATGCCTCGTATATACCTTTCTGGTGGAAGTCGGGGGTCTTCCGACTTCGTCCCTAATGAAGTAGAATACAGGGTTAATGGCAAAGACGAGTATACCCATCATTCTTCAAATGAGTTTCCCAAAACTTCAGCCTGGGGAATTAAAAAATACAGTTACCTCACCCAAACTTCATCGTAAAAACAGTCCTCTGTCCAGGAATTGACTCTACTTCAAGGTTTCCCTTATGCAGGTTCATAATCTGCCTTGAAATGGCCAACCCGATTCCGCTCCCGGTTTTCTTGGTGGTAAAAAATGGTACAAATATGCGTTCCAAGGCCTCAGGGACAATTCCCTCACCATGATCAATCACCTGGATATAGGGAAAGGACTGACTGTTGATCCCTGATTTTAGAAGAATTGTTCTGGTGGTGGCTTTCTCCATCGCTTCTTTGGCATTTTTGATCAGGTTGATAAGGATCATTTGGATGAGGTCCTGGTCAGCCATCAGTTCAAGTTCTTTTGGATGCAATTCCGTTAGGAGTTGGATTCCGGATTTCGCCAATTCTTCCTTCAGGAGAACACAGATATTTTCAAATAACTGCTGAACCGCAAAACGCTTCAATATAGGTTGGGGAATATTGGTATAATCCCTGTACGCATTTACAAAATCTACAAGACCCGTACTGCGCTTGGAGATGGTTTCCAAACCCTCGCAAAGATCGACATAGGAGTCTTTTTCGAGGACCAATTCTCCTGTATCTTCCTCGTGAATATCTTCCTCCAAGATTGTCCCCAACGAATTTGCCAAACTTGCTATTGGCGTCATGGAGTTCATAATCTCATGACGGAGAACTTTCGTCAGATTTTGCCAGGCTTGAAGTTCGTTTTTTTGCAATTCTGAACGGATATTCTGAAAAGAAAGAAGGGTCCAACTGTTTCCCTCCATTTTGAAGGAAGCGGATTGTACGTTGAGATGGATCTCGTTATTGATTTTGATAGAAAATGAACCACCTGGTTTGAGCGAAAGAACACTTTTCAATAAATCTACCGACAACTTCCCCAAGTCATTGATGTCTTTGAACTGAGGGATCTGAAGCAATTGCTTCGCTTCTCCATTGATCACTCCGATGCGACCTTGGCTATCAAAAGACAAAATCCCGGTATTGATATGCTGGATCATGATCTGGAGAAAGAGCATCTGCTCCTCTTTTTCAGCTCTTGTCTTTTTAAAAGCTTCGATTACTTCATTGAAAGACATATTCATTTCCCTGAAGGAATTTCCAAGTTTACTGTCTTTGGTAAATGAAGATGAAAAATCTGAATATCGGATTGATTCCAAAAACCGCGTAATTTTCCTGTTTGTGGTATTTCCATAGGAGATCAGATTGACCATTAGAAAAAATACAATCACTGTAAACAAGATTGTCTGAACCAGTGACTGTTCTCGGAAGAAAAAAAACAGGCCCAAATAGGCAAAACTCACAATGAGCAAAACCCTGACCAATATGCCCATTGCAAATGATTTAAAGCCCATATCTTTCCAGTCTTCGGTAAAGTGATGACCTGGTCAGCCCCAACTCCTCTGCCGCTCTTGTAATATGGCCATTGTGTTTTTGGAGGGCTTTTCTTATCAGAATTTTTTCAACATCCTCAATGTTCAAATGATCGAGACTTACCATTTCCTCTTGTTTCTCCGGAGAAAGCTGTTTTTGCATAAATAAATCCTCAGGTTGAAGGACACCATGGGATGTCATAATTACTGCCCGCTCGATGCTGTGCTGAAGCTCCCGGATATTTCCGGGCCAATGGTATTTTTGCATGCGTTTGATCAGAGCTTCACCGGCTTTGCGGATTTCTTTGTTATATTTTTTGGAATAAACTTCGATGAAATGGTTGGTCAAATGTGGGATATCTTCCAATCTTTCTCGTAATGGCGGCAAGGTGATTTCGATGGTATTGATACGATAAAGAAGATCCTGTCGGAAAGTGTTTTCATACACCATGCTGTGTATCGGCATATTGGTAGCGGATATCAGCCTGATATTGACAGGCGTTGCTTTATTTGCACCTACCCTTGTCACTTCTCTGTTTTGCAATGCTGCCAAAAGCTTGGATTGGAGTGGGAGGGGAAGGTTTCCGATTTCGTCCAAAAATAAAGTCCCTTTGTTAGCCTGCTCAAATCTGCCTGCCCTGTCTTCTTTGGCGTCGGTAAAGGAGCCTCTTTTGTGCCCGAAAAGTTCACTTTCAAATAATGTAGAAGTGATCGATCCCAAGTCCACTCCTACAAATGCTTCTCTGTATCTTTTGGAATGCCGGTGGATAGCACGGGCAATCAATTCCTTTCCTGTTCCGTTTTCTCCCAAAATCAATACATTCGCATCTGTACCGGCAACCCTTTCGATGGTTTCAAATACCTTGACCATTGAAGCGCTTTGCCCTATAATATCTTTGAATTTGCTGTCAATGTCCTGATATAGCTGTTGTTGTTGGTTTTTGAGCTGGGAAATCTCCAGTTTTGATTGCCGTAGTTGAAGTGCTGAATTCAAAGTCGCCAACAGTTTTTCATTCTCCCATGGTTTGAATACAAAGTCGGTTGCCCCTTCTTTTATGGCTTTGACAGCTGTATTGACATCTCCATATGCAGTAATCAATACCACCACCGCAGAAGAATCCAACTCCAAGATTCTGTCTAACCAATAGAAGCCTTCCTGTCCGCTGCTCACATCTTTGGTAAAATTCATGTCCAACAGGATCACGTCATATTGCTCATTGATGATAAGGACAGGAAGAAGGCCTGGATTTGTTTCTGTATCTACTTGTCCAAAATGCCTTTTCAAAAATATTTTGGCGGCTTTCAAAAGGTCCTCGTTGTCATCTACTATGAGGATTTTTCCTGGTTTGTTTTCTTTCATATTTTAAGACGTGAGATTTGAGACGTGAGATTTGAGATTTGAGACATGAGACTTTGGATTTGAGAAAGATGGTAGTAAGATTTTTCAACCAATTCGCCATCTTACGGAGGGGATTTAGAATACTGAAATTCCAACTCTTGATACAGAATCTCAACAGTATGCAACTTTTTAATCCTCCAAACTTTTCAACCTTCCAACATTAATTTTCCAATTTTCCAATTTTTCAATCTTCCAATTCTCCTAGTATCTTCCAAAACTTGTACCGAAATGATACAAACGGACAAAGTGATTTCAAAATCGGTCAATGGATGGAATTTAAGCAGTTTTTATCAAAAGAAGTAAGGGTAATTTTTTAATAATTCTACTCTAGTCATTTCATTTTTTGGTCGCTTGCGGACGTTTTTGTTCGATAAACCTCCCGGTCAAAAACGGATATGCCCTTTTTGAATGTTTTTGAGGGGTTTTGTTGATGGCATGTTAATTGGCAAACACATACCAAAAGAATAACAGAAAATTTACAATGGATAGGAAGATTGAGAAAAAGACCTGGACGCCTAAGTTTATCGGAATAATTGCAGGAGGAGCTTTATTAGTGGGATTTGTTCTGTACCAATTAATATTCGCTGATTCCAGGTCTTCAATGAATGTCAATAAGGATAGAATCACTATTGCCACGGTTATTGAAGGGGAATATACAGATTACATTCCTGTCAGTGGCACCATTGAACCGGGAGAAGTGTTTTTTCTTGATGCCATCGAAAGGGGAAATATCCAACAGATTGTAAGGGAATCAGGCGCCTTGGTAGATATAGGCGATACCATTCTCATACTGACCAACTCCAATCTGCAATTGGATGTCATGCAGCGTGAAACTGACCTTTATTTTCAGATCAACAATCTCCGACAGACGAGATTGCTTCTTGACCAAAACGACCTCAGCCAACAGGGTCAGTTGGCAGAAATTGATTATCAGATCAACCTCCTCAAACCACAATATGAAAGGTTCAAGGAATTGCATAGTAAAAAATTGATTTCCGATAGGGAATTGGAGGAGGTAAAAGAGCAGTATGAATACAATGTAAAAAGGAAAAGATTGACATATGAATCCTACAGGAACGATTCAGTTGCCAGATCTATCCAAAAAAGACAATTGAGGGATTCCGAATCAAGAATGATGCAGTCACTCGATGGAGTAGGCCATATTTTGGATAACCTAGTCGTCAGAGCTCCTATCAAAGGGCAGCTTACCACACAACAGATCGAAGTCGGGCAATCCATCAATGCGGGTGAGCGGTATGGACAGATCGATATCTTGGACAAATTCAAGGTAAAAGTCCAAATAGATGAATTGTACCTGCCAAGAATCAGCACCGGACTGAAGGGAACATTTACATTTTCGGGAAGCAGTTATGAAATCGAAATCGATAAAATTTATCCCAATGTGACTGGAGGAAGATTTGAAGTGGATATGGTATTTACCGGTGAAGCGCCAACGGGAATCCGAAGGGGACAAACCGTACGGATCGGCCTCGAACTCGGTGAAAGCAAACAGGCTATCCTATTGCCAACCGGTGGATTCTATAAGGATACAGGAGGAAATTGGGTCTTTGTGGTGGACGAAGCTACAGGCCGGGCAGAGAAAAGAAATATCCGACTCAACCGCAAAAATCCGGAGCACTACGAAGTCATCGAAGGCCTCAAACCAGGCGATCGCGTCATCGTCAGTGGTTATGAGAATTTTGGAAAGAATGAGGTGTTGAATTTGAAATAAGACGGAAGACGGAAGACAGAAGACGGAAGAGTCCCGGAATTTGAAATTAGTCGTTTAAGTTTGGTTCAATGTGGAAATCATAAGAACAGAAAAATTAAATTGGTTTTGATAATTACTAACCTATTTATTATCAAAATCATATGATGTTCAAATTTGAAAAAATTACAATATGGCAGAAGGCCATGGATTTCGGAGAAAATATACATCAATTGGTGTTGAAATTCCCAAATTTTGAAATGTTCGGATTGTCTTCCCAATCCCGCCGGGCAGCAGATTCTATTGCTTTGAACATTGCAGAAGGGGCAATTGACCAATCAAATCCCGAACAAAAAAGATTTATGGCATATTCAATTAGATCTTTAGCTGAAGTAATTACCTGCTTGCACAAAGCAAAAAGGAGGGGATATATTTCTGATGAAGAATTTCAATTGAGGTATGAGGAGGCTTACAATCTTATGAATATGATGGTAAGCTTCAAAAGAAACATAAAATAAAAACCTATGATGAATATAAATAATTTATCGAAACCAGTGGAAGACCAAGAAAAGTTTAAAATCAAAATTCCCGTCTTCCGTCTTCTGTCTTCCGTCAAAAATTTTCCAAAGAAACTATCTAACAAATAAGAACACACCCTACCCCCCATGCAAAACATCATCAAAACCGTCAACCTCAGAAAACTCTACACCACAGAGGAAGTAGAAACCACCGCACTGGATGATATCCAGATCGAAATCAAAAAAGGCGAATTCGTCGCCATTATGGGTCCGTCAGGTTGTGGCAAATCCACTTTGCTCAACATCATCGGACTACTGGATAATCCTGATTCCGGACAATACTATTTCATCGAAAATGAAGTAGCCAAATTCTCCGAGCGCCAGCGTTCACAGCTGTGAAAAGGAAATATCGGATTTGTATTCCAGAGCTTCAACCTCATCGATGAACTCACTGTATTCGAAAATGTGGAGCTTCCGCTTTTGTACCTCAAAACCCCTGCGGACGAAAGAAAGCGAAGGGTTGAGGAAGTCCTCGGTCGGATGAACATCATGCACCGAAAAGACCATTTTCCGCAACAGCTTTCCGGCGGTCAGCAGCAAAGGGTAGCCATAGCCCGGGCAATTGTAGCCAAACCTTCTGTAATCCTTGCCGATGAACCAACAGGAAACCTAGATTCTGCAAACGGTGAAGAGGTGATGCGGCTTTTGGAAGAACTGAATAACGAAGGTACTACCATCGTAATGGTGACTCACTCCCCACACGATGCGAACTATGCCCACCGTATTATCAACCTATTTGATGGGAAAGTTGTGACTGAAAATATTCGGGAGCAGTTCCATATTTGAAAAACTTGACGGATGTCTGATGACGGGTGACCGATGTTGGCATCCGTCATCGGTCATCGGTCATTTTTACAACTTAATTTTTTATTTAATTAACCATCCTCCAACCACCATGCTCACCAACTATCTCAAAATCGCATTAAGGAGCTTCAAAAAGCACAGATTGACATTTTTAATAATTCTGTTTGGGCTTACTTTGGGCTTGACCACGGTGATTTTGATCATGATGTGGGTCAAAGATGAAGTGAGTATCAACAGGTACCATGCGCTTGGAGATAGAATTTATACGGTATTTACAAACCATGACAATTCCACGGGTGTAAATACTATTGAAATCACTCCTGCAGAAATGGCCGAAGCCATGGAAGCTGAACTTTTTCAAGTGGAAATGGCGGCGGCGATTTCACCCTATATTACAGGTGTTTCTTTTGACGATGGAAAAGATGTGCAGGTCGCAGATGGGTTTTTTGTCGACCAGGAATACCTGGAAATGTTCAGCATTGAGTTTTTGGAAGGAGATAAATCGAAGGCTATGTCAGACATCAACTCGGTGGTTTTGTCAGAATCAACAGCTATCAGAATTTTCGGATCGTCAAAAGATGCCATCGGAAAAAGTTTAAAATGGTCTGTGTTTGAGTTTGGAAACGACGTCATCGTAAGAGGCGTGTATAGGGATTTTGGTTCGTTGGATGTAGACAAACCTGAATTCTTGCTGTCTTTTCCTTACTTCAAAAAAATGCTTGGAGATGGAGCTCATTGGGACAATTTCAATGCAGGAACCTTTTTGTTACTGAGGGAAGGAACGGATATTGATTCCTTTAATGCCCAAATTGCCAATTTCTTAAAGGATAGGAAGACAGAAAGCAATGTGACTCCTTTTGTCCAGGCTTTTGAAGACAATTACCTCTATGGGTCATTTGAAGATGGAAAGGTAGTAGGAGGAAGGATCAATTATGTCTGGATTTTTTCGGCAATTGCATTTTTCATTCTCTTGATTGCCTGTATCAATTTTATGAACCTAACCACTGCCAGGTCCATGAATAGAATCAAAGAGATTGGCGTCAAAAAGTCAATGGGTGCCAGCCGTGGCGGTTTGTTCAGCCAATTTATGGTCGAATCGATGTTGCTCACCTTCTTTGCCATGGTTCTTGCCTTGGTTTTGGCTGCAGTATTACAGCCGTTTTTCAATCAGGTTACGCTCAAAGAACTGAATCTCAATTTGGATTTATCTCAAATCCTCCTACTTGTTTTGATTTGGGCATTTACAGGTTTGCTTGCTGGGATTTACCCTTCGGTTTATTTGTCAAAATTCAAACCAATCCAAATCCTCAAAAGTAACCTCAAGGGAAGCTTTGGGGAGCTTTTGGCAAGAAAAGGATTGGTGGTTTTCCAGTTTTCCATTTCGCTGCTTTTGATCATCGGGATATCGGTGATAGGACGGCAAATGGCTTATATCCAAAACCAAAATCTTGGCTACAACCAATCCCACCTGCTTCAGATCAATTCCTCCTCCCTTTCAGATACCCAACTTGAATCGTTTTTGAATCAGGTTAAAGGAGTTCCGGGGGTGGAAAATGCCTCAAGCTTATCCCATCCCCTCGTAGGATTGATGAGCTCTACTATAGGGTTGAGTTGGGAAGGAAAAGATCCCAAGGAACAGATCAAATTTGAAAACATTACGGTCAACATGGATTTGATCGAGACCATGGATTTTGAAATCTTGGAAGGAAGGCCTTTCTCAAGGGATTTTGGCGATGAAAGTTCCAAGATCATCCTCAATGAAGAAGCGGTGAAGGTAATCGGCCTGAAAGAACCCGTCGGTGCCACGGTGAATCTTTGGGGGAATGATATGGAAGTAATTGGAGTATTGAAAGATTTTCATTTTGAATCCCTGAAAGAAAAGGTAAAACCTGCCTTTCTTAAATATGACAAAGCCTTTGCCCAAAAAATCATCATCAGAATCAATCCCGAAAATCAGCTGGAAACCCTTGCCTCAGTTTCAGGATTGTTTGAAAACCTGAATGCCCAAAAGATGGATTACAGCTTTATGGATGAAGATTTTCAGTCCTTATACCTTCAGGAGCAGCGGATTTCCAAACTAGCCAGGTATTTTGGATTTGTTGCTATTTTTCTTTCTTGTTTGGGATTGTTTGGTCTAGCAGCATTTACGGTAGAAAACCGCAAAAAGGAAATAGGAGTAAGAAAAGTACTAGGAGCATCCGTCAGTCAAATTCTAGGCATGATTGTCAAGGATTTCATGCTTTTGGTGGTGGTAGCCATATTGATTATGGTTCCTTTGGGTTGGTACCTTTCCAATGCTTGGCTTGCGGGATATGCTTACAAAACCAACCTGAGTTGGTGGATTTTTGGCGCATCGGCAATCGGACTCTTGGTCATTGCTATGGTTACCGTCAGTTTTCAGGCTTTCAAAGCAGCAGCAGCAAATCCGGTAAATTCCCTGAGTTCTGAATGATCTTCTTTGATATATCTGATTTTAGAAATTAAAACCGCTAAACTCCATAAACTACAACCACTATGTTAAAAAACTATTTAAAAATCGCATTGAGGGGATTTTCCAAGCACAAACTCACCTTTACCATCAACCTTTTTGGATTGACTTTGGGTCTTTGGGCAGCCGTTTTGATTGGTCTTTGGGTTAAATCTGAATTGGAAATGAACCGACAGTTTGTAGATATAGATCAGGTATATCAGATCATGGAGCATCAAAAGTACGGCCCAGATATTTTTACCACTACCTCGACGCCTGGCCTTTTGGCCAAAGAACTAAAAAATGTCTATCCTGAAATTGAAAAAGCCGCTACCTATTCCTGGAATGAAAGAAACCTGTTTGTCAATGGGGATACCAAAATCAAATTGGATGGATTTTATGCCGGAGAAGATTTTTTGCAAATCCTACAATATGGAATACTCCATGGGGACCGTGAAAGAGCACTTTCAGAAAAAAACCATATTGTTTTGACCAAAGATGCCGCGGTCAAGCTTTTTGGAAAATCAGATGTCATCGGGGAAACAGTCGTGATGAAAGAATCAGGAAGCGAGGCTTCTTTTATTGTCCAAGGGGTTTTGGAAACACTGCCAAATTCCAGTTTGGCAGATTTTGAATATATTCTTCCATTTCAGTTTATGTTTGAAAAACCCTACAATTCATGGTTAAGTGAGTGGGGCAACAACGGTCCAAGTACCATTGTCAAACTGAACAAAGAGTCCGATTGGAAAGCTTTTTCTGCCAATCTTGAAAATTTTATCGTCGAGAGAAATGAGGGAAGTAATGTCAAACTATTTGCATATCCTCAAAAGGAACTTTACCTGCATGGCAAATTTGAAGACGGCATCCAACAAGGCGGTAGAATCGAATATGTAAAGTTGTTTGCTGTGATCGGACTGTTTGTGTTGCTGATTGCCTGCATCAATTTTATGAACCTTTCCACAGCAAAATCCCAAAAAAGAGCCAAGGAGGTTGGGGTGAGGAAAGTAGCCGGTGCCGGAAAAAACGCATTGGTTTACCAGTTTTTGAGCGAATCTCTTTTGATTACATTGTTTGCTTCTGTCTTGGCATTGCTGCTCGTCCAACTGACGCTTCCGGTTTTCAATAACCTAACGGGCAAAACAATGGAAATTCCTTATTCTGACCCCAATTTCTGGCTGCAGTTTCTTGGCGTCGTCCTTTTTACAGGATTAGTCGCGGGTAGCTATCCGGCATTTTATCTTTCTGCTACCAAAGTAGTGAATGTGTTTAGAAGCCACACCGCAGCGGGCAAGGGGATAGTAATAGCTAGAAAAGGACTTGTACTTTTCCAGTTTACGCTTGCGACCATTTTGATTGTTTCTACAGTAGTGGTCTATCAGCAGATCGGTTTTGCCCTAAAACAGGATTTGGGTTATGAGAAAGAACAGCTTTTGGTTCTTCCTTTAGAAGGTAAATTGACAGAAAATTATGATGTCTTCAAAAACCGGTTGACTCAGAATCCGGACATTCTTTCCGTTTCCAGATCCACCCACAACTTGTTGGGAAGAAATTCCAATACAGGAAATGTGAGTTGGGAAGGAAAAGATCCTGATTTTACCGCCTTGTTTGAAATTATGAGGGTGGACTATGACTTCTTGGAGGCTACCGGAATGAAACTGATCAAAGGGGAAGATTTCAATACTGTCAAAGGTGCGGATTCCGTTCAGGGAGCGATCATCAACAGGAGAGCTTATGAACTTATCACACAGGACAACCCGGATGCAGTTTCTTTCAATATGTGGGGAGAAGACCGTAACATCACAGGAGTTGTGGAAGATTTTCACTTTCAAAGTTTTCACCAAAGCATGGAGCCTGTGGTTATCCTTTTGGATAAATCTTTTGCTACAAATGCATTCGTAAGGCTGGGTACGGGCGATATTCAGAATGCCATAGCTTCCATCAAATCCCTGTCAGAGGAGATAAACCCCGATTTTCCTTTTCAGTACACCTTCATGGATGAAAATTATGCCAAATTGTACAATGAGGATTTGAGAATCAGGGACTTGGCAAAGTACTTCAGCATCTTGACCATTTTGATTTCATGCTTGGGATTGTTTGGCCTGTCTGCCCACGTAGCCGAACAAAAAACCAAGGAAATAGGCATCCGAAAGGTTTTGGGTGCATCCACGGCATCTATACTCCATGTGATCAACAGGGAGTTTATCACCATTGTGGCTGTAGCGATAGTGATCGGTTCAGGAGTAGGTTATTGGCTGATGCAGGATTGGCTTTCAGGCTATGCTTACAAGATCGATTTTGAATGGTGGTTTATTCCTTTGGCCGCAGGGGTGATATTGAGTATAGCTTACTTCACAGTCACCATGCAAGCACTGAAAGCCGCCCAGGTGAATCCGGCGAGTACGCTTAAAAGTGAGTAATTGAACAGTTGAGAAAACTTTTATAAAAATACCAAGCAAAAGAGTATCTGGAAACACGGGTATATTAAAGTAGGAATTGAAAATTCATTCAATGTTGAAGAAAACTTTCAAGCATTCAGGTTTTCCAAATCGTCTAAATCTCGTAATCTTCCGGATGCTCTTTTGTATTTCTTTAAATTTTCAATGCTTATAAAATTTACCTTAAGACCTTCAATATCTAAAATGAATTTTTCTTCAAAGCAATTTTTAAAATCAACACCATCAATTTTTGTCAAAATATCAATCCTCAAAGGTGGATAGCCTAGTTGTATAACGTTGCCTAATTTTAAAAAATCTGCTTCTTTAAGATTGAAAGAAGAAAAACCAAAATCATTTACCGTTTTTAACACTTTTAACACGTTTTCCTCAGTAGCGTTGATCCATATGTCGAGATTCACGGTATATCTAGGATATCCATGTACACCTACGGCATACCCCCCTACGATTAAATACTCAACTTTATTTTAAATAAGTAATTGTACAAACTCTTTGAAGTCTTTGCTCAGCATCTTTATTAAATCTCATGAATTGCTCTCGTAAAAATTCAATTGCTTCAAGCCTCTCCTTTGGACTCTTTTGGGACCAATAGGTGAAATCTGAAGAATCATTTTCCAAGGTGGTTATTTTTATAACTTTTTCCATTATCTAAAGATACTCACTTTTTTCAATCCAAAAACCAAACCTCCCAATCCGATTAATGCACAGATTCCAAACCAGAATATGGGATCATACCTGTCTGTAAAAAGTCTATATCCGGCGGTAAAAAGAAACAAAACCAATCCTGTGATCTCCCATGATTTTTGGTCTTCGAGCCTGTTTGGTCTGTCAAGAACTACGGGTAGATTAACCAAAGTCCGAAGTTCATTCCAATGCCAAACCAACAAAACGGTATTGGCAAACAACATCATACCTGTGATGACAGGGGTGTAATTGAAATCCATGGAAATTGTAATCACAAATACATTGAGGATAATCGGGAAATTGACTACGGCGCCCAATTTTGCGTATCGCTGTGTCATCATTAGCAGCCCGGCAATCAACTGCCCCCATCCGATAAACTGCCAATAAATCCCTGTTCGGTACATGGTTTCAAAAAAATGAAATGCTGTTCCAAAAGCTTCATTTTCGCCGCTTTCAGTGGTAAACCTTAATCCCTTGATTTTGATCAGACTGGCAAATACAAATCCGCCTCCCAATAGGTATCTAGTGTAGATGATGACAAGCTGTGCCAAAAAGTTTTCCTTGATTTTCTCCATAGTTCGCATTATCCAAAGCTTACTCCATATCTCCAAATGACCTCGGTATATGATACAAATTCTTGCTGAATGTTACAGATTTGATAAATTTTATTTACGTTTTATTTGAATTAAAAGGTCATTTAGGGGAGGGCTTAAAATTCGTCCGCCCATGAACAAAATTGTTCGGCATTCCGAGTTCTTTTTAGCCAAACAGCCCTTATTCATTGAATTTTAGAGGTTTTGGATTGGCATATCAATGGTTAGGGTATATATGCTTCGCGATATACATTGAAATATACTTTGTGAAATATAGTAGATATATGCTGCGCGATATAAATGGATATAATGCCTTCGGCGATACTAAAAGGATATATGCTGCGCGATATAAAGTTGATATAGGCTTCGCGATATAAATGGTTATAATCCTTCGGCGATATAATTTCTACAATCATGGTTATTTTAGAATATAATATCCATCAATATCCAATATCTATGAATATCTCACTGATAGCAATGAAACAAAATATTTCCATTTATTTCTATGTATTTCTACCATATATCATTGAACAATAACCAAATAACCAAATAACCAAATAACCCAATAACCATTAACCACCATTAACCACGATAAATTATGATCAAAAACTACTTTCTAACCGCCTGGAGAAATATCAAAAGGCAAAAATCTTTTTCTGCCATCAACATTTTTGGTTTGGCGATAGGTTTGGCTTGTTGTCTGATTTTATTGGCTTTTGTGAGGCAGGAATTGAGTTATGACCATTTTCATACCAATTCTGACAGGATATTCAGAGTCGCCCAAAGGGTGGATGGTAACCAAAATTGGGCATGGACAGGTGGCGCAGTGGCTCCAATGATGGTAAAAGAATTTGACCAGGTTGAAAGTGCAGTCAGGATCCACCGTACCAGTACCTACCTCAGACCTGCCGATGGGTCAAATCAGGGAGAGAGTTTTAGGGAAGAAAAATTCACTTTTGCGGATGAAGGTTTTTTTGAGGTTTTTGATTTCCCATTGCTGAGTGGGATCACAACCGGAGTTTTGGATGATCCATTTCAGATTTTGTTGACTGAATCCATGGCCAAAAAATACTTTGGTAAGGAGGATCCGATTGGTAAAAGTTTGATTTCGACAGGTGATTTTGAATTTGTGGTCAAAGGCGTTTTGAAAGATTTGCCCTCAAATACACACCTGGACTTCGATTTTATAACATCCCTCAATTCCTTCAAAGCCACAGAAAGCTATCCGCTGACTGCTGAATTCGGGAGTTTTTGGTGGCCGAATTGTTACACCTATGTAAAATTGAAAGACCCTTCCGATGTCCATTTTGTCAACAGCGGCACCATGGAAGCTTCCAAAAAAGCAAGGTCCGAGGAGGAAGCCAAAAAGTACATTCCATTTTTACAGCCTATCACAGACATCCATTTGGACAATTCCTATCAAAGTGAACTGAGTCCAAGTACACCCAAGTCCACTGTTTACATTTTCTTAAGCATAGGGATTTTTATTTTGATTTTGGCCTGCATCAACTTCATCAACCTTTCCACTGCCCGTGCCATCAAGCGGATGAAGGAAATCGGAATACGGAAAGTGACAGGCGCCAAAAAATCACAATTGGTCCTGCAGTTCTTTACGGAATCATTTCTCGTCAATGTGTTCGCAATGGTTTTGGCACTGGTTCTGGTTGAGATATTGTTGCCGGTGTTCTCCGGATTGCTGCAACAGGAGATTCCTTTCAACCTTTTTGAAGATCGTCAAGTTTGGATGTTTCTTTTGATCACTTTGGCGGTTTCGACCTTTTTGTCGGGATTTTTTCCGGCATTGTACCTTTCTGGATTGAAACCAAATCTGATTTTGAAGGGAACTACTTTTCAGTCCAATAAGAGTGCCTTGAGACAAAGCTTGGTTGTGCTGCAGTTTGTGATGTCGGGAATCTTGGTGTTTTGCGCCACGGTGGCCTTTTTCCAACAATCTTATATGCGCAAAGCTGATTTGGGTTTTGATAGGGAAAATATCCTTGCAATATCAATGGGGGAAGTATCACGATCAAATAGGGAAAGTCTTACCAACGCTTACAAGCAGTTTTCATTTGTCGAAAATGTCCTTGGATCAAGCGCCCGGCCGGGAGTAGATGCAGGTTGGGGTCCGCAGTTTTCCTATGAAGGTCAAAATCCGAATGACCAGAATTGGATCAACCAACAGTATATAGATTTCAATTATTTTGAGACCATAGGTGTAGAGATGGTTGCAGGAAGGGAATTTTCTTCTGAATTCAACGACAAAGGGGATGCTTTCAAAATGAGGGAAATTTTTCCTGCCATCCGAAATGGTGGATTTATCATCAATGAATCACTTGCGAAGATGATGGGCCTTTCTCCTGAACAAAGCCTGGGAAAACCTATAGAAGTATTTACAGAAGAAAACGGAGAACGTTTTATGGATTTTCGTGGAAATGTGGTCGGTGTGGTCAAAGATTATCAAACCTCTGACTTGCGGTTTGAGATACAGCCAACCATCTACTCGCCTGTTCAAAATGGGAATTCTGATAACAGTTCGCACCTTTTGGTCAAAATCATCAGTGAGGATATTCCACAAGCCACAGCAGCCTTGTCTTCCAAATGGAAAGAAATCAATCCTTCAATTCCCTTTGAGTATTCGCTTTTGGAAGAGAGTCTTGTCAGGCAATACGACAGGGAAACAAGGCTGAGCAACTTGTTGGGACTTTTCGCATTGTTGACTTTGCTGATTTCAAGTTTGGGTTTGCTTGGCTTGTCCATTTTTATGGCGGAGGGAAGGAGAAAGGAAATCGGAATCCGAAAAGTGATGGGTGCGAGTCCTCTTTCCATTGTCCACCAATTGACCAAAGATTTCCTAAAGCCGGTCATTGTTGCCATTGTTTTGGCTTTACCGATTGGGTATTATATCATGGAAACTTGGCTGGAACAGTTTGCAAATAAGGTACAGATGCAGGTTGGGTTTTTTGTACTTACTGCTGCTGTTGCTATTCTGATTGCTTGGCTGACTATCGCTATCCAGTCTTGGAGAGCTGCTTCTGATAATCCGGCGGATTCACTTAAATCGGAATAAAATGATATATACTTCGGGAAATATGGTTGATATATGCTTCGCGAAATATTGAAAACGATATATGCTTCGCGATATAATTGGATATAATGCCTGCGGCGATATTGGAAATGAAATATGCTGCGCGATATAAATTGATATATGCTACGCGAAATATTGATATATACATGCTCTGCCGCGGCAGACAGGTTCGCGATATAAATGGATATAATGCCTTCGGCGATATTGAAATGATATATGCTGCGCGATATATATAGAAATAATGCCTTCGGCGATATAATTTTCCACAATCACGGCTATTTTGGAATTTAATATCCATGAATATCCAATATCCACAAATATCCATTAAAGAATATTTCAAAAATATTTCAATTTATTTCTACCATATATCTACCATATTTCATAGAAGCTTAATAAGTTTCACCTATTCCTATTCCAATAAATTTTCAAATTATTGGTGGACCTACCTGAGGCAATAATCTCGGGCTTGCCATCGCCATCCAGGTCAGCAACCTGCAGGTCTTCAGTGGCCATCCCGTTTTTATCAATCCAATGGACAGCGAATTTTTCAAAGGAACCTGATTGAGGAATATAAATCCTGATTCCAAAATCGCCTTCTTTGTTTGCCACGCGCCATCCACCCACTATCTGATGGCTACCATTGCCCAAAAAATCTCCCCAACCCAAAGCGTGACCTTCTGCCAAAGTACTGTCCAAGGCTGTCCTGATTTGATTTTCGGAAGAAAAATCCATCATCTCATAGGCCACCACCATGTTTCCATGCATGGGTTCAACTGTTGCCAAGGCTTTTTTTCCATTCGGTAATTGTTGAAATCGGACCTCACCGACTGCATGGTCTTTGACCAAGCGTTCAACTTGGGAATGGCTTGTCCATTTTCCCTCCTTAAATGAAAAGACTTTCACTCCCTCTCTTCCACCTATCAAAATGGATTCACCTGATCCATCTCCCAAGTCTGCAATGTCCATGTTGTGAGTCAGGTGCAGAGATGCGTCAATGGTTTCGGTGGTCCAGGTTCCGTTGGGGTCTTTTGGTGGTTGGTAAGCCATAACCTTCACGCCTGCACCTTGGCCCATCCTATTGCCACGGCCATGAAGGGGGAGGACGATTAGTTGGTAGTTATTGGCATTGGTTTTTGCCCAGCGCATCCTGTGCGTTGTCGGTTCATGGTGAAGTTTGACAGCAGTCCATTTTTGGGTAGGATCCTCAGGCCGAACCAGGTAATGCACCGACCCGGATTTTTCGGGATCAGTTGTTTCTGAGGGATTCCATTGCGCACCAACTGCCACTTCAACTTTTCCGTCCCCATTGATATCACGTGCGGCAATGCAGACATTGTCAAATTCAGTCAGGTTTTCGATCATCACAAACCGTTTCCAGTCTCCGTTTCTGTACCAGACAAATTGTTTTTTGTCAGCCAATAAGATATCCGGCTTGCCATCTCCGTCAACATCCCCGATGGCAAGGCCATATCCGATCGCAACCTTATCGTCAATCGTCTGCGCCTCAAAAGTCGGTTGCAAACCAACTTGAGCGATTTGGAGAAAAAGAAATATTAGGATCGTCAACATAGGCTGTATTTTGGATATTAGTAAATATAATAAAATTGGGAGAAGTAGTGAAGTGACCGGAATGAGGGATTGTTATCCTGCTTCGGCAGAAGTTGGACACATTATTTTTGTGTTTCAAAATTCTCCCGCAGATAGTGCAGATTGCCGCAGAAAAACGTGCCGTCACTCTGATCCGCCAGGGGGGGGAGAAGAGTCTATCTCCCATGCTTGTGTCTGCACAAACATTCAAAGTCTTTATCCTGAATCTCCAGAAGTTGGACACATTATTTTTGTGTTTCAAAATTCTCCCGCAGATAGCGCAGATAGCCGCAGAAAAATGGACTGTCACTCTGATCCGCCAGGGGGGAGAAGAGTCTATCTCCCATGTTTGTGTCTGCACAAACATTCAAATTCTTTATTCTGAATCTCCAGAAGTTGGACACATTATTTTTGTGTTTCAAAATTCTCCCGCAGATAGTGCAGATTGCCGCAGAAAAACGTGCCGTCACTCTGATCCGCCAGGGGGGAGAAGAGTCTATCGCCCATGCTTGTGTCTGCACAAACATTCAAATTTCTTTATTCTTCTTCTCCTCAAGCCCTATCTTTTTTTACCACAATGGTCTCCAAGGTTTCGCCAAGGATCGCAATGTTCCAACCTTACTTTGTTTTTTCTCTGTGGGCACTGTGAACTCTGTGGTGATTTTATTTTTCACCGCCATGGCCGCCAGGTTTTCGCAAAGGCTCGCATTTGCAGAATGATTTTACCAATTAGATTATAAAGGGAGAAATTATTTGTATTAAAATTATAGAGGATATGATTTGATTTAAGCAATAGAATTGAAGTTTGACGGCAATTTTCTTACCCCAATATGAATTATTAAAATATGACCATGGATTTATAGATGTTGAAACCAAAAATCCAATTGAACGAATTAATCAATTGGAAAATATAAAGCCCAACCAAATGAATTTGATTTCACTTACATTTCAAACAACCGAACGAAATAAGTGAAAAATTAATGGATTTTTTATTCCCGCCTGCAGAGTAATAAATAGGTATGACATTGACCTGGGTGGGATTTGTAATTCCCCATGTTGAAAATAAAATGGGAAATTCACTTTCGGCCTTAACCCATTGATTATTTGATTTGTGCTGCTTAAAGATTTTATATTAAAATAAAGCCGACTTGGTTTTTGCCCATTTGCGGACAAAAATGTTCGGACAGAAACCCTGTGATTTTTCAAAAGATGCCTTTTTTCAACAATAATGAAGTTTTCTTGTGGCATGGAAGTGGGATAATGTGAAATGATGAATTTGGTATAAACTTCACTCTGAACGTATGGAAGAGTCTCAATTGTAAATAGATCCTTCGCTACACTTAGAATGACGGATTCCTATAACTCGACAACCCGACAACCATTATTACAATTATAACCACATTAAAACTACAACCACTTTAATTTTCCTACTATGTTCAAAAACATCTTCAAAACCGCAATTAGGAGTTTTTGGAAAACCAAAACCATTTCTCTTATTAATGTACTCGGCCTTTCCTTGGGTATAGCGATATGTATCATCATTTCCCTGTTTTTGTTCAATGAACTGAGTTATGACAAGCACCATGCCAATGCTGAGAGAATTTATAGGGTAAAGTCCGAGATAATATTCGGCGGAGACAATTTCAATATGATCCAATGCCCTGCACCCATGGCGGAAGCTTTGCCTCTTGAGGTTCCAGAGGTAGAGGCAGCTGTTCATTTTAGGAGTCAAGGATCTTTTTTGGTCAAAAGAGAAGAAGATAACATCAAGGAAAATGATGTTGTCTATGCCGGAAAGGACTTTTTCAAAGTTTTTACTGTACCCTTATTGGAAGGCAGTGCTGAAGGTGCTTTGGACGAACCCAATACCATGGCCATCAGCAAGAGGACAGCAAATAAGTTTTTTCCAAATGAAAGTGCATTGGGAAAAAGCCTGATTTTGGACAATAAAACTGACTATAAAATCACCGCAGTTTATGAAGATATGCCGGTCAACAGTCATTTTCACTTCGACCTGATTTTAGCTACTGCCGGATTGGAAGAAGCCAAATCCACTTTTTGGCTTAGCAATAATTTCCCTACATATATATTACTTCATGAAGGAGCTGATCCCGTAGCTGTTAATGACAAACTCAAACAATTGATTCAAAAACATGTAGCTCCGGCACTGAGTCAGGTCTTGGGGGATGATTTTACTTTGGAAAATTTTCAGGCAACCGGAAACAAGATTGACTATTTACTCCAGCCAATGCTTGATATTCACCTTAGGAGTAACCTTCAGGGTGAGTTTGAACCCAATTTCAGCATTTTATACATCTATATGTTTTCGGCAGTTGCGGTCTTTATCCTGCTGATTGCCTGCATCAATTTTATGAACCTTTCCACAGCAAGGTCATCGAGCCGTGCCAAGGAGGTTGGCGTCAGAAAAGCACTTGGGTCAAGCAAAAAGGATTTGATGTGGCAATTTTTGACCGAGACATTTTTGATGAGTTTATTCTCTTTTGTAATTGCACTTTTGATTGCAAGCCTGCTATTGCCATTTTTCAATGACCTTGCCAATAGGAAATTGCAAATACCTTATTCCAGTTTCTTATTTTACCCCGAATTATGCATTAGAATATGTAAATGGGAGGCTTAGGTTGGAGATTTGAGAGAATATTCCATCCATCCAAGGCC
>NZ_JAKZAM010000046.1 GCF_022538055.1 Cognataquiflexum nitidum | reverse complement strand
ATGGATACTGGATATTGGTGGATATTATGGTCGGACAAATTTGATATTGATTGATATTGGATATTGGTGGATATTTTCAGGTGAAGGGTTATTGGGTTATTTGGTTAATGGTTATTTGGGTGTAGAAGATAGATATTCATGGATACTGGATATTGGTGGATATTATGGTCGGACAAATTTGATATTGATTGATATTGGATATTGGTGGATATTTTCAGGTGAAGGGTTAATTGGTTACTGGTTATTGGTTAAGGGGAGGTGTTTTTCTGGTTGATTTTTGATATTGATTGATATTGGATATTGGTGGATATTTTCAGGTGAAGGGTTATTGGGTTATTTGGTTAATGGTTATTTGGGTGTAGAAGATAGATATTCATGGATACTGGATATTGGTGGATATTATGGTCGGACAAATTTGATATTGATTGATATTGGATATTGGTGGATATTTTTAGGTAGATTAGGGATGTTATGGGATAATGGAGAGGAAATCAAATTACCAAAAATCCTGAACTGGCGCTTAAAATTCCACAACAGCCATGCTACTAGAAACAATATCAATAAGTATAGAATAGCAATGAATATCGGTATCAGAAAGGTTTGGACAAAAGGATAAAGAGGCGATGATTTTCCAAATAGCTTCAAGTTTATTCTAATTGATTTTTGGAAAATTCGATGAAAAATATGATCACCGGAGTAAATAGTAAGAGCGGAAAAACAAAAATAAACCAACCCGAAATCCCCGAGCCGGCATTGGAACCTGTGTGGAAAGAAAAGTATTCCACAACGACAAACATGAGAAGTATATTGAGTTTGAGCCATCTCCAGAGTCTTCTATTGATCTGTTTCAGCGCCGGTGCTTTTTTATCACTTAATTCTACTGCATAATCTCCGTGTTGAACCCGCTGGTTATACAGCGTCAATCCCACATATAAAATCGTGGCCACAAAAGGAACAGAATAGGTCATTTTACTCGCCCAATATTCATTTGGATTTGAGAAAAAATCATAGCCTTCGGGGACGATCTGTAGGCTTTGGTGTTGGAAATAATAGGTCTCTATCCATAAAGTTACCAAAACCAAAATGCTAAGAATCTCCGCAATGATATCCAAAACTGAAAGGTTTGTATTTCCGAAGGTTTTTAAAGTTATTTTCTTCATTTTAAATCGCGACAAACTGTGGTTTCCTTTTTTTTACTCTGAATCAAAACTAATAGCCAAAAATCAAATTTCCCAAACAGGTCAGTCCAAGGGAATCAATTTAGAGAGACGGTGTTTTTGTTCCCCGTAAAGGTAATTCTGTTTTTACCCAGTTGGTTTTCAATCTCTGTCTTATTTCCGTTTACGGTTGCGTTGGTCTGTTTGCCTTCAGGCCACGAAAACACTATTTCCCAATCGCCTATAGATTGGTTGACGATTGCTTTCACCTCCCCATTTTCATTCCTCTTGTATTCCAGGGAAATGACATTTTCTCCGATTTCGACATTTTCAATATTGGCTTCGTTCCAGGAGCTGGGAAAAGCGGGAGATATGTGGATAACTTTTTTGCCTGCCTCCGGCTGAATGCCAAAGAACTGCGTGACGATCGGAACTCCAAAACTGTATAGGTTCCAAGCCTGTGCCATCATACCATAATCTGGAGATACTTCATAGATAGACCCGGGCAAAGCAAAGCCGAAGGATCTTGTCATCCTCTTTAGGTAATCTAATGCTTCATCGGGTCGGCCGTAGTTATTTTCTCCGATTGCCGATACCCCTGTAGGCAGGGTCATGACAGCACCTGTATAGGAAAAAGCTTTGCTTCCGACAAAAGACCCATCTGCCATGTCTGAAGTTTCATCACGGTCAATCCCGGTCACAAATACGCCAAAGGGATTGGTAAATTTTTTTCCTTTGTCCAAGGCTGCAATGGCTTTTTCAGGATCGGCTATTCCCATCTCCATGGGGGTATTGACCACCCAATTGTGAAAGATTACAAAACCTTGTTTTTTATTTGGGGCGTAGGTGGACAACTTTTTTTTGGTGGCTTTCAATTCTTCTACTGCCCAAGGTTTATTGAGCGTATCTGCCCTGATGATGGCCGCATCCACGAGATGAATTGCCTCCCTGGGGGTACCGATAAAATCCGCATAGCCATTGAATTCCGCTACCCAAAACTCCTTGTTGATTTTTTCTATGATCAGGTCAGCGGTATGTTGATAACTTACTGAAAGGGAATCTTCCCCCATCAAAGCGGCCATTTGTGCAGCATCAGCAAATGCCTTTTGGGTATAAGAAGCCACGTCGATCATCTCGGATTGGAGGCCGTGAATTTCCATCATGCCATAGCCATCAGGAAAAAGGTTTCCATCTTTGTCATTTTCTTCCATCAGCCACTGAAGTCCCTTTTTGACTGTAGGATAATACTTGGCCAAAAAGTCCCTGTCTCCCGTCCATTGGTATACCCACCAAATCAAAGAGGCAAACTGTGGCGTTTCGTTGATGTTGCCTGGATTGAAAATCACGCCGTTGGAGCTTACTTCATGGACAATTCTTCCTTTTCCATTGGCTTCTGAAAGTTTGTGGATAAGATCGATGGTGCTGTAGACCAAATCTTTTCTTCCGGTAGCTATCGCACCTTTGAGGGTGTATTCATTATCCACCCCAAACCACCAAGGATAGTCAGGCATCCCCGCCCCTAGCCCTCTACCTATTTCAGGCACTTCTCTCAGCAGCCATTCAGTATTGTATTTGATCCATTCGAATGCCTTTTCAAGTTCTTTGTCAGGAATCGTAATTTTGGCTTTGGAAGCGATTTGGGCATAATGTATCTTTTTATCCTTGAGGTAGGTATCTGCATTCAGGTTAAGCTTTTCAAAAGTTCCCTCGGCATCTGCCTTTGATGTATAGGATCCTGATATGAAGAAACGGATACTTTGTGAGGATTCAGGTTTCAATTTGATTTCATACCCTAATTTGGCAGCTTTTCCTTTTCCCTGCGGTGTATAATTGCAGGTTAAGGAAGCACCTTCAGTGGCTTTTGCTTTTTTGTTGGCACCAAAAAGCACATACCATTCATTCCCATGGTCTTTGCCAAGCCAAGCCTGCCTGCCTTCATCAAAAGAAAGCCGGTCATCAAAATCTTCCATCCCCGCCCTATCTCCAAGCCATACCGGCATCAGGTCAGTATGCCCGGTAAATTCAAAGTCAAAAGACTTTTCGGACTTATCCACATTCCTAAAGGTAAAATCTATGACCATTCCTTGAAGCCCATCGGGTACAAACTGGAACCTATCGACCTCCAATCCGGGAATGGGTGTCTGAAAGAGATGTAAATTAGCAAAGGGATAATTGACAAATTGATGTGCTGCATCAAGGCAAAAAGAATTGTCTGCTTCAATAATGGCAGCGGTAAAACCGTCCATGAGTTTGATGGGATGGTTCCATATCCCTCCCATTTCTCCTTGCACATGCCATCCCAAATCCGGAAAGGTACCGTCCTGATGTCCTACCATATATACACGGTCTCCTGCAGTCACATAGGGAGAGGATAAGTATTCGGTATTTCCTATCAGGCCTTCAGTGTCCCCCAAATGAGAAGTCAAGGCAATTTGTACATCTGGATTTTGGCATGAGAAAAAAAGAGGGAGTCCAAATCCCAAAAAAAACAAAGCAGGTCGAAGGTTCATAGAGGTTGGAATTGATGGCTATTGAATAAAGTTAAGCCTTTTCATTCAACCCTCAATACAATGTTGTCCACCTGGCTGGAAAAAATCCTTCCGTCAGTCAAGGTAATCGTACAGGTAAAACTCATAGGAGATGACTGTGTGGATAAACCTGAAAACCGCACAAAGGAAGTCCCCAAACCCCTGTAGCCCATTTGGGAATCCTGATAATCTGTAAAAGAAAGAAATTCTCTCCCAACAATCGGGGCGATCAGGGCGATTTCATTCAGAGAAGTGCCTGCGGGAAAATCATTATTAAAATCTTTATTGCTTACCAAATCCCAGGTTTTGATGGTAGACTCAAAGTTGACTGCAGGGTCACAGGCCAATGCAAAGGGAAATCCCATAGTGGAGTTGCTTGGCCTGACTTCCGCAATAGGCTCATAAGTCAAGTCAAAAAAGAGAAGCAACTTATCACTAGTCAAGTTTTTATCATTTGACCATGCATTCGCCTGCCAACCGGGATTGCTTGGCACATATTCCAAGGGCATCCCTGCCAATTCTTGGTATCGAAGTAAAAGAGCCTGACCTGAGCAATTGTCGATACAAGAAAAAGTAAAAATCGGTACTACATGAAATAAAAAGATCAGGTAAAACAGTGTGGATAAGATTTTTTTTGATTTCATTTTATGGTGTCAGCAATACAGGAATGATGGAAGATTGTAGGGTAGAACCATCCTGAAACCTTGCAATAATTTTCAGGGAGTGCATTTCTGAAAACTCAGGTCTTTCGGTAAACGAGAAGTAAAAGGTGCCAAAGTTGGATTGATTCAGAAAGTTATCCACAAATTCATCTTTGGTGTAGCTTTTTGTCAAGTCGGAAAATGTAGTCAATTCGAAAAGATCTGTTCCTGCCGGATAATTGTCATTAAAACCCTCATTGCTTACCAACTTGAAACTTGTGACGGGATTGTTGTTTTTATATACCACTGGGCAGTCGGGACTCGGGTTGAAGAGAACCTGAACAGGTTTTACCATCTTGATATTGACGATTAGCCTGTCAATCGGGAGAGCATCGTCATTGAACCAAATGCTGTTTCCGGATCCTTGGCTAGTTCTAGGGACCATGGATACTTCGGTCAGTTCGAAGAGCGTGTCTTTGCAATTGGTCTTGCAGGCTGTAATTAGGAATAGCAGAAAGACTACGCTTAGCGTGTTGCTTAATGAATTTTTGATCATAAATAAAACTTTAGCGAGATAGGCAACTTATTTTTTCGAAAAGGAAGAGACTAAATTCACTCCTATTCTGACTCTAATTTGATTAATTATTTCAAGAATACCTAGTTTACAGCGGCGATTTCTCTCCAAGTCACAAGTTTGATATTATTGTCTTTGATCAGTTTGCGCCCCTTTTCACTGGTAAAAAAATCATAATCCGCCTGTCTCCAAGCCGAGTTCCAATAAGGATGACCAACAGTAACGGCCTTCATTTCCTCATTGTCATAAGCCACGTGAATAAGTAATGCTGTAATACCTGTGTTGAGGTCATTTAACAAATCCGTATAGAATCCATCCATTCCTTTTTCATCATATAATGTTGGAGAGGCTATTGCCACCTGATCAATGACAAGCAAGTTATCCACATCGAGGTCTTTGAATAATTCAGAATTTGTTTTGATGATGGATTCCACCATTTCAGGGACAACCATCGCAGGGAAACCATATTCTTGCGCCAATTTGAGGTAGGAGTGCAGAAACTCAGGCCTGCCATAGAAAATGCAGCCCATGTGGGAATCAAGGTGTGTGGGTTTGATTCCAATTTTAAGGGCGGCTTCTATTTGAGCACGGATTTCTTTTTCCACTTCTTCGGGGCTGGCATTTTTGGCTACCGAAGCACAATCAGGATACATAAATCCATCTGGCCCTTTTAATCCGGGGACATTGTCAGCCAAGGGGCCCCATTTGTAATTGAACCACTCATTAGTAAGCGTAATATGCACACCGATATCAAGGTTGGGATGGTCTTTGATCAGTTTGCCCACTTCAGTAGACCAAGCGCAGGGCATCATGATACTGGTAGAATTCACAAAACCCTCGGTCATGGAGGAAATGGTAGCAATATTTTCAGCATGTGACAAGCCTATATCGTCAGCATGGATAATGAGTAATTTATCGGTTTTGGTATAGCCAAGTTTTTCGGCCAAAGTTCTTTCTTGTGCAAAAGACAGGGTTGCAATAAATAAAAATAACACTGTGGATAACTTTTTCATTTGACTTTGGGGTTTATTTTTTAAGACCTTTGATAACCACATTTCCGGTTCCTTCTTCAAGGCAAGGATAATGGAATTCGGATTTACGCTTTTTTTGATTGTTCACAATATCATAAAATCCATCCAAATATTTGATGGAGGATTTAATGGATTTTTCATCCAATACCTGACTATCGTAATACAGTTTGTAGATCACATCTTTTTTTGAATTGAACAGAGCGATTGTTTCATCAAAGACCTGTATGTCTTGCATGCAATATCCCCTGTACCTTCTTTCGGTCACAGCAAGCAGTTGAAGTTCGGGTGCAGGCTTGGCATAAGGTGCGTCGACCATTCCCGCATGGTCAAAATCGTAAGGCACAGCCACCGGCAAAGAGGACTTATCCACATTGATCAATTTGATGTTTTGACGGTATTGGATGGACCAATCCGTATTTCCTATCAAGTACTGAAATACGGCCATCCTAAGAAACTCAGGCACGGGTACACTTTCTGGTCGGATGAGTGACTGATCTACAGAAGCCATCTGATTCCTTTCAGCCATCAGATCTTCGTCCTCAATGATAAATGCAAGTATAGGTTCAAACTCTTTGGACTTTGGTGAAAGATCCTCAAAAGTCAACTTGACCAAACGAACTTTGAAGCTTTGGTCGGTAATCAGGTTATAAAGCTTGTAGACATAAAATTCCCTCAACAAATACTTTTCGCCTTTGCAGGGCATGACAAGTTTGAGTTTATCCTGATTTTGAAAAATTGTGTTGAGGACATTCTCCTTAGAGAAATTTAACAAAATCGGCGGAAAGGAACAGATGTTCATTTCCCTTCTAAAATGTCCTCTTGTCCTTACTCTTAGGGGTATTTCATGTTTATTTTGAAAGTTATCCACATAGGACAATGAAAAATCAAAATACTGCGGTTCGCCTTTGGTGTCTTTCAAAAGCTTTCCAAAATCTCCCTTCAAAGAAATCTCCAGGATTTCTTCAGATTCCAAGAGTTCATGATTTTGGGCAAAGGCACAGTGGGAGAATAGCAGAAGCATGGCCCCTGCACTGAATGACTTGGAAAGATTCCCCCGTATTATCATTTGTCTTCGGTATTGAAATCAGATCTTACATTTATGATAAAGAATGATTCTCAAAACTTAAGATAAGTAAAATCACTATCAATTACTAGACACTCATTTTCGAAGAATTGAAAGTGAATTTCCTGAAGGCCTGATTTTTACTTTTTACTTTTCCCAACCCCATGCAGGCCCCGGGCTTACAACTTCCTTGGTCAAGTCAAATTTTACAGAAAACAAACGGTCTGAACCGATTCTTCTCAAATTGTAGGAAAAGGAGGTTTCATCTAAAGTTATCCACCATACGTTTGTTGCCGATGCGGGAATAAGGTCGGCAGTTTCTTGGTCTGCAGGGAAAAACTGTATTCCCGCCATGCCTGTGTTGGATGCAATTCCTCCGTATTGGGTGACTTTGTCGGGTGCACCATCTTCATGTCTGTGGTCATGTTTCAGTTTAATCAGTCCGTCTTGCATGGTCAACACCCACGTTCTGGATTTGTCCTCACCCACAAAAAACGGTATGTGGATAAATCCATCCCCGCAATCCACGATGTGCATGACTAGCTTTTTACCGGCAAAGGGGTCATTTTCTGCAATGGGTGTAGTTACTGCCCCTTCAAAGGATTTACCACAATGTGCTGCAAGGGATTCCCAAAAGATTTGGTTTGCAGGTTTGTTTTGTGCAAAAACAGCGAAGCTGCATACAACCATAAGGATAACAAGGAGATACCGTTTCATAAAGGAAATTAATATTAGATAGCAGAAAATTTAATACTGATAAAGTTTACAATATACAGGTTTTAGCCAAACACTTTCATTCCACATGGCGTTCGAAAAAGAAATGAAATACAAAAGAGTAATAGTTTGGTTTAAAAATGATTTAAGGTTGCATGATCATGCAGCCTTATTTTCTGCGTGTAAAGAGTCTTCCGAAATCATCCCTGTATATTGTTTTGACCCAAGGCAATTTGAAGAGGTGGGCTTAGGGATACAAAAAACGGGGGATTTCAGGGCAAAATTCTTGATGGAAGCTGTGGACAACCTCAAGTCAAATCTGATTGGACTTGGAGGGAATCTCATCCTTAGAACAGGGAAACCTGAAGAATTACTTCCTGAATTGGCTTTGGAATTACTGGCAGAGGCCATTTTTTTCTCAGAGGAAGTGACCTTTGAAGAAAAAGAAATAGAAAAGAATCTTGAGAATTCTGTTTGGAAAAAAGGGATTGAAACTAGGACATTTTGGCAAAGTACCCTTTTCCACATCGAAGACTTACCTTTTCCGGTAAATCAAACGCCCGAAGTTTTTACCCTTTTCAGAAAAGAATGTGAAAAGTTCAGTAAAGTAAGGAAAACCCTACAAAAACCAGAAAAGATCAATTTTCCTGAAATAGACCTTGATCTGGGATGTATTCCGGAGTTATCCACATTGGGATTACAAGCACCGGGTAATTCCAAAAAAGGAGTTTTGCCATTTATAGGAGGTGAGGATTCAGCGACCCAAAGACTACAGTCCTATTTTTGGGACAAAGATTGCCTAAAGATCTACAAAGAAACCCGCAACGGGTTGTTGGGTCCTGATTACAGCAGTAAATTTTCAGCATGGCTAGCTTTGGGCTGTCTATCGCCCCGGTATGTTTACGAGGAAGTTTTGCGCTACGAAAGGGAAAGGAAAAAGAACGATTCTACATATTGGTTGGTCTTTGAATTGATCTGGAGGGATTATTTCCGATTTGTTAGCAAAAAACATGGCAGCAAAATTTTTCAGCTTCAGGGCATCAAAAAGCATGTGGATAACTGGAGAAAAGATGAAAAACTATTTTGGAATTGGGCTGAAGGAAAGACCGGTGTGCCTTTTGTGGATGCCAACATGAGGGAACTCAATGCTACCGGGTTTATGTCCAACCGTGGCCGTCAAAACGTCGCTTCCTTCCTTGTCAATGACCTGGGGATAGATTGGCGTTGGGGTGCCATGTATTTTGAAAGCCTACTGATAGACTATGATGTCTGTTCCAATTGGGGTAATTGGATGTATGTCGCAGGGGTGGGCAACGACCCTAGGGAAAACAGGTATTTTAATATTCTGAAACAAGCCAACAATTATGACAAAAAGGGGGATTTCGTCAGGTATTGGGTCCCTGAATTGGCTAAAATTCCTGGTTTTGACATCCATCAGCCGAATACCCTTACAAAAAATGAACTGAAGGCTTATGGCGTTCATCTAGGTGCAAATTATCCACATCCTATTGTGGCTTTTTCTACTCGGGAAAAAGGAATGTCTGTCAAAAATTAAAGTTATCCCGGCTTTTTTAGAAATTCTTGGAGGAGGGTTAGGGTTTCTTGTTCAGCCTCAAACATCCCCATATGGCCGACCTCTTGGAGTTCAAAATAATCATCGGTAAATGGTTTGTGCATGCGGCTGCCCTCAATCTTGACCGCCCCATCCAAAACGCCTGCGATCATCAGCTTCTTTCCGTTGAAGTTCTTCCATACTTCCATCCGGTCTTTTCTGTCCCGCATCGCTGCCAAATAGGCAAGTACTCCTTTCTTGGAGCTTTTCTTTCCCAAGGCTGTCAATTCTTCAATTTTATCTTTATAGGTAATCCGATGCTGTTCACTAAAAAGTGGGGGAACGAATGAATCTATAAACTTATCCACACCGTGCTTTTTGATAAAAGTGATGGTTTTGTTGCGGGTTTTCTTTTTTTCGGCATCGTCGGGGAAAGCCGTGGAATGGAAAAGCCCTATCGCAGTCAAACCATTTCCCATCAACTCAGCCAAAGCCAAGGTAACATACCCCCCCAAAGAATGTCCGATGACTGTCGGATGGTCGATCCTGTTCTCCTCCATCCAATCATGAAGCATAACCGCAACTTCCTCTAATGTTATACTATCCCGTTGCAGAGGACTAGCACCAAAACCGGGCAGGTCAATACAGTAGACAGTATGGGATTTTGCCAATTCCTCTGAAAAAGTTATCCACATTTCTTTGGATTCACAGAATCCATGGATAAGAATGAGAGGCTTGCCTTGGCCTTTTTTTTCAAAAATTATCATATGCTCATAGAAGGGACTTAACCAAAATATTATAGGAGAAACATCATTGATTCGCTAAACAATACATCTTCAGATAAAGATTTTTTAATTACCAAAATACTCTTATCTAAATATAATTCAATAAAAAAATAACCACAAAGTAACAAAGGAAACCAAGGAAGGAAAAGAGTCTATTTAATGTGATTTGTTAGAGTGTGGTATTCAAATCTAGGCGTTTTGGGAATTCCTTTCAATAAAAGAGTTGACAGATAAATGAATCCTATTTTTGAAGTGGGATATTTGGCCTTTTTTTGTAATAAACTGACGTCAAAATCAGAGAAAGACAATCGAAATTAAACCCACTAATAATTTTCGGCAAATAATAAAACCGATTACTTCTCCACCACAGACTCTGCCATCTGCTTTACAGCATTTGCGATACCCTCAGGGTCAAAGCCACATTCTCTGTGGAGCTCGATTTGCTCACCATGTTCTACGATCCTATCCGGAATACCTAGTCTTTTGACTTGTGCTTGGTAGCCGTTGTCCACCATCCACTCCAACACTGCGGAACCAAATCCGCCCATCAGACAGCCATCCTCTACGGTCACTACTTTCTTGAATTTGCCAAAAACCTCGTGCAACAAGGCCTCATCGAGCGGTTTGACAAACCTCATGTCATAATGCGCAGGATTGAATCCCTCTTTTTCAAGCATTTCGCAGGCAGTGACAGCATAATTTCCAATATGGCCAATCGTCAGAATGGCGACATCTTCACCTTCCTTGATAATTCTGCCCTGCCCGATCGGGATTTTCCTCATGGGAGTTTTCCAATCCACCATCACACCCTGACCTCTTGGGTATCTAATGGAAAAAGGTCCTTCAAATTTGGTGGCGGTGTACATCAGATTTCTCAATTCCTCCTCATCCATAGGAGAAGAAACCACGAGATTTGGGATACATCTAAAAAATGAAATATCATAGGCTCCATGGTGTGTAGGGCCGTCAGCACCTGAGAAGCCGGCCCTGTCGAGGCAGAACACCACCTGGAGATTTTGTAAACATACGTCGTGGATTACCTGGTCATACGCCCTTTGCATAAATGAGCTGTAGATATTACAGAAAGGTATCAGTCCTTGCGTGGCCATTCCCGCTGAAAAAGTCACTGCATGCTGCTCCGCAATTCCTACGTCAAAAGCCCTATCAGGCATTTCCTTCATCATGATATTCATCGACGAACCTGAAGGCATGGCCGGGGTTACCCCCATAATTTTGTCATTTTCCTTTGCCAACTCGAATATTGTATGGCCAAATACATCCTGGTATTTTGGGGCTTGAGGTGTCGTTGGGACTTTTTTGTATATCTCACCGGTCACTTTGTCGAAAAGTCCCGGAGCATGCCAAGTGGTTTTGTTGCCGGTTTCGGCAGGACCATATCCTTTGCCTTTAACCGTGATACAGTGAAGGATTTTTGGACCGGGAATATCACGCAGGTCAGCAAGGATCTCTGCCAAATGATGGACATCGTGCCCATCAACAGGACCAAAATACCTCAGGTTCAAGGATTCAAAAAGATTGCTTTGCTTCAAAACTGCAGATTTGATCGCTCCCTCTACTTTGGAGACGATTTCCTGTGCTGAAGAGCCAAACATTGAGATCTTACCCAATAGGTTCCAAACCTCATCCTTGACTTTATTATAGGTATGAGAAGTGGTGATGTCGGTGAGGTAATCCTTGAGTGCGCCTACATTGGGGTCAATTGACATGCAGTTGTCATTCAGGATGATGAGCATGTTCGTATCCGAAACACCGGCATGGTTCATGGCCTCAAAGGCCATTCCCCCAGTCATGGAGCCATCTCCAATGACAGCCACATGCTGTTTTTTGGTATCACCTTTGTATTTTGAGGCTACTGCCATACCCAAAGCAGCTGAAATAGAAGTACTGGAATGACCTACTCCGAAGGTATCGTATTCACTTTCTTTTCTTTTGGGAAAACCAGAAAGCCCTCCATAAATTCTGTTGGTATGAAATTGCTCTTTTCTTCCTGTCAGAATTTTGTGGCCGTAAGCTTGGTGGCCTACGTCCCACACAAGTTGGTCTTCAGGGGTGTTGAGAACATAATGCAAGGCTACCGTAAGCTCAACTACACCAAGACTCGCGCCAAAATGCCCTCCGTAAACCGACACATTATCAACGATAAACTGTCTCAGTTCGTCGCAAATTTGTACCAATTGGTCTTTTGAAAGCTTTTTGAGATCGGAGGGTGAATCGATCTTCGCGAGTAATTTTCCTGGTTTGATGATCATTAGCAATATGGTTCTTAATAAAGGTAATTAACATTTGTCAACCTCAATTGTTTTTCAAAATTTTCTTTGAATTTTATCAGGGTTGAAAAGGGGTCTTTTTATGCGTTAAATGAATAAATTACCATTATTTGGATATCTTTGAACAAGAATAATGTGTAAAATTAAGAAAATAAAATAGTTTAAAGTGAGTTTTGAAATCAAATTACCACTTTTCGAAGGTCCATTCGATTTGATGCTGTTTTTCATCGAACGGGATGAACTGGATATTTATGATATACCGATTTCAAAAATCACTCAAGATTTCTTGGATTACATCCATCATCTGGAAAAAATGGAAATCGAGGTGGCAAGCGATTTCATTCTTTTTGCAGCCACGTTGATGAAAATTAAGTCAAAAATGCTGATCCCCCGTCCTGAATTGGACGAAAACGGGGAGGAGATCGATCCTAGGGAAGAATTGATAAGGCATTTATTGGAATATAAAAAATACAAATCAGTCATCACTGAACTCGCTAATCTGGAGGAAATCAGGCTTGCTAAAGAACAAAGAGGAAATATCTTGGCAGAAATAAAACAGCTTGTAAAAGCAGATGATGTAGATGCCGAAATGCAGGACCTTGACCTATATAAGCTTTTGAAAGTTTTCCAAAAGGTAATGGGCAAATACAGTTCAAGGACTGACGAAACAAAACATACAGTAATTCAGTATCCATATACCATTGAGCAACAAAAGGACTTTATTCTAGAAAAAATGTTGCAGAAAGACAGGGTGCCATTTACAGAATTTATCAGTTATAAGCCGGAAAAGATTTTTGTGATTTATACTTTCCTGGCGATTTTGGAATTATTACAATTGTCTATGGTTACCATCACTATAGGAGAAGGGTTCAACAATTTTTGGGTAGAAAAGCAAGAAACGGTTCCTTCGACATAGGATATGAAACTAGATAACAAGCAGATTTTTGCAACCCTCAATCCTAATAAGGTCTGGTTTCCGGTGCTTATTGGTCTTGGGATCGTTTTTTTGATGTTTTATCTTGATCCCAGCATCAATGCGCAAACGTTAAAGGGAGTTTTTGACGGGTCCATATGGTGGATTCTTTTGGCAGTGGTAGTGATTATGTTCCGTGACCTAGGCTACATATACCGAATCAGGGCAGTCACAGACCAGCAACTTACTTGGGGTCGTGCAATTTATGTCATTATCTTATGGGAATTTGCCTCGGCGGTAACTCCATCCGTGGTAGGGGGATCTGCAGTAGCTATATTTATATTGAACAAAGAGGGTATCAAGCTCGGCAAGGCAATCGCCTATGTCATGGTTACTGCCATTTTGGATAACTTATTTTTTGTCATTGGTGCTCCCATCATCCTTTATTTTGCCCAGGGAAATATTTTTCCTGCAAGCAGGATGATGGAAATGAGACTTGGAAGAAGTCTGGAGGTTTTGTTTTGGGTCAGCTATGGCTTATATGCCAGTTATTCTTTGGTGATGGCCTTGGCATTATTCTATAAGCCAAGGGTGTTCAAATGGATTTTACTAAAGATCTATTCCATCAAATGGCTTAGAAAATGGAAGCATACTGCCAATGAATATGGCAATCAAATCATAGAAGCATCAAAGGAGCTTATCGGAAAAAATTACAAATATTGGTTACCAATAATCGGTGCAACGATCTTTATATGGAGTTCGAGATACCTCATGCTCAATGCATTGATCGGTGCTTATGAATCTTTGTCTGTCAGTGAACATGTCGTCATTTTTGCCAGGCAAGTAATCATGTGGATCGTGATGATGATCTCTCCTACTCCGGGAAGCAGTGGTACCGCAGAGTTCTTCTTCGGACAATTCTTTGCCGAATTCTTAAATGGCTACACTTTCGTGACAAGTATCCTTTGGAGAATGCTTTCTTACTATCCTTATTTGATATTAGGAGCTATTTTCTTACCAAGATGGATCAAGCAGGTGTTTTTCAAAAAGAAAGAAGAGTAATCCCAAATCCTTAACTTTATCCAATGATCCAATCTCTCACGGCACAACAGATCAGTGAATTGGTGGATGGGGAAGTGATTTCCCAGACAGGTTCGGGGCTTGTGGGTTGGATTTCCATCGATTCCCGAAATATTCTGGAACCGTCAAAAACACTTTTTGTAGCCCTCAAGGGTGCAAAATTTGATGGACATGAATTTATCAATCCGGTGTATCAGGAGGGTGTGAGGAATTTTTTGGTACTAAAAGGAAATGTTATTCCCAAATCCCTGACCAAGGACAGCACCTTTATTGCTGTGGATAACCCACACCTAGCACTGCAGCAATTGGCAGCTTATGAGCGTTCTTTGTTTGCCGGACCATTGGTAAGCATTACAGGAAGCAATGGAAAAACCATCGTCAAGGAATGGCTGGGGCAAGTTTTGGGTCAGAAATATGCGGTAGCAAAAAGCCCTAAAAGCTACAACAGTCAAGTAGGAGTACCGCTTTCTGTTTTTGGAATCGAGCCAACCCATCAGGTAGCCATCATGGAGGCCGGTATCTCCAAACCTGGAGAAATGGAAAAATTGGAAGCTATACTTCGGCCTCAGATGGGGATTTTTACCAATATCGGAACTGCCCACGAAGAAGGTTTTGAATCGATGGAACAAAAACTGGCAGAAAAAGCAAAGCTGTTTGACCAAAGCAAATTCATCATTTATCGGAAAGACCATCAGAAAATCCATGCGCATCTTTCCTCCAGATTTGCCCAAAAGAAACTCATCTCCTGGTCAGATACTGCAGGAGCAGATTACACACTTTCTGTAAAAAGGGAAACAGACCGCTCCAAAATCCTGCTTATAAAGCCGGATTTAAGCGTTTTTACTTTTTCGGTTCCCTTTGCAGACCAGGCTTCTTTGGAAAATATCAGGCATGTGATTGTGGCATCAATTTCACTGGGCCTTGAAGAATCCCTGATTCAGGAAGGCCTCAACCACCTGAAGGCTGTCGAAATGAGGCTTACACTGAAACCGGGGATCAATGATTGCCTGATTATCGATGATACGTATAACAATGACTTGGCGGGCTTGAGGCTGGCTCTGGATTTTATGGCAGCCCAAAGGCCAAAAAGAAGAAAAGTCATCATTTTATCCGATATGCTTCAGGTGGGGAATGTGTCTGAAGTATACCATGAAGTCGGAAGCCTCCTTACCCATCATCAGATTGATTTTCTGATTGGTGTAGGAGAAAAAATAGCCTCAGTACAGGAAAGCTTTCGTGGCAAAGCAGTCTTTTTTGCCGATACTGAAAGCCTGATTCTCCATGTCTCCCAAGAAGATTTTGAGAATGACTTGGTGTTGGTGACTGGGGCGCGGAAATTCGGATTTGAGGTTATTGTCAACAGGCTGCAGCAAAGGATTCATGGGACGACTTTAGAGATCAATCTGAATGCGCTGACCCATAATTACAATTTTTATAAAACCCAGCTTCTTCCCTCTACCAAAGTCATGGTGATGGTAAAGGCATTTGCTTATGGCGGTGGTGCAGCCGAAATCGCCAATCACCTCCAACAATTACGTGCAGATTACCTTGCCGTGGCCTATACAGATGAAGGTGTAGCCCTTCGGGAAGAGGGAATCCGACTGCCGATCATGGTACTCAATCCTGTTCAGGAATCATTTATCCACCTGGAAAAATTTGATCTAGAACCAGTGGTCTACAGTCCTGATTTTTTTCAGCAGTTGGGAAAATTCTGTCAAAATAGGGCTACCCACATGAAGATCCATTTGGACATGGATACCGGCATGCACAGGCTTGGTTTTGAACCCGAGCATATTCCACGGTTGCTTTCCTTGATCCAAAGTTATCCACAATTGGAGATTGGGAGCATATATACGCATTTGGTAGGAGCTGATGAAGTTATTCACAGGGATTTTTCATTGGAACAGCTTCGCTCCTTCCTTGGTATGTGCGAGGCCATCAGTGCCAACTTGGATTATAAACCCCTTCGTCATGCCCTTAATTCGGCGGGGATCATCCAATTTCCCGAATACCAAATGGACATGGTCCGATTGGGAATCGGACTCTATGGTGTCGAAGTCTCTGGAAAATTTGAATCCCATCTCAAATCCATCAGTACGCTGAAAACCACCATTTCCCAAATCAAATCCGTGCCCAAAGGCCATAGCATCGGGTACAGCAGGAAGGGAATCATGGAGGAAGACGGTAAAATCGCCACCATAGCTTTGGGATATGCGGACGGTTATGACCGTAGGTTCAGCAACGGCAAAGGTTTTGTCCTCGTCCATGGCAAAAAAGCCCCTGTCATCGGGAATGTCTGCATGGACATGACCATGGTCAATATTACGGGAATCGAGGCCAATGAAGGAGATGAAGTGATTATCTATGGGCCGGGAATCTCCCTGAAAGAACTTTCCGAAAGAATAGGAACCATCCCCTATGAGTTGCTCACCAATATCAGCAGCAGGGTTAAGCGGGTGTATTATCTGGATTGAAGTTCTTAGATAGCCAGTTGTTAAGATTCGTCATCGATATAATAGATTTTCTTAACAATTGGAAGATTATAGATATCTACTCCCGAAAGAGCATAATTGAATGCCAAGTGCTGAAAATATCGGATAATATTTTCTTCCGCTGATGATTTTATGGCTTGATCAACTATCAGTTCAAGATCTTTCTCTTCATCAATATAATATATAGGGATTTTGGAGTCAGTTTTCATTAGCAATTGGTATAAATCAAATTTAACCAGATATACTAAAAATAAATACCAGATTGATTACCAAGGCATAAACAATGTCAGAAAAATAAACCTAAATCAATTAATTCCTTTTTTCTCCAAGCCTGATTTGGTATCTTTACATCATGTAAGCACTTGAAAATCACATTTGACCTTGTAGGAACGTCGACCCCTCACTACTTTTTTGGCTTACCGGTACTCCTTCAACACATATTGCCACCATTGGATTTGCTGATTTTATGGCAAAAACTATGTTGAATGCCCAATAATTGACATAATTGAAAATAGCATTTCCATCGTACAAAAAGAATCATCATGAACTTAGCACCTGTTGAAGAACCAATCGAAGAGCTTATTGAAGTAGCTACAGCCAATATCTTGTTTGCATCATTTGAAAAAAATGATCTTGACACAACCATCTTGGACAATTCAGGGCTTGCCTATGATCAAATTCTGCTAGACGGAGGAAAAGACAACGCTAATCCCGTATTCAATTTCATGACCCTCAAGCCGGCACTTGACTACGCCACAGCTTCAGATTTTAGCCTGATTATTGGGACTGATTCCAAAAATGAAAGAATTACCCTCGCTGTCAAGAAAGATGAAAAAAGCGGATTTGTGATCCTCAACAGCCACCAACTCGCAGCCATACTTCTGAATATCTGGAAAGAATCCGGAAAATATGAGGATTTGGTATGCTTAAAGTCTATACATACTTCCGATTTGGTAGAATATATAGCCATCAAATCCGGCTTGAAATTACAAAGTGAAATAATTGAACCGGGAGAGTTGAGGAACAGCCTCACGGAATTACAAAAGACATATCCCAACAGTCCTATTTGTGCTTTCAATATTGACCAACAGGTCTGTCATTCTTCTCTTGATTTTTCGGGAATCATATTGGAAATCGCCCAAAAAGAAAATGAATTGAAAGCTTCGGGACAGACATTCTTTGATTACCTGATGGGAATTTACCATGAATTTGGCTTCTACAAGGAAAAAACCATTACTGTAGATTTGAATACTGACGCACAGCGTTCCCATTTGCTGTCGATCATGGACAATCTCAGGAAGAACCCAAAGTCACTTGAGTCTACTTTCCCGCTTAACAGTGTGACAGATTACAAAAAAGGAGTGAAGTTCAATATCCTCACAGACAAACTGAATTCATTCGCCGGAAGTACAGAAAATATTCTGAAAATCGAATCCGCCAATAACCTTTCGGTAACCTTTGCACCATCCAAAACCAAAATGGTCTATTACATCAGTATCAAAGGTGGATTTATTTCCAAAGAAAAATATGTCATGAGAAACAAAGAAATGGATGCCGAAATCCTTCGCGTAATCCAGATGTTCAACAGAGGTCTCTGATCAAAAATGATCCCCAAGCCTAAGGTTTGGGGATCTTGTTTTTTTTGCCTGTCACTTTTTTGTATTTGTATTTCCATTTGGCCCTTGAATATTTTGGCATAGCCCTAAAAGACTGGATCATTATCAAGACCAGGATCCCCAATGTCACCGGGAAAATGGTTTGGAAACCCCAACCCAAATCAAGGAAAATCCCAAATAATGCCGGTCCGATCGCTGAACTCAAAACCATGATCGAGGTAAACATACTGCGAACCGTCCCGATGTAGGTTTGGCCAAAAAACTCCACCTGTAGTGCAGCGACCGTAGCGCTTCCAAATCCAACAGAGAATCCCATCAGGATATTGTATAAAAAAATCCCCCAAACATTGGGCACAAGCCAAATCACCAACAAAGCCACCAAAAAAGGGAAGAGATAGAAAGGGAAAAATGTCTTTGCCTTGTATTTGTCAATCAGCGGACCGGATAAGAGAATACTAGAAGAACTTGCAATAGCATAAGAAGTAAGTCCGGCAGCAGCCAACCCAATATTCCATTCTTTGAATTCTATGATGGCAAATTGATAGAAAAAGAGTCCCGTAACGGCAAAAGGGATAAAAAAGATGTTTGGCGCCAAGAGCCAAAAAGCTTTGGATTTCATGATGTCCCTTTGGCGGACACGATCTACATTTTTCTCGGAATGACCTGTGTCGGATTCTCCACCTGATTCATTGACTAGGTGTTCTGATTTCAACACCAATAAGGTAAATACCGTCACAACAATGCTGACTACAGCGGCATTGAGCCAAAGAGATTCCCTCCAACCGATTTTTGAAATCACCACCAAAATTATTGCCGGCAAAATCGCCTGCCCCAAAGGATGCCCCAAAGAAGCAAGGCTGATGGCTTTTCCCCTGTTTACATCAAAGTACCGGGACATCGAGGTGATCGCAATATGGTTGTAAAGTCCCTGACCGGCCAACCTCAATCCAAAAAATGCAAGGGGGATATACCACCAAGCTTGGGAAATACTGAAGAAAAGCAGAGAGATGACAAAAGTGGCTGTTGTCGCCAAAGTGAATTTTTGGAGTGGAACCGAGTCTATCAATTTCCTCAATTTGGGCAAAGCCATCGCCGCCCCGATGGTGGCAAGGCCATAAAATGTACTCAGCAGGCCGTTTGACAGCTTGAATTCCTCCATCAAAAAGGGAACGTATAGTGCCAGCAAAAACGTCTGCCCAAAACTCGATAAGGCAGTCATGATGATCCCAAAAATCACCATCTCGCGGTTTTTACGGACAAACTGGAGGTAGTTCAAGTTACGAAGGAGGTGGTTTAAGATTTATTTTAATGATTTGAAAGAAAGCTTAGAATAATTTATACAGTTATATGTAAATCTTATCACTTTCTTTATTGAATATCTCTATTCAACTTGCCAGAATCCGGTACAATTCTAAGTTGAGATAATAGTGTCCTCCACTGATTTCCCTTCTTTCACAGATTCCCATTTCATGAAGCCTGTTAAGGTATTGTCGGGCCGTATTTTCAGCATACAACTTTTTATCTGTCAGGTGCTTGACTTTGGTAAAAGGTTGGGTAAAAATGGCTTCAACAAGAGAATCAGGTCTACTGATTTCAGTTTCCTTTTCTAACACATGGAGAATTGCATCCTTGGAAGATAGGATATCATTGATTTTATAGAAGGTATCTATCGAAGTATTTTCGACTGCCGCCAGCATAAATAGAATCCAATCTTTCCAAGCAGCCCTTTGTGTCACTCCTGCGAGGTAAGCATAGTAATTCTCTTTATTTTGGAGAATATATTTGCTGAGAAACAAGATTGGAAAATCCAAAAGCCCTTTTTGGGTCAAAAAATTGATATTGAATATTCTTCCGGTTCTTCCATTTCCATCTCTAAAAGGGTGAATGGCTTCAAATTGCAAGTGACCAATTGCCATTTTCAAAATCGGGTCAATTGGAAAATGGTTATCATCATTCATAAACTGGATTAAGTTTTCCATTTTGCGCTCAATGATGCCCACTCCTCTAGGTGGAGTATAAACAGTCTTTCCGGCATTAGGACCGGATCCTCCTTGACGGATATAGGTTTGGGCAAATGGTTTTCTGATGCCATCATTCAATCCTGTTATGGTCTGATATATCAATTCGAAATATTTGATATCAAAACTTTTGACTTCTTTCAAATATCGATGACCTTTCCAAAGAGACTCCCGATAATGTAGGATTTCCTTTGGTGCACCTTGTTTAAGGTTCGCAGATTCGTCGCTAAATGCTTTATATAGTTCATCGTCGGTTGTAAAAATATTCTCAATTTCACTTGAAGCCTTGGCTTCCTGCAAACTTATGGTATTGATCAATATAGCTTGGTTTGGAATTGCCACACTTCTACCCTGAAGCTTTGCGATTGCTGCTTTGGAATCTCCCAATTGCTCCAAGATGTCCAAATCCCGATAAAAATTTTCATCTATAGGTAATTCAGGAAGTCCATTCCAAGGTTTTTCTCTGTCAGGGTTGATTGTGTAGGTCATATTCTTACCTTAAAATTCGGCTATTTTAATGTTAGAGTACAAATATGACATTAAAGTTGGTTTGTAAAAAATAACTGACCTTAAAATTTCGATATTTTAAGGTCAGAAGGCGAAATTGACATTAAAAGAAAACCCTGCTTCCTCTCCACAAAGCAGGGTTTTTGAATCTTTGAGGTTTTAGAAACCTCTAAGATTTTATTTCGAAAAACAGAAACCATCGAGGTCCAAAAAAGACCTCAATGGTTTTATTGTCCTACCAAGAATACGGCATTGGCTACCAAGAGCTTTCCTGATTCCCAGAAAGAACGGAACATCGGGTTGTCCGACATATAGACTATCTGTCCACGGCCTTGATTTTCGACACCATAAACCATGGATTTTGGCATTTTTGGTTTAACTTTGTTACCGATATAGCCAAATCTATAGGCCTCAGCATCAGGGATTATCCCGACGTTGACACCGTTGTCAAGATAGGCATAGCGAGAACCATTATTTTTTAAAGTATAGAATTTACCATCCATTCCAAATCCTAGTGGGTGGGTAGGGTCTATCTTCACTTGATAAATAGCTCCGGCTGCTGTGGTAGAAATCCCCATTCTCTCACGCTCCTGATAAGGTTCCAGTCTTTCTACATTCTGAATTTCTTTTTGCTCCTTTTCGGCAGCTTTTTTCTCGTCTTCAGTATCGTATTGGCTGAGGTCAAAACCGTTTTTATCTGCAAAAGCATTCAGGGCATTTTCTATGGCAATCAATTTACCTCCTGTCCTTACCCAGTCCATCACTTTTTTCATGTTGCTTTCAGACAGGTAACTGCCCCAACTTGAAGGGAGAATGATCACGTTATATTTGCTCAAGTCAAACCTTCCCAAGCCTTCAGCATCCAGAATGCTCACCGGATAATCGAGTTCCTGCTCAAAGAAATACCAAAGTTCACCGAAGTTCAAAGAAGAAGTACCTGCACCGCTCATGATGGCAACTTTTGGTGCAACGATAGCTTTCACCTCAGAAGATCCAAAATCACGGCCTTTGTCGACATAAGCAGAATTACTGCTCGCCAAAGTAATCTCAAATTTATTGGCAATGTCGGTTACCTTCTTGTCAAAATCAGCGACATATTGGTTGCCGTTTCGGTGGATGATCAAAGTCCCGATCGGATAGGACTTCCCGTTGATGTCAAAGGCTTTTTCTGCATACCTCACCCTGATTTTACTATTGATCAAAGCCGCCAAAAACTTGGCATGTTGGGTAGCATTCCAAGGAGCGAGGTATGCCAAAGGCGATCCTTCCACCTTATTGGCTTCAAAAGCAGTTTTTTCAAATTTCTTTCCGGCATCCAATCTTGTCTCCATAGCATAAGCCTGCACGCCATAAGCATAGGGCAAAGCCCAACTTGTGATGTCATAGGTGATGCTGTCCTGCAGTTTTGCCTCAGGCTCAAACAACACTTGGGTCAAAACCGACTTTGGCTGATAGGCATTGATGACGATGTCCTTTTCGGTAGCTGCAAAAGTCCCTGATTTTCCGGTATTGTAATCCAAGCCTTTGAGACCTGATGCGGCTTTAGCATAGCCATATTGGATCTTATTTTTGTCAAGCAAAGCCAAAAGGGCCTTGACGCGCTCTGGATTTTGGTCTCCTTTGATGACAAAGCTCTTGTATTTGGCTTTTGGATTGCTGCTGCTTGTTTTGAAATAATTGGCAAACTCATCTGTCAACCTTGCGGAATTTTGAGCAGTCACCTCCACCGCAGATATACCAGCGGTATATGTGTGCTCAATTCTTTCTTTCAATGTCACAGTGTCACCGAGGGCATTGAGCATTCCCAAACCGGCACGGCCTGAACCGCCCTTTTCGATGGTCATCCCGATCGCGCCGCTATACATGGGATAGGTGTCTCCGTAGGATGGATAGAGCAAGTCAAAGCGTTCTTTGGTAAAGTACATCCAACCTTGCTCGTCAAATTTCTTGGCGGTGTTTTTGCCATAGATCGTCTGAAATTCATTTTGAAAAGCGGACACCTGCTCATGTACAGGCTGTGCGGCCGGTGCAAAGTAAAAAGGATCATTTATTCCCTGCTCATGGTAATCCACAAAAAGATGTGGCATCCAGTCGTGATAAAGCTTCAGTCTTTGTTGGGTTTCTTGCTGTGTCTGCCATGCCCAGTCTCTGTTGAGGTCCATCAGGTAATGGTTTGGACGTCCGCCCGGCCAAGGTTCAGCATGCTCCATCGATTGTGGATCGGGCTGTAATCTTTTGTTTTGTTTTTGGTTATACCAAACTGTATATCGGTCTTTTCCATCAGGATTGGCACATGGATCGAGGATCAGCACCTGATTTTGTAACCAATCTTTGGATTGTGCATTTTTCGGATCTGCAATTTGCCAAAAAGTCATCATGGCAGCTTCGGTAGCCACTGCCTCATTGCCGTGGACATTGTATTGCATCCAATTGAGAGCAACTTTGGTTGAGGGAGTTCCTTCCAGCATTCCTGTTCTGCGGAGATTATCGAGTCGGATATCCTCAAGGTTTCCCATGTTGTCAGGTGTAGAAACTATGGCAACAAAAAGAGGGCGATGTTCATAAGTCTCTCCGTAATATACCAACTTCACATTGGGAAGGGTGGAGGCCAAATGCTCAAAATAGGCCACAACACGGTGGTGGGGTGTAAATCGTTCACCCAATTTATAGCCAAGAAATTCTTCCGGGCTTTTTTGGGCAAAGGCGGTTGTGGTTATGAAAAGTACCAAAACCAAAGCGTAAATTTTTCTCATAAAGGAATATTTGAATGTAATGGGCGGTAAGATAAGGGGAATTACAAAACCCTGCAAAGGAAATGGACTGAAGGATTTAAGATTAGGGATTTTCGGTAAAATGAAAGCAGATCTTGCTTCGTGGATCAATAATCTTGATTGAAAAAAAGTGGGAACAGATACTCTTAGTCAAACCCCTGATTCTAGGGCTGGGTGGGTGCCGATAGCTATCGGCATGTAATCCTACCCTTTAATCTTTTCCAATTTGTAATTGGATTCAACCAAGCACCTAATCGAAAGGTAATTCTTGACAAAATGAATTACAAATTCTACTAAATAAAAAGGTAGGGGCGAGCGTAAAGAATAGCTTTGATAAAGCTATTTAGCGAGTAGCCAGAATGCAGGGCAGGCAATCTACACCTAGAGACACGCCTTTCTACACCCAAACGAGGAAAAAATTGGAAAAAAGTGGGACCTAAGGGATTCGAACCCATGACCTCTGCTCTGTCAAAGCAGCGCTCTAAACCAACTGAGCTAAGATCCCGATTTGAGACTGCTAAAATCAGGAATGATTTTGGGATTTCAAAGTTCTGTTTTGATATCTCTTGGCATTTCGGAGAAAATCGTGAAATGGCCCAGTCATTAAGTCACGAAAAAGTCCTGAGTAGCCCCCCCACTTGGGTGTAGTCAAACATTTGGTGCTAGGACTGGGTGGGATTTGTAATCCCACCCTTTAATCTTTTCCAATTTGTAAATGGATTCAACCAAGCACCCAAACGAAAGGTAATTCTTGACAAAATGAATTACAAATTCTACTAAATAAAAAGGTAGGGACGAGCGTAAAGAATAGCTTTGATAAAGCTATTTAGCGAGTAGCCAGAAAGCAGGGCAGGCAAACTACACCTAGGGTCACGCCATTCTACTCCCAGAGGGGGTCGTTATTTCCTCGTGTCACTTTTTGTCTTACCACACAAAGTAACCAAAAAAATCCAGCGCAATAATCCTCCCACACACGAGGCCACCGCCGGCCCGGAATTGCGCTTCCTCCC
>NZ_JAKZAM010000045.1 GCF_022538055.1 Cognataquiflexum nitidum | reverse complement strand
TTCCTCTGATACAGAAAATCAATTGACACTAGCTGTCAAATAAAATTTGGCAACGTGTCAAATTCGGGGGAGTCATAAAAAATAATTTGAAAACCCTCCTTCAGCTTGAATGAGGGTTTTTTATTTGGATTTGTTTTTCTTGGAATACCTATTCAGAAACTCTTTTTTGAATTCACTGTAAGATAAAGAATCCTTGATGCTTAGAAAAAAATCCTTGGGGAGATCCAATCTTTTATAACGGATAGATTCAAGGCTGTCAGTAAGCGTGAATGTATCGTAATTGCCTTCTGAAACCTGCCATATTCTTTCCATCCCTGCTTCGTTGCTCACCACGAGCAGATTGCCTTCTACATGATAATCATATCCAATCGGGCCAATTTGGTGGTGGTGAAGTACGATAAGGGAGTCATTGACATAAAGTTCGTAATAGGTAGAATCCATCTCAAAACCATACCAATTGCCAAGCATAGGGTTTTTGGTTTCGGTAAAACTGCAGGAAGAAAACATGAAAATAGCCGCGATTACGAATCCCCACCTTTTGGGCAGGAACCTCAAAGCATAAAAAAGAAGCTTCCCCCTGAATATCATTTTGGATTACCTTTATCTTTGTCAGCCACTCAAATTACCAAATATTTGAAAATTTACCATAGTTTTTTATGACTTCAATAACTATCATCGGATTGGGTTGGTTAGGAGAGCCCTTGGCATTGCATCTTTTGGAGAAAGGATATTATGTCAAAGGCAGCACGACAAGCCCTGAAAAATTAGCTGGATTGCAATCTAAAGGAATTGAAACGGCTTTGTTAAAATTTAATCCTGATCCTGAAGGAATGGGATTCTTGCCGCTTTTTGAGACGGATGTCCTCTTTGTCAATATTCCTCCTAGGTCTCGGACTGTGCCCGAAGGTTTTTATGCAGAGCAGATCAAATTTGTAAAGGAATTGGCCGTAAAGTCCAAAGTCAAGAAAATCATTTTTGTCAGCTCCACTTCTGTTTACCCGGATTGGAATCGGAAAGTAGACGAATCTTTGCCTTTGACTTTGGAAAATTCAGGTAGTCCGGGGATTTTGCGGGCCGAACAAATTCTCCAATCTGAAAAAAGCTATGACCTGTCTATCATCAGGTTTGGAGGGTTGTTGGGAGTGGACAGGATTCCGGGAAGGTATTTTTCAGGAAAGACATACGTGACAGGAGACAGCCCCGTCAATTATATCCATCAGGTCGATGCGGTCAGACTGTCTTCGTGGATCATTGAAAACAGCATTTGGAATGAGACTTTCAATGGGGTGGCTCCTCTGCATCCAATGAGAAAGGATGTTTATGAAAAGAATGCCCGGGAATTGGGTTTTGCACCACCGATGAGCTATGCCGATGACGGCGAGTCAATGTGGAAAGAAATCTCCGCGGACAAAATCCTGACTACAGGTTTTCAGTTTCAGATTCCTGATCCTTTGGATTTTTGGTATCGGCCATAAAAAAAGGGATCAATCGATCCCTTCCAATTCGCTCAGTTCAAGCCATCTCATTTCCAGGTCTTCCAGGTCTTTTTCGATTTTTTGGATTTGTTTTGCCCAATCGATCATCAGCTGATGGTCTTCTGAACCGGTATTGATTTTCAAAACCAAGCCATCTTTCTCATTGGTGAGGGATTGGATTTTGGCATTGATTTCTTCAAATTCCTTTTTCTCCTTGAAGCTTGCTTTGGGTTTGCCAGCATCGGAATTGGTCTTTTCAACTTTTGGAGCTGAAATTGTTTTCTCTTCCTTTTTACCTGATTTCTCTTCTTTTTCCCACTCTCTGAATTCTGAATAGTTGCCAGGAAAATCTTTGATAATCCCTTCTCCTTCGAATACAAACAAGTGCTCCACCAACCTGTCCATAAAATACCTGTCGTGTGATACGATGATCAGACAGCCTGGGAAATTATCCAAAAATTCCTCCAAAGTATTCAGGGTCACAATGTCCAAATCGTTGGTCGGTTCATCGAGAATCAGGAAGTTGGGACTTTTGATCAATATCATCAGCAACTGCAACCTCCTGCGCTCCCCACCGCTCAATTTGGCGATAGGAGTATGCTGTTGTTTGGGAGGGAAACCGAATTTGGTCAAAAATTGCGAAACAGAGATTGTCGCTCCACCGGCCACAGTCACTACTTCTGCAACTTCCTTCACAATATCAAGCAGTCTTTTTTCTTCGTCAAAACTGTCTTCCTCCTGCCTGTAATAACCGATGGCTGTTGTTTGACCGATACTGATTTTTCCACTGTCAGGAGGAAGCATGCCTGTGATCATATTCAGGAAAGTAGTCTTTCCTGCTCCGTTTGGTCCGACAATGCCGATTTTATCTCCTTTCTTGAAGGTATAGCTGAAGTCTTTGAGGATTTTTTTGTCCTCAAAAGATTTGTTCAGCTTTTCTATTTCGATGATTTTGTTGCCAAGCCTTTGAGAGGTGACTTTGAGTTCGATCTCACGTTCCTCCTTCTTCATAAAGGCTTTTTCCTTCGTTTCCTCAAAGGCATCTACCCTGTATTTGGCTTTGGTGCTTCGGGCCTTAGGCTGCCTTCTGATCCAATCTAACTCCTTCTTGTATAGACTCTTCGCCTTTTCCTGTTCGGTAGCTTCTATTTCTCTTCTCTCTTCTTTCTTTTCGAGAAAATAACCATAATTCCCCATGTACCTGTGGATGCTGCCATTGTCAAGTTCAAGGATCTGATTGGTAACTTTCTCGAGAAAATACCTGTCGTGCGTCACCATAAACAGCGCAAGGTTGGCTTTGGAAAGGTAGTCTTCCAGCCACTCAATCGTCTCCAAATCGAGGTGGTTGGTGGGTTCATCCAAGAGCAAAAGGTCTGGTTTTTCCAAGATAGCTTTTGCCAATGCCACGCGCTTCCGCTGACCGCCACTCAGGTTGCTGACCGCCATTTCTGTGTCGTGGAGACCTAATTTGCCGAGGATTTCATTGATTTGGTATTCAAAATCCCAAGCCTGCAGGGTATCCATTTTTTCAAAAATCTTCTGCATCTCATCGCCGTTGTCTTTGCCGTGCTCGGCGTCCAACATGGCTTTATGATACTGCTCGATCACCTGAAGTGTCTCGTTGGTACTTCCATCAAAAATGGTTTGAAAGACACTCAGGTTACCTGAAAAAACCGGATTCTGGTGTACGTAAGCTACTTTCACCTGTTGGTTGATGGCGACATTGCCGGTGTCGGCAACTTCCTGCCCCATAATAATTTTCATCAAAGTGGACTTTCCTGCCCCGTTGATGCCGACTAGGGCGATCTTTTGGCCTTGGTCTATGCCGAAGGAAATGTTCTGAAAAAGTTTGCGCTCGCCAAATGACTTGCTGAGATTTTCTACTGATAAGTAATTCATGCCGCAAAGATAGAAGGAAAAGGTTTTAATTTGGCAGGTTAAAAAGATTTCAGGATGTTTAGATTGGAAGAACTTGTCCGCCGTGGCGGATTGGAAAATTGAAAAATTGAAAAATTTTCAGCCAGGTCATTAGGAATAAACCGGGATTATTGAATCTTGGCTGAATAATATTTTTTGAACCAGTTTGGTATGTTTCTTTCATCAAGATTATCCCATTCCTTTTCACCCTTGGCATTAACCTTAAAATGTGCAAAAAGTGTTTGTTTTTCTCCTTCTGCAGAATTGTCAAAAAAATAGCATTGATAGCAATGTTGTGCAGCTTCATATAATAAATCCATCGACCTGTAATACCTGGAAATTATTTTACTTTCAGGCACGTCATGTCCATTATGGGGAACCCTTACCTTTTTTACTCTATAAACATTGATGTCGGGATGTTCTGTTGATACAAAATAAAGATAAACCTTATAGCCTTCTTCTTTTGCTTTTTTGATTATATCAACTTTTCCCTTATGGGAAAAGACTGTTTCAAATGAAAATTTCTTACCTAATGATAAAAGTTTTTTCTCAAGAAATCTGCTAAGATTTGAGCAACCCTTTCTACAGCATTGTCATTACTTTCATCAATTCTATTTTTGTTGATGAGCAATTTATTCTTTTTGATGGATATACATTCACGAAACCGTAATTCAGGAAATTGATCCGAAATTAATCCTGAATCTTTGACTATATCAAAAAATTCTAATTCAAAGAAATCTATTTCGTATTGACTAAAGACAAAACCTTTACCTGTCTCCGGGTCAGAGGTAATGTCATCTGCATTGATGTAAATTCCGAAATCCAGTTTTTTACCTTCCTGAACTTCGACATTTAAAGTGTATTTAATGATTGAACTTTTGCCTGAACCATTTGGCCCTGCAAATACCCTCATTCTTTTTTTCATCAATCAAAAATCACTTGAAGACCAGCTGTTTCCTGACTGATTTGTTCCAGTTTTTCAATTTTCCCATCTGCATACTTCTTTACTACCCAACCATCTTGTGCTATGATGACATATCCATTTGATTTCATTGCTTTTTTTGCACCCTCTTTAAAAGCCTTTTTTGATCGTTTTTCGACCAATCTAGTGGTAACATATTCCTTCTCTAATTTTTTCATAGTCTTTTAAAATTAAATAAATATACCGACTTCCAATCAGCAGTGGTTGATTTTCTTACACTTACTTTTAAAAGTAAGGCTTGAGGATAACGTCCACAGAATGCCATTTGTTCTTCTCCTCCAACATGGATATTTAAGATCTAACGTCACCCACTATTTTCAGCCTTCCACCTTCCTCCCTCTTCTTTCACCCTTTCCCCACAATATCCTTCACGATATGCTCGGCATGGACAATGGAGTTTTCGATAAAAAACTCACGGGTATTTAATCCGCCACAGACCACGCCGGCAAGGTAGACGCCCTTCACATTTGATTCCTGATTGGTTTGGTCATAGCAAGGTTGGCGCTTTTCGTCGAGACTGAGCTCCACACCCAATTGGTCCAAGAGCGCAAAGTTTGGTCTGTAACCAGTCATCGCCAAGACAAAGTCGTTTTCAACCGTCACTTCTCCCTCAGGAGTATTGAGCACAACTTCTTTTTCTCGAATCTCCTTGACTGTTGAGTGGGTAAATGCTTTGATAGAACCTTCTTTGATGCGGTTTTCGATATCCGGCTTGACCCAATATTTGACATTGGAATCTATGCCTTCGTCCTTCAGCACCATGGTGACCTCAGCGCCTTTTCTCCATGTTTCGAGGGCGACATCTACGGCAGAATTTGCTCCGCCGACTACGACAATTTTTTGGCCGATATAGGGCCAAGGTTCTTTGTAATAGTGGGTAACTTTTGGTAAGTTCTCACCGGGGACATTCATCAGGTTTGGCAAATCGTAAAAACCTGTAGACAGGATGATATTTTTGGTATGGTAAATGGCTTTGGAGGTAGTGATTTCAAAAACACCCTCTGTTTTGGACACGGTTTTGACTTCCTCGTACAGGTTGATTTTCAGTTTCCAGGTTTTGGCTACCCTGCGGTAATACTCTAAGGCTTCGGTCCTTGTAGGTTTGTGGGCGATGGACATAAAAGGAATACCGCCCATTTCGAGTTTTTCGGAAGTCGAAAAAAATGTCATATTGAGCGGATAATTGAAAAGGGAGTTGGTCAAAACACCTTTTTCGACGATGATATAATTCAGCCCGGCTTTTTCACATTCTATCCCACAGGCCAATCCTATCGGCCCGCCACCGACGATAAACACATCCAATATTTCCATTTCAAAAAGGTTTAAACTGTTCAGAGGAGAGTTGGAGTTTTTGAGCTGATTTCCAAGAAAGCTGCATAAACCTCTACTGATATGTCAACAACATTACCCGATTTTCTGTTCGCGGACCTCATCCATTTGGAACTGAACTCGGGTTTCTTCGCTGCGGTTTTCGGCCTGAAAATAGCGAACTTCCTTGATCTCCACCTCCCCTGAATGCTTCCAAAGCAAGACCGTGGTATTGATCGTCCCGTAATAATTGCCCACGTTGATAAACTGCGAAGAAAGCAACCGCTCCTGTTCAATAGTCGCACCTGTGACAGGTAAAAACCTGTCCTGTTCTATTTCCCTTGACAGCAAAATCTCCCGCAACCCGTCTGTATCTATTTCATTCCTGTCGATTTTGGAGCGGAGCATTTCTTTGGCTTTTACAAGTTTTGCCCAGGGTGTTTCCAAAAGTGCATTGCTCAGGCCATAAAGACCATATTCCAGCCTATAGATTCCTTCTTTTTTATTGGACAGATAAAAAAGATCATCGCCTTCCCCAACCAAGAGGTTGAACCCTTCGTATTGGTCTTTTTCTTTTTCAATCGCCAAAAGGTATTCCAAAGGACTTGAGTTTCCTTCCAAAAAGTTCTTGACAAGATCACCCCTCGATTTGGCGTTTTGTTTGACATTTTTGAGATCACGATAGTTGGTCAAAGTAGCAAAACGGCCGTTTGGATGTAATCCTAACCAAGTCCCTCCCGCTTTGAGGTCTTTGCCGGCATAGAATCCCTCTTCCCAAAGATGGATTGAAGCGGTCGGCCTCTCAAAAAATTCATCCCTGTTGGCTACCAGGATAAATTTATATTCGGGGTGGTTGATCCAGTTGAAAGCTAATAGGCACATGCATGCAAAATACAAAAAGTAATCAAAGGTTTTTGTGTAAAGAAGGGATGACTGTAATATTTATTGTTTTACCATTTTCATTTATATGTATATCCGCAATTCAGCCACTAGCAAAATTTTGTTTCAATTCACCTTCACTGGCTCGGTGTCCGTAAGTTTTATTTCTAGAGGAGGTGGAGGGAAATGCGGCGCAGCCGCATTTCCCTCCACCTCCTGACAAATAGCACCAGATCCGGTGGCCGAGCGAAGTCGAGGCCGTTTTGTCTAAAAGAAATAGAGGCAAGAATGTGGATAATCAGATTCATTTATATGTATATCCGCTTTCTTGCATGTAGCCAAACAATAATTTTTTTGGAGGAGCCATTAAACACCCTGTGGACAGTGGACTGCCCAGGCTGTGGACGAGTATCCTCATTCGATACAAGCTCCTGTTGCCCACCGTGCAGCATTGCGGATACTCATATTCATTTAAATCCAAAAATTGTTTTGCTGATGTTCAATTCTGTTCTCAAGGATTCCAGTCTGCAGGAGGTATAAGGCTGGAATTTAACAATACTCGGCAATCATCAGGAACTTTGGTGGAGGGAGATAATACAAATTCCAAATTTTCTCTTTTGATGTAGGCTTGAATAGCTTGCTCATCGGAGGCAAAAAAATAGCCAAGCACAGTTTCATTCGCATCGTCAAGGCTAAAAACATTTCCTCTAATATTAGCAGGAGGAGGGTCAAAGACACTTCCTGTGAGGCTGATTTGTTGGTCTATCAATTTCAAAAACCGATGGCCCCTTTCATTAATAGACAAGTTTGAACCCTCATACCTGTAGGTATCCAAAAACCTCAATCCATCATCAGGAATGTAGGCAATAATCCTGCTTTGGGCTAAGCCGTTGAATTCATTGTCATCTGATGCATAGATGTTGACTACAGGTTGCTCTTTTCTGTAGCATGTCTTACAACAGGGCTTGGGATTAGGGCAACGGGGACAAGTTGGATGGGTTGGAGGGTTTGTAAAGTCCTCTGGCTGGGTGACCAAAACATAAGTAGATTCATTGCCTGCCCAATAGTAATAGTTTTTTACATCACCGGGATCTCTGAAATGCGCAATAACTTGTACGCCAACGTCAGATAGCAAGCGGTTGGTGGTCGCAGATCTGACAGACCTGTAGGAAAGGGAGTCTATCTTTGGCACAGGCACTATGGTCTCCGGCAGGGAAATGTACCGTCTTCCCGTGAAGGTGATGATTTCGAGATTATAACTTCTTCCAATTTCAGCACTGACAAAATCTGCAGTTTCATACACTCCAGGGCTGATTTCTTCCAGCAAAATTGTTTTTCCCAAATCATCTCTAATCAATACGGTCGCCAGCGATTCGGGTCTATTTAGCCCATTAAAATCCGGTCCATATTGACTTGCCCTCGATAGTCTGACTTGGTGTTTTTTGAGTTGGGTAGTGAATCGTCCTTCGACAGTAGGCATGCGCCCCGGATCTTGGGATTCAAATGAATACTCCTCAATGCAAGAAATACCCAAGCAGACCAAGAATAAAAAGAAGAGCGAAAGCGGTATTTTAGATGTTGAAATCATAACGGTTTTATTAAAAGCCATCCGGATCAAATCTCCAAAACTCAGTGAAGTCTGCAGGTTGCTGTGAGCGCAAAAAATAAAGCTGTCCATCACGCTCAAAAATCCCGGAATTTACTGCCCTGATTTCACCCGGAAATGGATTTTTTGCAGACCATACAAAAGTCCTTAGATCCAGTTCCCAAAATTCTCTTGCGCTGTTGTACATGCCTATATAGGCTTTGTCCCCCATCACTATAGCCACTCCGCCAAAATCCGAAACAGTTTTGATAAATGGGGAGGGGTATACAGTTTTGGCTGATGCAGATGCTGTATAAGGATTATACTCCCATAATATCTTGTCTTTGTCAATGATGTACAATTTGTCTTGGTAGATGAAATTCACCAGATCGCCGGTAACATCAAAAGGGAGGTTTGGAAGGTTATTCCAACTTTCAGATATCGGATTATATTCTCTGACCAATGATCCTACCTCTAATAATCCTCCGATAGCCAGAAAATTTCCTGAGATTTCAGCCCCTATAGCATCTGCAAACCTAAAAGCAGGCGATGTGATCTGTCGGTATTCCCCATTATCATATTTCCAAAAATCGTCTGAATAAGTAGCTGAAATTCCAATATTTTGGAATCCCCCTCCAAAATAACCGGTACGGGTTGAAACTGCTTTTCTTTTGGGCAGACCGGGATAGTTGGTTGGTTTCCATTCGTTTTCTCCTTGGGTATAGGAATATATTTCCGAAAAAATATTACCACTAAAATCCACTCCCAAACCAACAAAAAAGGTATTGCCTTTCTGAAAGTAGATATTGTCTCTCAATCTGATTCCTTCCAACCTGATATCAAGCAATTCATAGGTTCCGGTAGGATACCTAAAGTGATTTTCAGCAAAAGCCACCTGACTTCCGGTCACCACTTTCAGAGGAATGGAGATGGATTCCTGCCTTTTTGGAACCCTTACCCTGATCTGAGAACCAAAGACAACATCAATTACCTCGGCTTTTGTTTCTCCAAAAAACACCTCAGAACTACTTTCAAAACCTCTTCCAAATACAGTAATTATTTCGCCTTCAAACTGAGTCAAGGGAAAAATCCGCTCTACGGCTGGTTCTAGCGTCACAAACGTAAGCGTGTTTCCAAAAACCAGATCGGATTCCGTCTGGGCAAATCCCCGCACAAAATATTCTTTACCCAAAGAAAGGGACTCAGTCTCTCCTACAAAGTTGCCCGGACGGGATCTTTCTCCCATTTTGATTTCTATCGGATCTGAAAAATCAGCTGTCAATGAAAACTGAAAGCCATGCTCTTGGACGGCTACATTTTGGAAAGCCAAAATCCTCCCTAAAATAATAGCCCTTGTTCCATTGACATTGACAATCTCCTCTGTCAATATGGTAAAACCTCCATCCGCTTTTTCTTCACAGGAAAAGAAGCCGAGGCAACAGAGGAATAGGATATAGAGAGATATATGTTTCAAAATGATAATTAAGGTATCATGAATTCAAATTAAACTAAAGTTTTTGAAAAAAAAAAAATCAGGGATTCCAATCATCAGGTGGATCGAGTGGAAGCAAGGGCGGAATGATGGGATTCCTTCTTAATCCATCCGCGGCACGTAAGAATTCCCTGCAATCCAAGAATATTTTTGTGAATGGCGTTTTTACAAATTCCAATCTGTCCTTATGGATATATACCCGCATAAATTCTGCGTCTGCTACCAAAAAATAACCCAAAACTTGCTCATTAGGATCATCTAGGCTGATCATATTGCCCCGGATATTGGCAGGAGGTGGATCAAATACACTGCCTGTTAGGTTCAGCTGCTGATTGACCAACCTTAGAAATGAATGCGCCCTTTGGCTTATCCCAAGATGCAAAAAGTCCAACCTGTAGGTTTCTTTGAATCGTACACCATCATCCAGGATATAGGCTACAATTTTTCTTTGGTATAGTCCATCCACATCTTTATCGTCATATGTAATCACATTGGCAGGCTGGGGAAAGTCGGTATGAAAGCACCTGGCGCAGCAACTCACAGGAGGATTTCTCCCCCCTTCTGCATCCGGCTCTGTAATCAAAACAAATGTGGAAGTTATAGGCCTCCAATGGTAAAAATTTTCAATGCCCTTTGGGTCTTGAAAATGGGCGGTGACCTGAACGCCAACTTCCCCGATGTACTTATTGGTCGTAGCTGTTCTCACTGCCTTATAGGTGAGGGAATCAATATTCGGAACTTCCGCTACAGTTTCTGGCCTCGAAATATATCTTTTTCCCGAAAAAAGTTCCAACTCAAGGTTGTACGTCCTGCCCACTTCAGCACTGAAATCCTGATCAGAAATATAAACTCCCGGTCTGTTAGAATCTTGGGATTCGGTGAATACAAAAGTCCTTCCAAGATCATCCCTCAGGGCAACTTTAGCCAATATTTCAGGCCTGTTAAAACCCACAAATGACAAACCATAAGGAGCATTTCTGGTGAGTTTGACTTCATGTGGTCCCGGGAGTGTGGTGATTACTGCTTCTACGGAAAGACCCCGCTCAGGTGCCTCTACATCCGCATTGTAAGGATCTATACATGCAGAAAGCAGCAGGACCATAAATAATATGGGATAAAATTTCATCATTACGCTTAAAATTTTAGATGCAATATAAAGATTTAGAAGGTTTTTGGATATTGTACGAAATAAATCGTATAAAAAACTTGTATTACGATTCTCTTCGTATAACTTTGTACGAAAGCAATCGTATTAACCGCTATGCAAGCTAAACCGACTGAATCCGAACTTGAAATTTTGTCTCTGCTCTGGCCTATGGAGCAGGCGACTGTGAGGGAAATCCACGAGAAACTCGCGGAAACCAAAGATACCGGCTACACCACTACCCTCAAGACCATGCAAATCATGCATGCCAAAGGACTCCTCCGCAGGGATGAGCAGAACCGTACCCACATTTACTTTCCAGCGGTAGACGAGACCGTCACCCAAAAAAACCTCGTGACCAACTTTATGGCCACAGCATTTGGCGGCTCTGCCAAAAACCTGGTCATGCAGGCTCTCGGACAGGGCAATCCTTCCAAAGAGGAATTAGATGAAATCCGCGCTTTCTTGGACCAATTGGAAAATGAACAATAATGGAAACTTTATCCACTTTTATTGCTGAACCTTATTTACTTGGCCTCGGCTGGATGATCGTCCATGCCCTTTGGCAGATTGCAGGCGTAGGTTTGATACTGTGGCTGGCGCTTCAGGTTTTTGGTAAAAAATCCCCCGCTTTCAAATACAGGCTGAGCATTTCAGCACTTGCTCTGATTACAGTTTTGGCTTTGGGAACTTTCATTTATTCCATTCCACCTTCCCTTCCAGTCCCAGCCGGAGCTATTCCCCATACTTCCCAAATCGAGCATTTGACCCAACCCAACTCCAACCACCTGATAAATGCGCCATCTGATTGGATGATCGTATCGAGACGGATAGAAAATTGGATCCCAACATTGGTACAGGTTTGGTTTTTGGGAGCGATGCTGTTTTTGGTAAGGTTGGCGACCTCCTTGGCCGACATCCGCAATCTCCGTCAAAAGCAACATGACCGGGCAGAATCTGTTTGGCAGCAAGTATTGGATAAGCAGCTTACATCGCTCAAAATGTCCAAACCTGTACAACTTCTGAAAAGTATCCACGTGGAGGTGCCGATGACGTACGGAGTTTGGAAGCCGGTGGTTCTCATTCCTGCAGGTCTTTTCTTTCAGCTTTCACCTTTGCAGCTCGAGGCAATCATCGCCCACGAACTCGCCCACATCAAGCGACACGATTACCTGGTCAATTTGGTACAATCTATTTTGGAAGTGGTGTTCTTTTTCCATCCCATATTCTGGTGGATCAATATGACCGCCAAAGAACAGCGTGAAAATGCCTGTGATGACCTTGCGATCAGCATGGGGATTTCTCCCAAAGACCTTGCATTTGGCCTCGCCAATGTACTGAACCATGCCAAAAACCCGACGCCGGAAATCGCCATGACTGCCGCCAAACCCAACAACCCGACCCTTGACCGCATCAAAAGAATAATGGGAGTCAAAACCTCCTCTTCACAACCAACTACTATAACCAGCATGACCATGATGATCACACTTTTGCTTGGCGCCACCCTGATGGTCGGCGCAAGCGACAAACCGTCCAAGGAGTCCTTTGAGGATTTGATGGCTACCGAATTGAATACCAATACCATTGAAGGTAATTGGATCGGCACATACGCCTATCCTTCCCAAGACACCATTCCGCCAAAAGGCCCTGTCATCATGGAAATGGATTGGAACAAAATGACTCCCGAGCAAAAGGAGAAGTTCAAAAAAGAGATGGAAGGGCTCAAAGATTTGGGTTTGTTATTCAAAGATTTCAACCCTGTATTTCAGGGAATGCCTGAATTCAACATGATGTCCAAGGATTTTCCTGTGGCACCCTTTGCCTTTGAAGCCATGCCGATGTTTCAGATGGAATTAAATATGGCACCGTTTCCTCCCATGAATTTTGTTATGGACGAAGTTCCTAATCTGAATATGGCCGACATGCCTGTCATGGATTTTGATATTGCTCCCTTCATTGCTTTCCCGGATTCGGCCATGTTTTTGGAAGTGCCGGCGGATATTTATTTCCCTGCTGACTCTTCCCGTGTTCATAATTTTAGCTACCACTTCAAATACAACTTTGACACGACCAACATGTCCAAAGCCGAAATCGAAAAGAAGAAGGCAGATATGGATGCAAAGTTTGCTGAAGAAGATAAAAAGAGGGCAGCGGCTTTGGTAAAATGGAATGAGGCAAATAAAGATAAACTAGCTGAATGGCAGAAAAAGAATGAAGCTTGGCAGAAGGAATTGGCTCCCAAAGTAGAAGAATTCGAAGCCAAAATGAAAGAATGGGAGAAAGCCAATCGACCTAAGATAGAGGAATTCGAAAAAAAAATGGAGGAATGGGAAAGAGCAAACGCTCCTCAGATGAAAGAGTACGAGCTAAAAATGAAAGCTTGGGAGAAAGAAAACCAGCCCAAAATGGATGAATTCCAAAAGAAGGTGGAAATCTGGCAGCAGGAAAATCAAGTGAAGTTGGAAGAGTTTCAAAGAAAAATGGAACTCTGGCAAAATGAACATCAGGAGGTGTTGAAAGAGCTCCAAAAATCCATTCAGGAATCAACAAAAAAAGGGGACAATTAGTCTCCTTTTTTTTGAATCCTTTACTAGGTTAGGCATCCATTAGCATCTATTTAATAGTTTTTATAAATCGCTCGGATTTACTGTCGAAACTGGTACTACGAGTATTTTTCAAAATAATTTGTTCGTTTTTATCATCAGGTAAATCCAAATTTTCCATATCTACTTGTTGCACATCTTCCAGCACAAATGCTGGCCTGAAATCACCGTTATCTAATTTGAGTTTGATGTTTTTCATCGTAATTCCTTTCACATGGCGGATATAAAACCCCCATGAAGGCAGCTCGCCAAACATCGAGTACTCGGGATAATCTTTTATTTTTTCGGGAACACGCTCCAGCTGCCAAAGAGGAATGTAAGCCATACCTTTCGATGCACGGCCCGGATAGATTATTTCAATATTCTCGAGCGAAATATTTTCAATATAATGCCCTGGAATTCCGGTAATTGGCGAAGGAAACTGATTGTGAAAGAAAGGCAGTTCAGGGCCGCGCATATCGTAGGCTTCATCGGGGCGTCCAAAGGGTACCTGAGCCTTGATATTTTTAAATGATATATTTTTCACTGTTCCGGGAGTTTCTCCCGCACGGTGGCCTAGTCGGACAAAAATGGCGTTTCCGGTATTCACTGCCATAATATTTGAAACCTGCACATTTTCAATAAAACCCCCGTCAACCGATTCGATGGCGATGGCCGACCGATAAGTGTCTTTTATGGTAATATTGTCTATAACCACATTTTTAAACCCACCAACCGATGCGGTGCCAAACTTAATGGCACTGGCGCTGGACCGGATGTAGCAATTCGCTATATATATGCTATCGTTGAAATAGCCGGGATAATACGACTTCAGGCAAATGCCATCATCAGCCGAATTGATATCGCAATTGGTAATCCTGACGTTTCGGCAATCGGTGATATCCATTCCGTCATTGTTCCAGTAGGCACGGCTTTCTACAGTAACCTGATCAATTACAAGGTTATTGCAGAGTTCATATGTCTGTACCCAGCAAGCTGAATTTTTAATGGTAACACCCTGTACGGTCACATTTTCGCATTCCGAGAAATTGATGATTTTGGGGCGTGCAGTTTCGCTGGGGCGATTGTTCTGAGTGCTGTAGTTGGGGTCGATTCGCTCACCGGTATGATGTAGGCTATCTATTACAAATGCCAACTCGCGCCCTTGCCCGTCAATGGTACCTTTTCCGGTTATAGCAATATTACTGGCGCGGTGGGCCAGCAACAAAGCAAGTTTTGAATTGTCGTCGGTTTTGGGAGAAATTGGTGCGTCTTCAATCTCCAATTTTTGATAGTCTTCAGGATTGGTGCTACCCAAAAGCACCGCTTCTTCGTCCAAAAATAGGGTTACATTGCTTTTGATCTGTAAAAACCCCGTAAGGTATTTCCCCTTCGAAAAAACCAAGGTCCCACCCCCTTTTCTAGAAACTTCGTCTATGGCTTTTTGCAAGGCCAGGGTATTAAGGGTCTTTCCATCAGCAATTGCACCGAACTTTTCAACCTCAATTTTATCTCCTGACTGACTGTAGGCCAGCGACAGGACAGACAGCGAGAAAATAAAAACCAAAACGGATATTTTTAATGTTTGTATCTTTTTCATTTAATAATTATTTGATGCTTTTTCCCTCTTTAGAAGGTTGTATGCCCTTTTTTGGCAAAAGCCAACAGTCTACAGTTTTTCGAAGGCGAAGTTTTTCAGCGCAAAATTTCTTTAGATGCATAAAGCTTATTGGCACTTTACCACGTAGAATCACGAAACCCCGCCTATTGCAATTGTTCTGTGTTTGCCTTTAATGGTAAAAATAGGTCAAAAAGATGAGCGGTTCAACCGGGGAAATGTGATCAGCAAAAATGAAAAAATGTATTTCAATTTCAGGGGTTTCACCTTGATCCAAACCACTACTACCACATTGTCATGCCTGATAATTACGGTATATCAATAAATGCTTCCTTACTAGCCTAAAAACCTACCCAATCATCTCCTTTACGAGGGTCTAATAGATCATCCAAAAAACCACTCCCTAAATTTGGAGAATGCTCCTATATACCCTGGGGTTGAACAATCTGGCCTGCACAGTGATGCAGCTCAAGGCCGTCTGCTTGACTGGCGCTTGAGCTTCTTTCTGTCGTGTGGGTTATCAGTGGCAAAAGGACCAAGGGCAGGCTACCTTTATTCATTAATTTGCTCTTTACTTTCGCTAAGCCGAAAATTGTCGGATACCTTGTCATTTGTCCAGCGCTCTAATAAAGGACGCTCTAATTTAAATTCGCGGTACTCGTCTGGACTCATTATCGGAATACCTGATACAATGGGATATACTCTTTTACACTCATCGCAGAATAAAATGCCTTCCAAAATATTGTCTTTAGTGTCCTTGGATACTATGGTTAATTTCAAATCTCCTTTGTCAAATGAACAGCAAAGTTTTTTTATGGTTTCTATTCTCATTTCAATTCTTTTTTTATTTTTTGTTGGTATTTTTTTAGTGCCTCAACAGGCTTTTCGTTACTCATTATGCCTGATATTACAGCAATACCTGAATAATTCAGTTCATTAAGTAATTCTATATTCTCGGGTTTTATACCGCCTGCCAAAAAGATAGACATGGAGGTGATTTTCTTTGCTTCTTTCACGGTATCAAATGTTACCAATTCACAACTATTTGCTGTTGATGAGGGAAACAAAGAGCAAAATGAAATGTAATCAAATTCATTTTTTTCTGCCCATTGTACTGAAGACAAGTCGTTGCTGCAAGTGAGGCCTGTAATGATCTCCCGGTTCACTTCTTTTTTCAATTGCTGCATATTATCCTGTATTTTATCCAAATGGATACCGTCTACAGCTGTCTGCTTCAATAATTCCCATTGGTTATTGATAAGCACAGGGATTTTTTTGGCATGGCATAATGGCAGGATATCGTTTACGAACTCTATTGGATTTTCATTTGGTTTGAAGTTGTCCCAAATTTGTATAGCTGAAATTTCTTCCTTGATAACTTCTTTTAGCTTACCCATTAAAATCCCCCTGTCCATAGAGGGGTCAATAATGAGATAAATCCCATCTCGTATCCGGTTTTTCATTTCCAACCTTTATTTAAAGCTCCAAAAAAAGCAGCCCAATAGGGGTCTTCCTCAAAATATTTCAAGACATTTTTTTCTTCATTTTCAATAAGTGTTATTCCATTTTTCTTTTCGCATAATTCTCCCACAGCTACACAAGGAATATTACTTTTGGCCAATCGAGAAATCACCTCCTCAGCGGCCTCTTTTTCACAGGTGATTACCATAGAACCTGCACCTATACAGTATCTTGGATCTAGGTCAAATATGTTACAGACTTCTGCTTGTACTTCGGCAACGGGTAATTTGTCGTTATAAATAATTGCTCCATTGCCTGAAGCAACAGTCAATTCATAAATAGCGCCCAAGACCCCGCCTTCTGTTACATCGTGCATAGCTGTAATTGCTGAATGTTCATTGTTTTTACCGACTGCAGTCAAAGCATCTTGCAATGAAGAGGTATGGTAAAATGAAGTACAGGCTTGTTGGTAAATTTCTGTTCCTGCTTTGTTCTTTACGGTTTTAGGAAAACTCATCGCAAGAATTGCCGCAGAGGATATAGCACAAGATTTGGTTACCAATATTACGTTTCCCGATTTTGCCGACTTGGACAGCAATATTTTGTTTGTAGGTGCTATCGTAACAAGCGTTCCGCCTCCAGCGATGGTTGAGTTTTGACCCTCAATAAAACCCGTATGTCCGCCTGTGATGGCAATTTTTATTTCGGAACAAAACTTATGAATGTATTCCCAATATACTTTGAAGTCGTTTTTTGAAAATGTAGAAGGAAGATTTAATACAAATTGGCCATACATTGGGGCATATCCTGTCGTTGCCATATCATTTGCCATGAGATGGACAGACAACCAGGCCGATTCTTGCAGACCAAGGGACGGTATCAGTGATAATGGGTCGCTTGTTAATGCCATTGACATCCCTCCATGCAATCCAACAAGAGAAACATCTACCCCAAACTGTGCCCCTGCGATGACCTCATCGCGTTGATGCCCACATTTTTTATAGATGAATTGTTCAAATAAATGGTGTTCAATTTTGCCAAGTTTTGTGCTCATTAATCCACATCTTTTAGCTGTATATACAAACCAAAAAAATCACCATATGGCAAGCCCCATTGCTGAACAGGAAACCATTTTGGCAGCCCTGTGCAAGTCCAGTGGATGGTGTATTCCCTTCCCTCTAGTGCTTTATGTATAATTTTTGTCAGCATTTGTGGGGAGTAAAAAGTTGCTGTTACGTAAAATGGATTTTTCCCGAATAATTGCTGAACCCTTCGTCTCAATACTTTGGGGGAATTACGGTTCATCATTCCCATTGCTATGCCGTATTTGCCTACTCTTGCTGCTTCGCGGATCACTTTCACGGGGTCTTTGTAGTATTCAAAAGTGGTAATGAAGGCGAGTGAATCAAAACTGTGGTCCTTAAAAGGCATGTGATGTGAATCAGCCATTACCAAATCTCCTTCAAAAAGATGCTTTGCTTGGGAAAGCATGAGTGGAGAGATGTCGCCACCTGTGGCTTCAATGCCTATTTCTTTCCACCACCTTGTAAATCGTGCAGTGCCACAACCAAACTCCAGCAATGTTTTGACCCGCTTATCAGTAGAAACAAGTTGCTCCATTACTTTCTTTTGCCAGATTTCAGCTCGTTTGTACGGTCCTTCATACCATTGTTCATAAGTGTCGGTATGTTCACGGTTAAAAAACCATTCAGGTCTTCCCTGCCAGTTTTGTTGACTTGCCGGTATTAAACCGGTTGAAAATTTTTCTACTTCCATTTCGATTGTTTTATAAAACAAAAACTCCATCCTCTAAAATACCAAGGGATGGAGTTTGAAATAGATTTTCAAATTGCATCCCTACGTTGGCATTATCCAAATCAGGTCTCGGGTATAATCTCAGCTATTAAATAGCACCCCGTGCTTTTTCTTTCAAATATATTAAATTTTTTATTGGAGGGTAGGTTGGCCAAGTGTTTTTTTCTGACCCCCAATTGATGCCTGTTAGATTGCCCTGATCATGACGGTGTACAACTTCAGGCGCACCATCAATATCCTCGGCATCGAGGACCTGATGGAAAAGCTCAGAAAATGGAAACCGGACTACAAGACGGTTTCTTTTTGGCCTAAATCCGGTCAAATAGAGCCAATCAGAGGCTTATTGGCCCAATATCTCCAAAAATCGGAGAAGAGAGTTTTTGGGATATTCTTGAACGAAGTTCAAGGCTTCAAATATATAAACCCTCTATACGCTTCAGAAAAGGGGTTTTTGTAAAAAATTCTAGTTTTTTTCACAGCCTGACGTTTTGCAGATTTGAGATGGGCGGGATTTTTACAACTAATTTTGAAGCGGAGCTCAAAACTTTCGGTTACCACTAAACTGTCTGCGGAACACAAAACCCCGCCTATTGCAATTGTTCTGTGTGTGCCTTGAATGGGGAATATAGGTCAAAAAGATAAACGTTCCAACGGGGGAAATGCGACAAGCAAAAAGGAAAAAATGTATTTCAATTTCCAGAGGTTCAACACAATCCCGACCTCTACGATTAGGGTGGCACTCCTTGGGAAAATGTATATGAACTGGTGCATTCTTACCACTTCAAAACCATCTCAACCCCTCATTCATGCTGGCGCGACTTACAATCCATGTAACAGCCATTTTGACGCCCCTTTTCGCTATTTGATTTGTCATTATTCTTCCATTTAGTGATGGTCAAAATTTTATTGGTGCCAAGTTTTTTTTACGCTTTAGTTTGTGTCTCACAAAATCCTTGAGGTCCGTGGGACACTGGCCATAGGAGAAAGCATAGTATCCTGCTGAAAGTGAGATTTATATAATAACCTGCAATAAAAGTGTAAGATAATTAAAAGTAATAGGTCCTACTTTTATCTAAATACTATAAGATTAATATTTCATCACATTATATCATTGTAACTGTATTGATTTACACTGCTGCGATGGTCATGAAAATTCAATAATTATGAACGAATTAGGCAACGCAAATTTTGAAAACTACATCGGAATCAATCAAGGATTTTCTGAAATGGGCTATCAGATAGTCGCACAGGTACTTACTTTAGGGTATGCGGTAATGCTGGCGGCACTATTTTACTTTATCCTTACCATAAAATCAGTTGCTCCTAAGTACAGGATTTCGGCTGTTTTATCGGTCGTGGTTATGGTATCGGCCTTTTTACTTTTATATGTGCAAGCTAATAATTGGACAGGCAGTTTTGTGTTTGATAAAGAACAAGGAAAGTACTTTTTGGGCAATGGTAAAGACTTGTTTAACAACGGCTACAGGTATCTTAACTGGCTAATTGATGTGCCAATGTTGCTTTTTCAGATACTTTTTGTAGTCAGCCTTACCAAATCAAACTTCAGTAGCATTCGAAACCAATTTTGGTTTTCAGGTTCAGCTATGATAATCACCGGCTATATCGGTCAATTTTATGAGGTGACTGATTTTACTGCTTTTGCTATTTGGGGTGCTGTATCCACTGTTTTTTTCTTCCATATTTTATTTTTAATGAGAAAGGTAATCAGTGAAGGTAAAGAAGGAATTCCACTCAAAGCTCAAAAAATGTTAGGTGGGATATGGACTTTATTTATCATTTCTTGGCTTTTGTATCCCGGTGCATACCTGATGCCTCATTTATTTGGCATTGAAGGAGGACTTTTCAACGAATCAGGAGTGGTAGCCCGCCAAATAACTTATACAGTGGCGGATGTATGTTCTAAGGTAATTTATGGTGTAATGCTTGCAAATGTCGCTCAGATATTAAGTAAGGAAGAAGCTTACATTGAAGCAGCCTAAAGTATATATAATGGGGATAGCCCGCGATTACGTGAACTTTCCTTTCTGTTTAGAATAATGTTTTTGATTAACCACAAAACTGCCACTGGAACATGCCCCCTGTTTTTTGCAAAACGGGCTAACTTGCCATGAATGGTGAATATGGGTAAAAAAGATGACCGTTCCCACGGGTGCAAGTCCCTTAAGCACGGGGTATTCCCGAAGCCAAGCAAGTGGTGCCGATAGCTATCGGCATGTTTTATCGCGAGGTATGCACTCAAGTAAGCCAGACTGCTGTGTCTGTACTGAAGAACAGAACATTTCACGCCATAGTGGGAAACCATATACGGAGGTTACGAGGTTGGAGTCAACATATCCCTAAATACGATTCATAGACCTGCTCCAACGCTAATAAGTCCGTTTTTTTCTTTGATCTTTTCAAAATATTTTATTTTCAATAAGTATAGTATTTTAAAATCTATGGCATAGGATACATCATTTTTTTAATGAATCAGTATTGGATTCCTGCCCATTCAAACCAGAGAGCATCATCAACAAATGCCTGATCTTTATTGTCATTTTTCCTCATTTTGCATTTTTAGAGAATTTGCTTCAGAAGCAGGCTCTTCAATTCCCCATTTATAAGAATTATTCTTATCCATTCTCTACCCAAGTTTGTCAGAAAATTGAATTTTGGAATTTGTTTCCGATAGCTCCCGATATTATCAGGAGGGGATGTAAATCCCTCCTGAGCGCACCTGATTGGTATTTCGGGTGTTCTTCCCTCTTCTTTGGTTCATTTTTAGTTAGTTTCATCCAAGGGTAATGGCCTGTTTCCTTGAGGTAAGGTAACTTCACTAATTCTTAATTCGGATTTCTTGCGGCTGTCAGATAAATAGACTATCTTTTTTGATTATTTCATTTTTAATAATTTTTTATACCATTAATATGCCAAATTATATAAAATTTCAAGTAAAAAGCTCCGGCCAGTGGCTCAACATCTATGGGTTAAACGCCCCCAGCGGCACAATGGCTTGCCAGGGTGAATTGCCAACCACGGATAATTTCAAATGGGAAATAATCAATTCTGCGGTTGCGGGATGGCACTTATTCCAGTCAAAGGATACCGGTCAGTACTTAAATATTCCAGGCGCTATACCGGGTCCAGGGAGTTCTAATGCTACTATCGCTTGTCAGAATCCGTTGGCAAATCCGAATAATGCACCCGATAATTTTTTATGGCAGATCGAGGCTCCCGATAGTAATGGCTGGTCAATGATCAAGGTAAAGAGCAGCGGTCAGCACTTAAATATTTTGAATGGGGGGAGTGTTAATGGCACCCCGGCCTGTCAGGGTGACACCCCAACCACAACGAATTTCCTGTGGATGCAAAGTCCGGCTAAGGATCTTAAAGATGTGGCCCCGACGACCGTGACGATGAATATCCTGGATTGTGCATCCATGTATACGCAGCTCCCCAACGGGGGACCACTTAGTGAAGCACAGGCCAATCTATGGTTGAAGATGGAAGATAACAAAGGAGGGGAAAAGGAAAATCCCAATCAAAACTCTTTTGAAACCATCTTAAATCCAGGGAGCCAGGTTATTTGGCAACCTAAAGTCGACAATAGCAGCTATACGGTTGCCATTACCAACATTATCTATGAGCAGGGATCAGGAAACAATGTCTTAGGGCCTATAACTCCCACCAATGGGAATAGTGGCAATGTAACGGCTCAAGTGATCTGGACGGCTATTCGGCCTGATAATGGTGGTGACAACGAAGCCTATACTATTGAATTTACACTTAAAAAAGGGAACGACCAACCCAAAAAATATACTTTTGATCCGAAGATTAGAGTAGATCCCACCAGATAACAGGCAACTATATGTGAGACAGCAAATGCGAATCATCCTACTTTTCATATTCCTGCTTCTGGGAAAAGGGCAGGGTATGGCCCAAAACCAAAAGGAGGCTGATAGCCTAATTCGGCTGTTGGATAGATCCGAGGACGTGCATGATACTTTGCGCCTTTATTGGCTGTCAAAGATCTCATTCAATCATAACACCCCTGACAGTTCTTTGTTTTATTCGCGCCTGTTAGCCGCCGAAACGGATGATCCGAAGTGGTTGGTAAAGGCCTATTTCAATGAAGGCTCTGCCTTGCGTATGCTTGGCGATTTGGAGGGCGCCCTGAAAGCGACTTTCAAAAGTTTGGAGTATGCTCAGGCAATGGGGGATAAAAAGAGGGTTGGCAACGCTTATTTGGTCCTTGGTGATATCTATTCGGTCTCGGGCGCCCATCAGAATTCAACCGATTATTACTCCAAAGCCATTCTTATTTTCCGGGAGATCATGGATTCTCAGACGCTGGCCTCAGCCTTGTTTAATCTGGGAGATGAATACCTCAATCGGGATAATCTGACGGCAGCTATTCCTCATTTTAGTGAATCGGCAAAGCTGTTTGAGCAGATTGGATACGATATCGGAGTGGCCTATAACCTGGGAAACATGGGGATGGTATACGCCAAACAGGGCGATGATAAATTGGCTTTATCCAATATCAATAAGGCAATAGCAATCCTGGAGGAGCAGCAAGACTATTACGGGATCTCGGAATACCTTGCCTATATGTCTGATATTTACCTTTCCAGGAACGATCTTCCTATGGCCTTGGGCTATGCAGAACGCAGTCTGGAACTGGCTTTTTCCAATGGGCTTAAGGACCAACTCAGTGACACCAACCTCAAACTCGCTACACTCCATGAGCAACTTGGGAATACTGATATATCATACCAATACTACAAGGATCATATCGCTTACAGAGACAGTGTAAAGAATATTGAGTCGATCCAGCAAATGGCCGACCTTGAGACCGGCTACCAAGTGTCCCAGAAGCAGGTAGAGGTGGATCTGTTAAACCAGCAAAAAAAAACACAGAAGATCATTGCATTTAGCACCGGGGCGGGTATGTTCCTGATTGGAATAATGGCGATTGGTTTATATCGGAGAAATAAATTCATTCAAAAGGCCAAACAACTCATCGAAGTAGAGAAAGACAGGTCTGAAGCTCTTTTACTGAATATTTTGCCTTTTGAGATCGCCGAGGAACTCAAGGCAAATGGAAGTGCAGAAGCACGCGAATTTGAAAAGGTGTGCATTTTATTCACCGATTTTAAGGAATTTACCCAGACGGCCGAAAAGTTATCTGCCCAGGAATTGGTATTGGAGATCAATCACTGCTTTATTGCCTTTGATCATATTTGCGAAGAATTTGAGCTGGAAAAAATAAAAACTATTGGTGATTCCTTCATGGCTGCAGGGGGCATCCCTATGCCTTCTGAAGTAGCTGTAAAAAACATGGTCCTTGCCGGTCTGAAAATGCAGAGTTTTATCACCGAACGAAAAAAACAACTCCATGCCGAGGGTAAACCCGCCTTCGCAATGCGGCTCGGCATTCATACAGGGCCTGTGGTAGCCGGGATTGTCGGGGTTAAAAAGTTTCAGTACGACCTATGGGGGGATACGGTGAATACGGCCTCCAGGATGGAAAGCAATGGGGAAGTGGGGAAGGTAAACATATCACAGCAAACCTATGAGCTCTTAAGGTCAGATCCTGAGTTTGTATTTGAGAAAAGAGGCGAGATAATTGTCAAAGGCAAAGGGGCCTTGGAGATGTATTTTGTAAGCCTGAAAGAGTATGCCTGAGCCCGCTTCCTCCTAAAAACCTATACCATATTCTTATCCCTGTCTTTAGAAGATGGTTGATCATTTGCCCCTGGAGTAATGGCGGATTTCGAAGCACTAAACTGTATGCCAGCACTGAACTTGATACGAAGCACAAAGCTTCATTTAACCACTGAACCCGCTTTTTTTGCCAAACGCCTGTTATCGCTTCGGTGTTCTTTTCTATTCATTTACAGCGCTCTTTTGTTTTGTCCTATGAGCCAATTATGAGCCAATCAAAATATAGTTCGCCTTATCCGACATTTATCCGACATATCCGACATCTAAGAAGCTAATTCATAATAAGCACCTTTTTTTTCACCTATTCGCTTAATGATGTTCAATTGAATCAGTGTTTCTAAATCCCTTAATGCAGTCCTATCTGTTGTATTGTTTATTTCCTGATATTCTTTGTTAGTGATTTTACCTTTCTCTTTCACATATAACACTGCTTTAACTTGTCGTTCATTCAAGGGAAGTGATTGCAGATGTTTTTCATTGTAAATATCTTTTCTGAACTCTACGGAAATATCGCTTGAATCGTAAGTAAAAACTGGTTCGGGGATTCCTGCTTTTTTACATTCGTTGATGATTTTAATAGTTCCTCGTCCCCAAGATTCAATGTAACCACTGCGAAACAAAGCATTTGCAATGTCGGGGTTGTATGGTCGGGAGGCGTGTTTTTCCAATAGGTTTTTAACTGTCCAATTTTCAGGAAGTTGTCCTTCGTTCCAAATCATTAACTTGTCTTTATAAACACTGATTTGAATTGGAACACCACCGGAATAATCTTTATGTGCAATGGCGTTTAACAAGGCTTCCCTGATTGCTTCTTTTGGATACTCGTACGTTTCCACACGATTCAACCCTTCATAGCTTATCAAAGCCTTGATATATTTGGTGAAAAGTAACTCTGTGGTCTTTTCAATTTGTTCAAAAAGATTTCCGTGAATTTCGTCCTGAAATCTCAAGTCGCTATCACTTTCGAAAAAACCTATTTTTGCGTAAGCTCCTGTTATATACTTTTCAGGATTAGGGTGAAAAAGCAGAATAGATGCCCGCTTAATAAATTTACCTTCCTTGAGTTGAAGGTTCTCAATAAGGTGTTCATTACTGTCAGCTAAACTTTCTTCATCAATTCTTTGGCTTCTGAAAGCTCGTTTGCGAAAAAAATCAAATGTTTCTTGCTTAAAGTCATTTGTTGAAACATTCGGAACAGGAACTCCATCCCATCTTTTCCCTTTTTTCTGAAGGAGAAACTTGTCAAGTGCAGCACCTTTTAATTCCTGTTTGGTGCTGCCGCTTCTGTAATGATATTGCCCTTTGTAATTGACTGGATAAGGATATTGCTCAACAAGAATTTCAATAAATTTCCCTTGGTCGGTTTGGTGCAGATTAACATCAACCAAAATCCCCAAAGTGTCTCTGACCTTGTTAGGTATTTCTTCCAATAGCTTTTTAGCATCCTTCAAGTCAACTACAATTCCTGAGTCGTCTTTTCCAATAAAAATAGTACCACCATAAGCATTTGCAAAACCACAAATCCATTTTAGGTATTCATCTCTCCAAGTTATTTTGAACTCAATATTTTGCGATTCTGATGTCACTGCTGATAATTAATAATTGTATCCATCCGATAAACCCCATATTTCCTGGCCGGTGATTACTTCGTAAAGTTGCATTATGAAAAAGATCAGCAACG
>NZ_JAKZAM010000044.1 GCF_022538055.1 Cognataquiflexum nitidum | reverse complement strand
TGCCTCCTGCAAAGATTTCCATTGACTTTTCTTTTCCTGACCCCGCACCGCGCGTTTTCTTACAATTCAATTCAACGGTTTGCAGCTACCCGAAGGGCGGGCGATTCACCACAAATGTTGATTAAAAGTACGAAAGTTCCTGTTACCACAAATGTATCTTTCGTGCACAAAACCCCGCCTTTTGGGTAGGTGCTGTTAGCTGTGGTTTTTCTTTCCGTGTTCATATGTCAATTCAATTAGTAGTTCTGCTAAACATTGAAGTCTGATTGCTCCTTCTGATAATGGTTTGTCATTAAATGTGTCTAGGAATTCGTTTATATTTTCAAGTTTTGGCTCAAGTGTTTCAATGAAGTCTGTGCGTTGTTTTTTTGTCAGGGTTTGAATTTTCTCATCTCTTTCAAAGTCATCTGAAATTGCCAAGTTCTCATAGTCTAAAAGTATTTTCTTAAGTTCTGTTGGTAAGTCAGCATAATCATCTTTGTTGTCCTTGTCAGGAAAATTTGTCTCAATTATTGATTTTATCTTACTTAGAGTTTCAATCTCTGTCAAAATTTCTCTTGAAGGGTTCAATATCAATTGAAGACCATTTTTAAAAACAATTAACCCTTCGTTTGTATTAAGTTGCAATGATTTCAACTCATTGAAAAGTAACTTAATGCAGTTTAATATTACTTTGTCACCTTTTTCTCTGGAATATATTTTCCCTATTTCTTTAATATCTTCTAATAAAATGTTTGATAAACACAATTTGTCAGGAATGTTTATTGCGAAATTTAGAGCGATTTCTGTTGGTGTCTCAATTTTAATTGTGTTAGTAAAATTCCAAATCCTTATCTTATTACCTAATTTGTCTTGAAACTTAAAAACCCTTGTTGCATTATCATTTAAGTTGTAATCAAATAGAGATATGACCTGACTTTTTGGTCGGAATATTTTAATCTTATCTTTTATTTGTTTTTCTGTCGTCATAAAATCACAGCTAACGGTTTCGGGCTTGGCGAAGGTGGCGATTTTCACCACAAATGTTGATGCGGAGAACCAAACTTTGATTAACCACAAATGTGTCTGCGGAGCACTGAACCGCCACTTTTGCCAAACCCGTGTTAGCACTTCGCCCTTCTTTTCTGTCGTGGTTGTTCGTTGTCATTTCGTGTCTGTCTTGGTGCGTTGGCTTGGTGGCTCTTTTGGATTTTTTTTGCGTTGGTCTGTGCGTTGGAAAAAAATACAAATGTGCCACCAAATGCGTTGGCTTATCCTGTCATTCCGTTTATAAATGTTTCTACAAAGTCCATAATACGTTTCAATATTCTGTCGCCTAATTTTTTGCGTTGAAGTAAACTTGGTTTTTCTCCGTCTATGAGTTCTAATACTTCGTCTCTCAATGGTTGTCTTTCCGCAAATAAGTAGTCTTCAATTAATTTTTCTGTCTTGTCTGGTGAAAGGCTTTCTTCTGTCACCAATTTAGAAAATGCTTTTTGTTGTTCTTCGTTCCAATATTTGTCAAACGCTGGTGCAACTTCGTCTGTGTCCACAATAACTGGCAAATTCTCTTGTATAAACTTCTCTATCAATTCTCGTTTGCTTCGCAAAGTCGTTTCGGTGCTTAGCAAGTTGAAAATTTCTTGCTTCGCTTTGGTCGTGTCTTTTTGTGTCTGTGCTTTGAGTTTGATTAAAAGCTGAATGATATATGCAACATTTATTTCGTCTCGGTGAATTAACTCCAATTCAAAATCTACGTCTTCCAAAATTGAAACTTTCTCTTTTTGGTGGTTGCTTTTTACTTTGTCGTAAAGGTCAAGATACTTGCTTTTAAAATCTTCAAACTGCTGTTCAGTCATTTTCAAGTCAGCCCATTTGAAGTCTGAAAAGGCGGTGAGAATATTTTTTATTCTCATTAAATCTCTGAACGCTTTTATGAATTCTAATTCGTCATCTTCGGTTTCTAAATCATCAACGTTGTCAGTTGTTGGCGTTAATGATATTAAATGTTCAAATGCTTCATCAAACTTGGCAGTGTAGTCTTCATAAGGTTTCATTATGATTACTTCAATAGCTTCTTTGTTGCTAAATAAAGTAATTGCTTCGTCTGTTCGGTTTTTAAGGTTGCGGAACGCAACAATATTGCCTTGACTTTTCTGCTCGTTTAATATTCTGTTTGTTCGGCTGTATGCTTGAATAAGTCCGTGATACCTTAAGTTCTTGTCAACATACATTGTGTTCAATGTTGGGCTGTCAAAACCTGTGAGAAACATATTTACAACTACCAAAATATCAATTTTGCGTTCTTTGACTTTCTTTGAAATGTCATTGTAATAGTTGTAAAAACTTTGGCTGTCTTTGGTGGTGAAGTTGTCGCCAAATAGTTTGTTGTAATCTTGTATGAATTCTTCTAACTTGTCTCTGCTGTGAAGATTTATTTTGTATTCAGGTGTTGGTTCTGCAACTACATTCAAATCAACATTATCAAAATCCGTTTCAAAGTTTATAAAGCCGTTTGCATCTGCATCATCTTCATTTGCTCCATAACTGAAAATGGTGGCAATGTTCAAATTGTGTAATCCTTCTGTCTTTTTCTTTTTGAATAAATCAACGTACTTGATAAGCGTAGGAACATTATTGATACAAAACATTGCTGTAAATTCTCGGCTGTGTGTTTTGCGGTTGTGGTGTGCAATAACATAATCCGTTATTTTTTCTAAACGGGTTTCATCTTCCATCAACTCTTTGGTGTCAATGTCTTCTACTTCAATATCAATGTTGGTTTCTCGTCCGTCTTTGTGCTTATATCTTCCAACGTATTCAACAGCAAACTTTAAAACATTTTCGTCTTTGATTGCATCTGTAATTACATATTTGTGCAAACAGTCTTCAAACAAATCTTTGGTGGTTCTTTTACCGTGTTCGTTTTTAGCCGCATTATCCTTAAAAATTGGTGTGCCTGTAAAGCCAAATAACTGAGCATTATTGAAAAACTCTTTTATGCGTTTGTGTGTATCTCCAAACTGGCTTCTGTGGCATTCGTCAAAAATGAAAATGATACGCTTGTCTTTCAAGTCAGCCATTTTTGCCTCATACTTCAATTTGCTAATGGCTGTGTTTAGCTTTTGAATAGTGGTTACAATGAGTTTGGAGTTTTTGGCTTCTCCTTTTTTGTCAACGTATGTACCTGTAAACTGCTTAACTAAGTTTTGCGTATTGTCTGTACCGTCAATACATCCTTCCTGAAAACTATTAAATTCTTTGGTTGTTTGGCAATCCAAATCTTTTCTATCCACCACAAAAACAACCTTGTGAACTTGTGGCAATGCCATTAAAATTTGACTGGCTTTGAAACTGGTTAGGGTTTTTCCCGAACCTGTCGTGTGCCATATATAACCGTTCTTGGTTGAGTTCTTTACTCTTTCTATTAAGGCTTCAACTGCGTAAAACTGATACGGACGAAGCACCATTGGAATTTTATAGGCTTCATTCAGTACAATGTACTTGCATATCATTTTACTTAAATGGCACGGCTCTAAAAAAGTATCGGTAAAGCCATTCAGAATATTGGAAAGTCTTTTATTTTCAACGTCTGTCCAAAAGAAAGTTTGTTTAAAACTTTGGTTTCTATTGTTTGCGTAATACTTTGTATTTACTCCGTTGCTTATGATGAAAATCTGAACATACTGGAACAAAGCAGAGTTAGCACCAAACGAATGCCTTTGATAACGATTGATTTGATTGAATGCTTCTTTCAATTCTAAGCCTCTGCGTTTCAATTCTATTTGCACTAATGGCATACCGTTTATGAGTATGGTTACATCATAACGGTTTTTGAATTTCCCTTCCTGGCTTACTTGGTTGGTAACTTGATATTGGTTTTGACACCAATGCTCGGTATTCAGAAACTCAAAATAAAGATTGTCGCCATTATCCCGAATAATGTGTTGCTTTTGGCGAAGCATTTTTGATTTTTCAAAAACAGAGCCTTTGCTCAATAAATTTAAAACTCGTTCAAACTCTGTTTGTGTAAACTGTGCATTGCCTGTTTTAGTAAGTGCAGACTGATTGTGTTTTTCTAATTGCCCTTTCAGATTGAGCAATAAATCTTTTTCGCTATTGATTACAATATAGCCGTAACCCAATTTTTGTAATTGGACAATGAGTTGTTCTTCTAATATTTGTTCCGACTGTCTAGACATTTTCACTTACTGTTTCTTTGGCATCTAAATAATTTTCCAATTCTTGTTCATAAGCCACTTTGTCTTGGTCAAACAAAGCTTTGCTATAACTCAAATTTCCAATTGGGTTTTCGTTATCGAGCCATTCATTAAATTCTGTGCTGTCCTCGTATTCTAATTCCTTAATAACGGAAACTTTAGAAAAGGAATGAAGTACATAATAAAGCATATTATCGGTAATGTTCATTACCAATTGTGAAAACTGGCTATCACTAAAATATTCTTTGGGTGAAAGTTTTCCGTGCGAAATATCGCCTCTTTTATTTCGCACTTCTCCAATTGATACAATGAGCTTATTCACCTTATTTACAAAATCTAATTCTATATCCTCATTGAAGTCTGCTAATTTGGTCATAGCTTGTCTTACAACTGGATGAAAATCCATTTTGTCGGCAACCAAAGCATCATAAGAAAGGTCAATTTGTTTCCAAATAAACTTTGATAAACCTTCAAGCAATGCCTTGCAACTTTCAATACATATATCGGGATGGCTTTCTACGTTTTCCTCTATTTTTTGGATAATAGTTTGGTAATAATCAATATTAGTATATCGACTTTCGAGAACTTGTAATATTTCTTTCGTGTGTTTCAAAATGAATTATCTAATTATTTCTTGAATTAGTAAAATCCTTTTATCAATAGAATTTATAAAATGACCAATTTTAACTTGTTCGTCATAAGTTGGTAATTCAACTTCAAGGTTAGCAAAAACTGAAATCCAATGCCTTCCGTGTGCACCGGGCACATATTTTATGTTCTTTAATATCTCAAACATAAATTTTATATCGTAGCCAATTTTTGCCGTTAATATTTTCATAGCCGATGATTTAGCCTTGAATGGAAAATCAACGAATTGACAAGCGGTCGTAAAGTCGTCAAATATTATAACTGGCAGATTATAATTGTAAATTCCTGACTTTTCATTTGTATATCCTAATATGAATGTCTTTCCTGCTGTTACAACGGGTGTTTCAAAAATATCTTCATAATCAGTACTAGAAACTAAATAATTTGTAGGTTGCTCATAATCTAAGCATTCACTAAGCTTTTTATTTGCCCATTCAGGAAATTCAGTATTGTCATCTTGTTTAAATCTTAATACTTGCGAAAATAAATTTTGTAATACTCCTTTTTTGAACTCGTTTAATAAAAACAGGTTATTTCCATCTGGAAAAGGTATCTGTAGTATTTCGCAATATTTGGAAATCAGTTTATCGTTTTCATAAGATTGTAATTTGTTTTCTTTGAGTTGCTCTATTACTACTGGGATATCTATTAAAGTTTCAACATCACTATTGCTTATATACCTAGTAATATTTAAATTAAAGTCATTGCCTTTTATTTTTTCTATACTTGCTTTCGTGCTGAATTTATCTATTTCTTTTCTATTTCTATATGTGTCAATTATCTTATTAATATGTTCATCCTTTAGAATATTTTTATTTTTATTCTTTTCAAATTCCAAGCTGGCATCTATGAAAAGAATGTCATCAGGATTTTCTCTACACTTTTTAAACACCAAGATTGAAGTTGCAATACCTGTTCCGTAGAATATGTTTGCTGGCAAACCAATTACTGCATCTAAAAAGTTTTTGTTTTCTATCAAATACTTACGAATGTGTTGCTCAGCACCACCTCTAAACAATGCTCCGTGTGGTAATATAATTGCCATTGTTCCATTATCAGCCAAATGGTAAATCATATGTTGCAAAAATGCAAAATCAGCTTTATTGCTAGGTGCTAGTTTACCGTATTGGCTAAAACGGTCGTCACTTGTAAACAATGGGTTGGCACTCCATTGAGCCGAAAATGGTGGATTAGCTACAATGGCTTCAAATTGCTTGTCAATATGCTGTGGGTGTTCAAGTGTGTCGTCTTGTTTTATATCAAATTGACGGTAATGCACACCGTGTAAAATCATATTCATTCGGGCAAGGTTGTAAGTAGTACGGTTCATTTCTTGTCCGTAAAAATTACTTACATCTTCAACTTCTTTTGCCACACGTAGCAACAAGGAACCCGAACCACAAGTTGGGTCGTAAACCGATTTTAGTTTGCTTTTTCCTGTGGTAACAATTTTGGCAAGTATTTTAGAAACTTCTTGCGGTGTATAAAATTCACCCGCAGTTTTGCCTGCACCACTGGCAAATTCTCCAATTAAGTATTCGTAAGCATCACCTAAAACATCAACTTGATTAATGTCAGATAATTTGAAATCAATTTTGTCAAGGTGCGTTAGCACCTTTGCAATAATTGCATTTCTTGCTTCGGGTGTTTTACCCAATTTAGAACTGTTTAAATCCATATCCTCAAAAAGATTGTCAAAATCTTCTTCGCTGTCGGTACCCATTGTACTCAACTGGATATTGATAAGGATTTTTTGTAAATCTTCTAAAATGAAATTGGTTTTGCTTTCGTCAAATTTGTCAACGTCATCTTCATTGTCGCCTTTGCCACGTTTGGCAACTTCTGTAAACAATTCGTCTGGTCTTAAAAAGTAGCCTAATTTTTCTAGTGCTTCTTCCTTAATTGCTTCAATGAATTCTTTCCCGTTCTCGGTTTTTGGAGTTATGTCATTGAACTTAATATTGTCTTGTTTCAATATTTCGTCAGCGAAAATGTTCATTTTTTCGCTTAGGTATTTATAGAAAATGAAACCCAAAATGTAGTCACGAAATTCGTCTGCATTCATTTTGCCACGTAGCGTATTGGCAATGTTCCAAAGTTGGGCTTTTAGTATTGTTTTATAATCTTCACTCATTGAGTTTGTCTTTATATTTTAGGTTGTAAAGTTAGTTTTTAAAACTCCATTAATGCCATAAGTTACCGTCAAGTTGTCCATTGTCCACTAGCTGGGTGGTGGGTGGGCTTTGGGTGCGGTTGGGCAAAATTAAATGTGCTGCAAAAGCGTTGGCTTGTGTGTCGGCTTGCAGCTCTTTTAATTTTGCGAAGGGTTGGCATTTTGTCTGTCATTTTTCTGCTCGTTTGTTGTCGGTCGTGGCGGTCTTTTAGGGTGAGTGCTAACGTTTTCGGGCTTGGCGAAGGTGGCGATTTTCACCACAAATGTTGATGCGGAGAACCAAACTTTGATTAACCACAAATGTGTCTGCGGAGCACTGAACCGCCACTTTTGCCAAACCCGTGTTAGCGGTTCGTTCTTTTTCTTAGCTTAAATAATTCAGCCTTTTTACAACTTCGTTTAATTTTGTCTGATTGCCAATTTCTGAATAGCATAATTTTAGATTTTTCAATGCGTCATCATTGTTTGGCATAAGTGTTAATGCCTGCTCAAAGTATTTAATCGCATTTTGATAATCATCATCATTGTATGCGTGAGCACCTTTATTATTTAAAGCATCACTTTGCATAGCAATTTGCATTTTTTCTTGCATCGGCATACTTGTATTCCATTTATGCGTGAAATTTTTAAAATTGTCAAAGTCAGAAAATTGGTTTAAGGTTTCTGATTGTTTTTTATTTTCAGCTTTTTCATATGCGATGTCAATATTTCTGTCGTGCATATGCAGTGTCACTTTATTCACGTTGCTGTTTGATTTGTGTAGGGTTAATCCATAGTCAGCAAAGGAAGCTCCCATCGCATCCGTTCCAAAACCACGAAGGATGATTTTGTCATTTTGTTCAGCAACTAATTTCATTCTTTTTTCTGCCATTTGAATGTTGTCGCCCCAAACTGGGTGATTTTCATTCATATTGTACATAGTCACATAAAAAGTGCTATTGTCTGATGTTTTAACTCTAATACCTCTCCAAGCACCTTTATTGTTGGCATTTGTAGGTCGTCCATTTTCAATTCTTGTATGGTCGTCAGATAGAAATTTAAAGTCCGTTAAATCTATTGACGGTTTATTATTGTCCGATTTTAAAAAGTCGAATAGTCCCATTTTGTTTGTTTTTAATGTTTATGAATAGAATTCTACAAGAGTATTTGGGTCGTGAATAGTAAAAGTAACTTTACTCAAAAGACCTTGTTTAAAAAAAAGAGAAGAGATGTCTGGATTATTCCTTTCAACTTTGTCCGAAGAGTTAAAAATATCCTTGCTCCACATTATTCGGTCATTATTTGTAGAAATTTCGCCAAACGAAAAATGTTTCATTATGTGGTTGTTAATCATAACGTCATCAATTGTAACATTTAATTGTCCGTTTACCACTTTTGCAACTATTTGTCCAATTGAGTTGCCTGAATAAATACAAGCACCGCCTTGCCAAACTTCAAATTTTTTGTAGTTGAATGTAAATGATTTCCTTTCTATCTGTCCTAACATTTCACCGATGTTGCTTGGAAATCTGTCCCAATTGTCTGCCATATTTTTTTATTTTTTTGAGTTGTGCTTACTCTATTCGGTTTTCAGCTTTCCCGTTTGTGCTGTCGTCCTTAGAATGACCGCTAACGTGTTGCTTCACGCAATCATTGCGCTATGTATGCCATATGGAATACATGGCGCAACAGTTGCGGATATATTTGAATTATCTTAAACATAAACCTAAAAGTCTAAATATCCAATTTGTCCAATGGACTTATTATTTGATCAAAGCCTTTTGTTGTAATATGGGTATAGATTTGAGTTGTTTTTGGGCTTTCATGCCCCAGAAGAGACTGAATATACCTTAGATCAGTACCGTTTTCAAGTAGGTGAGTTGCGAACGAGTGCCGTAAGGTATGGACAGTTACTTTTTTCTTAATCCTTGTAATTTCCAAGGATTGCTTTAATATGGCTTGAATGCTTCTGGCAGAATATCGTATAGGCTTTTCATTAGTACTTCCTTGTCCTTCGAATAAAAACTCTGAAGGTTTCTCATTTTTGAAATATTCCCTCAATATTTTTAAAGTTTTTGGAGATAAAATAGTATACCTATCCTTCTTCCCCTTTGCTTGTTCAATCCTTATTTGCATCCGTTTTGAATCAATGTCTTTGATTTTGAGATTGATCAACTCACTTATTCTGAGTCCGGCAGAATATATGGTCATCAGGATTGCTTTGTGCTTCAGGTTTTCGGTGGCTTTGAAGATGGCAATGATTTCCTCTTCACTACAGACCTCGGGTAATGCTTTCTCCCTGATCGGCCTATCTACATGATAGTATTTCCGCTCGCCGCCTTTGACTTTTTCGAAGTAAAATTTCGCGGCGTTGATAGCTTGATTTTGATGTGAAGAGGACACTTTCCGCACAGTCACCAGGTAATGGGAAAATTCCATGATTTCTTTTTCACCAAAATCATTGATATCTAAATCCGGAAAGTGATTTAGGAATTCTTCGAATAAAGGAACATAAGCCCTGATGGTACTTTGACTATACCTCCTTTCTTCCAGCTTGTGAATAAACTCCTCAGGACATTTTCTGTAATTAGGGATGTCATTGGGCGATACTTTGGCCACCACCTCAGTCTTCTTTTCTTCTTCTTCAAAAACCAAATTCAATCCGAGTTCCCCTACCTTTCTTTTCACCTCTTCCAAAAACTGCTCGGAGTAGGGGATGGTCCACCATTTATTCTTCATATCCCATTGGTAGTAGGGGATAGATTTTATGGTTTTGGTAAGAGTAGCATTGTATCCAAATACCAGCTTTAGTCTACCGGCCCGGGTTTTGATCACCAAGACCTGGTTTTTGTCAATTTTCCTGGATTGCCCGGTGGATTCTGTAGAAGCAGTCTCATGTCGGATGACAGGTCCAAGCCTTTCCCCAAAATGCTGTTGGATCCGCTCGAGGTTGCCGGGAAAGTGTGGAATCTCCCAAAAAAAACCTTCCTTGTTCCACTTGGAATACCTGAGGGTCAGGATGAACTTTACATCAGCCTCATTTTTGGGCATCTTCAGGATGATCTTCTTTCCGATCACCTCTACTTGGATAGGTTTTGGTTCCATGGGATTAAAAATTAAACGTCAACATTAATCCAGCTTCCGGAGAAGCAGGATAGCTACTGATCCAGCTTCCAGAGAAGCAGGATATCAGCCATAATTTAACCTGTTGGTTCTTTGATAAAAAGTTTCAACCCAATCTTAAACGTTTAACTTTGGATCCTGCTTTCATGAGAGTTCCGGCTACCCTTCTCCTATACTTCCCCTAACCTTCCGACCACCTTCCCCTACCCATACTCCGTGTCCCTCCTAAGGATACTCCGTGTCCTAGCTTAGGATACTCCGTGTCTGGGTTACCCTTTAGCTACCCCGGAGCGGATCCTGATAGGTATTTTCGCTATTGAAGATGCATGGTGGTCTTACCTGATTAAGAATGACGACAACGGAATGGTTGTAGGCTTCTTAACCGAATGAAAAGCCAAAGTAAAAAATGCTTCAAACCCATCGTTTTGAAATAGTCGTCTCCCAAAGTGATTAAACTACTTCAACCCCTTTATGTATTTTACAATTTCCCAAAACCCAACAACTGTTACTTTTGGTCAATCTCAAAAATCAAAGAAATCAATTTCCCAACCGGTTTGGACTGTCTAAAAATTCTCCTTGGATGCATCGCTTATAGGAAGATCAAAAATTCCGATGCGGGATTTTTCGGTGAAATATAAACTGATTGTAAGAGTTTTCCCCAGACAGAAAGCCAAAAAATAATTTTAAAGAAGTTGTAAATTTAAGTTATTCACTTTTCGGGAATTTTTTCCCTTTTTCGTCAAAATACATCCCATCTGTTTCCATATCTGAGATGGTGCGCTTTATGGTACTTTTGAATTTTTCTTTGGTTTTTTCAGGAATTTCATCATCCTCAAAAAAGGAACTAAGCACGTTGAATAAAGCTGCTCTGGTAAAACCGGATGCCTTTTCAAATTCATAGGGCTTCTGCTCCATGTGGGTAATTTCCTTTACAGAAGTGACTATAAAAATTACAAAAGAAACAACGACCAATACTGTCAATATAATTATGTCTAAGTTTTCCATTTCACCTTTTTATATTAAATATTATCAAAAAGCCCAAAATGGTCGGACACCACAAACCAATAAAAATAGCCTTCATCGGTTCATTTTGAATGAGGTAATAATACTCTGATATGCCGATTAGGACTACCACCAAAACCATTAATACTATTTCGGATTTTTTAAACTTCTTCATCTATTTTAAAATTATTTTTTAGTGTGCAGTTTGTTGATATATAAATCGGAGATGTTACATCATATAGTAACAGTATATGATTTACAGGTTCAATCAAATTTGGGATTTGCCAATTAATGTGATCCTAACCCAGCTAAAAGCAGAATGTTTTTAAGTAAATGATTTAATGTTAGTTGCATTTTAAGGAAGCTTGGCAAAAATGATATCCTGGCCTCTTCTAGTTGGGAATTAAAATTGCGCTTATCCAAGGATTTCGGTACTTCCCAAAACGCTACCTCAACCTTTTTTTGGCGGTCAAAAATAGGTATCTATTCCCCTTTGCCGTTTGTAAACAAAAGCCAGGAATCAGTTCTAAAGGTATTGTTTACCGTTCTTGTTCCCACAAAAATCACCTCATCTTGCGCCCTGCTGCCGACAGCATTGTGTCGGTAACTTTCGATTCCATTGTAAATCTTTTCGATACCTCCGCCACCTGCTAAATCGGTAGAAAAAATCAAAGCTGTTTCCGTTTGGTTTGGGGTGGCATTAGAAAATCCGCAAAAATGGATCGAGTTGCCAAGATAGATGGCATCCATAAACCAATTTCTGTTGATACCATCACCATGGTCCAAATTCCAAAGGGTGTTGCCGCTGTCATTCAGCAAAAATGCCCAGGCGGTAGTCTGCTTGGATCCTACAAAAAGGAAATCCCCCGTGGGACTCTTGATGACGCTTGTCACTGTCGAAAACCCGAGGCCTCCTTTTTCAGTTTCCCAATTTACCTTGCCATCCTTAAACCTATAAATCAGGATTCCCTGTTCATCTAAAGCGGGATCTGCTATTTTTCTCTGACCTTGGACAAGAAAATTTGATTTGCTTTCAATCACTAGGTGACTGGCAAAGAAATCCGCTTTTGGCTTAAATCTGAAATCTGAGGATCCTAATGCGTCCCCATTTTTTGAAAATACTTCAAAATAAACTTTCTTTTGGAGTGCATTGGGATCTTCATTTGTGGTCGATGTAAAGGCAAGAATCAGTTCATTTCCCAGTACCTTGAGGGTGGGTGCTTCTACCATTTCCGGACCACGGGTAACAAATTTTTCCCATAAAAAATCCCCGTTTAGATTGTAGGCAGATACCCCAAGTCTGTTGTCACCTTCGGTTTTTCCCGTTGCAAAGATTTGGTTTCCCTCTACAATCATATGGTCAAAAACATGGCTAAGTATCCAGAATCCCTTTTGAAACTTTCCGTTTCGATCCAGAACAGCACCCCGTGCCATATTGTAGATTACAATTGTATTGTCATTGGGGAAAAGGATCCCGTTACTGCCTCCTTCATCCTCTATAAATATTTCCTTTGGAGGTACGTCTGAAGGAGATTCATCCGAATCACAGCCTGTCCATAATCCTAGGCAGAAGAAGAAAATCAAAAATCTGTATAAGTATCTCATAATAAGGGTTTTGAATAAATCTATTTAAAAGTTGCTGGTTAAAAAAATTTGAAAGGACATATTTTAAAGGGATTGAAATAAATTTTTCAAGGCGGAAGATCAGGTGTTTTTAGAAAGGTATCAGAACTGAACTTAATTCTGTGGCACCTGCGGTCTTACAAAAGTTAACTGCTGGTAAGTCAGCTGCCTCTGCCTGTTCAAGAACCTCCTCAAAACAGTATGCCGTAAAGACCGATCCATCACAAATCATTCCATTCATTTTTAAGTCTAGTCCCTGAGTCAAACAATGATGGATGTGACAATCAGAAAGGAAACATGATGATTGGATCAACTATTTTTCGGTCAGGCAGATTTTGATCTTAGTGTTAAAGGACAAAGGATGCGAAAGTTTTCATCAATTCTGCAATGGGAATTTCCAAGAGAATCACAGGGACATAGGGCAGGGATGCTGCCACCCAAATCGGGAGGATGTCATACAGTGAAAAAATATCTTCCCCGAGTGCTTTTTCCAACACTTTGTCTGTAGGTATGATTGATTCATCCCGAAGTAACAATTGCTGATTTTCTGCTTTCATCCACAGAGTTTATTCATGAGCTCTTAAAGATTCTAGTTCCTTTTGAAGAAAAACAGAATAGAGATTCTCGGTAGAAATTAATCTCTTGTAACCTTTGGTTAATAATCCATTCATCAGTTTTTTGTCACCTGACCAAAGTTGCGACTCCATATGGTTTGCCAGAGCAACAAACAGCGCATCATCCTCATCAGTCTCGGATACCAAATCTATGGCAATATCAATATCCTTATCTGAAATTAGAATTTCATCAATGAAAGTTATTCTATCCGTTATTATTTCATATGCTCTTTCAAATTGAGCATCATCCATTCCTGAATGCTTTAAAAGTTTGTTTTTATGGTCCAATATCTCTGATTTCAACAGGTTGACCGAATAAAAATCAAAAAATTTTGAACCATATATAATTAGCTGCCCTATTTTACTTTGGGAATTTAAGATTGCACTAAATACAATATTTGTGTCAACAATAATTTTCATCCAATATTTCTCAGGGCTTTAAATTTCTGCCAAATGTTTTTTGAGGCCTCATCTGCAAATTTTTCTACTTCGTCCTGACTTATTTTTGAGCTATTGGTTTGTTCCATATATTCCAAATAGTCAAGCATATTTTGAAGTTCTGTCAAATCCACATTGGCGGGCAGCCTAACCAATATTTCGTTTTTTGTCCTTTCCAGTATCATAAGAATGATTTTAATCAAATATACATAATTGACCCTGATTTTACTTATTTCTAATTCGACACTTTCCTTGGTTTCAGTTCCTCAAAGAAAATATCATCATTGGGGACTTGGAATTCCAGTCCTGTTACTTTCATGTCGTTGTCAGTCTGAAATTTGACCGTACCAAAACTGAACCAAGCGTGCTTTTCGTCCCATACGATTTCCCATACATCATAATGCCAATGCTGTAGTGTTGCGGAAAGGCGAGGTGAATTTTCAAATTCAAGCAGGAGTTCCTCGCCTTCGATGGTGACAATGATATTGCCATACACTTCCGTATGGAAAATACCGGCATAGGTAGAAAGGGGAAGGGAGGGTTTGGTATCCATCACCCGTTTGGCTTTCATGTCTGCGATGCGGGTGTCATTTTTTTGGTTTTCATTGGTCCTGACGAGTAGGTCTGCCGACCAATCCTTGGTGCCTGTTTCCAGGAATTGGTCAAAAGCATAATAGGTAGCAGCCATGATGGGGCTTTTGTGGCCGTTGGTCAGGACGACAATGCCGAGGTTCTCCTCCGGAATCATCGTCACCGCAGTGATCATCCCATCAAATCCTCCTGTATGGCCCACCATCAGTTTTCCATGGAAATCTCCCAGGTTCCAACCTAAGCCATATCCTGAAAAATGCCTTCCTAAGTCGTTTTTTCTAGTGTGGTCTACCGGAAAATTGTTGTGCGGTGTCCAAACCATATTGCGGGTGGACCTGGTCAAAAGCGTGTCCTTGCCATGGATTCCATGATTCAGGTTAAAGATCATCCATTTGGCCACGTCGGTGACCGAAGAGATAATGCCACCTGTGGCTCCGATTTCATTCCAATCTTCAAATTGAATGGGGAAGTTTATGTCGTTTTCCCGTCCATGTGGCGTGGTAATGTTATTTGTACTTTCTAATTCCCTTGCGGAAGTCAGTGTCCTGTTCATTTCCAAGGGAATCAGGATTCTTTCTTTGACATTTTCGCCCCATGTTTTGCCTGTGATTTTTTTGATAAGCTCGCCGGCAGTGATATACATCAGGTTGGAGTAGCCATATCCGGCACGGAAATCATAGGCCTGTGGAAGTTTTCCTGCGAGCTTGATCATATTTTCGGCGCTCATTTCGGATTTGTACCAAATCACATCTCCGCTGAAGGTACCCAAACCCACTCTATGGCTGAGGATATCCCGCACGGTGACCTGACTGCTGATCCAAGGATCGTTGTAAAGCGAAAAATAGGGGAGATGGTCTTTGACCCTGTCGTTCCAATTCAGTTTCCCTTCCTGCACGAGCAACCCGATGATCGCAGAAGTGAAAGCCTTGGAATTGGAGGCAATGGCATACAGGGTGTTTTCATCCGGCTTTTCGGGTTTGCCTGTTTCGATAAGGCCATAGTTTCCGGTAAAGACCAACTTGCCGTCCTTGACGATGCCGATACTTGCTCCCGGTACATCCCAATCCTGCACCATTTTGGCAAAGTACGCATCGAGTTTTTTGAGGTCTGGACCCTTTTTGGATTGGGCGGATAGGTCGATAATAAAGAGCAGAGTCAGGGTGAAAAAAAGGAAGAGTTTTTTCATAATTAAGGAATTTTAAAAGGCATTATAACTGGATTCTAGCGAATACAATATAGGCTTTCTTGGTAAAAAATATAGGGTTTGACAGGTCGTACCTCCAAAAAAATCCATTTTTAAAAGATTGTTTTGCTAGAAATTGACAATCTAAAATTAAATTCAAAAACAACCGATTTAATACTTTAATTGATGAAATAAGTAGCCAAAAAGAATTAAATTCGAAAAATGAGTTATAAATGAAAAGGGAATTGTGGCTTTATAAAATTCCGTATTCTAAAATGAATTCCACATGAAATTTTAATAAAATTGAATTCGAATGTCAAGTTTTAAATGACAGTGCTATGAAAAATTTTAGTATTTTTTCTTTAATAATTGGATTGGTTTTAATTTCATTTTCAACCTTTTCCCAAAGGGAGGATTCTGTATCTAGAAAAAATGTCATCAAGTACAACCTGATTGAAGCAGCATTGTATAACAGGGCATTTTTGTTTCAATACGAAAGGATACTTAACCCCAATCGATCATTTTCTGTCCAGGTAGGCCATATGACTTTGCCTGAGCTCCTCACCAGATTTGAAAATATTCAGAAGATTTCAAATGCAGAGCAATTCGGATACAATGTTACCGTTGACTACAGATTTTACTTAGCCAAAAAAAACAAACACAGTGCCCCCTGAGGTGTATATATTGCCCCGGATGCCTCTATTCACCATTTTAAAAACATCAAGGATTTTGAAATTCAGAGTGCAGAATCAAATGAATTTGAAACTGTTACCCTCAATTCTAACATGAATATCCTCAGTGCCGGAGTGGCTTTGGGATACCAATTTGTGTTGTGGGACAGGATGACTCTGGATTTTTTGGTCTTGGGGCCTTCTATCTCCAATTACAATGTGGGAATGACCTTGGATGGAGATCTTCCTCCCGTGGAACTAGATGAAAACCTCCAACTTATCCTTGAGCACATTGTAGATAGACTTCCTTTAATCGACAGCTTGTTGGAGGATAGAGTCGCGAAATTTGATGGCAGGACAAATATATCTACTTTGGGATTCAGGTACTCGGTCGGGATTGGTTTTCGGTTTTGAAAAATTGATTAGAAATACCAAAATCACACAATTGGTTACAAAAGTGTGAAAAAAATCACATAATCGGAACTAATTGTGTGATTTTACCCCCGCTTTGTCATGGCATTTCAGGCTGGATTTTCTTCTCCGATTTTTATTCAACAAATATTTTTTCGAGATAATCCTTTGTTCGATCTACCAAAAAGAGAGGAATGTTCAACAATCCATCCCTGAATTCCATGTTCTTCAGTGAGTAGCGGATCTTAAGTTTAGGAGAATGAACTTGGGAGTAATAAGCCAAACTTTTACTCCTGACATTTTCATCGGATTTCACTTCTATTGGGATAATCTCATTCCGGAATTGGATCAAAAAATCCACTTCTGCCTTTCCTTCAGAAGTCCAATATCTTGGTAAGACATCTAGTTGTGGCATCAGACTCTGCAAGATGAAATTTTCAGTCAATGCTCCTTTGAATTCTACAAAAAGTCTATTTCCCTCTTTGAATGCCATGGGATCAAGTTGGGATTTTCTTCTTAATAAACCGGTATCAAAAAGATAAATCTTGAACGCAGACAAATCGTCGTAAGCCGTCAATGGCAAATGGATCTGGGTACAGCGGTGAATTTTATGGACCAATCCTGCTTGGACCAACCAAAGTAAAGCGTCTTCATATTCTCTTGCACGCGCACCTGTTTTGACAGCTTGGTACAAGAATTTTTTATTTTCCTTTGCCAATTGGGAAGGAATGGAATCCCATATGTAAGAAATTTTGGGTATGTCCTTCTTCTCAGTGTGTTTCGAAAAATCAAGTTCATATGCTTTTTGGATGTCCTGAAGAATTTGCTGAGTCCTATCAATGTCCATTTCATCCAATAAAATTTTGGCTGCTTCCGGTAATCCGCCCGAAATGAAATAAAGCTTGAATTTTTCCAATAGGGAGTTGAAGAAGAAATCAGGTATTGGCTCTCCCAATTCCGCGGATTTCACATAAGCAGCCAAATTTGGATCCGCTTGATGCAAAAACTCCAAATAAGTAAGAGGGAAAGCTTCCATGAATTCAACTTTGCCAACTGGAAAAGAGGCTTCATTGCCCAAAGTGATTCCTAAAAGAGATCCGGCAGCAATGATGACATATTCAGGTGCATTTTCATTGAAATATTTGAGCGAGTTTAAGGCAGGTTTACATTCCTGAATCTCATCAAAAATAATGAGTGTCTTTTCAGGTTGGATGTTTTTACCATGTACCAAAGAAAGATTTTGAAGCAATCGTGTAACATCTTTGGTTGATTCAAAAAATTGTTTGATATCCGGCTGTTCATCAAAATTGAAATAGGCGACATCTTCAAATTCTCTCTTTCCGAAAGTTTTAATCAATGACGTTTTACCCACCTGCCTGGCACCTTTGAGTAACAGTGGCTTGCGGTTTTTTCTGTTTTTCCACAGAAGCAAATCCTTTTCTAAATCCCTTTGAAAATACATAAATCACACAATTGGTTACAAAAGTGTGAAAAAAATCACATAATCGGAACTAATTGTGTGATTTTACTCAAATTGTCCCGATTTCTCCTTGCTGACCAAGCCCTCTGTCAGCTTGTTCAAGGCCTCTACTTTATACTCAAAATCTCCTTTTAAGGTCTCCCGATATTTGTTGATATTTTCTACCAACTCATTGATGTCTTCGGGGATGACTTCTTCGAGTAGCTGACGCAATCGCTTGGCTGTAGTAGGAGATTTGCCGTTGGTGCTGATTGCGATCTTGACATTGCCTTTGCTGACTATTCCTCCCAAGTAAAAATCACAGAGGTCCGGTGTATCTGCTACATTGACCAACAGAAACCTTTCTTTGGCATCGTCTTGGATCTGTTTGTTGACCGCTTTGTCGTCTGTGGCGGCGATGACGATATGCTTTCCTCCAAGATATTTCTCGTGGTAGACATCCTGGATCAAAGTGACATATGGATTGTCTTTTGCCAAAGCCAAAAAATCTTCATTGAATTCCCTGGAAACAGCCGTCACCTGCGCTTTTGGACTGCTTTTGAGCAGGAAAGCCAATTTCTCGGTTCCCACAAATCCCCCACCAACCAAGAGCGTATTCAATTGATGGACTTTAAGGAAGATGGGGTAGAGGTGGTTCATATTTAAATCTTGATATTAGTTGATAATTTTTGATATTAATTGATACAGGTTTCCTCTAATTGAGAAGATATGAAGTACTGTTTCCGGTAAAATATCTATCAATATCCAATATCAATTAATATCTAACTTATGATTGCATAAATTATTTGGTTTCTGGGAGAATAGAGGGTACAAATTGGGTAGAATATCGCGAAGCAAATATCCAATATCCATCAATATCAATTTTTTAAAACCTCAATTTTAGAATGATAAATTTCCATCAACTGATAACTTTCCTTCACCACTTCCCCAATCACAATCACTGCAGGACCACCGATACGGCTTTCGGATACTTTGGATTGGATGTCGTTGATCGTTCCTGCTACTATTTCTTGCTCGATGGTTGTTCCGCTTTGGATCATGGCGATAGGAAGATTTCCCTTTCCTGCTTTTTGATAGACTTCGACGATTTCGGAGAGCTTTTTGGAACCCATCAGAACCACTACTGTAGCCGTAGATTGGGTGGCCAAGTGCAGGTCGCGTGACAATTCCCCGGAACTTGTGGTTCCTGTGATTACCCAAAAACTCTCAGCCACTCCGCGCTTGGTGACGGGAATTCCCGCTGCTGCCGGAACAGCCACAGAAGAAGATATCCCCGGAACCATTTCCGTTGGAATCTCGAAGGCTGAGATGAAATCTATTTCCTCAGCTCCTCGGCCAAAAACAAAAGGATCACCGCCTTTCAATCTGACCACATGGCCATATTTCAAGGCATATTCCACGCAAAGTCTGTTGGTATCCTCCTGTGGATTTACTTGACTGCCTTCCCGCTTTCCCACAAAAACTTTGATGGCATTGTCGGGTGCATGCTTTAGGAGACCTTTGTCAATCAAGGCATCATAAAGAACGACATCGGCTTTGTTTAGCGCCAATACCCCCTTCAAAGTGATCAGTTCAGGGTCTCCCGGACCTGCACCGACCAAAGTTACTTTTGGTTTGATGGATTGATTCATGCTGTTACCTCCTGTTCTCTGAAAGCGCTGATCGCGTCAAATACTTTGATGGCCTCTTTGAAATATGCTTCCGCAAATTCTTGGGAAGGCTCATTTTTGTTGATTTCATATACGATTGAAGCCAAGTCTTTTTCCAAGCCGATTTTTCCTGTTTGGATAAATGTCTCGTCAAACAATGCCACAATGTTTGCATAGGAGTTGGTGCTTTTGCTTTCGCTCAGCAAGATTGCTTTTGCTGCATTGACAATCGCAGCATAGGTATGATAGATGCTGTCAGACCATCTTTTCTCCACCAAACCTTCTTTGGAAAGCTCGAGTTTTTCCCTGGCTTCAAGCAATAAAGTAGCGACCAAGTCAATCACCACTCCGGCACATTCCCCCACACCCACAGCCACTTTATATGCTTCTTCATGTCCCCAATCAACCTGATCGGCTTCGGTGATGGTGGAGGTTTCTGTCAATACTTTCAAAATATCGTAGAAATAAATATGTCCAAGTCGGTCATAGTAATCCAAAAAGGATTCAGTACCGTTGGCATTTTGCTCAAAATCTGCGATCAGGATTCGTAAAGCCTCCGGACCACGGCGACTAGGAACTTTGATCACTTTGTCCGCAAATCTGCCCTGTCCATCGCCCAAAGTACCTCCGCCGAGTAAAACCTGAAGCGCAGGAACAACCACTTTGCCAACTTTCATGGACATGCCCTGAAATCCGATATGGGCCATATTGTGCTGTCCACAAGCATTCATGCAACCAGATATTTTGATCGTCAGGTCTTTATTTTTGAGGTATCGGGGATATTCTGCAAGGATTACTTTCTCTAATTCTTTGGCAATTCCTGTACTGCTCGCAATGCCGAGGTTACAGGTATCTGTTCCCGGGCAAGCCGTGATGTCTCCGAAAGTATTGTACCCGGCATCAGCCAAACCTATTTTTTTTAACTCCTGGTAAAAGAATGGAATGGCTTTTTGCTGAACATCGCGGATGAGGATGTTTTGCCTGAGCGTAAATCTCAGCTCATTGTTTGCATAGTTTTTGACCAAGTCAGCGATCTGCCTTGCTTGGGGGGTATAGAAGTCTCCCAAAAGGACTTTCACACCGATCGATACAAGTCCTTTTTGTTTTTGGGGAAGGACATTGGTGAGTTTCCACTGCTCATAAGCGAGCTCCAAAGGCTCTTCCAACTCGGGAACTTCCGGTCGAATGAGCACCTTTGAATTCTCATAACCGTCGTGGTTTATGGGATATTTTTTGAATGGCAGGGCTTTTTGTTCTTCTTTGACCAAATCCAGAAAAGCCTCCAATCCGATATCTGAAATCAAAAATTTCATCCGTGCTTTCAGCCTTCTTGCCCTTTCTCCATGCCTGTCAAAAACCCGCAAAACACCTTCAATAAATGGGATCAATTCGTCTGTGGGAAGGAATTCCGTGATCAAATCGGCATGTCTCGGCTGTGAACCCAATCCACCGCCAAGCATGACTTTGAAGCCACGGATTTCTTGGCCGTTTTCATTTTTTACTTTTGGGATAAATCCCAAATCGTGGAGGTAAGCCAATGCGGTATCTTCATCAGAAGCTGAAAATGCCATTTTGAACTTCCTGCCCATTTCTTGGCAAACAGGATTTCTCAAAAAATATTTAAAAACCTCATCTGCATACAAAGTAACATCAAAAGGCTCTTTGGGATCGACTCCGGCAGTCTCAGAAGCGGTTACATTCCGCACAGTATTTCCACAGGCTTCGCGTAAAGTCACATCGTCTTTTTCTAATTCAGCCCACAAGGCCGGAGTTTCATCCAAACTCACGTAGTGGATCTGAATATCCTGACGGGTGGTAATGTGCAGTCTGCCGGTGGAATATTTGTCCGAAACGTCAGCAATCCGCCTCAGCTGTTCGCCGGTGGATTTGCCGTAAGGAAGCTTGATTCGGATCATCTGTACACCCGGCTGCCGCTGTCCATAGACGCCACGGGCTAGGCGGAGGCTTCTGAATTTTTCCTCATCAATCTTGCCTTCTCTAAAAAGTCGAATCTTTTTTTCCAGTTCGAGAATGTCTTTCTCAACGATGGGATTTTCTATTTCTGTTCTGAAGCTTTGCATCTTTTGAATCTTTGTCCCCCAAGAGGGAATGTGGTATTATGGAATTTAATCTGTCGACATTGACTTGTCAGTATTGAAATAAGGTTGAAATAGGCTTTGCGAAATATGCCTTCGGCGAAATAATTTGGCACCATTTTGAGCTTGTTTGGCGGTCAGATGCTTTTTTTTATTTCAATTTATTTCCACTTATTTCTATTTATTTCAGTTTTAATCGATAAACCCAACTCCCACAGTATCATAACTTCCTTCGTCGATCAGGATAAACCTGCCGTTGGATTTGTTGTCGTGGTAGGTGTCGAAGTGGATAGACTTGCTCAACCTGAAATTCACCTTACCGATGTCATTCAGTTTGAGTTGGGCTGCAGGAACTTCCCCTGTGAAATCCGTGTGGATCACAGAATCGATGCTTTCGACTTTTGCCAAAACCCTGTTGATGCCGTGCTGAAGGGTATATTTATCTCCCACTTTCAATGGCTTGGAATTGACTTGGCAGATCGTTGCAGTGATTTGCTTTTCAGATTTTGGCAGTTCGCTGGACTTTACCAACATGTCGCCTCGGCTGATGTTGACTTCATCTTCCAATGTGATCGTGATGGAAGCTCCGGGCAATGCCTCGGAATATTCCTGATCGAAGAAATGGATGGTTTTGATTTTGGATTCTGTAAAGGAAGGCAATACCGTCACTTCGTCGCCAACCTTCAAGCTTCCGCCATAGAGTTTGCCGGAGAATCCCCTGAAATCATGGAAGGCTTCCGTCCTAGGCCTCGTGACATATTGGATCGGAAATCTAGCCACCGTGCTTTCATGTAAATCCGAAGGTTCCAAGACCTCAAGATGGTCCAAAAGTGTATTTCCGACATACCAAGGCATGAGTTCAGAATGCTTTGCTATGTTTTCCCCTTTCAGTGCCGAGATCGGAATGAAGGTGATCTGATCGGTTTTGAAGTCGCTCTTTTCTACCAAAACCTCAAAGTCTGCCTTTATTTTCAAGAAAACATCTTCGTCGTAATTGACAAGATCCATTTTATTGATAGCAACGACCACATGGCCGAGTCGGAGCAAGTTACTGATAAAGAAATGCCTGTTGGTCTGCTCGATCACGCCTTTTCTTGCGTCAATCAGGATTATCGCCACCTGGGAAGTGGAGGCACCAGTCACCATATTTCTGGTGTACTCCACGTGTCCGGGAGTATCGGCTATGACAAAATTGGTCTTGGCAGTATTGAAATAAATGTGGGCAACGTCAATAGTAATTCCCTGCTCACGTTCTGCAATCAAGCCGTCTGTTGCCAAAGAAAAATCCAAGTAATCGAAACCACGCTGACGGCTGGTTTTCTCGATAGCTTCCAACTTATCTGTAGTAAGGGATTTGGTATCATACAGCAACCTTCCGATCAAGGTGCTTTTGCCATCATCCACCGATCCTGCTGTTGCGATTTTTATAAGTTTTCTATTGTGTGTCATGGGGAAATGGGAAATAAGTTAATGGTTATTGGGTTATTGGTCCTCGGACCACTGACGACGGACTATGGCTGAATCTAATTTTTTGACCAATCTGTCTCACGTCTCATGTCTTGTGTCTCACGTCTCAAATCACGTCTCACATCTCCTTTAAAAATACCCGACTTTCTTCCTGCTTTCCATGGCTGCTTCGGAACGCTTGTCGTCGATTCTCGCTCCCCGCTCGGAGATGGTTGAATCCCTGATTTCGGCTACAACAGCATCCAAAGTCTCTGCATCCGAAAGTACAGCCGCGGTACAAGTCATGTCGCCGACGGTGCGGAACCTGACCATTTTCTCAAATACTTCCTCATGTGATTCCCTGTACACATGCTCGTTTGCGGTCCAAACCATCCCGTCACGGAAGAAAACTTCCCTTTTGTGGGCGAAATAGATGGAAGGAATGGCGATGTCTTCGGTTTTGATATATTCCCACACATCGAGTTCAGTCCAATTGGAAATCGGGAAAACCCGCACGTTTTGTCCTTGGTGGATTCGGCCATTGAGCATGTCGAAGAGTTCGGGTCGTTGGTTTTTTTCATCCCACTGACCAAAATCATCTCTAACCGAAAAGACCCTTTCTTTGGCCCTTGCTTTTTCTTCATCCCTTCTTGCGCCACCAATGCAGGCATCAAATTTGAATTCCTCGATGGCATCCAAAAGGGTAGTGGTCTGCAGGGTATTACGACTAGCATATCTTCCCCGCTCTTCGGTGACTTTGCCTTGGTTGATGCTGTCCTGCACATTGCGGACGATCAGTTCAAGACCCAATTCGGCGACCAATTGGTCACGGAACTCAATCGTTTCCGGGAAATTATGACCTGTGTCAATGTGTAACAATGGAAAAGGAATCCTTGCCGGATAAAATGCCTTTTGGGCCAATCTGACTAAGGTGATAGAATCTTTTCCTCCCGAAAAAAGCAGTACAGGTCTTTCAAACTGTGCCGCCACTTCCCTCAGGATGTGGATCGATTCTGCTTCTTTGGGATTAGGTATAAATAGGTTTGACATGTCTTTTTACTTTTTTTTCTCAAATCTCAAATCTCAAATCTCAAATCTCAAATCTCAAATCTCGTGTCTTTTCTCTCGCTTCTCGCTTTTCACCTCTCGCCTCTCGCTTCTCACCTAGCGTGTAAGCCGCATTCCTTTTTGGAATCTTCCCACCACCACCGCCCTGCCCGGGCATCTTCACCCGGTAGGATGGCCCGTGTACAAGGTGCGCAGCCAATGCTGATGAAACCTTTGTCATGAAGCGGGTTATAGGGAATTTTATTTTCAGTGATGTAAGCGATCATTTCACCAAAACTCCAATCTAGCAAAGGGTTGAACTTGATAATCTGATTTGCTTCGTCCCATTCGATCTTTTTCATGTCACTTCTGTTCGCACTTTGCTCTGCACGAAGTCCTGTGACCCATATACTGTTTCCGAGAAGGGCCCTTTTAAGGGGTTCGACTTTGCGGGCATAGCAGCAGGATTTGCGGTTATCAACCGAATCATAAAAACCATTGATTCCTTGTTTCAGGACCAGGTTCTCCACTGATTCTCTTTCAGGATAGAGAACTTTGATTTTTGTATGGTATTTGGTTTCGGTGCGGGCTATCAGGTCCAATGTCTCAGGAAAAAGCCTCCCGGTATCCAGGGAAAATATGTGGATAGGAAGGAAGTTTTCGGCGATCATTTGGGTGATGACTTGATCTTCTTGGCCCAATGAGGTAGAAAAGACAACTTTCCCCCTGAAAAGATCAGAGAGAAATGCAAGTCCTTCTACAGGAGAAAGGTTGTCGATCTTTTCGCTGAGGTTATGCAAATTCTTTTTTAGGCTCATCTTTTTCAATTTTTGTGGCGCTTTCCCAGGCCCTTTCATGGAAGTAGTAGAGAATGATTTTGGTGACCACCTCGATGGACCCGATGGATATCGCCATCACCAGCTGCCCGGTGACAAAAAAAGAGATCACCATAGTATCCAAAGTCCCGACGATTCTCCAGGAAATGGATTTCATAAAGCTCTTTAAATTGGAGTCTTTGCCCTGTTTGGCCACAAACCACTTTTTGATCGGCTGGTCTAAAATCATATAGTTAACATTATCACACTTTTACAAAAGTATATAAAGTCTATAAATATTATAGGGTAATAGGAGAAAAAATTTTATTCTTTATCTAAAATGTCAGCTAAGGACTTGTTTTCCAACACATTGAGCATCTCGTCGCGGACTTGGATCATGACTTTGTTGAGGCCACAAAGCGCCTCACTTTTGCATTCGGCGCAGGGTTCGTAGTAATTGAGGCTGACGCAGGGAAGCAGGGCAATTGGTCCGTCAAGTAAACGGATAACTTTGGATAGCGCCACATCTTTGGGTTCTTTGATCAGGTAATATCCTCCGCCTTTGCCTTTTTTGCTTCCGAGGATGCCCGCTTTTCTGAGTTCGAGGAGGATGTTTTCCAAAAATTTATGCGAAATCCCGTATTCCTCAGAGATGTCATGGATGAGAACGGTCTTTTGGTCACGGTGCTTGCCAAGGTAGGTCAGGGCATGAAAAGCATATTTGGTTTTTTTGGAGAGCATGGATACAAAAATAGGGTTTTTCCGCTATTCTCAAAGTTAGTCTACACGCATCAAGAAAGAGAAAAACCTAAGAGATTAGGTAATTAGTGGATTACAGGATTAAGTAAATTTAGTGTAACTACTCAGGTTGTAATTTAGCTATATGAGTGAGGTTTTGGAGGACATTTTCTGACTTTTTGATCAAGGTGTCG
>NZ_JAKZAM010000043.1 GCF_022538055.1 Cognataquiflexum nitidum | reverse complement strand
GAAGCGGAAATATTTTCAACACCATTGATGTAGATTCTACTTGTCGTTCCATCATAAGTAGCAGCAACATGGATCCAACTACCTAATTCTCCACCATAATTATAAGTTGATCTTAGCCTGAAGGAAGTTCCGTTATTCCCTCTATTCAATCTGAATTCCAACTGACCATTATTGTCCAACCAAAACTCAAAACCATTGCCATTCTCTTTTTGGAGTATCGTTCCTTTGTGAAGAACATTGGGTTTGACCCAACCAGCTATTGTTAAAGTACTTGGAATTTCAAGAGATGAATTATGCGGGGCTATCCCGAACCTTCCCGAAAATCCATTCAGGTTAATGGCCTGATTGAGGATTCCTTCCGACCAATTGACTCCCGTGGTATTTTGAATGATGGCGTTGTTTCCATTTCCTGAATGGTCTACCATGGTATTTCCAGACCCTTCATCCATTTTCCAATGCCCGACCAAAACAGAAGCGTCACTGTCCTCAGCCAATGTTGTAAATGAGCGAATTTCTGACCAAGGAGATTGATCCTCTAAGTTATAAGCCCTTACCCTCCAATAATACGTGGTTTCAGGCAATAGATTAGTTGATTCAAAATTGACTTGGTTTGCTACATCATTATCTGCAAGTAGATTGTTGAAGCCAATGTCTGAGGCAACTTGAATGATATATCCTTCTGCAAATGAAGACACATTCCAAGAATATTCAACTGAAGTAGCTACCAAGGAATTATTGCCATCAGAAGGGAACAGAAGTTGAGGGGTTTCGGGTGAGGGGATCTCTAAATTGATCAAATTTAATATTTCCCCTGCTGACAAAGCCCTTCCATAAAGCCTCAAGTCATCCATGGCCCCATTGAAACGTTGAATAGTACCGAGTGCGCCTATTACTAGGTTACCTGAAGTGGTACCTATATTAAGTGGGCCGTAAGTTGCAGAAACATTTTCTACTCCGTTGACATAAATCCTGCTTGTGGTACCATCAAAGGTTGCGGCAAGATGTACCCATTTACCTAAATCTTGGGTGTAGTTATAACTTGATCTCAGCCTAAAGGTTGACCCACTATTTCCTCTGTTAAGTCTGAATTCCAATTGACCGTTGATGTCAAGCCAAAATTCAATGCCATTTCCACTTTCTTTTTGGAGAATGGTGCCTTTATGAAGGATGTTGGGTTTTACCCAGGTAGCTATTGTTACCGCATTTTGAAGTTCTAGAGATTGACTATGGGGGGCAATTCCAAATCTGCCTGACTGCCCTGTTAAATTTATAGCCTTATCTAATATACCTTGAGACCAATTGACTCCTGAGGTGTTTTGAATAATGGCATTGTTTCCATTTCCAGAATGGTCTATCATGCTATTTCCCGATCCTTCATCCATTTTCCAGTATCCAAGGAGGACTTCAGGCTGTACACTGTTTTCAACAATACTGAATCTAAATACCTCCGACCATTCAGAAAAACCTATTTCATTATAACTTCTTACCCTCCAATAGTAGGCTGTTTCTGAAATCAAATCTACCGGTCTAAAGAACAACTCATTTTCAGTATCTACCTCATGGACAAGATCTATAAACTCTGAATCAAAAGAAACCTGTACCTGATAGCCTTGGGCAAATTCTGATGAAGCCCATCTCAATTCAACATCAAATTCTTGTGAAAATTCGAAATCATTTGTAGGCGAAATTAATGTAGGGACTTCTGGAACAGATTCTTCACCGGTAACCAAAAGTGAGATTTCAGAAGCAGATAATGCCCTTGAATAAAGCATCAAATCATCCATGCCTCCATTGAATCTTTGGATGGTTCCCAAAGCCCCGATGACAAGATCCCCTGAGTTGGTTCCAATTGTAAAAGGTGAAAAAGAAGATGAAATATCCAAGATCCCATTTACATAGATCCTTTGGGTACTGCCATCAAAAGTGGCTGCAACATGAATCCATTTTCCAATATCCTGTGAATAATTATAATTGGAAAGCATCCTGTAGGAACTGCCGTTTGACTCCCTGTTGAGCCTGAATTCGATTTGCCCATTTGCATTAAGCCAAAGTTCAAAACCATTCCCTGCTGCTTTACTTACTATGGTATGCCTGCCGACCACATTTGGTTTTACCCAAACAGATATAGTCAAGGCATTGTTGATTTCCAATGTGGGATTGTGGGGAACAATTCCAAACCTGCCGGTAGATCCGATTAGGTTTACAGCCAATCCAAAAACCCCTTGTGACCAGGTAATTCCTGAAGTGTTTTGAATAAGAGCATTATTATTTTTACCTGAGCTATCTAAGAATTGATTACCACCACCCTCATCCATTTTCCAATGACCAACTCTTTCTATTTCAATATTTAATAATTTCTGTGTTATAAATGACCTTTGATTTGACCAATTGCTAAAGATTTCTCCACGATGGGATCTGACCCTCCAAAAATATTCAGTATCCTCTTCTAATGGACCGACAGAAATAGACCTTCTTATCAACAGAGAATCCAAAATCAGTTCTTGGGAGAAATCAGGAACTTTTGATAGTTGGATTTGGTATTTTTCGGCACCAAACACCTCATCCCAATTGAATGTTAAACTCAATGAACTGCTACCTAAATTGTCTTGCGGGGAAATAAGTCCTGGCGCAATTAGCGTCCCTTCCTCGGCGGTAGAGAATCTCCAAACAGGGGACCAATCAGTATTTTCATTTATGTTGCTTGCTATTACCCACCAATGATAGACTTGGTCTATATCCAAATCAGTAGCTTGAAAACTATTTTGAACAATGTTGGACTCATCGATGACCAAGTCATTCATCCCTGAATTTTTTGATACTTGAAGGCGGTAACTGACAGCATCCGGATGGTTCGTCCATTGAAAAACCGGAGAGGTACTTCCACCAAAGGAATCCAATTCCGGAGAAATCAATGCCGGGGCAAATCTATTGGAAGATACAAACACTGCTAAGATTTCTGTATTCCCCGATAGCACTATTTGGGGAGATTCCTCTTTGTATACAGCTCCGTTGACAAGCCAATGACTTAATGCAAAACCGGCTTTGGCATGTGCTTTTAGGGTGATTGGAACATCTTTGAAGTAGGTTCCTGACCATGGATAGGTGTTTGAACCAATTAATCCTAATGTTTTATCATTGATTTCAAGACTATTGACCTGAACATAGCCTGCTGCAACATCTGAAAGATTAATATTCACAGTTGCAACACCACCTAACCCAAAGTGATCAACCAAATGCTGCCTGACAAAACCTTCTCTGACATCGATGAAATCCTTAATTTTTTGAATATTATTAAGCCAAGAACTTAAAGAAGAAGGTCTATTCCATCTTCTTGTATGTTCTGGGATTTCGGGTGACATAATGCTTTGTATGCTGTCAACCACATGAATCATTCTTTCTTTTTTAAATCCGGAATTCAATTGGTCTGCCATTCTATTAATAAAAGTATTTTTGAAATCTTCGTTCTTTAATAGATTTCTAAACAAAGAAGTAGCCCAAGAATTCGGGCCACTAGTGGCCCATGCCATCATATTAAAATCATTGGAAATGATTCTTCCAAAGGACCTGTCCAAATCCTTAATCACCCATCTCCATCGCCCATCCTGACCCTTTGGAGCATTAGGATTGTAAGGAACCCTCGCCCTCCAGTACTCAATATTGTTTTGAGGCCAATCATTGTTGTTGACAAAAATTTCTGTCACGTAATAATCTATATAGTTTTCAATGTCCATTTTTCTGCCCATTTCTTCATAATTTTCCTCCAAGGCAAGGTCATTGTTTTCAAAGAAATTGACAAAATCAAGATAATTGGTATTGTCGCCCTCACTTGCTACATATCTATTTTCTAAGTAATCTATGTTATCAGGGTCAACTCCATAAATTCGCTCGAAATAATATTTGTCATACCTCTCTCTGAAATTGTGCAATCCCCAATACTCTCCGTTGATAAATACAACAGAGGTTCTGAAATGCTGGTAATCTAGGTTCATGTGCTTGGCAAGTGTTTGAGATAGGGCGTCCGACATCATCGTTCCACCCCAATCATTTCCAAAATTTCTCAAAATCATTCTTTGAAATCCTGTTCTTTCTGGGTTTTGGAAAATTGGATAATCCAAACTGTTTTTTCCAGGCTCACCTTTAGCATAAATTCTTAGTGATTTTTGTGGTAATCTTCTTGTATAATTACCATTGATTCGGATTGCAATATTTTGTTGAAAATCGAAACCTTGACCATACATTTCCATTGAGGCAGGTCTTTCCCAAAGATCACCTGATCCGTAGTAATTTCCTGTCCCGTCATTACCCTCAACATAATTGACACCTGGCACATAAAGGCCAATATTCTCATCGAATAAATTGTCAGGATTGGTGACAACAGACACTACCGGTAATGAATAAGAATGTCCCGGAAGCACAAAGTAAGTGGCTGTTTTGATAGGAGAGGAGGAACTGCCCGGTTTAAATGCCCTAGCCCTTATTACAGTAGCTTTTTTTATCGTTTCACTCGGAGCAGTCCAACCTCTTCCTCCTGAAATAAAGTTGGTAGGGATCAAAGAAATCACATTGGGCTCAGAGCTTCTATCTGAAATTGTCTGAATACCATTCCATATAGGAGATGATTCTGTTGGTTCTGAACCATCTAGTGTATATCTGATAAGAGCTTCAGGATCCGGATGTGTCAGGTTAAGATCAATATTGGACTGATAAAATCCAGGGGGTATGGAAAACTCAGGAGCAACCAAAGGGACTACAGGTCCAAAGCCGTCGCTTATATTTGAGGCTCCCGGAGTAGGTTGGGTAAACAATTCCAAATCTCCGGTTCCATCTGGAAACCTTCCTCTACTAATATCTGCCGTTGAAGATAATGGGCCAATCCTGTTGACCAATACCCCTTCAGGACTTGTAAGAAGAATAGGTTCTCCATTAGAACTGATGGCAAAGGTGGTATGCAGCGGTGCGCCGGGTACTCTTCTATTTTTACTTGAAGCCCATATCAGCATAAATTGACCAGGAGCAATGTCTATAGCAGGGAATACCCATTTAAAAGGAGCAGCATCCGAATCTGAAAGTCCAAAACCTTCTAAATTATAGGTCTCAGATCCATAATTATACAATTCAATCCAATCTGATAAATCACCATCTTCATCCAAAATAGTAGAACTATTGGAGGCCATGATTTCATTTACAGCAACCAAAATAGGTGCAGGCTCCTCTTCTGTTGTAAAGGAATTCACATCGGACAAAGGCCCTGCACCAATTCCATTGGAAGCCATGACCCTCCAAAAATAAATTGTTTGGTATTGCAATGCTTCTATTAAGGTATATCCTGTATTTTGAGAAATGATTTGGTCGACTATGGTATTGATAAAATCAATGTCAGTTGCAATTTCCAAACGATAAGTAGTTGCGTTTTCTACTGATGACCAACTCAATGAGGGTAAGACGGAAACATTATTAGCACCATTTATAGGACTTAGTAGAGTTGTAATGCCCGGGATTTCTGTTGGCCCTCCATCAATGGAAACAGCATCAAGGGTAAAGTTATCGAAGCGGTTGTTTCCTACTGTTCCACCTGCACCTTGGTCAAAGGCCACTTTAAGTTTGAAGTTAGGATTGTCATCCACGCCTTCAATATCCGAAAGGTCAAAAGTTACCAAAGCAGGATCCGCATCCAGGACAATCACTGTTTCCAAAGGGGTATAGTCAGATCCATTGGTGGTATAGCTCCAGTTCTGTATACCTGCACCCGAGCCGGATCTTCTGGTTGAAAATTTGATGGTTGGGTTTTCAAATCCTGTTGTGGGAAGAGAAAATACAAGTTCGCCGCCCATGGGGTTGTTGAACCTGAGATGTGTACCTGCAGGATCTCCATTTCTGGCGTTGAGATTGGCGACGTTAAAATTCTGTCCTGTACCCTCCAAGAAAGCGATCACGCTCGTGCCACCGGCAAGATGCGTGATGGATGCATCAGCCACCAATGACAGGGAAGGAGTAAGCAAACTCTCGAGTGTGGAATTGGAATTGAAATTCCAATAGTGAACAAGACTCAGTTCAGGTGAAGCAGCTGTTGTAAAAGTGGTTGATTGTGTGTTTGCAATAACATTATTACTCAAGTCTTCGACCGTTCCGCCGATCAAAGCAAGATAATATTGCTGGCTGAAAAGCAAATCAGAATCTGGGGTTATGGTGATTTCTCCATTTGAGAATGCTGCAGTAAACGGCACGCTCTCTCCCTCAGGTCCGTCAAGGCGGAATTCAACCAAAGTACCGGCATTAGTATTGTCGATTTCTCCATCGTTTACCAGACGGACTGATTCATCAAAGCTGATTTTAGGTTGGATCTTTGTATCAACCTCCATAGATCCGTTTAAAGGATCAAAGACAACTTGAGGAGGACTGAGGTCTCCACCCTCAATTGCAACAGCATCAAGGGTAAAGTTATCAAAGCGGTTGTTTCCTACTGTTCCACCTGCACCTTGGTCAAAGGCCACTTTAAGTTTGAAGTTAGGATTGTCATCCACGCCTTCAATATCCGAAAGGTCAAAAGTTACCAAAGCAGGATCCGCATCCAGGACAATCACTGTTTCCAAAGGGGTATAGTCAGATCCATTGGTGGTATAGCTCCAGTTCTGTATACCTGCACCCGAGCCGGATCTTCTGGTTGAAAATTTGATGGTTGGGTTTTCAAATCCTGTTGTGGGAAGAGAAAATACAAGTTCGCCGCCCATGGGGTTGTTGAACCTGAGATGTGTACCTGCAGGATCTCCATTTCTGGCGTTGAGATTGGCGACGTTAAAATTCTGTCCTGTACCCTCCAAGAAAGCGATCACGCTCGTGCCACCGGCAAGATGCGTGATGGATGCATCAGCCACCAATGACAGGGAAGGAGTAAGCAAACTCTCGAGTGTGGAATTGGAATTGAAATTCCAATAGTGGACAAGGGTTTTTGGAAGAGATACCGGTAGAATAACAATATCAAAAGTATCGGAGACAGTCCCTCCGTTTCCATCATTTGCGGTCACTATAACAGTTATGGTGCCGACATTTTCTGCCAGAGGTGTTCCGGAGAAAGTTCTTGTCAAAGGATCAAAGGTCAGCCAAGATGGTAAATCTTGCTCACCGGGAAGCTTTGCAGTGTAGGTTAAACCGTCCCCGTCAAGGTCTTCAAAAACATTTTCTCCAAAGGAAAAAGTCAAGAGCACATTTTCAGTTGCTTCCTGATCGGCTATGGGATTGATGACCGTGGGGAGATTGTTTGCAGCGGCAATAACAATATCGAAAGTATCGGAGACAGTCCCTCCGTTTCCATCATCTGCGGTCACTACAACAGTCAAGGTGCCGACATTTTCTGCCAGGGGTGTTCCGGAGAAAGTTCTTGTCAAAGGATCAAAGGTCAGCCAAGATGGTAAATCTTGCTCACCGGGAAGCTTTGCAGTGTAGGTTAAACCGTCCCCGTCAAGGTCTTCAAAAACATTTTCTCCAAAGGAAAAAGTCAAAAGCACATTTTCAGTTGCTTCCTGATCGGCTATGGGATTGATGACCGTGGGGAGATTGTTTGCAGCGGCAATGACAATATCGAAAGTATCGGAGACAGTCCCTCCGTTTCCATCATTTGCGGTCACTACAACAGTTAAGGTGCCGACATTTTCTGCCAGAGGTGTTCCGGAGAAAGTTCTTGTCAGAGGATCAAAGGTCAGCCAAGATGGTAAATCTTGCTCACCGGGAAGCATTGCAGTGTAGGTTAAACCGTCCCCGTCAGGGTCTTGAAAAGTGTTTTCTTCGAAGGTAAAGGATAGTATAGTCCCTACAAATTGTGATTGGTCGGGTATAGGATTGTTCAGTAAGGGGGCTAAGTTTGTCTGCCATGAATTATGATTTTTCAGGTAATTGGGGCCTGCTAAAAGCTCTCCTCCCCAAAGCGATGAAAATAATATAATTAAAAGAAATAAATATAATTTACCGATATTTTTTAAAAAAGTACCCATATTTTTTTTATTTAGTTTTCGTACTGTTTATTACAAAATCAAAATTCGTTATTTGAGTTGATAAAAAAAATATACAAACCAATTTTTTTTCAAATATACCCTATTTTATGTTTTTTAAACCAATAAAAATGTATTTTTTATTTATTTCAAGGTTTTGGTTTTTATTTTTATTGTGGTTGATGCTGTTTAAAATATCAAGAGTGGTCTTATAAGAATAGAATTTAATTTCATTAATAAAACTTATTATTTATTCGATTATTCATATTTATTTTTTCTTTCTTTTTAGATTGCCCCAATTAGCTATCCGATAAGTTTATAAATGCTAAAATTGAAATTAGTTTTTTTGAATCAGGGGATGTCAAAGGACATACACCTATCTGTAGGATAGTCTTTGCAATTTCAATGAAAAGTAATTTCTCGGTATTATTTACTGTTCAATTGCCCTTCATAACTCTAAATGGATGGCGAATCTTCAATTTATTGCCTATCGAGAGGGTTGATTATTTTTAGTAGGAGTTAAAAATTTAGGCTTTTCTACTTTTCTTTGTACATAACTTTGCCCTCACTTTCCATATTCAAAAAAAATAAGGTCTAGCTAACTCTTCAACCTAAAAGAGAATTTTATAGAAAGCAAATTGTTTAAGAATTAGGCTTTCTAAAAAAAATAATTGAAGGCTATTTTTATTTAACTTGATTATCCGCATTCTTGCCTCTATTTCTTTTAGACAAAACGGCCTCGACTTCCCTCCACCTCCTCTAGAAATAAAACTTACGGACACCGAGCTTATCTAGGTGAATTGAAACAAAATTTTGCTAGTGGCAGAATTGCGGATATACATATTATTTAATAAAAGAAGTAGATCCGCCTTCTTACTGGTATGTGATTTTTCACAGAATGGTCTTGGCAGGCTCGAAGACAGGGATTTTAAGATGTGAAAAGGGGAGGAAAAATGTACCTTTGCGGCATTTCTCTTCCACCTCAAGGCCAAAGTTATTCTTTCACCGGACTTGCCTAGGTGATGAAAAATGATATTTGACTAATGGTGTTAAAGCGGATAATTATATAATAAAATAGGTGTATCCGCTTTATTGCACGTAGTCAAACAATTAATGGCAGGACAAAGATTAGCGGACTCCTGTGATATCCTCTGTGTATGCGCATCCGCATCGGATAGAGTCCATTACAGCCCAACGTTCAATATTGTGGATACTCGTATTATATCAAACTCTCAATTCTTTATCACTCTTTTACTTTCAAATACACCAAAACCCTGAACTTTTATCACATAGATACCTTTGGGAAGTCCCGGAGGAACTTCAATCGTGATGTTTTCCATTAGATCGCTGACCTTGTTTTCAAATACCGAGATTCCTTTATTGTCAAAAATACTTATGGTAACTTCTCCTTCAATGGATCTCGAAAATTCCATGGTAATTCTGTCATTGAATGGATTAGGATAGGTCTTGATGGTGACAGGGGTAATTTTGGATTGAAGCAAGTCTTTTTCCTCCTCAATTTTGAAAGACCATACTTGGGATTGACTGGAAGGGCGCTTTCCATTGGCAGTAACCTTCCAATAATAAGTCTTCCCTTTCTCAAGGCTATCCACCCTGAATTTGTTTTCTAAAATTTGGGTGAAACTTATGGACTGGGTCTTGAAAGTGCTTTCTGAGGACACTTCTAATTGGTAGTTTTCGGCTTCTGCAACGGAATTCCAGGTGAACTCCACTGATGTAGTATCAATCAGTGCAGAATTACCAGGACTTACCAAGATCGGTGCATCAAGTGGAGGAAGTGGTAAGGTTATAAAATTCCAGACTGCAGAATAAGGGCTTGAACCTGCAATATTGATGGCCATTACCCTCCAGAAATATACTTCATTTGCTTCTAAATCTTCAATGGCAACTGTATTGTTGTTTATGGTATTGTTTTCAAATACAATAGATTGACTGAAATTAGAATATTTGGAAACTTGAACTTGATACCTTTCGGCTTGTTCTACTGCTTTCCATTCAAGGACAATATCTTCTATGTTCATAATTGCGCCTGATGTCGGGCTAAGCAATTGCGGTGTAATGGGAGCTCTCAATGGTTTTTCTGTACCGAATTCCCAGGTGGCAGCATAGCTACTGTTGCCTGCGGCATTGCTAGCCCTGACTCTCCAATAATAGGTCATGCCTTCTTCAAGATTTTCAAGATTAAAGGAGGTCTCTGTTAGTCCGCTTCTATCGATAAGGTTTTGCGAAAAATCTTTGGCTTTGGAAACCTGAAGCCTGTAGGAATCAGCCCCGGAGGTTTTTCCCCATACCAAGGTCAGGTTGACCGCCAAGTCTTTTTTGCCATTTATCGGACTTACCAATGCAGGAACATTTGGAAGACCAAGTGTTTCAAATGTCCAAACCTCAGAATAACTACTGCTGCCGCCTTCATTGAATGCATAGACCCTCCAATAATAGCTTACTCCTTTTTTTAAGTTGAGGACTTCTGTTGACTCAGTAGAAATATTTGACAAGTCAACATGCTTTACACCGAAGTTTTGGTCTTTGGAAATCTGCAAGCCGTAGCCCGCCGCAGTTTCGGATTTGGTCCAGGTAAAGAGTGTCTTTCCGGTCAGCCCCACACTTTCATTGGCAGGACCAAGTAATTGGGGCGGAGAAGGAGGATTGACTTTTTCTTTGGTAGAAAAAGACCAAACTGCTGACCATTTGCTTGACCCTGTAGCATTGGAAGCATACACCCTCCAATAGTATATCGTGCCGTCCTCCAATCCTGAAACAGTAAACTCATTATTTGTCAAGGCGCTGTTGTTTGTAACCAAGGAACTGAAGTCCTGATTTTTTGAAAGCTCAAGGGTATAACTTTCAGCATTTGTAATAGCTGTCCAAGTCAGTTTTAAATTGGTGGCCAAGCCGGTACTCTTGTCAGCCGGACTGGTCAATAAAGGTGGCGCAGGTACCACCACTTTTTCTGCGATTGAAAATTGTATTGAAAGTGATGTGCCTTTGATTCCCCCTCGGCTTGGTTCAGAATAGGGTATTGCTTCTATTATATAATCCCCTTCTGGCAATGTCATTCCATTATAATTTCCATTATTATCTCCAAATAGCGCATAGGGAGCAATATTCTCGGTTCTAGATTCATTGACGGGACCAGCTAAACTGATCCATACACTACCGACAGTCTCCGGATTGGTATTTACCCTGAAATTTAAATTTTGACCGAAGATTTCTTTAGAATCAAGTACCATCTCATTTGACATACCAATTATATCCATATTGGTATCCGCATTGACTAAGGTTATCCCTGCTATACCGATGGCAACGTTGTTGGTCACGGTAATTTCAGATGTCGCGGTAAAATTCCCATCCTGTGATGTGGCGGTGAGGATTGCTATACCGCTTTTGATTCCGGTTACCAAGCCGGTACTACTTATACTTGCAACATCGGGGTTGGAAGAGTTCCAATTGACAGTATTGTTACTTGCATTTGTTGGAGAAATTGAAACTGTAAGCTGTAAAGATTTAGAAATTTCTAAACTTGCCTTTTCAGGGCTGACTGTAATCCCTGTGACGGGAATAGATGTGGTATTTGTAGTAAAGGTCCATGCCTCCGAAAAATTACTGCTGCCTGCATCATTTGTTGCCCTGACCCTCCACGCAAATGAGGCACCTGATGCAAGGTTTTTTAATTCAATGCTTTGTCCCGGCAAGTTGTAAATATCATACACCATCGAAGTAAATCCAGGATCACGGGCAACCTGCAGACGATATGTTTTGGCATCAGCGACTTTACTCCATTCCAGAAGCACTGTATTTGAAAGATCAGTACTTCCGTTGACAGGACTTACAGGTTTTGGGATTTCCGGAACCGTTAGGGGTTGCAAAGTTTTAAAATTCCATACAGGAGACCAGGTACTTGTTCCCGAATTGTTTTTGGCCCTTACCCTCCAAAAATATTGGGTGTTATCTTCCAGATTTGGAACCAAGTACTCCAAGGAATTCAAATTATCAATATTGGCAACCAAAGTCCCAAAATCTTGGGTCTTGGAAACCTGAATTTGGTAACTTTGAGCATTTGGAGCATTTTTCCATTTGAGGGGAGTTGTTTTTACAAAGCCAACGGCATTGTTTAAGGGACTTTCTAATTGGGGAGTAGAAGGGGAAACCACAGCATCCGGTTCGGAAATATGCTTGACAAGGCTATTGATATAGACCTCAATATTGGTGTAAGTGTTGCTTAGCGTGTAGCCATTGTGGTCAGCCAAATTCGGATTCAATCCATTTTCAACTTCCCAATAATCCGGCATGCCATCCCTGTCTGTATCTTTAGGAGGGGCAGTTGATTTTAATACAGGCCATCCTCCCACATCATTTTGGGAGTCAATGATGCCAAGCAATCCTGTTTTTGATCCTTTAAAGGTTGTGGTGCCTGTCCTGACCTCTTCTATCAGACGTTGGTCCACTAAATCTCTCACCAAACTAGCACCGGCATGTCTCAATACTTCCTCATAAGCCTCATCCGCAGAAAGGTTTTTTGAATAGGTGCCGTTTGGAACAGGAAAAGGAACCAATTTTCCATTCTCATCCTTGTTTTTACATAATTCTAGGTATAGCTCGGTTTTTTCAGAATTTTCCAATCGTACGCCCAACCATTGGTTAGAAGCTATTTCTTGTTTTCCTAGCAATTTATTGCCTTCAAGGTAGAACTTACCATAATCAGAACCAGTTGGCCAAAGAAAAAATAGGGGTGTATTTCCTCCTCTTTTAAAAGAAGCTGGCCCTGGTTTATAAAAATTATGAAAAAGGTTAACAGTTGAAGAGGAACCATTATCAGTAGATCTTTGTCCCCAGTTATACATTACATTATTTCTTAAATCAATAATTCCTCTTTCACCCATTGAGGAAATTGATGGATTTCTGATGTGGAAATGTGTCCAAAGGTTTTGATAAAGTGAGAACCCATTTCCCGCTATAAGTGACCCATATCCGTGTAGGCCTTCAGAGTGATATGAATCATTAAGACCTTCTGAAATTATACTATTTTGTAAAGTAGTGTTCTTTACATTGTAAATGGAGCATGTTTCATCCGTTCCCCAAGAAAAAGAGCAGTGATCAATAATTAAATTATTAGAGTATTGGGCTTCAAAAGAATCCTCTTCTCTTTGACTTAAATCTCCCATTCTAATTCTTATAAACCTAATTATTATGTTGTCTTGGTAACGTATAATTAAAGGGTAGTTTGTAATTGTTATTCCATCACCAGGAGCTGTTTGTCCAGCTATTGTCAGATTCCCATCTCTTACATTTAAGATACTGTTTAATTTAATGTTGCCCGAAACCTCAAATACGACTGTCCGTGCCCCTTTGGCCTCTACTGCTTCTCTAAGGCTACCGGGACCGGAATCATTGAGGTTGGTAACAATAAATACTTTCCCACCCCTTCCTCCGCCTGTATATTTCCCGAATCCTTCGGCTCCGGGAAATGCCAAGACTGGATTGGATTGGCCACTGACCATGCTTGTAAATACAAAAAAGGAAATTAATAGCAGAGGAATAATCAATTTTAACCGGGTAATTACAGTAGGGCTCATAAGCTGTATTCAGATTTTGATTTGTGGACATAGATTTCCCACCAGACCATTTAAGTCTGTTTTTGCCAAATTCTCTGATTGCTGAGATGGGGTGATCAAGCTTTCAGAAAGGAATGAAAAGAATCAAACCTCATTCAAATATGTGGGATACAAATTTTTTCGCAAAACTTTGTTGTACAAACCAGTTTTTTCAGGTTTTTAATCAATTTTGTAAGTGTCAAATAAAAATTAAATTATCAGTTTTTAGATATTTATCTTATATCATAAAAAGTTTATTATTTCATTTTTCAAAAAATAGATGAGTATTCGCTTGGTTGAACTTTCTGAAAAATCCTCAATTTAAAGCTGAATTTCAAATTTTGGAGTATTTAGAAAATGCAATTGGCTCGTTAAAAGTCTTGAAAGTAAGTAAATAAGGGATTAAGAGAATAATTGCAATAAATTATTCGCAATAGATCCTTATTTGAAAGTTTACAGGATTGGTGCCTTGTTTGTCCAATTCGGGTATTATTGGGTCGGATAAAAATTTCTAGAAAAATGAATGGAGTATTATATATATATAACTAAATAAGTTAAAATTATTAAACGTGGATTAATCCGCTTCCTTAAAGAAATCATAAAAAAACAAAAAAATAGTGTATCAAAAATTATAAATGTGGTTTACTAGGCTATTTATATAAACTTCTAAATTAGTGTATTCTTTATCTAAATCGTAAAAGCGATCATTCCTTTTTTCTGGGTCTAAACCATTGTTTATTTCCCACTCATCTGGCATCCCATCTCTGTCGGTATCTTTTAGTGGATTGGTGGATTTCAAAATGGGCCAACCTCCAACATCAGTTTGACTGTCAATAATACCCAATAGGCCTGTTTTGGAACCTGAATAAGTTACTGTATTGGATTTAAACTCGTTGACTAATCTTGAGTCAACTTGATCTCTGAATAGACTTGCACCTACATGATCAAGGACATGATCCATCGAGTTTGATATATTTGGTGATTTGCTATATATATCTTCAGGAACACTAAAGTTTATTAAATTTCCCCCTGAATCAGTATTTTTACAACTTTCTAGGTATAAATCAGTGTTTTTAGAATTTTCAAGCCTAACTCCTTTCCATTGGTTTTTTTCAATTTCAGGTTTACCAATCAGTTTATTTCCACTCAAATAAAACTTCCCATAGTTTGGCCCTGTGGGCCATAAAAAGAAATCAGGAGTGTTTCCACCTCTTTTTAAAGTGGCAGGTCCTGGCTTGAAGATATTATTTATGACGTTTGCAGTTGTTGCATTACCATTGTCTATAGTTCTTTGACCCCAATTGTAAACTATATTATTTCTGATATCAATAATTCCATTTCGGATGCCTAGGGTAGTCAAAGATGGGTTTCTGATCATGAAGTGCGCTAAATAGTTCTGATAAAAAGATATTTTATCCCCTCCTAACAATGAACCAAATCCATGAGGGCCTTTTTTATGAACTGAATCGTTGAGTCCTTCCGCAATTATACAATTTTGTATACTGACATTTTCATAATCATAAACCGAAAATGTTTCGTCCGTTCCCCATGAAAACGAACAATGATCTATTATTAAATTTTCCCCATTTCTAGCGCCGAATGAATCACTTTCAACACCATTTAGATCACCTACTCTAAATCTTAAAAAGCGGATAATTATATTGCTTTTTCCAGTAATTTTAAAGGAGTAATTTTGGATTGTAATTCCCTCTCCGGGAGCTGTTTGTCCCGCAATAGTCAAGTCTCCATCTCCAACATTTAAGATACTCTGGAGTTTGATGTTTCCTGAAATTTCAAATACAATGGTTCTTGGACCCTTGGATTCAATTGCCCACCTTAAACTGCCAATACCATTGTCATTTAAATTAGTAACTATGTAAACAAGTCCACCCCTACCTCCTTTTGTGTACTTACCAAATCCTTCAGCACCGGGAAAAGCAAGAGTTTTTTCTTTAGGATAGGACGTGTACCAAATTTGATTAGCAGTAAAAAAAAATAGTATGGTAAGCGTTACTGATAATATTTTCATTTTAAATTATTAAAATATTAATTTAACGTATTTTTACACTAATTCTAACAGAATTAAAATTCATTTTCATTCTTATTTTAAGACTGTAAATATAGGTGATTTTGTCTCTTTTTCGTTCTTTTCTTCTACTGAAGCAGAAACGTCTGCATAAATACAAAATGGAATATTCCACTTAGTGCTTTTTTAACTAGCTCATCATTATTTTGAAATAATTTATTTGTTGGTGCATTTAGAACTTTTTTATAAGTAGAGAATAATTGTTTGTTTTAAACCTAATATTAAGTTTTTACAAATCCCAGGCAGTTAAATTTTTTGTAGAAGAAATCTAATTTTCATAATTTTTTTCTCTAGGGAATTGATCACATTTACTTCTTAATAAACTTAAATTTTTTAAATTCTGCATTCTCTATATTTAAAAACAATAAATATGTTCCTGCTGACATTTGTAAATTTGCAAGATCCAAGAATATAATTCCATTTTCAGTTTTGATAGTATTTAGCAGAATTTGTTTCCCCATCATATCGTAAATAGCAAGTTCAACTATTGGATCTTGTTTGTTGATTAGAATTACAAGATTATCCCTAACAGGATTGGGATAAATTTTTAATTCATTATTTATCTCCTCATTATTTGAGGAAGCTGTAATTTCTTGATTTTCTTTTGAATATTTTTTGTCCAATACATCCATTTTTCTGGCTTGCATATTTTGATTTGAATAAATTTCTAGAATTTCAAATCCTAACAAAGCTTTTCCATATAATCTAAGATCATCTAAACTTCCTTTGAACCTTTGTATTGTACCAAGTGCTGCAATTACAAGGTTCCCGGAAGTTGTACCTATACTAAATGGTGGGTAGGAAGCAGAAGCATCCTCGATGCCGTTTATAAATATTCTGCTTGTGGTTCCATCGAAGGTTGCTGCAACATGTATCCATTTGCCTAAGTCACTGGAATAATTGTAATTGGAAAATAGTCTATATGCAGTACCATTGTTTCCTCGGTTAAGTCTAAATTCAATTATACCGTTATTTCTTAGAGAAAGATCAAATCCGTTACCATCCGATTTGCTCATGATGGTGCTCCATCCAACCTCAGAAGGTTTTACCCATGCCGAGATTGTAATTGCTTGGTCAATTTCAAGTGAAGGATTATGAGGAACAATTGCAAACCTACCGCTAAGCCCGTTAAGATTAACAGCCTGTCCGATAATTCCCTCAGACCAGAATACAGCTGTAGTATTCTGAATAGTACCGTTGTTTCCATTTCCTGAATGGTCAATAAAGATATTGCCCGATCCTTCATCCATCTTCCAATGGCCAACAGTTTCATTAGGTTCGGTGTCCTCAGGCAATGTAGAAAAACTTCGAATTTCTGACCATTCTGAAACCGCTTCGATATTGAAAGACCTTACCCTCCAAAAGTAAATACTATTTGGGGTTAGTCCTGAAGCATTGAACAGTAGAACGTTTTCAAGATCTTCGTTTTGAACGAGGTTGATAAATGAATTATCATTGGAAACCTGTACTTGATAACCTAATGCAAATTCAGAAGGAAGCCAAGATAATTGTGCTTCAGGGGCGATTATTGAATCAAAATTATCTGTTGGTAGCAAGAGTTTAGGTATTTCTGGTAATAAACTCCCCCTATTAAATATGCTTAAGACTTCGTTAGAACTTAGAGTTCTTCCATATAATCTGAGATCATCTAAACTTCCTTTGAACCTTTGTATTGTGCCAAGTGCTGCAATTACCAAATTCCCGGTAGCTGTGCCTATACCAAACGGTGGGTAGGAAGCAGAAGTATCCTCGATGCCGTTTATAAATATTCTGCTTGTGGTTCCATCGAAGGTTGCCGCAACATGTATCCATTTGCCTAAGTCACTGGAATAATTGTAATTGGAAAATAGTCTATATGCAGTACCATTGTTTCCTCGGTTAAGTCTAAATTCAATTATACCGTTATTTCTTAGAGAAAGATCAAATCCGTTACCATCCGATTTGCTCATGATGGTGCTCCATCCAACCTCAGAAGGTTTTACCCATGCCGAGATTGTAATTGCTTGGTCAATTTCAAGTGAAGGATTATGAGGAACAATTGCAAACCTACCGCTAAGCCCGTTAAGATTAACAGCCTGTCCGATAATTCCCTCAGACCAGGATACAGCTGTAGTATTCTGAATAGTACCGTTGTTTCCATTTCCTGAATGGTCAATAAAGATATTTCCCGATCCTTCATCCATCTTCCAATGGCCTACAAAGTTTAAATCGGAATTATTTTCTAAAATGGAAACTGCTGATGTGGAAATAAAATTTCCGTCTTCGGATCGGGCAGTAACTATAACATCTCCTTTGGTCAAGCCCGATACCAATCCGATTGCACTAACGGTTGCCACATTTTCATTGGAACTACTCCAATTAATTGATTGATTGGTAGCATTGCTAGGAGAGAGGGTGGCAGTAAGTTGCAATGTACTTCCAACCTCAACCGAAGCGGATCTTGGATCTACTAAAATGCCCGTAACAGGAATGTTTGAAATGATGTCTTCCACTATTGAAAACTCTAAGGAAAGCTGTTTTCCCGCTTCACCTGTTCCATCCAAACCTGAATAAGGTGTTGCTGTAAGTGTATAATTTCCAATAGATAAATTTATTCCTTCATTGCTTAAAAGAGTGTAAGGAGAATCATTATCAATTCTTGAGAGATTTAAAGGGCCTGACAGGGAAATAAATACACTTCCAACTGAGGATGGATTGGTATTTGCTTTAATATTTAGGTCTAAGCCATTGACCTGATTGAGCTGGAATTGTGAGTTTTCCTCCAAAAGTGAAATTTCAAAGGTGTTGTCAGGGTTGATCAAAGTGAAATTTTCCACCCTCAATACTGTGTTTACGATTGGTATTTCAAATTCAAGATCCAAATCATATTTTATAAGAACACTTGCTTCAGGATTATCTTTCCCTCCCTGATATTCAATCCTAACAATATGACTTGAATCTGGCAGTATAATCGAATTACTAAGACCTCCTAATACAACCGAGAAATCTTCGGAATCAATACCATTAAATGTTATTTCCCTTATAATTATGCCTTGATTTCCTTTTGAAATATTTAACTCAAAACCTGAAGATGCACCATTAAGTAATTCAATTGAACTTGGTCCCGAAAGAACACTCTTTGAAATTTGTTTACCTATAGGATTGTTAAGTCCAAAATACTCCATATTTCTTTGCCTTCCACTACCTCTGGTTGGGGAACCACCTGTAACAAAAAGGCCATCTCCAGAAACTAAGCCTTGAGTTCCGTGCCTTCTGAATTTTAGGCTTGGACCTGTTGACCAGGATTCGCTAAATGGGTCAAAAATTTCAGTGATATCCAAAGCATCGGTATTACCGCTACCAGGAATTTCGCCACCTGCAACAAGTAATTTATTTTTAAAATTTGAAACAATCGCACCTGCACGTGGAGTAGGAATATCCATTGAGCTTGGAAGAGTACTCCATGTACCTGTCACAAAATCATAGACATCTACCTCCTTGATAACAGGACCAAATGTGCCCCCATCTCCTCCTGACAATCTTCCTGAGGCAACATAGATTTTATCCCCGATCATTGCCGCATGGAAATGATCCCTTGGTCTAGGCGCATCTCCTAAAACAGTCCATGTCCCCGTGGCAGGATCATATTCATCAAAATAGGGGACATACTGGCCACTATGTCCTAATTTATTTCCTGCAATGACATAGAATTTATCATTGTGAACCACAAGTCCTGCGGATCCTCTTCTTCTTTCTGCAGGTATTTCCGGTCCTTGAAAATATTGTTCGCTTACAGGGTCAAATATCCAAATATGGGAAGCAGGTGTCTCAACAGGGAAGTTATTATTTTCAAAAGCACCAATAACCCATATATATCCCTTGTATTCAGTGGCTTGGAAATGGTTAAAACTTACCGGAGCTACATTGCTAAGGGCAGTCCAGGAATCTTCTTTATAGTCATATACATCTATAGTTCTTGAATTTTCCCTACCTCCCATCATATAAAATTTTTCACCAGCCTGAACAAATGAGTTTTCATGCCTCTCAGTATAATTCTGGTTTTCATTCAATACATTCCAGTTTTCGAACGGAAGGATTGTCCATTTAAAAGTGCTAAATTCCTTATTGGGTATGGGGCTGTTTGAATCACTTACCCATAATGTTACATTGTAAGGAGAACTGGAAAGAGCACTTTGACTTACTGTCCCATATAACCTGCCATTCACAGGTTCTATGTCAATTCCGGGAGGTAAATTTGTTGCACTGTAATGAAGCGTACCAACCCCTCCTGTCGCGGTAAAAAGTAAATTGCCCTCCAATTCCTCATTTACCGTACTGACCTGATCTTGGATAGGATTTGGAATTACTATGGGTTCAGAAAGGGTGGTCCCAAGGATTTCAATAGCAATAACAATCGGGTTTCCAATTTTTTTAATAAAGTCTAAGTTTAATTCACCATCTGTAACATTGATTTCAAATTGTTCCATTGCAGCTACACCTCTGCCGAATCTTTGAGTTAAGTCAAGATTAGGTAAAACGATACTTTCTTCTATTTTAATATCAAAAACTCTTTCATTGGCATTTAAAGGGCTAAATTCACCTTCTCCAAGATAAATATTGACAATATACACACCGGATTCAAGAGGAATGTCGAACCGCATATTACCTTGGTTGATATTTTCCCTTTGTGTTTCGAAAACTGAATTGAAAGTACTCTCGGTAATGTATTCAGGTATAGACGGATGCTTGTTGCTAAAATTAAAACTGCTGCCGACAGCGGTACCGCTATTTACAGAATAACCACTACCTGAATAACTTCCGCCTTGCTCATTTATCTCCCAGTTTGGGGCATTGTTTTCTCCTAATACCTCCAAGCCGCCTGCATTTATCCTGTAGATAATTTGGTTGGCACGAACTACTTCGATATAAAAGCTTTGCTCCACAAAATAACCAAAAGAATCAGTTGCCCTAATAGTAATTGATCCAGAATAAGGAATATCAGGGAAAGATAAAGTAAGTAGGCTACCAAGGATTTCCACCCCAGTCAAATTAAGAATGGTCGAACTCCAAGAAAAACTAAGGTTTTCTATACCAAAATTATCTTCAAAGAAATCCGATAAATCAAATTCTTTTGGCGGAGAAGAAACCTGTTTTGTAATGTTTGGAATTTGGTTTGTAATATACGGCTGCTCCCCAGTCACTTTGAAAAAATCAAAAGTGGAAAGAAATTCTTTTTCCTGATCCCCTGATGAGCCAAATACCCCAATAGCTAACGGTTTTCTAATATCTTGAACTGCTTCCAATACTTTACCCGACAGAGTTTTAGTTCCAAGGCTAATGGTTGATCTTTGTCCGATTTTTACGATAGGCTCGACAGTTCCTAAAGAAGGGTTTACACGAAAAACAAGTTCTACCAATTCTGAATTTGTAGGTCGGTCTTCAATAGCCAATGGAACAGTCAATGGATTTGAATCAGGAATATCCTCTATTTCTAAAGAAGCAATTAGGTCTGTTTTAGAAAACACTAGTTTGAGAAAATTACTTTGTGTACCGTCACCCATTTGTATACCCAATTCTCCATTGTGGTCAATATCAAAAAACATTTGAGGACCTGAAAATCCAATTAAACCACCCGATATCTCAAAATCACCTGTTTCAATTCCTACGTTTACCCCAAACTGAAATCCTTTTTCTTGGTTATTGGCCAAGCCATTTGCAGTACCGCCTGTCATGGCTATCTGAATTGCTCCCGCTGCTCCACCATATATGTCATCAGGAAGAGATCCCAATTCTGACTTGTCCAGCCAGTTAAGCCAATTGGGATTTGGTGCCCCATTGTTCATCAAGCCTGTTAACCCTAAACCCCTAAAACCAAACGGTCTTCCAAATTCATCTGTTTTATCAGAGAAAAGCTCATTCTTTAGGGGGATATTGGACGGAAAACCCAATTGAAATGGATCTTCTTCATCAAGTAATCCATCACCATCATCATCTAAATCATTCAAATCAGAGATGAAATCACCATCAAAATCATTGGGTCTTGACGCTCCTGAGCAATAATCTGTTCCATTATCTATTTCATCTTGATTTGTAAATCCATCATTATCATAATCGGCATTTGGATCGAAAAATTGATCATCTGGAGAAGGACAAAATTGGTTATTGGATGGAGTTAGTATACTAATCCTATTATCAAATGTAGCTACCCAAATAGTTCCAGGGAAAATATCATTATCCCCTTGGCAGGTAATTCCAAGTGCATTTCCCCCATTTAAATTCCATTTGTCTTCCTCTAGGGATAATAAAGAACCATCAGGATTTAACCGTACTAGGTGCAAAAAACCTTCGTTTCTACCGGCAATGAGAGACCCTTTCAATGCCCCATTGAAGTTGGATGCCCTATATTCATCCAGCCCATTGGAATTTTTTTTCCAAATAGTGACAAATTCAGGTTGGGGACCATTAGGATTGGTCAAGGAGGGGTCTCTATAATCTGCTTCATTTGGATTAGAAAGACTCAACGGTACAGGAGGCCAGTTTACTGGTAATGAATTTTGTGCATAAAGGTCAAATCCGGGACTACCAGGTGCAACCGGTTCCAAAATTTGAGTCCTAAAAAATTCATTGGGAGTATAAAGCGGAGTCAAATTAATCCAGCCCCCATCATCTCCAATCGAATTTGTATATAACCCTGCGCCTCCTGGATTGTAAGGAAAAGGTGAATTTTTCTGGTAAGGTGTCCCAGGATTAGCCCGGATAGGTGTTGGATGGCCGCCATAAAAACTTCCAAATTGGTAGGTGTTTATATCCTGTGTTATAAGTAACAGGTGGTCTTGATTCCGGACCCATTCACCGCTGGCGGATTTATTTGAACTGTTTCCTCCGGGTTCCCCAATGGGGTAATTATTAGTAACAGTGTTTGGGTTACCCTCATTTTCAGGCAATCCCCCCCAATTGGTATTTGGTCCATTATCTGTGATAAAAACTTTACCATTCTCGGTAACAACAAAATCATATGCATTTCTATAACCCGCTGAAAAAATTTGAACAGGTCCATTTTCAACGATCATAGCCATATTCAAACCATCATTACCACCAAAAGGATCTCCAACATCGATTCCATCATAGCCCGGATCGTTTGGGTCGTAAATCCCATTGATATTTGGTCTTGAAGGGTCATCTAAGGTTGGGATATCATACTTATATTTTCTTCCTGAAATGGGATCGATTTTAATAGGCATGGACTCTACGACCTCCAAATCAATACTCAACAATGCAGCAGATAAGGCATATTCTGTGATCCATGCAAAATTGGCACTAGGTGCGCCCGCATTTGTGAATCCTCCGCTGGCTACCAAAAGGTAGGGTTTTCCATTTATTACCTTATATTCAACAGCATTGGTCGAATGATTCTCTTCAGATCTTGGCAGACCTCTTACCAAATCTACCACGTCCCAATTGGATCCCGTCCAAGTTAGTTTTGTTATTATTCCCGAGTTGGTGTCTAATACTTTATCCCCTGTGGGTCCACCCCATTTCGGGTCACTTGATCCAACATAAATTATTGGATTGGAAGCAGTACCCACTACCTCTAAACCTGTAACCTGACGTTGCTTTCTAGAGGAAGAAGCTCTATCCCATGCCAAAGTGCCAATATCGTCGTAATTGGGGATGTTTTTGATATCAAAAATAATTTCATGATTTATAACCCTGTAGTTGTTGTTCCCTGTATTTTCTATAGTATAAACCTGTATTTCCCCTTTTCTACGTGACAGGTATAACCTATTATCTGGTCCAAATTTAAGCGAAGTCCCCTCTGAAGGAGGAGTAAATCCGTTAAAATTCAGAGTTGAGAGATCAAATTGAACACTTTGACCAAAAGCTTGGGATTGACTACTTAGTAAGATAATAAGTAAGATCAACTTCTGAAAAGAGCCGAAGAGTTTAAATTTCGTTTTCATGAGTTTATAATTAATAAATGAAAAATAACCTGCCTTAATGACTTTGAGATAAATAATTAGAAGTGGAATATTTTCGTTTCAAAATATCAAATTGTCCTTTTAACTTTTTTTGTTTTTGTGATTTCAAAGAAATGGTTGAAAGAACAAATCTAATCCATTGATGCTTTAAATTAAGCGTAACTACTGCTTGAGACAAATATAAAAGTAAGAATTTTTAAATGCAAAAAAATGAATATTAAATCTGCTTTTTCGTTTTTTAAACGAAAAAGCTTTTGCTCAATAATTAAAAAACACATTGCCCCTAAACCCCTTTCAATATCTTTTAGACGATACATTTATGTTGGCAAACAAATCAAATATTTTCATTTTGTCCTTTCCTACTGTACATTTGCAGAATATTATAAAGGCGATTTTCTAAAACATTTTCAAATTGGAAAACTTTGGATACTCTATTCGCTTTTTTGTAAAACGATTATTATAGATTTATTTAATAAATTATATTCTCTTTTGATTATGTCAAAAATTTTCTTTACCCAGGAATCAAATATAGAATTAATGGTCCAAGGGGGAAAACCTATGGGGGGAGCGGTGGTTGCCACTCAAGTTTGGATGGAATCCTTAAATGAATTGGGCAATGAGGTGATGCTTTTCAGGAATATTGAGGACAATAGACAAATATTGGAAAAATACAAATGGGTAAACTCTGTTAAGGTTTACAATTCTAAGAAGGGATTTCCTATACTTAGATGGCCCTTTTATCGACTTCCTAAGTTTTTCGTCGCAATAAAAAAATCAAGACCTGATTTTGTTCTTGAATCCATACCGACGTGGACGTCATATTTTTATTGCCTGATATGTCATTTTTTGGGAACAAAGCATATTTTGAGATTGGCTAATGACAATATGTTGGACGAAAGGATTAAATGGACACACAGCACTTTTGAAAGGTTTTTCATCGCAAGAGCATTTAAGAAAACTGATTTCATTTTAACCCAAAACCAATTTCAATTCAATAATGTAAAAGCTAAATATCCTTCAAAAAAAGTGATTAAAATTTCTAATCCTTTTCGTATAAGCAAACAGGAATTAAATTTTAAAACTTTAAATAAGGGATATATTTCGTGGGTCGCTAATTTTAGATACCAAAAAAACCTACAACTTCTTTATAGAATTGCAGTTCAATTACCAAATGAGCAGTTTAAAATAGCCGGGCAACCCTTGATTCCGATGGATCAAGAATCCACCGAGTATTTAGAAAAGTTGAAATCTCTTTCAAATGTACATTTAGTTGGCAGTATTTCCCGAGACATGATACTTGACTTTTTAAAGGATTCAAAATTTTTATTGAACACTTCAAGGTACGAAGGGTTTTCAAATACTTTTCTAGAGGCAATGCAATCTGGTACCCCGATATTGACTACTCCTAATGTGAATCCTGACAGTATCATTTCTGATTACCAAATTGGGATGATTTATGAAGACGAAGCTAATTTAAGATTAATTCTAGAAAATATGACAGAGGAAATTTACTTGAATATGTCAAAAAACTGTATTGATTACATAGAAAACAACCATGATCATTTGGTTTTGGGAAAAAAATTATTGGATTTCCTTCATGATACACAATAATTTCTTTCTTCCATTTAGTAATCTTTTTGTATCATTTTAAGAGTATTTTCAAAAAAATCATAGGCATTTTCTAAATATTTATGATTTTTTTTGACTTCTAGATACCTTTACATGATAAATTATAACTCATTAGTAGATGTTTTGAAAAAAAGTTAGCCGATATACTAATTATTGCTTCAATTTCCTTAAGGGACAAAATCCTGAAATGTCGATAAAATTTATTTATAGAAAAGTCTCACTTTTTAGAAGGCTCTATTTTAAAAATCCCTGTGATATTATATGCTCTTTGATAGCTAGCACCGAACTCTCCCAATTATATTGGCTTTCTACCTTTTGATAGGCAATTTCCCCCATTTCTTTTGCCAAACTTGGTTGGTCTAATAATATATTGAGTTTTTCAGCCATCAAATGGTTGTCTTTAAAATTTACTAAAAAACCTGTTTTACCTTCTTCAACAAGATCAGGAAGAGCCCCAATTTTAAGTGCAACTATTGGTAGCTTGTAAGCCATTGCTTCAAGATACACAATGCCGAAAGGTTCCCTCTTAGAGGGCATGCAAAATATAGAAGCTGATTCATAATGCTTTTTCACTTCTTGAATTGGGAGTCTTCCCCAAATAGTGACGTTAGGAAAATTGAGGTTTGGATTACATCCAACAATGTCTAATTTGGCATCAGGATGTTTTTGAATTAGAATTTTGAAAGCTTCAAACAGTTCAGGCCCACCTTTTCTTTCCCAATCTACCCCTACAAATAAAATTTTTTTATTTTGATACCTGCTCAGAGGATAAATGACATTTTCTTTTGTGATGTTAGCACCTGCAAATACACACCTAACTAAGGATGGTTCAATTTGATATTGGATAAGAAGAGAGTTTTTAACATGGTTACTCATAGTGAAAATCCCTTGAGATTTTTTATAAAATTCATTTTCCTTTTTTTGCCACGAATTGACGTTTAGATTCTTTTTTAAAAATCCAGGATATTCAAGGTTGACTAAATGGGTATGATCTGTGTAAATGTAGTGGGGTGAATTACTGATTTTACCATCAAAATTGGATTGAGTTTGAAATGTGAAAATATAATCCTTGTTTTTGGCAGCCTTTTTTATCAACCTGTTAGAAAGGTTCCAAAAGTAAGGGCTTTTCATAAGGTTACCTTTTATGCTTTTCGGATTAAGATTTTTTGAAATTAATAAAGTATTCAATGACAAAATTATCTTGTCTTTTAAAGACATTTTTTTCAAAAGTATTTTTAGGTCAATAGTTTCTATCTCGTACTCCTTAAAAATTGAATGAAAAGAATTCAAAACAGCATTATTGATGTGGGAGAAAGATCCCAAATGGGCAAACAAAATTTTTCTTTTTTCCATTAATTAAAGAGTGTAAATTTTAGACGTAAATATATGAAATTTCATAGATATCAATGTTAGAAATAACTTTAATTTGCCTGAGGATTAATAAAACTACACCTTTCATGATTAAAACTAGTAATAAAGCATTATAGGTTTGCTTTAAATTTATAATTTCAGGTAAAAACCTGTATTTTTCTGTTCTTTTGATCGAGATTTTTACCTTAATTGATGTTTGTATTTAAAAATGTTTTAAAAGATAATATGTGTATCCGTATAAGTGCACGTAACAAAATTTGACAATTAGTGTCAATGATTTGGTGTTGTATTTAGGTAGGCG
>NZ_JAKZAM010000042.1 GCF_022538055.1 Cognataquiflexum nitidum | reverse complement strand
TTCCTCTGATACAGAAAATCAATTGACACTAGCTGTCAAATAAAATTTGGCAACGTGTCAAATTCGGGGGAGTCATATAATTTTAAAAGAAAAATCTTCTAACCAATAAAAAATCACAATTATATGAAAAAGTCAATACTAATTCTTTCATTCTTATGCTTTTCCACATTATTACATGCTCAAAAAGTGGAAGATATTATTGATCAATATCTAGAAAATACCGGTGGTGCTGCAGAATGGGCCAAATTATCATCTATGAAAATGGAAGGTAAAATCAGCGCGCAGGGAATGGATATTCCACTTGAAATTGTCCAAACCAAAGAGGGGAAAATGTATATGAAATTCCAGCTTCAAGGCCAGGAAATTGTTCAGCAGGCCTTTGATGGAACTGAGGCTTGGGGAGTTAATTTCATGACTATGAAAGCCGAAAAAAGTGACAGTGAAACCACTGAAAACATGAAACGTGAGATGGGTGATTTTCCTGACCCTTTTTTAAATTTTAAAAGTAAAGGTTATACAGCTGAATTGCTCGGTGAAGAAACCGTGGAGGGTACTGAATGTTTTAAAGTTAAATTGACCAAAAAACCTTTGTTGGTAGATGGGGCAGAAGTAGAAAATATATCTTTTTATTTCTTTGATAAAGAAAACTTCGTTCCTATCATGGTAGAAAAAGAAATGAAAACCGGTCCTGCAAAAGGTATCACAATCCAGACTTTAATGAGTGATTATCAAGAAGTCGAAGGATTATACTTTCCTTTTTCTATTACTGAAAAAGCAAAAGGATCACCACAGGGACAAGGGATAAGTATCACTAAGGTAATTTTGAACCCGGCTTTGGATCCTGCCGCATTTGTTTACAAGGATTGATTTTTCAAAACTTATGTATTATTTAATCATGTCAAAGAAATCTAATTTCAATTTCTTGGTGGTATTTTTTTACCTGATTGCAAGCGGTTCTTTTGCACAGGAAAATATCACTTTAAAAGGAAACGAACTATTCGGATCCTTATCAGCAAGACAAATTGGACCCGCTGTGATGAGCGGACGTATCAGTGACCTTACAGGGCATCCTACCAATGGCCGAATTATTTATGCCGGTGCTGCAGGTGGCGGAGTATGGAAATCAACCAATGGCGGAACTACTTTCAAATCTATTTTCGATAACTACAATCAGTCTATTGGGGTAATTGAAGTTGACCCATCCAACCCTGACAATGTCGTATGGGTGGGAACTGGGGAAACATGGGTAAGAAACAGTGTTTCCTATGGAAATGGCCTCTATAAAACTACAGATGGAGGAACTACTTGGAACAAAGTCGGATTTGAAAACTCAGATAGGATCAGTGGAATAGCCATCAATCCCGAAAATTCATCTGAGATGTATGTTGGTGTTTTGGGAGCTTTATGGGGGGATAGTGAGGAACGAGGAGTATACAAAACCACTGATGGCGGGCAGACTTGGACCAATGTCCTTGCCGGTATGAAAGATACTGGTTGTTCTGATTTGTTTATGGATCCAAAAGATCCCAACACCTTGTATGCTGCTTTCTGGCAGGTAAGGAGGACAGCATATTCCTTCAGTTCGGGTGGACCAAACAGTGCCTTGTACAAAACTACAGACGGTGGCAAAACCTGGACCAAAATCCATAATGGATTTCCAGGAGGAGAATTAGGAAGGATAGCAATTGCTATTGCCCCTTCCGATCCCAACATCTTATATAGTGCAATAGAATCCAAAGAGAAAAAAGGATTATATCGTTCAGAAGATGCCGGCAATTCCTGGACTTTTATGAACGGGGATTTTGAACTTACTGTTAGACCATTTTATTTCTCAAGAATGGTAGTTGATCCTAAAAATTCAGATGTGGTTGTAAAAGCAGGCTTGTCAGGAAGTATTAGCAGAGATGGAGGAAAAACTTTCAAGAACCTTGGAGCCATGCACTCTGATATTCATGATGTTTGGTTTGATATTCATGATTCTGATAGGTTTTATGTAGCTACCGACGGTGGATTGTATAGAACATGGGATGGGGGAACGACCATGGAAATGGTGGAAAGTTTACCCGTTTCACAATTTTACCACGTCAGTGTTGACAATGATGAACCTTATAAGATATATGGAGGACTTCAGGATAATGGATCCTGGTTTGGTCCATCCTCAAGTCCCGGAGGCATTGAGCCGGGAGATTGGGTATCAGTTGGTGCAGGGGATGGATTTAGAGTTTACAGGCATCCTACCAAAAAAATTGTTTATTCCGAAATGCAGGGAGCTGACAATATCTGGCGCTATGACGTAGAAAAAAACAACATCAAAAATATCAGACCTTTTCCCGGTAAAGATGAGCCTAAATACCGTTTCAATTGGAACACCCCGATACAAATAAGTCCCCATCATCCAGATCGGATTTATGTCGGCAGTCAGTTTTTGTTACGGTCAAATGATATGGGAAACAATTGGGAAAGGATATCTCCCGATCTGACTACAAATGACCCTGCCAAACAAAATCAATCATCCTCCGGGGGGATTTCCACCGATAATTCAGGTGCAGAAAATCACACCACAATATTCTCCATAGCAGAATCTCCACTTGACGAAAATATTATTTGGGTAGGTACCGATGATGGCAATGTACAGGTCACCAAAGATGGGGGAAAAACCTGGGCCAATGTGGTTTCTAACGTTCCGGATCTGCCAAAAAACACTTGGGCTTATCATATCCAACCCGGAAATTTTGGCAAAGGAACTGCTTATGCGGTATTTGATGGTCATGCCCAAAATGATTTCAGGCCTTATGCCTACAAAACGACGGATTTTGGAATAACCTGGACGTCTATCATCACCGAAGATGTACATGGATTTGCAAAACATATACTTGAAGATCATGAAAATGAAAATCTTCTTTTCTTGGGTACTGAATTGGGCCTTTTTATTAGTATTGATGGAGGAAAAAATTGGTCAAAATTTACTAACAATATGCCTTCTGCATCTGTCCACTATATGGCTTTGCATCCAAAAACCAATGATTTGGTCTTAGCTACACACGGTCGAGGCATCATTATTATAGATGATATCAGTCCATTAAGACAGATCAAACCCGAAATGCTTAATGAGGAGGTTTATTTTCTCAAATCACCTCCCATGGTGATGTGGGAAGAAAGTGATTTCGGTGGATCAAGTCAGGCCGTCACTTTCGTTGGGCCTAACCCAGACAAATCCGGAAAAATCATCTATTACCTAAAGAAGCGGCATACCTTCGGAGCAATGACTCTTGAAATTTTTGATGCCGATGATAATAAGATTGCTAGCCTTGACCCAGGCAAACAAAAAGGCATAAACATAGTCAGATGGAGTTTCACAGGAAAAGCTCCCAAAGTGGCTAAAGGCAAAACCTTTTCTTTTGGAGGATTTGGAGCACCAAGAGTACCTGCAGGCACCTATAAAGTGGTGATGAAAAAAGGTAAGGAACAATATGAAACCACCCTAGAACTCGTTTATGACGAAAAGGCGGGGATTCCTCTAGAAAGTAGAAAAGCCCAGGGTAAAATGGCTAAGGAATTGTTTGATATGACTCAGGATCTGGCTTATTTGGTATATCAATTGGATAGTTATTTGGAATTTGCTGAAAAAATCAAAGCTTCAGATCCAAAATCAAGCAAATCCATGATTGCATTGATCAATGAACTTAATAAGCTCAAAGAAAGATTGGTCATTACCACAGGTGACAATTATGTAGATACAGCAGAACCTGAATTAAGGGAAAAAATATCCCAATTGTATGGAGTTGTAATCTCAAACTTTGACCGACCATCCGTTGTTCAGGAAGAAAATAAAAATATCCTGCATGAAAAACTGAAAGAATCCCAGAATAAATTCTCTTCCATCATTTCTAAACACGAAAAAAATCTCCTTAGATATGCCAAAAGTGCAAACCTCGAAGATCTGATCTTGGATGATTTTGCAACTTTTATTGAAAAATAGCTTTCTGAAATATCTATCCGATTCTAGAAAAAAGTCTCTGAAAAAAATGTTCAGAGACTTTTTTTATTCATCGATTTTATAGCCCATTTTCGAGCTCCTTATCCGAAAATCACTATTTTAGCCTTAACTAAAAAAATCTAATTTTCAAAAGTTTGGAAAGAAATTAAGCTATCAGTAAACTTAAAAGTAGTCTTAGAATTTTGAATCTGCTAAAAACCCAAATTACTCCAAAAAGAGAATAATGATGACCAAATCCGACCTTGAAATTGCCCATGCATCCAAAATGCTACCGATTTCCCAGATTGCAGCCAAGCTTGGCATCCAAGAAGACGATCTTCGCCCCTATGGAAAATATGTAGCCAAACTCCCGCTCAAGCTGATCGAAGAATCAAAAATAAAAGGAAAAAAATTGATCCTGGTAACGGCCATCACGCCCACACTGGCAGGAGAAGGAAAGACCACTGCCAGTATTGGATTGGCAGAAGGACTTAATAAAATCGGAGTAAAAACAGCGGTGGTTCTAAGAGAACCATCTTTAGGTCCTGTATTTGGGATGAAAGGCGGGGCTGCAGGTGGTGGTTATGCCCAGGTTTTGCCTATGGAATCCATTAACCTACACTTCACCGGAGACTTTGCCGCCATAGAAAAAGCCCATAATCTATTGTCTGCTTTGGTAGATAACCATATCCATAACCAAAAAAACTCGCTCAATATTGATCCCCGTAAGATCATCTGGAAAAGGGTCATGGATATGAATGAGCGTGCGCTGAGAGACATTGTGATCGGACTTGGCGGGTCGGCACAAGGGATACCAAGAGAATCAGGTTTTGATATTACCGCTGCCTCAGAGGTAATGGCGGCTTTGTGCCTTTCCAATGGACTGATGGACTTAAAAGAAAAACTGGGAAGTATCATCATTGGATATACTTATGAAGATGAACCTGTCCGGGCACATCAGCTCAAAGCGCAGGGCGCAATGACTGCACTTTTGAAGCATGCCATTATGCCTAATCTGGTGCAGACTATAGAAGGTAACCCTGCCATCATACATGGGGGGCCATTTGCCAATATAGCACAAGGATCCAATTCTATCCTAGCAACCAAAATGGGGCTTTCTCTTGCAGACTACGTCGTGACAGAAGCTGGTTTTGCATCCGATCTGGGTGGGGAAAAGTTCCTTGATCTCAAATGCCAATATGGTAACCTCAAACCTGATGCTGTGGTCATCGTGGCCACAATCAGGGCTTTAAAGAGCCATTCGGGAATACTATTTCCTGATTTGAAAATTCCAAACAAAGAAGCTGTCACCTTTGGCCTGCCTAACCTTGAGAAACACATAGAAAACATGCGGCATTTTATGCTGGTACCAGTGGTGGCGATCAATAAGTTTGCATCTGATTCTGAAGAAGAAATACAGGTAGTGATTGACCGCTGTGAAAAGTTAGGAGTAAAAGTCGCCCTTTGCGAAGCTTGGGAAAAAGGCGGAGAAGGTGCAACAGAACTTGCCCTGACCGTCAAAGAAGCTGCTGAATCAGGAAAAAGCAACTTCACGCCGCTTTACCGATTCGATTGGAGTATCGAGCAAAAGATAGAAATCATCGCCTGGAAAATCTACGGAGCGGCAGAAGTGGAATACAGCGTCAAAGCCAAACAGCAAATCAAGCTATTCAAAAAGATTGGCCTGGATAAGTTGCCGGTTTGCATTGCCAAAACACAATATTCACTTTCAGATGATCCCAAGCTTACCAACAGGCCTTCAGGATTTACAATAAAAATAAGGGAATTTGACATTGCAGCGGGAGCAGGATTTATCATTCCCATCGCCGGCACCATCATGCGTATGCCTGGACTTCCTTCCAAACCTGCCGCAGAAAGTATTGATATCGATGAAGATGGAAACATTACCGGTTTGTTTTAAACTTGGTTTTTGTAAAATTTAAGTAAATAAAATGGATATACACTTTTTTGTCAGTAACCCTAGATTCTTCTTCATTCAGGACGGAAGACCGAAGTCGGAAGACCGATGTATCGGGCAATTAAGTCCTCGGACAAGAATTCAAATTGGATATCCTATCTACCGGCATCATTGCTTCCATACATTTCAAACAATATCATGTTTTATGAAAAAGCTTTTGGTTATGTTTTCTGCCGCCATCTTTATGGCAACCTCATTTTCCTGCAGTTCAGAAAAATCCCTTGAACATGGGGACTCTGTTGAAATATCCCTTTCTTCTGTTGCAACCGGTGATAACAGTCAAAACAGCCTGGATTGGAAAGGAGTCTACAAAGGGGTTTTGCCCTGTGCTGATTGCGAAGGGATAGAAACTACCATCAATCTAAAATCTGGCGGAACTTTCAAAAGGATTCAGACATACCTTGGTAAAAAAGACGGATTATTCGCTGATGAGGGGACATTCCAATGGGATGAGAAGGGATCAAAAATCACTTTATACGGTAAACAGGGAGAAAGTCAGATGTATTTGGTTGGGGAAAATGCACTTTTCCATCTTGACAAGGAGGGAAATCGGATTTCGGGCGATTTGGCACCAAATTATATCCTTCCAAAAAACCCAACTGATCCAAGAATTGAAGATAAAAAATGGATTATTACAGAACTTCGGGGCAATCAGATTCAATCAAAAGAAAGCTTCAAAGAGGTCTTCTTACAATTTGAAATGGAAACGGCCACTGTCTCCGGCAATGGGTCCTGTAACAACATCTTTGGCCCTTACGAATTGAAGGAAGAAAATCAGATTACCTTTGGGAATATTGCCTCAACCATGATGGCTTGTCCCGAGATGGAAATGGAAAAAACCTTTTTGGAGATCTTGAGGGAGGCAGATAATTACAGTGTCACGGACAGCACGCTTTCTTTAAATAAAGCCAAGATGGCGCCTTTGGCACGGTTTTCACTCAAAATATCTGAATAAAAACAAAGAAATCAGCTAAACAAGAGGTAGTTGCTGTGTTTTTTTTGAATATTTAAAAAAGTGTTTTTTTGTATTTCAGAAAAACACTTTTGTAAGTTAACAAGTATTTTCGCTATGGGTTATATCCATATAAATTTAGCCTAAGACAACTACTTTGGATTATGAAATTCAATTCTTGTATATTCGTGGTCGAAATCAACATGAGGATATTTATGCCAAGAAGTCTTTTTACTCTTATTCTAAGCATCTCTTTTATAGGGTTATTGAATGCCCAAGGCTCTCGGGACAATATCTCTGGCGGATTTGGATGGGGAATGATTTATGCCGAAAACGCCGGCATTTACAAATACATGGAGTTCAAGATGGAACCTACATTCTCCTTTTCTTATAGCAAAGAACTTTCCGAACGGTTTGATCTACGAGCCACTGTAGGTGGTCAGATGTTAAATAGCGGTGAGTTTAGACCCTTAAACAGTCCCATTATTATAGAATGGGGGGATAATGGCCAAGCTTACTATTTTAAAGGAATGGGTTACTTTCTTGATGTGGTTCCCGTATATTATTTCAACCCTAACACTTCCGGTGGAGTGGGTGAACCCATTAATTTTTATTTTGGTTTGGGTCTTGGTGCAATGTATTCTGAAAGAGCCCAAAGAGTAATGCGAGATGGTGTTTTAGAAAACGGTATGTACATCCAGGGATTTGTGGAGAGAAGTATTCAAAATACAGTAGCTGCGTATGTCCCCTTGAAATTCGGTTTTGTCTCAAACTTTGAATACGAATGGGATTTGGGATTGGAGGTATCATCCATGTTCCTCACAAACTCCAAAGTGGACGGCAACAACATGCAAAATAAATTAATCTATCCTGACGTGATGGCTAACTTTCAGTTCTTCATCAGAAGATATATCAATAGATAAAAAAACAGGAAATTCCAAAACCACAAGGCCATTGGGTTAAATTCCTCAATGGCTTTGTGGTTTATTAGGGATACAAACTTTAATTGCCTGAAAGTTCATATTTGAGGGTTCTTCCTTTTTCCACTGCAGGAAGTCCTTCTGTCATCCAAAGAGGTGCGGGGGCTCCTTTAAGATAGTAATCAAAGAATTGGGCCATTCGGATAGAAAGATCTTTCCTGTTTTTTCTCAACCTGAGGTTATGGTCTTCCCCGTTGTATTGCAGCAGCCAAGCCGGCTTATTCAGTCTTTTCAATGCCATAAACATCTCAATACCCTGATACCAAGGAACCGAACCGTCGTCATCATTATGCATTATCAGGACGGGCGTATTGACCCTGTCCATGGTAAAGAGCGGCGAATTTTCAATGTAATAGAGAGGCTTGTCCCAAAGAGTCCCTCCTATTCTTGATTGCGTTTGCTCATACTGAAACATCCTGCTCATTCCAGTACCCCATCTGATGCCACCATATGCCGAAGTCATATTCACAACAGGTGCACCGGCACCTGCTGCTTTAAACATATTGGTTCTTGTAATCAAATAAGCAACCTGATATCCCCCCCAAGACTGCCCTTGTATGGCCATGTTTGAAGCATCCACAAATCCTCTTGCCATCAAAGCCTGAACGCCCGGTATGATGCAATTATAAGCACTTGGCCCGGGTAAACCCAAGTCATACTTGATATCAGGCACAAAAATCAAATAATCATTGCTTACAAAATAAGGAATATTGATCGTAGATGCGCTAGGGGCAGGAGCTCTATAGGAGTGCAATCCGTCAGAATTCCTTTCATAAAAATATACCAACATGGGATATTTCTTATTGGGATCAAAATTGTCTGGTTTAAACAGGAGACCTTGAAGAGGAACCCCATCATTTGCCAGAAAATTGACCAATTCTACAGAACCCCATTTCACCTGGCTTTGCTGGGGATTTGCATGGGAAATACGTGACAATTCAGACAAATTCAGGTCGGTGGCATAGATGTCAGAATATTCCAGGAATGTAGACCTTCTGACGATTAACTTATCAGAAGCCTCAGCCTTGGTCAAACCTGAATAACGGTGATCCGTAAAAAGAATGGATTGAGGAATATTCCCACCTGTTATATCTCCTCTAAAAAACCCATTTTTCTTAGACAATTCATTAAACGCATTCAATAACAATGGCTGAGATGGGTCTATGCTTTCCTCTTCATAGTCCAGCTTTTCCCTCCTGAATACAATTTGCTGCTTCTTTCCTTCACCTTTTGTCACATTCACAGGAGCAGACTTTCCTGTGGGATCTATTCTCCAGATATCGTACCTGTCATATACCAAAAAGGCCAAATCGTCTTTAACCCATCCTGCGGCACCATTACTTGATGGAAGTGCAGGAGAATCATGCAGCTCATCATAAAAATTACTTTCTATATCCTGCGTCAGGTTTTTGAAAGTTTTGGATTTGATGTCATAGGAAACCCAAGAACTGTCCCGCTCATCATACCAATAAACATATTTTCCTTCAGGAGATAATTGTGGGTTGCCGGGAACATCCTTTCGGATCAAACTTTTGGTTCCTACAGTCAAGTCTATCAAATAAAGGTCTCTTCCAATCTGTATGTCCCAACTAAAATTTCTACGGTAGGGACTCGCATCAAAACCAAGCCCATATTGGTTTTTGACTTTCTTATCTGTAACAATCTGAGAAACTGATTCATCGCCAACCTGTATGATGGCTTTGGATTTTAGATTATAAAAAGCCAGAAATGATTTGTTCTGTTCCCTGTTTTTGTTCCTTAACTGCATCGGCTGAATTTCAGCATCCTGCCAACCCCAAATATCCAAACTGACCCTCTCCTCTTCGAGAATTGTAGTATCGTCCTCATATTGGAAAGACAAATAATCGGGAGCTGTACCAAAAAACAAGCGATTTTCATCATTTGAAAAAAACAAGCGTCCATTCTTACTCACCATTCCACCAATGCCCGAAGTACCTTTTGATGCTATCTTCTGGTTTTTTTCTTTGGCCATATCAAATAAGTAAAGGTCGTAATATGGTTTTTTTGATTTGGCGGAATCTTCTGTGGCCAAGTATGCTATAAACTTATTCTCCGAAGAAAAAACCGCTGAAATATATTCAGTTTTTCCTTCGTCAATCAATCTTGAAACCCCAGATTTAAGTTCAAAAAGATATAATCCCGCGTTTTTCAAGGTATCTTCTGAAGCCTTTGAGTAATACAAATACACTCCATTTTCGTCAAAACTGTAGGATTTTACCCTGTCAAATTCAAAGAACTGCGTTCCTGATAGGTTTTTGACCAAGAGCTTGGTTCCATCAGTTTTTTTTGGCTTTTCAGATTTTGTGTCTTTAATTTTTGTGGTGTCTCCGTTTTCTTTCTTTTCTCCTTTTTGGGGCAAATCTTTTTCGAAATGAACTGCAACCCAATTTCCTTTTTTGGAAGGTGTCGAAAATGACTTAACTCTTGCCAATTTCTCCCATTCTCCATTTGACAGGTTCATGATAAAAACACTGTCCTTTGGCATATCATCCGCTTTTTTCTTTTTCATTTTGAGAATTCGGACTGTGTCAGTCTGAGGGGTAATTTTCCCTATCACAAACTGACTGTTGTTTGAAAATGTCCATTGACTGACGCGGGGAAAAACAAATCGCTGATCAGGATTTTGATGGGATACTATTTCGAGTCTGCCATCACCTTCTTGGGGATTGACTGTATAACCTATCCATTGACCGGATTTTGAGATTTTCTCTGATGCCACAGATTCCCAGCCATCATAATCCTGATGGGTCAAGGCTCTTTTTTCTTGGGCTATCGCAAATGTCGATGACCAAAAAAGAAGGATAAAGAGATGAAATATGATTTGGGTTTTCATTTTAATCGGGCTTTTGATTTGTTTCAAATAAAATAAAGAACAAGTAAGAATTCCTTAAGTTTTATTTTAGTGGAATTTGGATGAGATAAAAAAAATGCCACAAAGCATATGATGCGCAGGAAAATTATCCTTTAACATCTATGTTTTGTGGCAAGAACGTCTCAAATGAACCTATAAGCTAGTTTCCTAATGTAAATTCCCTTTCAATATATCCTCCTCTTGTAGATAACAATTTCAACTTTCCTTTGACCGGCTCTTTTTGGTTAACCTTTACTTTAAAAACTGCTTCTTTTGTCTCTCCAGCTTCGGTATACCCTGCATAGATGATTTTCTCATACAGATCAGGAGTTGTAATCTGAACTTTAGCATTTTCAAAACCTTTGGTAAGTTCTTTGTCAAATTCCAACATTAAGCGGTCTTCTTGAACGATTTTCACCCTTTTTGCCTGATCCAATGCTACGGGAAGTTTTCCGGAATTGGTCCAGGTCACTTTGATTTCATACTGATCTCCTGATTTATTGATATCAACATTTTTGATTTCGATCTGAGGCAAGTCCAAGGCCATAGCGAGGTTAAATAGGGACTGTTTTTTGATCCAGCTTTCTAATTGCCAAGGAGGTCCGTTTTGGCTAAAGAATTTTGGGTGTGATCCGCCAATTTCGACTTCACCAAGCTGCGGATGGTTGAATTTTTCCCAATTTTTAAAACCTTTGGAACCATTCTCCTCATCATCCCATCTCATACCATCGTAATCATCCCGCTGTCCATCACCGTCATAATCCTTCATGGCACCATTGTTCCATAACTCATCTCCATACCAAACCGCTCCATAATAGAAATAGCCGAAGTCTGGTCCATGCCCAAATAATGGGCTTGGCTTCAAAGGGTCTCCGGTCAGCCTGTTGACTTTTCCTCTTGTGCTATAGGTCTCGTATACATCACCGGCCCAAGGGTACCCTGTTATAGTCATTCCAAGGCTGTCATAATATTCATAAATCAACCTATCCTTCAAAAACATAGACTCTGCACTCGATGAAGTGGAAGGTGGTCTCAGGTGCATGGGAACCCTTGTATCCAATGAATTTACAACTGAAATATTTGGATGAGAAAGCAACCAAAGTACTGTAGAGCGTGTCTCTATTTCGCTCAATGGATACTCTCCGGCACCAAATTGGGTGTAGCCTCTTCCCGTTTCATCACCACCGGTGTCAGGACGCCAGTTTTCGGGATAGTTTCGGTGAAGGTCAAGTCCGCCTATCCCATCTTCATTGTATTTGCCGTCGCCATCATTATCTATTCCTTCCGAATACATGATATAATCACCTTTGCCTTCAAAAACTCTTTTCATCAATCGTCCTTTAGGATCTCTGGGATCAATGACGAAGTTTGCCTGCTCCTTTTCTTTTTCAGTTACAGCTTTTTTACGCATCATACGAATGATTCCGTCTCCGTCAAGATCCTCGCTTGGATCTTCATCAAGTAACCCATCTCTATCCGTATCGTGTGGGCGGACAGTACTTCGATTTTGCTGCTCCGTAAAAAGGTACATGTTGGTTCCGTCAGGATTGTTTTGAGGCCTCACATAGACTGTTTTGGTGTCAATCAGTTTTGTGATTTCGGGGTCTTTGCCATAGTTTTCCAATAAATGCTGGGTCAACCAAAAAACAGCTTCACTTGCTGTTACCTCTCCGCCGTGCCTACCTCCTTCAAAATAAGCTGCTGGCTTGTCCGTATGTTTTCCGGTTTTTTTGTTGGTGATCGTCATTTGAAGAATTGGTCTTCCCTCATAAGATTTTGCCACCTCATAGAGTTCGGTGATATCCGGATATTTTTCTGCCCACAATTTGTACCAGTGATACATCACATCAGGGGTATGATAGATGTCAAAAGTAAGTTTTTCGCCAGGAGTATATTGCACCTCCGGAAACTCATATTTTTTGAAAAAAGACTGACCATGTCTTTCCCCGGAAACCGTGTAAAACTTTGAATTCTTATCCTGCTCCGGCCATTTTTTTTCCGGAGACAGAGACACTTCCTGTGCTACAGCAAAGCTCGTCAATGCAAGCAATCCCAAAGCAACCATTAGTATGTTTTTCTTCATTTCTATTTGAGTTAATGATCAGGATAAAATTAGGATATGACACCCCTCATTCCTAACCGCTCAAAAAAAATCCCCGTCAAATAATGACGGGGATAAATTAACCGAAGAGTTAATCTGAACAAATATTAATAGCCCATGACAAGTTCAAATTCCATAGAATCATATGAATTGAATCCTGGGACAGGAATGGCTTTTGGCATTTTTCTCAAAACATGTGCAACCCTTTCTTTCAATCCTTTATCGGCTGCTTCGTTTAGGATTTTATATGCAACTACTTTTCCAAATTCATTTATTGTAATCACCACTCTCAATTCATCTATTGAAGAGGAACTCTTTTTTGTTCTAAATATAAATGGAGCATAACCGTCAAGCATTGAAAAAGTCTCTTCAGACCAAAACCAAGGAGCGTAATCAGAACCAAATCCTTCAACAGGGTCAAGTACATCAATGATTAAATCACTGGTCAATCCTAAATTTTGATTATCAGTGGAAACACCCATGAATGGCCTCAAGGAAACTAGGGCCTTTTCGCTTTCTTTTATAGGGCTTTTAATTTCTTTATCATTTTCTTTTTCAGAAAATACTGCTTTGGCCTGAACACGTGATCCAACAAGCGAAACACTTACGAATAATGCGAGGATGAAAGGAAGTCTGTACATATGCGAGATATTTTTTTCAAATATACAGATAAATATTTTTCATATGCAAATTTTTGTATTTGATTTTTTTTCTAGGGCACAAAAAAGTCTTGCCATTAGCAAGACCCTTTTCAGAATATAAACCCAAATATAACTTTAGAGATTAAAAGTTTCGATGATAAGAATGTCTGAAATAAAGTAAAACTTATATTTTCAAACAATTATTTGACCAAAAGAAATAATAACCAAATATTATATAACTTCTAATCGAACGCACCAAAGTAACTTCATTTTACCGAATTTTACAAATTGAAAAATTTATTTTGCATTTTTTTAACTATTTCATAATTTGTGGCCACATATATTAACATAGCCTCAAATTAACCCAAAAAAAATGGACAAAATTTTAGATATTGACAATGTTGATCTTAAGATTATTTCATTGTTGAATGACGATGCCAAGACACCATATACCGAAATTGCAAAAAAAGTCTACGTTTCCTCCGGTACTGTGCATGTGAGAATGCGCAAACTAGAAGATATGGGAATCGTAAAAAGTGCTACACTCAATATTGATTTTTCAAAACTTGGTTACGACATATCTGCCTTCCTTGGAATTTACCTTGAAAAAAGTTCTTTATATGATACTGTAATCGGAAGATTAAAGGAAATTTCTGAAGTAATTAATGCCTATTACACCACGGGTAACTACAGTATTTTTGCAAAAATCATATGCAAAGATACCAATCACCTCAGGACAGTATTGGACAAAATCCAAAAAGTCGATGGAATAGATAGAACTGAAACGTTGATTGTATTGGAAGAAAGTATCAACAGACCCATTCAGTTTTTTGAAAAGTAGGAGGTTAAACCTACTAAACAATGATATTCCTCATATAAATCGCTTATTTAGATTAAATCCATTTTAACAAAAAATATAATTTAAATAACTTGATTTTTCATTATTATAATATAGCTGGGATTCCCTTTCCCAGCTATATTTTTTTTTAAATACTTGAAATTCATAGTAATAAGGTCAATATTCAGGTTTATCTATCAATTTTTCCTATCGATTTGAACAATATATTTTGCTTTAATGTTGTATCTTCGCCTCACAAACTATAATTAGTCTAAATTACTCAAACAAATGAGCAAGGACAATAAGATATTAGAAGAATTAACCTCCAAAGACTACGAACACGGTTGGTCGGTCAATTTAGAAGCGGATGAAGCGCCCATTGGTTTGAATGAAGGTATCATTCGCTGGATATCTACTAAAAAAGAAGAGCCTGAATGGTTACTTGAATGGAGATTAAAGGCTTTTAATTATTGGTTGACAATGAGCGAACCCGTATGGGCCAACGTACATTACCCTAAAATTGACCTTCAGGGTCTCCGCTACTACTCTGCACCCAAGAAAAGCAACAAACCAAAAAGCTTGGATGAAATTGACCCTGAATTGCTTCAAATCTATGAAAGACTCGGCATCAATCTTAACGAACAAAAAAGACTTCAGGGAATTGCTGTAGATGCTGTACTGGATTCGGTTTCGGTGGGAACGACTTTTAAAGAAACCCTCTCCAAACTTGGGATTATTTTTTGTTCATTTAGTGAAGCTGTTCATGAACACCCCGAATTGGTTAAAAAATATTTGGGTTCAGTGGTCCCAATGACTGACAATTACTACGCAGCACTCAATTGCGCGGTTTTTTCTGACGGATCTTTCTGTTACATCCCTACCGGTGTCAGATGTCCTATGGAGCTTTCCACCTATTTTAGAATCAATGCCGCCAATACAGGCCAATTTGAAAGAACACTGATCATTGCAGATGAGGGATCTTATGTCTCTTATTTGGAAGGATGTACTGCACCACAAAGAGATGAGAATCAACTTCACGCTGCAGTAGTTGAAATTTATGCTGCCAAAAATGCAGAAGTGAAATATTCCACAGTTCAAAACTGGTATCCTGGTGACAAATCGGGAAAAGGAGGTATTTATAATTTTGTAACCAAAAGAGGAATCTGCGCCGGTGACCATTCAAAAATATCGTGGACACAGGTAGAAACAGGGTCCGCTGTCACCTGGAAATACCCTTCCTGTATCTTAAAAGGTGACTACTCAATCGGTGAATTCTATTCTGTAGCTGTTACCAACAATTACCAGCAAGCTGATACAGGAACAAAAATGATCCATATCGGAAAAAATACGAGATCAAGGATTGTTTCCAAAGGAATTTCTGCAGGACGATCACAAAATTCTTACAGAGGTCAGGTTCAGGTAATGAAAAGGGCTTCAAATGCAAGGAATTTTTCTCAATGTGATTCTTTATTGATGGGTGACCGTTGTGGTGCACACACTTTCCCCTACATAGACATCCAAAACCCTACAGCCAAAGTCGAACACGAAGCCACTACTTCCAAAATTGGTGAAGACCAGTTGTTCTACTGCAACCAAAGAGGAATTAGTACTGAAGATGCAGTTGCCCTGATAGTAAACGGCTATGCAAAAGAAGTGCTGAATCAACTTCCTATGGAATTTGCGGTGGAAGCACAAAAGCTTTTGGCCCTGACTCTTGAGGGTAGCGTAGGATAAAGTTTCAATATTTGAAATTTGATACTTGATAATATTGGCACTATCCGGCGGTTTGAGGATCTCGAAATTTGGCAAAAATCTAGGGACTTTAGCGTTGAAATATTCCAGGTTTCGAATTCAAACGGCTTAGAGAAAGACTTTGGTCTTATAAATCAAATTTTAAATTCTTCTGGTTACATCATCGATAAAATTGCAGAAGGTTTTGAAAGAGAAGGAAATAAAGAATTTATAAACTACTTAAGTATCGCAAAAGGTTCTTGCGGAGAAACACGCTCACAATTGCACCGAGATTTAGGCCGTAAACATATAAGTGAAGAAAAATTCAAATTACTCACTGAAAAAAACATTGAAATCATAAAATCTATTTCCGGTTTCATGAAGTAATTAAAGGAAAGTGAATTAAAAGGAAACAAGTTTAATCGGTGAAGAAAGCGTCATCGAATTTCAATTTTCTAATTTCAAATCAATTATGTTATCAATTACGAATTTACATGCCTCCATTGAAGGCACCCCTATATTAAGAGGAATCAACCTCGAAGTCAAAGCAGGTGAGGTTCACGCTATCATGGGTCCAAATGGATCGGGAAAGTCAACTTTAGCCTCTGTATTGGCAGGCAGAGAAGAATATGAAGTGACAGAAGGTGAAGTGGTATTTCAAGGAAAGGACCTCTTGGAACTTGCACCTGAAGACAGGGCTAGAGAAGGCGTTTTCCTGGCGTTTCAGTACCCCGTAGAAATACCTGGCGTGAGCACAACAAATTTTTTGAGAACTGCTGTCAATCAGGTTCGTGAATATAGAGGTTTGCCTGCCTTGGATGCCGTCAAGTTTCTTTCTGTGATGAAAGAAAAAATGAAATTGGTTGAAATAGATCAAAAACTTTTGAGCCGTTCATTGAACGAGGGATTCTCAGGCGGAGAAAAAAAGAGAAATGAAATATTCCAAATGGCAATGTTGGAACCAACCCTTTCCATTCTGGATGAGACGGATTCAGGTCTCGATATAGATGCTTTGAGAATTGTTTCAAATGGGGTAAACAAATTGAAATCTGACAAAACAGCCACTATTGTAGTTACCCACTACCAGAGGTTGTTGGATTACATTGTCCCCGACTATGTCCATGTCCTTTATAACGGAAGAATTGTTAAATCAGGAACAAAAGAATTGGCAATGGAATTAGAAGAAAAAGGGTACGATTGGATCAAAGAAGAAGTGAATGCAGCTTCTGTATAATTCCGGTTTTTACCAAAAATCTTTTAAAATCAATGACGACAACTACAAATAACAATATACTTGACTCCATATTAAGTCAGGTTCCAAGCGGATCTTCTTTCTCAGATCTGAGAGAATCAAGTAGTAATTTTCTTGAAAAAAAAGGCCTTCCTGCGATAAAAGAAGAAGAATATAAATTCACCTCCATCACCAAAAAACTGGAGAACTCAATTTCTGATTTTTCTTTTGCAAAAAAATCCGATTTGAACTCTGAAACTGTTGAATCCCATGTTTTTGACGCTTTTGAAGGCGACCTTTTGGTTTTTAACAACGGCTCTTTTGAAAAAGATTTATCCAAAATATCTAACCATGGGTACACACTTTCTTTGATAAGTGATGCCAAACCTGAATTATTGGGGAAAATCGCAAAAACAGAAAAAGACCCTTTTGTCGCACTAAACAATATTGCTTTTGAGGATGGTGTTTATCTAAAAGTCCCAAAAAACCAAAAAGTAGAGAAACCCATCCTTTTGCTTTTCCTTAACCAATCAAATGAAGGACAGGTCATACATTCCAGGATTTTAATTGAAGTTGAGGATAATGCTGCCGTAACATTCTTGGAGGATAGTGTTTCTCTGGATGACAAGACCTATTTCAGCAACATGGTGACTGAAATCAAAGTCGGACAAAATTCCCAAGTTCACTATAACAGACTTCAAAACGAAAGTAAAAACACAATCACTGTTAATAATACTGAAACAGATATTCACAGAGATGCTGTTTTCACCTCTGTTTTGGTATCTCTTTCAGGAGATATGGTAAGAAACAACCTTAGCCTTAACCTTTTGGATTCAGGTTGCGAAGGAAACATGTATGGTTTATACCTTTTGAATGGAAAAACCCATGTAGACAACCATACCAATGTAGACCATACCAAGCCACACGCCCAATCCAATGAATTGTACAAAGGAGTGCTGGCTGATAGTTCCCGTGGAGTTTTCAATGGCAAAATTTTCGTAAGGCAGGATGCCCAAAAGACAAATGCATTCCAACAAAACAACAATATCTTATTGTCCGAAGACGCGATTGTCAATACCAAACCGCAATTGGAAATCTGGGCAGACGATGTCAAATGTTCCCATGGTTGTACTACTGGTCAGTTGGATGAAGAAGCGCTATTCTATTTGAGGGCCAGAGGTTTGGGCAAAGAACAGGCTAGAGGGATGTTACTCTATGCATTTACAGGCGAAGTCATGGACCACATCTCCGATGAGGCTTTCCAAAACCATATCGTAAACATCGTCCAAAACCGTTTGGGTAGCAATTTTTAAGAAAAGGTCATGCCATTGAATATAGAAAAAATCAGAAAAATGTTTCCCGTACTCCATCAGGAGGTCAATGGTAAGCCTTTGATCTATTTTGACAATGCAGCGACCACCCAAAAGCCCCAATCGGTACTTGATTCCCTCACAGGTTATTATGAACATGACAACTCCAATATCCACAGGGGTGCACATACACTGGCAGATCGGGCGACTAGACATTATGAGGAGACAAGAGAAGGGGTAAAAAATTTTATCAATGCCAATGAAAGTGCGGAAATAATTTTTACAAAAGGCACCACAGAAAGCATCAACTTAGTGGCTTCTTCTTTTGGTAGAAAATTTATCACCAAAGGTGATGAAGTAATTATCTCTACCCTTGAGCATCACTCCAACATCGTGCCTTGGCAAATGCTCTGCGAAGAAAAAGAAGCTATACTAAAAGTTATACCCATCAATGACAAAGGTGAAATCCTTTTGGATGAATTTGAAAACTTGCTTACTGAGAAGACAAAAATTGTAAGTATCGTTCATGTCTCCAATGCATTGGGTACAATAAATCCTGTAAAAGAAATCATCAAAAAAGCCCATCAAATTGGCGCAAAGGTCCTATTGGACGGTGCACAATCGACCAATCACCTAGATATTGATGTACAGGATTTGGATTGTGATTTCCTAGCCTTTTCAGCACACAAACTTTATGGGCCGACAGGTCTAGGGATTTTATATGGCAAAAGAAGTCTGCTTGAAATCATGCCTCCCTACCAAGGTGGTGGCGAGATGATCAAAGAAGTCACTTTTGCCAAAACAACTTACAATGAAATCCCATTCAAATTTGAGGCAGGGACACCCAACATTGCCGATGTAATTGCCTTTCAAAAAGCATTGGATTTCATTTCTTCCCTGGGAAAATCTAATATAAAGAGGCATGAAGATGAACTCCTTGACCATGCGAACAATTCTTTTGGGCAGATCAATGGATTTGTTCCTGTAGGAACAGCCGCAGAGAAAGTAAGCGTAATATCATTTAACATCAACGGAATGCATCCTTTTGATGTGGGGGTGATGCTCGATGCAAACGGAATTGCGGTAAGAACCGGGCATCATTGTACCCAACCCCTGATGCAGAGATTGGGCTTGGAAGGAACTGTCAGGGCATCATTTTCTGTTTACAATACCAAATCAGAAATTGATCAAATGGCAGTAAGCTTAGCCAAAATAGCCAAAATCAAAAATAAATGAGTAGCATCCAGGACATACAGGACCAAATCATCGAAGAATTCGCAATTCTCGGAGATGATAAAGAATCTACCATCTATTATATAATGGAATTGGGTGGTCAATTACCCAAATTTCCCGAAGAGGAACGATTAGAAGAGAACATCATCAAAGGGTGCCAATCTAAAGTTTGGCTTACCACAAGAGAGGAAGATGATAGAATTCAGTACTTGGCAGATTCCAACACAGATATTACCAAAGGCCTTATCAGCTTATTGATCCGGGTGCTTTCAGGTAGAACGCCCCAGGAAATCCTCAAAGCCGATCTTGACTTTATAGATAAAATCGGAATGGGAAATATCATCGGATCCCAAAGATCAAATGGTCTTTCCGCCATGATCAAGCAAATGAAATTATACGCTTTGGCTTATCAGGCCAAGCAAAATGTATAAACGATATGTCAGAAACCACAGAAGAAATAAAGGAAATACCTTCGCAAGAACTTAAGGAAAAAGTAATCAATGCCATCAAGCAAGTGTATGATCCTGAGATTCCTGTTGACGTATATGAGTTGGGCTTGATTTATGAAATCAGTGTGTATCCTGTCAATAATGTTTATATCATGATGACACTTACTTCTCCCAATTGCCCCTCTGCTGAATTTATACCTTCAGAGGTGAAAAATAAAATCCAACAGATACAGGGCATCAATCACGTGGAGTTGGAATTGACTTTTGACCCCCCATACTCCCAGGATATGATGTCCGAAGCAGCAAAACTTGAATTAGGTTTTCTTTAAAAAAAATAAAATTATGTACCCAGAGGAATTAATTGCTCCCATGCGTTCTGAACTGACCAATGCAGGTTTTCAGGAATTCAGAACAGCCGAAGAAGTGGATAACCATTTGAAAGACCACAAAGGAACCACTTTCATTGTCATCAACTCTGTTTGTGGTTGCGCAGCCGGTGCTGCAAGACCCGGAGTTAGGTTGGCTTTGGATCAAAGTGACATCAAACCGGATGTATTGGCAACTGTTTTTGCAGGAAATGATGCTGCCGCCGTTGCGAAAGTCCGTCAGCATCATTTGCCATATCCACCCTCCTCGCCTGCCATGGCATTGTTCAAGGACGGAGAATTGGTACACTTCATTGAAAGACATCATATCGAAGGAAGAAATGCAAAAATGATCGGCGAACACCTAGTTGAGGTTTTCGAACACTTCTGTAAATAAAATTAGCCCTACGGGGCTTTTTTTTTTACCAAAAAAATGACAACTACCCATACTTTTAAAAAGAATATTAATTGGAAAAAATCATGATTGGACAAAATTAATTATGCGATTCTATTAAAAAAATCAAAATTCATTTTAGATTTTAGATTTTTTTAATAGAAACAATAAAAAAAATTCATAATCTTTTATTCGCTATTGATGTAATTAAACATGTAAAAAATACACGTTTTTGCTAACTTAACCGCAGCTAAAGAAGTTAAATACTTTGAAACGATAAACAGATAAAATAAAAAAAATACTTATGTCCGAAACCGTTAAGTTTTCATATGGAGGAAAAGATTTTGAACTCCCAATTATTGAAGGAACTGAGAATGAAAAAGCTATAGACATAGCCAAACTGAGGGCTCAGACCGGATTGATTACAATAGACCCGGGATTCAAAAATACAGGTTCAACCACAAGTTCAATCACCTTTTTGGATGGTGAACTTGGTGTCCTAAGGTATAGGGGATATAATATTGAAGAACTTGCTGAAAAGTCAACCTTCTTGGAAGTAGCCTATCTATTGATATACGGTAATCTACCTACACAAAGCCAATACGAAAAGTTCACAAGGGAGATTACTACCCACACGTTGGTTCATGAGGATATTAAAAAAATCTTAGAAGGATTTCCTTCAAATGCACATCCAATGGGTGTACTTTCTTCTTTAATTTGTTCTCAGACGGCATTTTATCCAGATTCACTAAATCCAAATAGAAGTGAGGATCAATTAACTCTAAGCATTGTACGCCTTATTGCCAAAATGCCGACTTTTGCAGCTTGGGCCTATAAAAATAAAATGGGGCATCCGGTAAATTATCCTGACAATTCATTGGATTATTGCTCCAATTTCTTAAATATGATGTTTGCCTTGCCTGTTGAGAAATATGAAGTGGATCCTATCGTAGCAAAAGCTTTGGACTCTTTACTGATTCTTCATGCTGATCATGAACAAAACTGTTCTACTTCAACAGTCAGATTAGTAGGATCTTCCCAGGCCTCCGTATATGCTTCCATTTCTGCCGGAATCAATGCCCTTTGGGGACCACTTCACGGTGGAGCTAACCAATCCGTGATAGAGATGCTTGAAGCAATAAAGGCTGATGGCGGAGATGCGAAAAAATACCTTGACAAAGCAAAAGACAAAAACGACCCTTTCAGGTTGATGGGATTCGGCCATAGGGTTTATAAAAACTTTGATCCAAGGGCAAAAATCATCAAAAAAGCAGCTGATGATGTTCTTGGCAAACTTGGTGTTTCCGATCCTGTTTTGGATATAGCAAAAGAACTTGAATATGCAGCCTTGAATGACCAATACTTCGTAGAAAGAAACCTTTATCCTAATGTGGATTTTTACTCCGGTATTATATACAGAGCATTAGGCATCCCTACGGATATGTTTACGGTCCTATTTGCTATGGGACGTCTACCAGGATGGATTGCACAATGGAAAGAAATGAGACATAATGGTGAACCAATCGGAAGACCGCGTCAAATCTATACAGGCGCTGTGGATAGAAATTATATACCTATGAACAAAAGAGGTTAATAAGCCATTTTGATAATAAATAGAATCCAGACTTTGGTTTTATCCCTGAGTCTGGATTTTTTTTTAAAATATCTGATTGGTAAAAATTCAATTTTTCATAAGCACCTTCTTAGTATAAATTCTTTAATTATATTTGGAAACTTAAAATTAAAATTGAGTTTACAAATGGAAGCGAATACATTAGAATCAGCAGTAGCTTTGACAAAAAAATTTACCAGCAAGCCTTCAAATGAAGAATTATTAAAACTTTACAGCCTTTATAAGCAGGCTACGGAAGGTGATAACAACGAAGACCGACCGGGTGGATTCGACTTTGTAGCTGCTGCGAAATACAATTCTTGGTTGGCTTTAAAAGGAAAATCAAAAGAGGATGCATCTTCAGAATATGTGGATTTGGTAAATTTACTCGCCTCAAAATATATTTAAACTGTACCAAATCAGATAAAAACAGAATAAAAAATTAAAAAACGGCCATATTTTTTGAAGATATTCTAATTCATTTAGAAAATTTATTGCATATCAAAATATTTTATCTTACCTTTGCACCCGAATTAATTATATAACATTTTTCTAACCGTGGGTTTCCTTACTGTCGCTTGACTTGGGTTGCTTCAAAGAAAAACATGGTCTAGAAGAAGTAAGGAAACATTTCATGGAAAAAGAATTAACATTCTCAGACCTTGGGATTTCAGAAGAAATCCTAAAGGCAGTGGAAGATATGGGTTATACCCAACCTTCCACAATTCAATCACAATCTATCCCTTTTTTATTGGAAGGTAAAGACGTCATCGGGCAGGCTCAAACTGGAACCGGAAAGACAGCATCTTTTGGAATTCCGATTATTGACAAGGTTGATGGAAGCATCAAAAAACCTCAAGCCCTTATTCTTTGTCCAACGCGTGAACTTGCAGTTCAGGTAGAAGGTGAAATTGTAAAGCTTGCCAAATACAAAAGAGGGATTTCCTCCACTTGTATCTATGGAGGTGACTCCATGGACAGACAGGTGAGAGACCTTAAAAGAGGTGTTCAGATAGTTGTTGGAACTCCAGGTAGAATCATGGACCATATGGACCGCGGTACATTAAAGCTGGAAAATGTCGGAATCATCGTTTTGGATGAGGCTGATGAAATGCTCGATATGGGCTTCAGGGATGACATAGAAAACATCCTGAGCGAATGTCCTGAGGAGAGGCAAACCATTTTCTTCTCGGCCACAATGCCAAAGCCGATCATGGATTTGACGAGAAAATATCAGAAAAACCCTGAAATCGTCAAAGTTCTTAGAAAAGAACTTACTGTAGAAAATATCTCTCAAGTATACTACGAAGTAAAACCTGCACTGAAAATTGAATTGATGACAAGGCTGATTAGCTTAAACCAATTCAATTTGGGAATAGTGTTCTGTAACACCAAAAGAGTTACCGACGAAGTGACTGAAGAACTTTTAGCGCGCGGAATCACCGCTGAAGCCCTTCATGGCGACCTTTCACAGGCCCAAAGAACCAAGGTCATGAATAAATTCAGGAAAGGACAGGTTTCAATCTTGGTCGCTACGGATGTGGCTGCAAGAGGGATAGATGTTGACAATGTAGAAGTTGTATTCAACTTTGACCTTCCTTTAGATGAAGATAACTATGTGCACAGAATTGGAAGGACAGGACGTGCAGGAAAGTCAGGTGCTGCAATCAGTTTTGTAACAGGAAGAAAAGACATGTTTAGGGTAAGGGATTTGGAGAAATTCATCAAAACCTCAATTACTAAAATGGCTCCTCCATCTGTGGCTGATTTGGTTGAATTGAAAAAAACACAATTGATCAAGGATGTTTACAGGCAATTGAACAAGGAAGAAGACAACAGTTTTTATGAAGATACCATTGGCCAAATGCTTACCGAAGGTTTGACTTTGGAGCAGATTGTCCTGGGTCTTGCAAAAATTCAGATGGCTGATGCAGTACATGAAATGGAGGATCAAAACTTCGATCTTGACCTTGGAAGAGGCGGTGAAAGAAGCGGAGACAGAGGTGGAAGAAGATCTGAAGGAAGGGATTTTGGAAGAGGTAGAGAAAGAGACAGGGATTCAGGAAGAAGTGGAAACAGAGAGCGTGGTGGAAGGTTTGAAAGAAATGACAGGCCCGATAGAGCAGAGAGAAGCGATAGACCGGACAGAGGCGAAAGAAGCGAAAGATCCTTTGATAGAGGTCCTGCTAGGGAAAAAGGTGTAAGGGAGCCGGGAATGGCCCGCTTGTTTCTTAACCTCGGAAAGAAAGATAGAATCAGACCAAACGACATCGTAGGTGCTATCGCAGGTGAAACCGGAGTTCCCGGAAGAAGTATTGGTGGAATAGACATATTTGACAACTTCTCTTTCGTAGACGTACCTTCCAAAGATGCCGAGCACGTGATCAAAGTGATGAAAAATAATACTATCAAAGGTATCACAGTAAATATGGAAATATCTAAAGCTTAATTGTAACAAAACAAAAAAGCTAAAAAGGTCAATTATAGAAAGCGCAGTCTCCCCGAGATTGCGCTTTTTTTTTGATAATACGAGAGCGCAAAAGATGAATATGTATTTTAGCAAATAATTATTGACAACCATGCAGCTTTTCTTCCACGAAAATATATCAGAAAACACTTTCCATCTCGATCAGGAGGAATCAAAACACCTGATTAAAGTATTGAGGAAAAACCAAGGGGACAGAGTAGATTTCACAGACGGCCAAGGTTACCTATACCACTGTATTGTTTTGGATGCCAATCAAAAAAGAGCCGGAATTAAAGTGTTAGAAAGGCTATTTGATCCAGAAGATGATCATTACATACACCTAGCCATCTGCCCTACCAAAAATCCTGATAGAATGGAATGGATGATAGAAAAAATCACAGAGATAGGTGTCCACGAAATAAGCCTGATAGAATCAGAGCACTCAGAACGTTCTTTTTTAAAACTTGATAGACTGGAAAAGAAAATCGTTGCTGCTTGTAAGCAGAGTTTGAAAACAAGGATTCCAAAACTAAACCCGATCTGTCAAATGGAAGACTTGTTGGTAAACAAAAAATTTGACACCTATCAGCGTTTTATTGCCTATGTTGATAAGGACAACGTACAACACCTTTTTGAAAAAGCCAAACCGAATAATGCTTACCTGATTCTGATAGGGCCTGAAGGAGACTTTTCGCCACAAGAGATTGAGCTCGCCTTCAAAAATTTCTTTCTTCCCTGCTCATTAGGGAAAAGCAGGCTTAGAACAGAAACCGCGGGTCTTGTGGCTGTACATACGCTTCAATTACTTAACAGCTTAGATGTAAAATGATTAAAACGAAATCTAATCCTCCCCTAAATCCTAGAAACGAAATTGGCAAAATCTCTTTTAAAAAAATGAAAATTCTTCTTTAATTGCCCGGCACAAAAAGCTATTTTTACTATTAAGGATCTGAAAAAATAATTGGAAACAACTCGGATGGAGTGTGAAGAAAATACGATTGTGAGGCAGGAAGAGACCATAGAGTATAAGAATGGCTTGACCATATTGCTCTCAACAGAAGAGGATGATGACCGACCGGTATACTTGTCAGGGAATTTTAACCAATGGATAACCCAGGATAAAAAGTACCTGATGAATAAACAGGAAAAGGGAAAGTATACATTCACCTTCCCTGCTGAATTTTCATACCCAGAAGAACTCATTTACAAATTTACCAAAGGTGATTGGTCGGAGGTAGAAATAGACAAGTTTGAAAACAAAACCCCAAACAGGCACTGTAAGAAAAAGTCAGGACTCCAAAAAGAACATGTACCCAAATGGCGTCAAAACTGGCTTCCTTATAGACCAAGCCAGTTACCCCAAGTTCATCTGATTTCCGAAGAATTTGAAATCCCTCAACTCAATAAAACAAGGAAAGTGTGGGCACTGCTGCCCTATGATTACAATACATCAGAGGAAAAATATCCCGTACTCTACCTTCAGGATGCCCAAAACCTTTTTAATGAAAAGTCTCCTTTTGGCAATTGGCAAATAGACAAAAAACTGGCTGTCATGTCTGACTACGGTATTGGAAAAATAATCATCATCGCCATAGAACATGCTGAAAAAGAAAGGGTTTTAGAATATAACGTAGGGAAAACATTACTTGGGAAAGGCCAAGGAAAGCAATACATCCGATTCCTGACAGACACACTAAAACCATTCATCGACAAAAACTTCCGAACCAAACCCGAAAGAGAATTTACCGGCATTGGGGGAAGTTCAATGGGAGGATTGGTGAGCCTATTCAGCGGGTTGATTTACCCTGAGGTATACGGCAAACTCATGATCTTCTCCCCTTCTCTTTGGGTAATTCCAAAAATCAAAGTTTCCTTTTTAGACTTTTTTGAACCTATGGATACCAAAATATACCTTTATGCAGGGGGTGAAGAAAGTGCCAATATGGTTACCCACGTAAAGAAATTTAAAAAACGACTTTTGAAAAGGGAAACACTTCGTGATAAAATGGAAATCCAACTCAGCATCAACGAGCAAGGCAAACACAATGAAACTTACTGGAGTGATGAATTTCCCAAGGCGATCGAGTGGCTTTTTTTCAGTAACAAAAAAGGTGATTTATAAAAATCACATTAAAAAAATATGTGTATCCGCATGAATGCACGTGACAAAATTTGACAATAAGTGTCAATAATTTGTGGTTGAAGTATAGTGGTTGTTTCTTGTACTAAAATATGAAACATTATGACCATACTACAATTCATGCAAAATTTTCCTGATGAATCAAGCTGCGA
>NZ_JAKZAM010000041.1 GCF_022538055.1 Cognataquiflexum nitidum | reverse complement strand
CGACACCTTGATCAAAAAGTCAGAAAATGTCCTCCAAAACCTCACTCATATAGCTAAATTACAACCTGAGTAGTTACAATTATTCAACTCAGCAAGAGTTTTGGTATGACTTACTTCCATCATTTTTCCCAGCTCTTTGACATGTGGAGTGGTTCCTTTTTCTTGGGCCAATTTTCCTAAGCTGATCTCTTCCAATTGAATTTCGGCTGCTGCCATCAAAAACTTCACGCCGTTGTCATTGTCGATAACAACAATGGTTTCGTCGTCATTGGTAAGTCTAGAGATGTTTTCTTCCTCAGCAACTTCCATTGAATCGGTGGTTTTGTTTTCTGAACAAGATGATGCAAAGAACATGGTGCCTGCGACACAGATCGTATGCAGCAGGATAGATTTAATATTGATTTGAGTTTTCATAGTATTGTTTGGTCTAGTTTTTATAAAAGATGCAAGAGATCGGTTAAAACCCCTTGCAAAAAGTAATGTGGTATTTTACCAGTGAATTTCTTCACCACGGTTGGTTCTCCAGTTGTCCTCCAAATACTTGGCATCTTCGGCATTTCTTGGAGTCACGGAAATGACCACATTGCCTTCTTCGATTCCTGATTCGTACAATTTCGCCCTTGCTTCAGGTATACCCGAACCTACCAAAGCCCCAATGACACCACCTGCAAGTCCACCTGCGCCGGCTCCTGCCAGTCCGGCAGCTATCGGTCCTGCTATCAAAATCCCAAGCCCAGGAATGGCGACACTGGTACCAATGGCAGCAATGACGCCCACGATGGCTCCTAAAGTACCTCCTATAGCAGAACCTTTACCGGCATGTTCTGCTGCTTTGGTTCCTATTTCAGTTTCTTCGGATACCTCATCTGCATAATGTGTTTTTCGGGTTTCGTCAGACATGATCAAATTGATTTCCTCTTTTGAATAGCCTCTTTCGTTAAGGGCGTTGTAGGCATTTTCCGTGCTTTCGCGGTCACTGAACATTCCTGTCAAGACTCTTTTCTCAGAGGTCGTATCCAGTGGGACTTTATTTTCATAGCGTTGATTTTCCATTTTTAATTGGTTTAGTTTTATATGATTAGGATTGTAATTCTGTTTTTATCTGATTAGCTACATTGACCCAAAAGAAAGTAGATGATGACAAAAACAACGATTGTCCCAAGGCATCCCCCACCCATTTTTTTTGCGCCGTAGCCGGCAATCAGGCCTTTGAAAATATTGTTCATGCTATTTTCAGGTTAAGCTACTTCCTCAGCTGCTTCGATGTTGACGGCGTCCATTGCGACATCGGATAATTTGAGGTCGGCTTCTTTTTCTTCCTGAAGGGTGGTTTCCAATAGTTCGGAGACCTTATCCAATCCCAAAGTTTCGGCAAACTGTCTCAGCGTGCCATAGGTTGCTATTTCATAATGCTCCACTTTCTGCGCTGCGGAAATAATCCCTGCATCACGCATAGAACCTTCTTCACATTCTTCCATGATACCGGAAGCCTCTTCAATCAGCCCTTCCATGGCATCACATTTTTTTCCTTCCGCTTTGACTTTGATCAAAGAGAAAATCTCCACCAATCTGCTCAAATGGCCCTTGGTCTCTTCAAGGTGAGATGTCAATGCCTTTGTCAAATCCTCTGAAGTGGCATTTTTGATCATCTTTGGCATTGCTTTTACCAGAGCGTTTTCCGCCCAATAGATGTCTTTCAATTGATCTTCAAACAACTTCATCAATTGGGATGATTGCATGGATGATTTTTTTCCTGATCCGGAACTTTCTGAACCTGAGGTAGACTTTGGGGATATATTTTTCTTGTTTTCCATTTTTCTGTGGTTTTTTGGTTTTGATTAAAATTTATTTTTAAATGTCGTTGGATATGCTTTTTCTATTTTGAAGAAATGCTGCTTTCCTGATGCCTTGATTTTTCTGTATCCTGGTATACAGACCAACTCATGATGCCATTCTTAGGAGCAGTGGCTTTGTCAACTGTTTGCTTCCTTTCTGCACTCAATTCTTTATTTGCAGATTGGACAGATTTTTCTGTACGCTCAGTTCCTTTGGCTTTCTCATCTAATAGCCCATTGGTATCTCTGACATGTTGGAGCGGGTCCTCGATCGTTTGCCATTCTTCGCCCATCAAAGGGCTTTTACCTTCATTCCAGGGACCTTTGAAATCCTCTCCTTTGGACATGTTGAAGTATTTATTGCTGAATCTTGGATCGCTTTCCAAAATCCCGGGAGGAAAGTTTGGTTGGATGCTGTCCAAGGCTGCTTGGAACATTTGGAAATGGGCCACTTCCCTCGTCATCAGATACCTTAGCGACTCTTTGACGTAAACATCGTCAGTGAACTTCATCAGGTTTTCATACACCATTTTGGCGCTTGTCTCGGCACCGATATTCAGGCGTAAATCTGCGGTCAGATCACCCATTCCCATGATATAAGTAGCACTCCAAGGATTGCCGACACTGTCGGTAAGGGTAGGCGTCCCGCCACTCACAATGAAAAAATGTGGATTGACCATGGCTTCATGGATATAATCTTCCTTGGCCGCTGAGCCATCAAGTACTTTAGTCAAATCAGATTCATCTGCAGCATTTTTCAATTCTCCATTGACTCCGGTCAGTAACATTTGGATCGTTGCACCGACAATCTCCAAGTGACTGAATTCCTCAGTGGCGATATCCATCAGCATGTCATACTTGTCGGGCGCCGCTTTCCTGCAGCCAAATGCCTGCACAAAATACTGCATGGCTGCTTTCAACTCTCCGTTTGGACCTCCAAACTGCTCGAGTAATAGTTTTGCGAACCGAACATCGGGCTTGGAAACCCTAGCATTGAATTGTAATTCTTTTACATGGTGAAACATATTATTGTGGTTTAGTTAAAAGGAGCGTGTTTGGTTAAAATTCTAGATTTCCGGATCAGTCGTTTGCATTATTTTTTTTTGATCTCAGGTTCATCATTCATCTCGCCTATGATTCCTTTTTTTTTATCAGAGTTCACTTTTGTTTCCTTTTGGTCAGGGTTGTCATTTAACCTTGACAAGGTTCCATTATTTTGGTTAGACACTTTTTTGGGTGACTTTTTCATATTATTGTTTTTATTTATTTATTGAATTTTAACAATACAAAAATGAGGATTATCATCTTGGAATAATTACTGATTATTGTGTTTTTGTTATATATTTTACGCTTTATAATACTGTAAAACAATCAATTACATAGCTCTATCACCGACCCTATTCAAGTAAAAAAATGTATTTCTATGACTCCAAGGCAACTATTTTCAAAAAATCAACTCCTAATTTTTCCACCGACGGTTATCCATAAAAATCCCTTTTCAGTTAGTTTCGAATTCATAAACCAAATTGACTAATGAGAAAAATTCACCTAATCTGTTTCCTGTCCTTTTTGGTAGGTTCTGCCCTTGGACAGGAACTTCCCACAAAGGGCAACTATGAGCTTGCAGCGAGATTTTCGCCTGAAAAGCTAAAAAAAATGATTTTTTCCACTGAGGTGGATGCACATTGGCTAAAGAAAACAGATCGTTTTTGGTACCAATATGAAACCACCGCCGGCAAAAACTGGTACCTCGTCAATCCTGCTACCAAAAGCAAAACCCAGCTTTTTGACAAAGACAAACTCGCTGCCGAGATATCCAAAATCGTCAGAGACCCTTTTGACGGTCAGCATCTCGATATCAGCAACCTCAAATTTTTGGAGGATGAAAACACTATCCAATTCAAAATCAAAAGCACAAAGGACGTTCTAAAAAAAGATTGGGCTGAAATAAAGACAAAAAACAAAAGCGCAAAGGATTCTCTTGAAAAGAAAACATTTGTATTCCGCTATGACCTGAATAGCCAACAACTGACTGAAATCAAAGATCCTGAAGAAGACGCCAAAAGATTGGCTTGGGCCAATATCGCTCCTGATTCCTCCAAGATCGTTTTCGTAAAAAATGAAAACCTTTATTGGATGGACAAAGCCAATTTCAAAAAAGCCATCAAAGATGAAAAGGACAGTACCATCGTAGAAAACCAGATTACGACTGACGGAGAAAAGGACTTTGGCTACGGAAGCGGTTTTGGTCGGGGTGATGATAACGTAGAGGAAGAAAAAAAGAAAAATGACAGAAAGCGGGCTAATATTCTCTGGTCGCCAAATTCTACGGAATTTATTCTGACCAAAACAGACCAAAGGAAAGTAAAAGACCTTTGGGTAATCCACAATACCCGTGACCCGAGACCGACCTTGGAAACATACAAATATTCCATGCCGGGAGAAAAAGAGCAGCCTATCTCCTATCTGCTACATTATTCTTTTGGTACACAAAAGATGGCTAACCTGGAAATAGCAACCTTCAAAGATCAGACTTTGGGACTTTGGACAGAAAGCTTTCCTGCGGCTGCCAGAGACGATGAATTCAAGCCTATCAAATGGCTGGGCGATCAGAACTTTTTCTATTTTTCCATCACATCACGGGATTTGAAAAAAATTGATGTGCTCAGGTGGAACATCAAGGAAGGTAAAAAAGAAGTCCTCATCGAGGAGCGTAGCAATACCTATATCGACATCGCCAAACCGGAAATTATTTCCAATGGAACTGAAATCATCCATTGGTCAGAGCGTGATGGTTGGGGGCATTTTTATCTCTATGACATGAAAGGCAACCTTAAAAGACAGTTGACATCAGGTCCTTTTCATGCAGAAAGCATTGTCCGTATCGATGAAAAAGGCCGATTCCTTTACTTCATGGCCAATGGCAAAGAAAAAGGAGAAGACCCTTACTATGAGCACTTGTACAAAGTCAGTCTCAACGGTGGGGCGATTATATTGCTGAATCCGGGTGATTTCAACCACAGTACCTCGATGAACGACAAAGCTACTTTCTTTGTAAACAATTATTCGAGGGTAAATACGACCCCTGCATCAGGGCTCTATGATGCGCTTGGCAAAAAGGTTATGGACTTGGAAATTGCAGATTTGAGTTCACTATTTGCTGCAGGATACCAATTCCCCGAGCCTTTCAAAGTCAAAGCAGATGATGGAATCACCGATTTATATGGTGTAATGTACAAGGCTTTTGATTTTGACAGCACCAAGACCTATCCCATCATCGAATATGTGTATCCGGGTCCTCAGACTGAAGCTGTCAACAAATCCTTCGGAAGAGGATTGGACAGAACCGACCGATTGGCACAGTTTGGTTTTGTGGTGGTGACAGTCGGCAACCGCGGAGGACATCCGGGGAGGTCCAAGTGGTATCACAACTATGGATACGGCAACCTGAGAGATTATGGATTGGCTGATAAAAAGGCAACTGTCGAGCAGTTGGCTGATAGACATGCTTTCATTGACAAATCCAAAGTCGGGATTCACGGACATTCCGGAGGCGGATTTATGTCTACAGCCGCAATGTTGGTATATCCTGACTTCTTCAAAGTAGCGGTATCGAGCGCCGGAAACCATGAAAACAACATCTACAACCGTTGGTGGTCCGAAAAGCACCATGGAGTCAAAGAACAGATTTCACCCAAGGGAGACACCACTTTTGTCTATCAGGTTGAAAAAAATCCAGACCTGGCCAAAAACCTAAAAGGAAAACTGCTTCTCGTGACCGGTGACGTGGACAACAACGTCCATCCTGCCAATACCATCCGCATGGCCAATGCATTGATCAAAGCAAATAAGAGGTTTGACTTTATCATACTTCCGGGGCAGCGACATGGTTTTGGAGATATGACCGAATATTTCTTCTGGAGAATGGGCGACTACTTTGTGCAGCATCTGCTCGGAGACAATACTCCTCCACCTACAGATATGATGGAAATTCAAAGAGAAAAAGCACTGACTAAGTAGAAATGATGGATGAATATATACTTCTTTGCCAGTAACCTTAGATTCTCCTCTTCAGTCGGGACGGAAGACCGAAGTCGGAAGACCGATGTACCGGGCAGTTCAGTCCTTAAACGGGAATTAGAATGGATAATCTAATCCACAGGCATAATTGCGTAAATCCAAAATAAAAATAGTCATATATACATATACCAAAAAATCAAAACCAAGGAGCTTATTGTTAAACCTGAGTTCCTTGGTTTATTTTGAATTTTTAAACAAAAACATAAACCTAATGCCATGCTTCTGGTGTTAAAACGTAAATCATTTTCTATTTTTAAATTCTTAAATACTTTAAACCAAACTAACATGAAAAGAAAAGCGACAGCCGTATGGCAAGGTACAGGGAAAGAAGGCAAAGGCCACCTGACTACCCAAACAGGAGTTTTGGACAAGACCCAATATTCATTTTCATCCAGATTTGAAGATGGCATCGGAACCAATCCGGAAGAGTTGGTAGCCGCTGCTCACGCAGGATGCTTTGCGATGAAACTGAGCTTCAACCTTACCGGAGCGGAATTTCCACCAAAAGAACTCCATGTCGAAGGTATCATTACTTTTGAAGAAGGGACTATAAAGCAATCAAAACTCATACTTACAGCAAAAGTGGATGGTATTCCTGAAGAAAAATTCGCTGAATTGGTAAAAGATGCCGAGCAAAACTGCCCAATTTCAAAATTGTTAAATACCGAAATTGTGGTAGAATATACCCTCAATTAAAAAGGGGCACCAAAATCATAATCCTGCATGTTTTCCTTTTTTTGGTTCTGAATCATGAGAAAGTTAAAAATGCAGGATTTTTTTATGCCTGCTCTTTAGTGGGTGCGGAAGAAACCAACTTTGCAATAACTACTGCGGGATAAAGTATTCCAAAAGCAGACAAAAAGACCGCTAACATTTTTGAGGAAATATTACCGGGAAGAATATCTCCAAAACCTACGGTAGTAACACTCACCAAACTGAAATACATATAATTTCCAAAATCACGGTCATTGCCCTGAAACTCCAAGTTCCCAATAATAGCATTCCCACTTGACAACTGCATCAATTCAAACCCAAACGAACCCATCAGGGCTACGAGTAGGTAAACATTGATGGCACCGATGACTCTGTAGCGGTTGACTTCATTATCTCTGAACAATAACCTGAAATTAATGATTGTAAAAACCACCAAGTTGAGTAAAATGACTATTCTTTCCTCATAGTAAAACTCAAATGGATTGTCGCTGAACCTGATCATTCTCAACACAATATGGATTACAACCAAGACGGCTGCAATGATAAAATAGACCTTTTCTCTGGCAGAAAACATCCCTATTAAGAAAAGCATGATAAACATGGCATTTAAAAAATAAGTGGAATCCTCTTTTTTATCGATCAAAACAGGAAGTATAAAAGCCGTAAACAAAAGCATCATAAGCAGCGTGAAAAATGAGGCATCTGATTCCCAATATTGTTTTGATTTTTGAATGATTCCTTTCATCTATTCTGATTTTTATTGGACAGGCGACAAAATGTAGCTGATATTTATCTAATTCAAAAATCGAATACCGCAATTCTTTCCTATCGCTAACCTCCAAAAATCCCCTTCATCAACTTTTGACATAAATAGCATAAAACCAATTGCATACTCTCCATTTCAACCATTACTACTATAAATTGACTTCAAGACTTAAAGGACAAGCGAATCCTAAAAACCCAAATCGTTCACCTTAACTGAGTCTGCTAAAATATCAGACTGAATCTAATCTATAGTGAGTGGATTTCACAGATTCAAAAAAATCTTTTAAACGGGACAAATTTTTCGTTTTTGAATCTTGATTTTTATTTTATCTTGGAAAAGCATAGTAGATAAAAATTAAGTTTCCTGATGAGAGATCCTTCAAAATATTTTAAGAAGTCTTACCATATTTTGAAATACTTATTTCTTAAACTTCGCTCTGCATTCATGGATTTGCTGCCAATCCTTTCTGTGGTTACCTTTTTCCAGTTGGTAATTTTACGTCAGCCTTTTCCCCATTTTGAAGAGATTATTTTTGGCAGTATCATGGTTTTATTGGGGCTCATGCTATTTATTGAGGGACTCGAAATGGGTCTTTTTCCGATAGGTGGAAATATGGCTTTTGCCCTAACAAAAAAAGGGAGTGTCTTTTGGATATTGATTTTCTCATTTGCTTTGGGGTTTTCTACAACCATTGCCGAACCTGCTTTAATTGCTATTTCAAAAGAAGCGGCAAGGGTTTCAGCGGAAGCAGGCTTAATCGAAAATGCAGAAGGGTCTAGGGATTCCTATGCTTTAGGCCTGAGACTATGCGTTGCTTTTTCTGTTGGAATAGCTATTCTCATCGGTGTTTTAAGGATACTCAAAGGCTGGCCATTGTACTACATTCTTATTGGTGGTTATATTTTGGTGGTAATTATGACAATGATTGCTCCTAAAGAAATCATTGGGATTGCATACGATACCGGCGGAGTGGCTACTTCTACCATAACAGTTCCATTGGTCACTGCACTCGGAGTAGGATTGGCCTCAAGTATCAAAGGAAGAAATCCCCTTACAGATGGATTTGGGCTGATAGCCATTGCGGTAATGGTGCCCATGATATTTGTAATGGCTTATGGTTTATTTATTTATTAAAATGATAAAGCATTTACAATGGCAAACTGGCCTTTAGATTTTCTTAAGCTTTTTTTGGTTACTCTAAGAGACGTCGCCCCTGTGGTATTGCTTTTTGCATTCTTTCAATTTTTCGTTTTAAAGCAGGTTGTCCCGAATTTAAAAAAGGTAATTTTTGGAGTGGTTTTGGTGATCATTGGTTTGGCTTTATTTCTGATGGGACTTGAAAAGGCACTTTTTCCTCTTGGAAATATAATGGCGATTCAACTTTCGGAGGCTAGCTTTATTTCAAAAGGTTACCACGACCCATCTAGTTGGCTTGCCTATTATTGGGTTTATATATTTGCGGGAATGATCGGTTTTTCCACAACTATTGCCGAACCCTCCTTGATTGCTGTCGCTATTAAAGCCAACCAGGCTTCCGGTGGAACAATTAGTATCTGGGGTTTAAGAATTGTGGTTGCAATTGGGGTAGCTATTGCCTTGGTTTTGGGCACAATCAGGATTGTAACCGGTACTCCACTTTATTTGTACATTATCTTTGGATATATAATTGTAATGGTTCAGACACTTTTCTCCCCAAAAAAAATCATTGCTTTAGCCTATGATTCAGGAGGAGTGACTACCTCTACGGTCACGGTACCTTTGGTTGCAGCCTTAGGTATTGGACTTTCCAGCACTGTGCCGGGACGTAACCCTGCCATAGATGGATTTGGACTCATCGCATTTGCGAGTTTGTTTCCAATAATGACAGTACTTGCTTATGCCCAGATTTTGGAATTGAAAAACACTCTAAAAAAACCATCAAAAAATGAAATTTAAAATCATCATGGCCATGATACGGCCAGCTATCACAGAGAAAGTATTGAATGCAGCAAGAGGTGCAGGTGCCACAGGAGATGTAGTCATCTCAGGCCGGGGGAGTGGTTCGCATGAATCAAAATCTTTTTTTGGACTGACTATTCAGGATCAGACTGAAATATTGATGTTTTTGGTAGAAGAACATGCGGTTGACACCATTTTGGAGGCCATTAAAATCTCCGGAGAGCTCGATGAACCTGGACGGGGAATTGCCTTTGTCCTTAATGTGGAAAAGGTGGCAGGTTTAGAAAGTCAAATGGAAAAATTTAAAGAACAGGCGAAAAGTAAATATCTTTAAAAACAAAACTATCGTATTATGAATTCAAGTTCCAATAGTGCCAAAGATATCATGTCACATAAATTGATATTTATAGATGGCCTAGATACAGCCGCAAATGCCATAGAAAAAATGAAGTCTCAGGGAGTAGATGCCTTGATTATCAATAAAAGAAACCAAAATGATGCTTATGGAATTGTCACAATCAAGGACATCATAAAAAAGGTTTACATCAAAGATCTAAAGCCCGAAGAAGTCAATATCTACGAAATAATGTCCAAGCCTGTCATTCCAGTCCCTGCCTTGATGAATATTCGGTACATATCCAGACTCATGTTGAGGGCTAAGATTAGTGTGGCCCCTGTAGAACAAGATGGCGAACTTATAGGGGTAATCTCGTTTTCAAGCCTTTTCCATAATGGACTTTATTGATGCTTTTGGAGAATCAAATCTCCCTAGACGGGTAAAACTATCATCGGAATAGATCCATCAAATACCAATTCATTCACCATAAATTTCCTGAATAACTTATCGGTAAATGTTCTACCACCCTTCTGAACAACCAAAAAATATTCTTTATTTTGAGTAATAGAGGTTTTTATCTGGGAGAATACATCCTCTCCTTTAAAAAGAACAAAGCGATTAACCAGATTCCCATATTCCTTAATGGTTAATTTTTTAAGGAAATCTTCAATTTCAACAATATCATCGTTTTCGCGCGCTACCGTCATAAATTCGATTGTATGGATGGATTTGGGAATATATTTCAAAAAAACCTCAAAGCTACCGTGGTTAAACTCAAAATTGGGATGTACACTGACCAATAACTTTGTTGGCTCAAAATTTTCCAAAGACTTAGGCACTGCTATCACAATCCTGTTAAGGTGTTCAATTATTTTGGTAACAGTACTGCCCAAAAAGATCTGTTTCAAATTACCTGAACCTTTTAATCCCATCATGATTATATCTAAGCCGGCAGCATCAAGGTTATTCTCCAGGAATTCAACCAAGGGATCTTCGATTATTTCATATTTAATCATGCTGAACTTATCAAAAACGGAATCTCTCAGTGAAAACCATTGCCTTGAAATTTCTCTTTGCTGTTCATATATAATCTTCAACCTCAAGTCAGGATTGGCCAAAGAAGGAACAATTAAATCCATTTGATGGACCACTACAATTTCATGTCCATACCATTCATTCATTTTTTTGGCCAATAACAATTCTGCCTTAGAATATTCAGAAAAATCTAGCAGCACATATAATTTCGGCATAGGGTCTTCCTTTGTTCAGTATTTCAAATTAGACAAAATAACCGAAAAATCCCGGCCTTTAGACCGGGATTTTTAATTTATGCCGCATTTCTGGCGGCGTTGATAATACCAAACATCGTCCGCAAAATCAGTTTTTGCAAGACTGGATCATCCTCTCCTTTGTCAAGCATGGTCTGTATGGCATATTGCTGAATGGTGATAACAGGAAGCACGATCTTTTCTCGGATAGCGATTGATTCCTTGGAAGTTGGATTATCCTGAAGCAAAGTATCCATCCCTGAAACTTGACAAAGGAGCTTGATGGACCTTTGGTATTCTTCAAACATGAGGTTCCATAGATCGCTGTATTTGGGATTATCCTTGAGATAAGCAGTTGACTTGTAAAACGACTTGGCCAGAGACTGCATGGAATTCCCAAGTAATGACCTGAAGAAAAGGGAGTCATTGTATAATTGTATGGCCTCAGGAAATTTGCCTGCATTTTTCAATGCTTCGAGTGAAGCTCCAACTCCAAAAAAACCCGGTATATTCTGCTTCATCTGTGCCCAAGAACCTACAAAAGGGATAGCCCTTAAATCTTCAAATTTTAATCCGGTGTCTTTTCCTCTTTTCAGGGGGCGGGAACCAATATTGACCTGTCCAAAATACTTCAAAGGTGTCACATGCTCGAGATAAGGCAAGAACTGTGGATGGTTTTTGAAATCTCTGTAAAACTGGTAAGAGAAATCAGCCATCTGATCAATCAAGGCCCTTTGGCCTGCATCCAGGGTTTTCTCTGAGGAAGGATACAATTCATTTTCAACCCCGGCACAAAGCAGCTGCTCCAAGTTATAGGTACAGGAAACAGGCTTACCATAATTTGCAGAAATGGTCTGTCCTTGGATAGTGACCTGAATTTCCTCGTTTTCAACCTGTTGTCCGAGTGATGCATAGAAATTATGCATGTTTCCTCCACCTCTCGCAGGAGGCCCTCCCCGACCGTCAAAGAAGACTACGCTGACATCATTCAACCTTGACACTTTTGTAAGTTCCTCTTTGGCAAGAAGGATAGACCAATTGGCCCGGATATAGCCCCCGTCTTTGGTGCCGTCAGAGAAGCCCAACATGATCGTCTGCTTCGATTTTCTGCTTTCCAAATGCTTGCTATAAGCCGCATTTTGGTAAAGCTGCTCCATGATTAAAGGCGCTTGGGCAAGGTCATCTATGGTCTCAAAAAGTGGAACAATGTCTAAGGGAAGCGTTTCTGCATCCTTTCCAAGTGTCAATTGCGCCAATCTGAATACTTCCAAAACATGTAAGGCAGACTGGCAATTGGATATGATATACCTGTGAAGCCCGTCTTCCCCATTGTTTTTTTGGACAGTTTTGATCGCATCAAAACTCCTCAACATATCCTGATGAAACTCATCCTTTAGGGTACTGATGTCCGGAAGGGAATCTATCTCTTGAATAAATGTGATTTTCTCGCCTTCGCTTAGTTTTTGATATGCCTGAAGTGCCTCTTTACCTATTTGGTTTTCGATGATTTCATCCCATAGCCCATCATGCTTACGGCTGTCCTGACGCACGTCCATATTTGCAAAATGAAAACCGAATATTTTTACTTTCAAAATAAACTCATCCAACTGCTCTAAAAACAAACCGTCGTGGAATTCAATAAGGCCTTTTCTAGCTTCCATCAGATCTGCAATCAGCTCCTCCTTGGAATTGTAAAAGTTTTGGTTATCAAAAAGGGAATCAAAAAGACCATTTTCAATCTTCAGCATGATCGGCTCGACATTCTTGAAGGTCAACCTTCGCTTGAGTTTTCTGACATCTCGGTAATAACACCTTACAATCCATTTCTGGAGTTTTTCAGCAACTTTGACGGTTGTGTCGTGGGTGACAAAAGGATTTCCGTCCCTGTCACCTCCCGGCCAAAAGCCTACTTTCAATAATCCAGGATTGTCCCACTCGTTGACAGGAATGTCAAGACTATTCAATAATCTGGTCAAAATATCAGGCATGCTTTGGTAAAAAACATTCACTAGAAACCATATCAGACTTACAGCTTCATCAAGCGGCGTAGGTTTGTCCTTATTGATAAAACCAGTTTTGCCTAACTGCTGCAAAAGCAGGTTGATATTACCAAGGTCATTGTCCCTAATCGCAGTTTCAAGGTCAGTAATTATTCCGAGAACATTTCCCGGATAAAATTGAGTTGGGTGGGCGGTAAGCGTCAACCTTACGGAGAAATTTTTCAGTTTTTCGATCAATGCTTCCCTCTTTCTGTCATTGTCAACCCTTGTGATCAATGCTTTGACACTTCCTTTACCTTTGACATCGTGGATTTTTTCAAAAGCAGCATCCTCAATAGAATCAAACAATACCACCTGTCTTTCGACATATTGCACCATTTTAAAAAGTAAGTCATGACGTTCCTGCTCGGAATTTTTTGCCATCATTTCATTAAAAAATCCCCTTATGATTTCTTTTGGTGTTTTATCTTTTTCGAATCCTTCTTGACATTTACTTGATAAAATCGGCAGCAATGTCCCGGTTCGATGGATATCACTGAAAGGCAGATCCAAAAAAAGACTATTGTAAATCGTAAATCTTTTGGATACCTCGGTTTGGTAATTGTTTTTCGACATGATCGGTTCAATAGGTTTAGAAAGGGTAAATTTAGCAAAAAATAATAATTCAGGACAGTTTTTGGTCTATTCGATAACAAAATGATATTTTTATTGCCTATTTTTCAAAAAACATCCCTATTATTTTCCAACAATCATATAAAATTATTTAACTTAATTAGTTTGCAAACTAGCAACCAAAGTTCTATTCAAGAAATAATACGTAATTTGTAACCAAACATTTAAAAATCTGAAATTAAGCGTTTATGCTCATAGCTGTCATTTTGGGGTTCATCTTTGCCTTGCTGGTTCCACTTTTCAGCAAATTTCTTAAAAATGCTATTCCCTTTTTATATTCCGCCCTTCCTCTTTCCCTTTTTATTTACTTCCTACAGTTTTTGGGTGAAATTAAATTCCGAGGGCATATCCTTTTTAGGTTTGAGTGGGTCCCTAGTATGGGCATAGACCTATCATTTAGACTCGATGGTTTATCCCTTCTTTTCGCACTGATGATTACAGGAATAGGCTTCCTTGTTTTTGCTTACACTGCCTATTACCTCAAAGGCCATCAATACCTAGATAGGTTTTATGGTTACCTATCGATGTTTATGGCTTCGATGCTTGGAGTAGTATTGTCAGACAACCTGATGAGTATGTTTATTTTTTGGGAATTGACAAGCATCAGTTCATATTTTCTGATCGGGTTCAACAATACGGACCCTGCCTCTAGAAAATCGGCGCTCACCGCATTGAGTATTACAGGATTTGGCGGTTTGGTGATGCTCTCCGGAATTATCCTTTTGCAAGCTACAGGAGGAAGTTATTCTTTCACTGAGTTACTCAATTCCTCAGAAATAATAAAAAACAGCACTTCCTATGCTTGGATAATTACCCTGTTTTTTGTGGGGGCCTTTACCAAGTCTGCACAGTTTCCATTTCATTTTTGGCTTCCGGGAGCAATGAAAGCCCCAACTCCTGTAAGTACCTACCTACACTCCGCCACAATGGTAAAAGCCGGTATTTATCTTTTGGCAAGATTTACCCCTCTATTGGGGGATACCTTTTGGTGGAACAGCACCCTAATTACCATTGGTGCGGTTACTATGGTCTATGCGGCAATCCATTCTGTTTTGAGAGTTGATTTGAAAAGCATATTGGCATATTCCACCATCTCAGCCTTGGGGATTTTGGTATTCCTGATAGGCATAGGCACAGAAAAAGCACTTTTGGCTGCAGGGATTTTCATCCTTGCCCATGCCTTATACAAGGCTGCACTTTTCCTCATTACGGGAATAATCGACCATGAAACAGGTTCTAGGGACGTCAGTAAACTTTCGGGATTGAAGCAAGTAATGATGCCCGTCGCAGTGGCAGGGTTTATAGCGGCACTTTCGAGTGCCGGAGTTCCGCTTTTACTTGGATTCATCAGCAAGGAAGTGATGTATGAGGCTACCTCACAGTTTGGCGATTGGGCCATACTTCTGACGGTATTGGCTGTTTTGACTAAAATTCTCCTTTTGGTCGCGGGATTTTGGGCAGGAATCAAACCATTTGTAGGAAAGCTTCCCTTGGAATTTGGAGAAGCCAAATTGCCCTCTCCCCTACTTTGGATTCCTCCACTGCTACTCGGCGTTTTGAGTTTGGGTTTTGGTACATTTCCTTCATTGATCACGGAATCTTTGATACAACCCGTTTTCAGCAGCATCTCAGGTAGTGACACCATTGTCCAACTCAAGCTTTGGCATGGTTTCAACTTGGTTTTGATGTTGAGCATTTTGACCTTATTGGCTGGAGGAATTCTTTATTGGCTTTGGAAGCCTTCCAATGACCTGTTCCAAAAAACAGTGCAATTCGAAGTTGTTTCTCCACAAAATATCATTGAAAATGGAGCCAAATCCTTCGGTTCTTTTGCAGGATTATGGACGGGATTTTTCCAAAATGGCTATTTACGAAATTATGTGATTACCATATTGGCATTCTTGACCTTGCTGATGGCCTACCGCCTATTTGGAGAAGTAGATATATATATCGATTGGGATCAGATTTCAAATGTTTCTCATTATGAAATTATTGTGGTTGTGTTGATGATCATATCCATATTTTTCGCAATCTCCACCAATTCAAGGACGACTGCTATTGTTGCTCTTGGTGTTGTTGGCTTTGCTAATTGTCTGTTTTTCTTAATTTATTCCGCGCCGGATCTTGCCATGACCCAGTTTTCAATAGATACACTGACAGTCTTGTTGTTTATGCTGGTTCTTGTCAAACTGCCAAAAAATAAACAATATTCTTCCAAAGGTATCAAAGTGCGGGATGCCTTGCTTTCCATGATGTTTGGAAGCTTGATTGCTATTTTGACACTAGAGGTATTTGAGGAGCCTTCCTCCTCCGAAGTGTCCAAATATTTTGCAGACAATGCTTATCTCCTGGCAAAGGGGAGAAATGTTGTCAACGTGATTTTGGTGGATTACCGCGGTTTTGACACCATGATAGAGACAGTAGTCCTCGTGATAGCTGCCGCAGGAGTCTTTAGCTTAATGAAACTTGACCTCAACCCCTCTAAAAAAGACTTATGAAATCATTGATATTCAAAACAGCCTCAACCTACTTGCTTCCGCTTCTGCTGCTGTTTTCCATATTCATTTTGTTGCGGGGCCATTACCTTCCCGGTGGAGGTTTTGTGGGAGGATTGATTGCTGCTATTGCATTTTTGATTCATTCATTCGCTTTTGGTCTAAAGGAAACCCAAAGCATCATCAAAATTAATCCTGGATATCTCATGCCAATAGGTCTTGTTTTCGCTATTGGAGCCGCTATTGCTCCCTTCTTTATCGGCGCTCCTATTCTCAAAGGGTTATGGTTTGAGGAGCCTTTCAAATTTATCGGAATGGTCGGTTCTGCTCTTTTTTTTGATATTGGAGTCTATCTGGTAGTCATAGGTGCTACATTGACGATCATGTTTTCAATCACAGATACGGTTTGACATGGAAATATTACTTATCATCATCATTGGTTTACTTCATGCTGGCGGCCTGTATATGTTGCTGCGAAGGAGTATGTTCAAAATGATAATCGGATTGATTTTATTGGGTAACGGAGCCAACCTTCTGATTTTTCTTTTGGGAAGATTGGTAAAGGGAAATCCACCTGTGATCGAAGATGGAATGAAAGTCTTTTCAGATATCTATGCGGATCCGGTACCGCAGGCCTTGGTTTTGACAGCAATTGTAATTGGATTTGGTCTTCAATCCTTTGCAATTATTTTGATCAAAAGGGTATACAAGGTGCTCAACACTGATGATTTGGATGAACTTAATTCAACAGATGAGGAAATATGAGTAATTCGACGATAGTATTGCCCATCATATTTCAATTTGTCGCCGGGACGATTTTGTTGTTTTTCTGGCGAAAAATCTCTGTCCAAAAAGTACTTAGCATTTTATTCTCTACCCTCGGATTGGGAATAAGCGTCTGGCTTTTTCTGTTGGTCTGGGAACATGGGATCTTAGTCACCCAATCGGGCGATTGGAAGGCACCTTTTGGAATCAGCTTTGTGGCTGACATATTCGGAGTGACCATGGTCTTATTGTCCTCCATTGCAGGACTTGCCGTTTCAATTTTCTCAGCGGGAAGTATGCGAAGGGAAAGGCTGGAGTTTGGATTTTTTCCCATACTTCACCTTCTCATTATGGGACTTCAGGGAGCTTTCCTTACAGGAGATATTTTCAATCTCTATGTTTGGTTTGAGGTTGTCATCATTTCCTCCTTTGTCCTTTTGACTTTGGGTGGAAAAAAACAACAGCTTGAGGGAGCGCTCAAATATGTTTCGCTTAATCTCTTGGCATCCTCTCTGTTTTTGATCGGAATTGGTTTTATATACGGCCTTACCGGCTCGCTCAATATGGCCGATGTTGCCATCAAATTGGATAGCCTCCAAAACCGTGGATTGGTAAGTGTCACCTCCGGGATTTTCTTGGTTGCCTTTGGTATCAAGTCTGCTATCTTTCCGATGTACTTTTGGTTACCGGCCTCCTATCACACGCCACCGCCTGCTGTTTCTGCGATTTTCGCAGGGCTTCTGACAAAACTGGGGATCTATGCCATGCTGAGAACATTTACTTTGATGTTTGGCGGAGATGAATTTATGGGAGATATTATGGTCATTCTTGCCGCACTTACCATTCTTTCGGGTGGATTGGGGGCCTTGCTAAAGCAAAACATGGGAAAGATTTTTGGATACCTGATTGTTTGCCATATAGGTTTCTTAATTGCAGGATTGGGTATGTATACCGAATTGGCCATTATGGGTACTGTTTTTTACCTGATCCATGACATCATTGTGAAAACAAACCTATTTATGGTTTCCGGATTAATCCTTAAAATCAACGGAACCCAAGATATCAGGCAACTCGGTGGCATGTACAAAAACTATCCTCTCCTTTCGCTTTTGATGGCAATCCCTCTGTTTTCCCTGGTGGGGATTCCTCCTCTTTCAGGTTTTTGGGCAAAAATATTCCTGATCCAGGCAGGCCTAGACACTAAAGAATATGTATTGATAGGATTCATTGTCTTGGGAAGTTTTCTTACCTTATGGGTAATTGCAAGATTGTGGGGAGAGGTATTTTGGAAAAACAGTACGGATTTACCAAAAAAGGCTGATGGTCTGTATTTCCCTCAGATGTCAAAAATCGACCAATGGCTGATGGTATTTCCTATCGTGTTGTTATCAGGAATTTCACTTTATATCGGATTTGGAGCTGAAAACATCATTTTACTATCCCAAAGAATCTCCTTAGAACTGATGGATCCCTCAGGATATATTGAAGCAGTATTGGGACTTAAAACCATAAACCCATGACAAAATCACTGTTTTTGACCAACCTAATCCTGGCCATCATTTGGGTAATGGCCACGGGAACCCTTACGGAAGAGAATTTCATATTTGGATTTTTTATAGGCTTCGGGATTTTGTGGATCATCACTTTCAAAAAAGAAGAAAGAAAGTATTTCTCCGGCATACCAAAATGGTTTGGATTTGGAGTCTTTATACTTTTGGAAATCATCAAAGCCAATTTTCAAGCATTGAAGGAATCATTTTATCCGAAATCTAAACTTGAACCGGGAATAGTCAAAGTTCCTCTTGATGCCAAAACAGATATTGAAATAAGTATCTTATCAAATATTATTTCCCTGACGCCAGGCACCTTGATCATGGATGTCTCCGATGACAAAAAAGTAATATACGTCCACGTGATGCACCTTTTGAACAAGGACAAATTTATAAACGATATCAAGCAAAAGTTTGAAAAACCACTATTGGAATTAATGCGATGAGCCTACAAGACTATCTCAATTGGGTAATCATACCCATCCTCGGTTTATCAGTGATTTTGGTCTTTATCAGGTTTCTGAAAGGACCAAGCCTCCCCGATAGGGTCATTGCCTTGGATATGTTGATTTTAATTTCAATCTGCATCATCTCCATTTACAGTATTCAAACAATCCAAAGTACATTTCTGGATGTTGCCATGCTTTTTGCTTTGATTGCTTTTTTGAGTACATCGGCCTATGCATTTTACCTAGAACAAAGAGAAAGAAAATGAAAGATATCCTTATCATGCTATTATCTACGTTTGGAGCAATGTTTATCCTGTCCTCCTCGATAGGTTTGCTCAGAAAGCCTGACGTCTACTTACGCATATCTGTTACTGCCAAAGCATCCACTTTGGGGATAAGTTTGATTCTGGTTTCTGCCGCTCTCTTTTTCAATGATTATTCAGTGACAACACGGGCTGTTGCTATTATTTTATTTGTGTTTTTGACCATAAGCATAGGTGGACACCTGCTCGCCAGGGCTGCTTACATTACCAAGACTCCTATATGGAAAGGAACCAAAACCGATGATCTTCAGGGCCAATATGATGCGGTTACACATAAATTATATAGCGAAAAACACCATTCGGCTATCAAACCTGAAAAATCAGAAAACAATATCTGAAAATGAGAAAAATAGCCCCCTTACTTCTCCTTCTTACAATCATGATTATGAGCAATTCTTGCGATGAATCTCCTCAGGAAGAAAAAATCGAACCTGTCTATTCTTTCCTTTTGGGAGCTTATACGGATTCTGAAGTGCAAGGAATTGGTTTGCTCACATTCAATCCAGAAAATAATACCCTCCAAACCCAAATCTTGGCAGCAGGGGTTTCCAACCCCTCTTTTGTGATCAGCAACAAAGCACAAACATTGGTTTTTGCGGTAGAAGAAATCGGAGGAGAAAATGGGGGCAAAGTGAAATCTTTCAATTTTGACAGGCAAAACAACACTCTGGAATTATTGGATAGCAAGGATACCTTTGGAGACCATCCATGTTACTTAAGCTTAGATGCAAAAGAGGATATCTTGGTAGTGGGAAATTATTCAGGAGGAAATTTTTCGGCTTATAGAGTAAAAGACGGTATGCTTACTCATGTGCAGACATATGAGCACGAAGGCCAAAGCATTAATCCTGCAAGGCAGGAAAAAGCCCATGTCCACAGCACGGTCTTTCATCCAAATGGCAAGCAATTGCTTGTGGGTGACTTGGGAACAGATAAAATCCACCTTTATGATTTCAACCCTTCCTATGCAGTCCCTTTTAACAATTCAGATCCAGGATACTTGGAAGTATCACCTGGTGCAGGTCCAAGACATCTAGCCATCCATCCAAGCGGCAGCCCGGTATACCTGATCCACGAAATGACAGCCGAACTTGGGGTTTACAGTTATGATACAGGCCAAATGACACAAATGCAGGTTTTGCCTTTGACAGGTGCAGAGTTTAAAGGAAATGTCGGAGCTGCTGAGGTACGCATTTCTCCTGACGCAAAATTTGTGTATGCATCCAACAGAGGGGATGCTAATGAGATTACCGTATATGAAACCGGAAAGGGCGGAGAATTGACTTTTGTGGAAAGAATAAATACAGGTGGAGAAACACCTAGGAATTTCGTGATAACAAGTGACGGGAAATTTCTTTTGGCGGCCAACCAAGGTTCGGGAACTATCGTTGTTTTTGAAAGAAATTTAAAGACAGGAAAGCTTTCAAAGACAGGGGCAGAAACGGAATTCAATAAGCCTGTCTATCTCTTCGGATTGGATTAAAGACTAAATGGGGATCAAGGACCCGAATGTTTTTCACTAAAAAATTAAATATATTTGCAAATAATTTAAAAAACTTTTAAAATAATTTAACTCATTCGTTTTATATGTTAAAAGTATCCTTAAATTTGACGAAATATTAATTCAATACAATTTATCATGAACACAGGAAAAGTTAAGTTTTTTAATGAGTCCAAAGGATTCGGTTTTATCGTTGACAATGAGTCTTCTAAAGAGTATTTCGTTCACATCACTGGTTTGATCGACGAAATCAGAGAAGATGACGAAGTTACTTTCGACCTTAAAGAAGGTAGAAAAGGCCTAAATGCAGTGAATGTAAAGGTAGTTTAATCTATATACAACCCATTGACATCTAGTGAAATTAACCCCGAGCAATCGGGGTTTTTTTGTTTTTTTCCTAAAATTCAAATTCCCCAATCACCAATACCATACTTAATCTCCCCTCTCTCTATCCTCAAAGGAGAATCAAAATTGTTATGATACAACTGACCTGTTCCCAATCCTTGGGGAAGGACAATATCATAAGTTGAGGTAAACTGTGCGATTGCATTTAACCCGACATTACTCTCCAAAGCTGAAGTCATCCACCAACCAATCTCCATGGCGGATGCCAAGGCGATCCATTCCCTAGAAGAAGCAATCCCACCGACCAAGGTGGGTTTCAGGATGATGTATTGAGGCATGATGGTTTCAAGTAATTTCTTTTTATCCTTAAAATCATGAATTCCTATCAACTCCTCATCCAAAGCGATAGGCAATAGTGTCGTGGTACAAAGGCTCTTCATTTCCTTCACCTGACCTTGCCTGATAGGCTGCTCGATGCTATGCAGATCATATTCACTTAAGATCTTCAGCTTATCCAAAGCCTCCTTAGGAGAAAATGCACCATTCGCATCTACTCTAAGGATGACACGTTGAGCGCTGTATTGTTTTCTGATATAGGCAAGCAACTCACACTCCTGTCCAAAATCAATGGCCCCGATTTTCATTTTGATGCAAGAATATCCTTCAGCCAATTTCTTATCAATCTGATCAAGCATAAATCCCTTCTCCCCCATCCATATCAGTCCATTAATAGGAAGTGGCTGGCCCGAATTGTAAAAAGGGGTATCAAAAATCATTTTCTTGCCGCCATGTAAGAGGTCTAACAAAGCTGTTTCAAAAGCAAAGCGGATGCTCGGATAACTTTCAGAAATATGGCTCTTTGCCCATTCCAGTATTGCCTGTTCACTTCCAATAATGGTGGATCCTGAAAGTTTCCCGCAGATCTCCGACAACACTTCTTCAAAATCCGCAACATCATCAATGCTTAATTTGGGTAAAGGAGCAGCTTCTCCCCATCCTGTCATCCCGGGTTTTTGAATAGATAAAGCACTGATGAGGAAAGTTGTTTTGTCTTTCAATACCCCACGGGAGGTACCCGCATCAAATCTGAATTTCAACAAATGGGGCTGATATGAAAACCGAATATCTTTTAAAACTTCTTCCATTAGGTATATATTTGTGCTTTGATTCTCCTAATCCCCCATGACAAAGCATAAAGCAATTCAGGATATTAAATTATCTGATTACGAATATACCCTTCCGGAAGAAAAAATAGCAAAATTTCCACTTGAAAACCGGGCCGATTCCAAGTTGATCCAATATCAGGCCGGTAACATTTCCCATCACCGCTTTTTTGAAATCCCAAACTTCATTCCTGAGGGAAGCATGATGGTTTTCAACGATACTAAAGTAATCCCCGCAAGGTTGGTCTTTCAGCGGGAGTCAGGAGCAAAAATTGAAATTTTTCTCTTGAAACCCCTACATCCAAGTACTGTCATCAGCGAGGTCATGGTCAATTCCTCTTCTGTCATCTGGGAAACTTTTATAGGGAACCTCAAAAAATGGAGAGAAAACGGGATACTTCAAGGACAAATTACAATTAAAGGAAAAACAGAAATCATCAGCGCCCGGATGATTGACAGATCAGAAAAACAGGTAGAATTCACCTGGACGGGAAATAATATCCCATTTGTGGCTATTGTCGAAGCAGCCGGGGAAGTTCCGATTCCTCCCTATCTCAACAGGAAAGCCACAATCGAAGACAGAACCCGATACCAAACTGTTTATTCCAAAAAAGAAGGGGCAGTAGCTGCTCCTACTGCCGGACTTCATTTCACTGATGCAGTCCTTCAAAATCTGGAAGAAAAAGGTGTCAAAAAGGAGTTTTTGACACTCCATGTCAGCGCAGGTACTTTCCAGCCTATCAAGGAAGAAAATGTCTCCGAACATCCCATGCATAGCGAACAGATGGTTTTTAGCTTGGAAACTATTGAAAATTTTGCCTGCCAAAATAGAAAAATCATTGCCGTAGGAACCACCTCGATGAGGTCTCTTGAAAGTTTGTATTGGTATGGGGTCATGTTAGTACTTGAAGGAAAGTCCAAATTTGAAATACCCAAACTTTACCCTTACTCTGATTTTGAAAGTTTACCCGATAGAAGAGAGAGTTTCAGGGCGATTTTAGAGTTTATGAAGCAAAAAGACCTAAATGAAATTACAGGTTCTACCGAAATAATGATCATGCCGGGTTATGATTTCAAAGTTTGCGATGCATTGGTGACCAATTTCCACCAACCATCCTCTACTTTGATTCTTTTGGTGGCTGCATTTACCAAGGGGAATTGGAAAAAAATATATACGGAAGCTTTAAATAATGATTATAGATTTTTGAGCTATGGGGATAGTAGTTTGCTCTGGGGAAATTGAGAAAAGGAAAACTTCAATCCCCACCACTTGAACCAAGCTTTTTGATCCCATTTATCAAGTCTTGAAAGTATGTCCTGCCTACCGGAACGGAATCATTTCCAATCATCACTTCCCTGGGATTGATACTTTTGATTTCATCCAGCCGGACAATGTAGCTTTTGTGTATTCTAAAAAATTCTTCCGTAGGAAGAACTGATTCAAATTCTTTAAGGATATTCCTGAGTGAAAAAACCTGAGTCCGTGTCACTAAAGTCGTATAATTTCCATCACCTTTGAGCCACAGGATGTCTACCCATTTGACTTTGACTAAATTACCTTTGTTGCGGATAAAAACACCGTCTTTGATCAAAAAGCTCTCTACGTTCCCATTTGAGCTTACTTCTTCGACCTTCCAGTCTTTATCACTTGTGATTTCTTTGAGTATTTCCTTCATTTCCTAAGTCATTTGGTCTTCTTAGTCAAATAACATCTTGTTTAAGGAATTGTTTTGAAGCGAAATCAAATCAAAATGTATCTTATTCGTTGATGGTTTTGGTGTTTTTGCGGATTATCTGGTCAAGGTCATACGCCAAAACCTTGAGGTAGGAAAGGTATTTTTGATTTTCTCTGTCTAGTTGCTTTTTATCTAACAATTCTAACAAACCCAAAATAGAAGACAAAGGAGACCTTAGCACAACCGACTGCGAATAAAGTATTTCCTTAAGTACATTATTTTGATTCAGAAGTTTGGTAAGAACATCATGACTATCATGTATGTCTTTGGTGCTGTAAACAAATCCGATTATTTTTTTATCAGGACTTGTAACCGGATAGAAATCATGCCTGTATATCCTTCCCTCATCTGTACCAATCGATTTTACTGATTGTTCAAAGCTTACATTCTTCCCCCCAATAATATCCTCAAGATTTGCCAAAAACTTACCTTCCATGCCGGGAAGCAAAAAATGGAGAAACTTATCTCCTTCTTTAAGGGCCTTTCCCAAATATACTTGTACCTGTTTTGAGGCCATTTCATTGAATCTCATGATCCTCAAATCCTGACTCATCAAAACATAACCCTGATCTGAATTATGGAGGATTGTCTCCAAAGTGGAATCCAGCCTACGGGACCCGCTTTGGATAAGCTGCACTTCGGACACATCTTTGAAATAAATGTCGATACAGCTTGACCTTGGACAAATGATGATTTGATACCACTTCCCATTTTCAGAAATAAAATCATCAATGACAGTAATATTGCCTGATTCCTTGGCTTTCTTGAAATGAAGGGCGTATTCATAAATTTTTGGATCAGGAAAAACCTGCCATATTTTTTTGTCCCTAAGACTATCGCTACATTTTTCAAAAAAATTCTCCGCTTCCAAATTAGCGAACTGTACCTCCCAATCATTATTGACCTGAATGTAAATATCAGTTTCAATATTTACTTTAATTCCAATTTCATTTGAAAGTTGTTCTGTCTCATGTTTTAAAGTACCTATCCCAAGAATTCCCAAAAAATCTCCATCGGAATTTTTTAAAAAAGAAAACTCCCATGACACCAAACTGTTGAAATAACTTTGGGTATAGCGGACTATATCATTTGGTTTTCCAATCAAATCAGAAATCAAAGGCTCTATTTCAGTTTTTTGGAATTCATCAAAGAATTCCAAAAAATAAGGTTTTTGTGCTTCTGATAATCTGAAAAATTTCCGGAAAACAGGATTGCAGTGTGCCACCTCACCCTCAAGGTCCAAAACACAAACCAAAAGGGTACTTGATTCCCTGTGGGAAATAGACAATAATTCCTTGATTTCTTTTGAGTGAATCATAATAGTCGAAACCGGGGGGTGAGTCCGTTTTTTTTGCGAGAAAGACTAGGGCCTGTAATATTGTAGCAATATAATGATTAAGCTAAACACAAAATATAGAGGAATTAAAAAATTGGATACCAACATATTAGGTTAAACTTACAAAAACCAGACAATCCACCATAAACACCATATTCGTCTATTGAAACCACATAAAAAAAGTGAGGAATTTTTTTAAAAAAAAATAAGATTTTGTGCTGAATACCTAATTATTACCAACCAAATAAAAGTCGGATTTAGGCTCAATGCTAATTTCACCGGACCCCTAACCCTTGTCTATTTTTGATTTAAAGAGCTTGATTCTTATCTCTCTTTCTCCCTATAAAACCTAATAATTTTCGATTTTTTAAATTTAATTGCCAAATATATTTAAAACTTATTTTAACTATTATTTTTTTTCCTATTGAATGTCAGAGCCTTATTTCTCTCAATTTCAATTCCTAAAAACAATAGGATATATAAAGCCAATCCAGTTTTGTTTATCTAATGAATAATCATTTATATTTGCATTCCTTAAATCAAAAAACAAAGCCTAAGTTTAAGATAAAGTATAGAAAGAGTTTCAAACTAAACTCTTTAAAAAAAGCAAACAGAGAGTTGGGTGAGTGGCTTAAACCAGCAGTTTGCTAAACTGTCGTACGGGTAATTCCGTACCGGGGGTTCGAATCCCCCACTCTCTGCAACCACAAAGCCCGGCGTCTAGCTCCGGGCTTTTTTGATTTTTTAGAGATGTCAAGCTTCCATAAGCAATTGGAAGGATAATCGAATCAAAAGGAGAAGTTATCACCTGCATCCGCCATTTTTATGTATCCTTTAAAATCACCTTCCCTGTTTTGAATAAGACTTTTTATCTCAAAACCTATATCCTATAGCGAGTGACACATTATTCCAACTCCAATCATAATTCAGGACCGGAAAACCTATCAAATAATTTCCTCTCAAAAAGAAATTTTCAGAGAAGTTGAAAACTCCATAAGGCCCAAAGAAGCCACCTGAGACATGAGATCTTCCTAAAGTAACCCGACGGGGATCATCTCCCGGCTGACCTGGACCTCCGATTGTTATTCCTGAAATCCCATTGTAGGAAAACCTTAGAAATTCCGCTTGAATACCTATAGCAAATTTTTCTTTTTGAATTGGTTCAAATCCCAGCCGGATATGGTATTGGGTATAGTTTCTGTTACTTGCAAATTCATAGAATTCCTCAAAAAGGCCATTGTAACCATTTCCATTAAAATCACCAAAACCCACTCCTGCTCCTACATTCCATCTTTTAAAAAAATACCGGCTGTAATTGACACTAATTCCGTAATTATGCATGCTACTTACAGGAATTTGCCCATCATTACCTGCATTTCTAAAAGCTGAAATCTCAAAGCTGTTTTTTTTAAGATCCTGAGCATGGACCACCCCAAAACAAAGGAAAGCACAAACTACAATCACTATTTTTTTTACATCAATCATTGTCTAATTCTCAAAATAAAGTGAACTACATCCCATGTGATAACCGGGTATTCTCTGCCTCCATCTCGGCGTATTTTAACGATGGATGCTAGGAATGGTTATAATTTGCCTACCTCTTACCCAAGGCTAATTCCTAGCTATCGGAACCAAAGGGATCATTTCTAAACGCATCGTCCTAACACCTAGGTGTAGTTTGCCTCTTGATGCTAGGACTTGGTGGAATTTGTAATTCCACCCTTCTTTCCTTCCATCCACGAGCCATCGGGATGCAATTGGCCTATTCTACCAACCAAACGAAAGGTAATTCTTGGAAAAATGAATTACATCCCGACAGCTGTCCGGGATCGTATAACAGAAAATGGTAGTTAAAAACTACACCTAGAGGTTCCGCCTTTCTAAACCCAAATGAGCGCCGAACACTTCTATCTGTCAACTCTGTGTACTTGCAGGACCAAGGATTCTGCCCAGAAATTTTTATTTTGAAATACCCATCATTTCTGTTTATAAAATCAATTTAATGATTACTTTTGAGCCTTCTAACCAAAAGTAGGTTTTGAATCCAACGTCACAAGTGACTTGGGAAATTTTATAAAAATACAACACCTTAGTAATCAATGAATCAGATTTGGATGATCACTTCTTAATTCATCATTTAAAACAAAGGTAGAAATTAGCTCGGGGTGTAGCGTAGCCCGGTATCGCGCCACATTTGGGATGTGGAGGTCGTAGGTTCGAATCCTGCCACCCCGACTTATTAGTATTGATGCGCAGCATTGGTATGCAAACTGTCCTCAAGAGGGGACTTTATTATATCTAGAAGCTTGAATCTTCCAAAGCGCACAAAAACAAAAAAGAGGCTTTTAAGCCTCTTTTTTGTTTTTCACTTTTCTCAAAAGTAACTTCCAAAAATTCTCGTTTTTTTCATTTACCGGAAATTTATCACCCAAAAGATAGCCATAAGGAGCCAAAGAAGGAATTCTGTCAAATGTAATTTTTAAGACCCCCATCAAAGGGATAAAAAGAATCATCCCGGACACCCCCCATAAACTCCCCCCAATAAGGATTGCCAAAATTACCACCATCGTGTTGACATTGACTTTGGACCCCACTATCAAAGGTGTGATCAGATTGTTTTCAGTCAACTGTATGATCCAAAGCACGAACATCGTAAAAAACGGATAAAAGAGGCTATCTGTAGTCAACAACACATAAAACACCACCAAAAACGAACTGATGATTACCCCTACATAGGGAATAAGGTTCATCACTCCGATCAATACCGCAAATAGTACATAGTATTTGATCCCCATAAAGTAAAAAAACACTCCTGACATAACAGATACAATTCCGGTCACAATCGTCATACCTACGAGATAGGACTGAATGACTTTTCCAGAATCATCAATCCAGACCAAAATGGAACTGTTATTCTCTCCTGAAATTTTTTTGAGAAACTCCATAAAAAAATCAGTGTAGTACAGCATCAAAAAAATAAATAAAGGAACAATACCTGCCAAAGTAAGGGATTTTCCGGCTTCAAGCAGTGTTGCATTCATATTTTCAGGAGTAAATAAACTACTGATTTCAGGCATGGTTTTCCCTTCTATCCCAATCATTCCACCCAAATCTGCAAAATAGGCCGAAATTTTATTGTTGAATGATTCGCTGATTTCGGGAATATCCAAAATCAAACCCAACACCTGATTGATCAAGGTGTAAAATATAAAAAGCGCAATAGCTGAAATCAAAACAATGGTTAAGGTAATGGCCAATCCCCGAGGAAGTCTTTTTTCTTCAAACCAGTTGGAGACAGGGAAAAGAGAAAACGCAAAGAAAATCCCCCATACCAAGGGGACGATTATAAAAGAGCCGACTTTTAAAATCCAAAAGACAACCACGATAATAAACAGAGAATAGGCTGTTTTTTGGATGCGGGCTAATGAAGCTGCCATTTTAGGTGATTTTATTTCAAGTTAAAAAAATTACCAATCAATGCCATAACATAATATCAAATAAAATAGCTACTCGCTTCTTTGCAAGTAAGCCTATATTCTTCTTTGGTCAGGACACATACAGGTAGGCAAGCATTCCGATAGCAGGACGAAGTCGGAATACCCCCGCCTGTCGTCAGGCAGGAATATACCGGAAAATTAGGTGTGCAGACAAGGATTAATTGGATATCCCGTATAGTGCCATCATTGAGGACACACCTATCACATAATAAACAAGCCCCCATCTTCCAATACTTCCTGATACTTTTGCTGATCGAATTTGTATAAATAAGGTGATTTATGAGCCGTTCCTTTCTTTACTTCATCGAGTTTGGTGACTATCCCTGAATGGAGGATTTTCTTTTGAAAATTTCGGGGATCAATTTTTCTTCCCAAAATGGCCTCATACATTTTCATCATTTCAGGCATGGTGAATTTTTCGGGGAGGAGATTATATCCTACCGGTTGGTAACTCAGTTCTAACCTCAAAGAATGTAAAGCCTTTTTCAAAATCTCATTGTGGTCAAATAACAATTCAGGAACAACTTCCAAATCCCACCACTTGCATTCTTCTGTAAAATCATCGGGATTGGGAAAAACAGCCGCATAATCCACCAACGCATAATAGCCGATGGAAATGGTCCTTTCAAACCATGCTTTAGGGTCGATGATATAAGAAAGCATATTAGCAAGTTCTTGGCTATCATACCTTTTTGTTTTTCCAAAAGTGTAAAATTGCCTCAAAAAAATATGGTCTAGCCCTGTCCTTTCTTGCAAAATCCGGATGGCAGCATCGTCGATATCTTCCCTTTGCCAAATCCATCCTCCCGGCAGACTCCAGTATTCCGAAGCCTTCCACTTCAATAAAAGCACCTTCAATGTTCCATCATGAAATCCGAAAATAACACAATCCAAGGACAATTGGGGAAATACTTCATTATTATCAAAGTCCATATTTAATGGTCTGTTTTTTGGCATATTGAATATTTGAATTCATCATGTACAATTTACACAATGATTTGAATTAATTTTTTATATTTGATTTTCTAATGTTTTTAGGTTATTAAAATCATATCAAAATCGATTGTCTTTTGATTTGAGCAAATAAAATCACCTAGCAAAACAACTCCCGCCAAAATGATATTAAGACATCCAAAACTATAAATTTTAAAAAAAAATAATATGTGTATCCGCTTCAATGCACGTATGGATGAACCGCAGCAATAATCATTCGGTCAAACAGGTTTTCTCCAAAATATCTTCGGTTTAACTTGTATA
>NZ_JAKZAM010000040.1 GCF_022538055.1 Cognataquiflexum nitidum | reverse complement strand
AGGTTTTTGGTGCAAACCCAAAATACATATTTTGGGCAAAAACGAGACCTCTCATCTTTTATTTAGGACGCTATTGAATCCAAAAAACCTAAACAAAAGGAAAATGGAATCAGTACTTAGGAAAAGCAGATTTATGATCAAAAACTGGTGGCTTCCACTTTTTGTTGGTATTTTATTTATTCTGGTAGGTTTCTGGACGATTTCCACTCCTGTCAAAAGCTTCATGAGCCTTGCCATTATTTTTGCTTCCTTTATGTTTGTATCGGGGATTTTCCAATTGATATTTTCTATCAATAACCGCAACGAAATCGATGATTGGGGATGGCATTTTGCAGGGGCTCTGTTTGATTTCGTAGTTGGATCTATTTTATTTTTCAACCCTGCGATCACCTTGGCTGTCCTTCCATTTATCATTGCTTTCTATTTCATGTTCAAAGGCTTCGCAACTTTCGGTTTTGCCTTCGATATGAAAAAATACGGATCTGATGGTTGGGGATGGTTACTGGCTAGCGGCGCATTATCGGTCATATTTTCCTTAATGATACTATTCAATCCGACATTAGGTGGATTGACCATTGTTTTTTTTACTGCATTGGCATTCTTCTCACTTGGGTTGTTCAATATTACGCTTGCATTTGCCCTCAAAAAAATCAAAGATAAAGCAGGAGATGTAAATGAGCTTTTGGAACCCTTCAAACAAAAGCTTTCATAATATCGCCTATTCCAAATGAAGTCATTCTCAGCATCAATTCTGTTTTTTCTTTTTGTTTTTGCCACCATAGATTCCCTATCCCAATCCCTTTTACCGGGATTTGATCCCAAGGAATACTATGACATGATGAAAATATCTGCGAGGATGTCGCAGGATAGTACTTATTATAGCAAAATCCCTGATCCAAACCAATATTTAAAAGTTTATCAATCTCCTGAAATGGGTTTGAAGAACCTTTGGCACCTTTGGATAAAATCTGATAAAAGTACAGCTGTGATTTCTATAAGGGGAACAACACAAGACCCCGTGTCATGGCTCGGAAATTTCTATGCCGGAATGGTACCGGCTAAAGGGAAACTTCAAATTTCATCTGACTTTGATTTTGAATATGATTTGGCTGATGACCCCAAGGCAGCCGTACATATTGGTTGGCTTTTGGGCACGGCATTCCTTTCGCGGGATATACTTCCCAAGATCGATTCCCTTTATAATACTGGCATAAAGGATTTCATTATTATAGGACACAGTCAGGGTGGAGGTATCGGATATTTGCTGACGGCCTATTTATACAACCTACAAAAACAAGGGAAATTGGAATCAGGCATCCGATGGAAAACTTATTGTAGCGCTGCCCCAAAACCGGGGAACCTTTACTTTGCTTATGACTACGAGGCCAAGACACAAAATGGATGGGCATACAATGTCATCAATGCTGCTGATTGGGTTCCTCAAGTCCCATTTTCTGTGCAAACGGTAAATGATTTCAGTGAAATCAATCCTTTTAGAGATGCCAAAGTTTCCATTAAAAAACAAAAATTCCCGGAAAGAATTGTATTCCAAAAAGTCTACAATCAGCTGGATAAACCTACCAAAAAAGCACAAAGAAATTTTGAAAAATATTTGGGAGACAAAGCCACCAAATTGATTCAGAAGACTTTGCCAGAATTTCAAATGCCCGAATTTTATGGTTCCAATAATTATGTCAGAACCGGAAATACAATCATTCTACAGCCCGATGAAGAATACATTGAGAAATACCCCGACAATCCAGAAAAAATCTTTATGCATCATTTTCATCCACCCTATATAGACCTGTTACTCAAAACTTTTAGGATAGAGGAAAAAAGCCTAGGCCAGATGGATAGTTCCTACTAAATATAAGCTACCGGGATTGACCCAATTTTGGATTTGGAAATTGACCAAGAATCCATTCGCTTTAAATCTTCAGCGAAAGGTAATAGGACGTTCAACACCCCTCAGATTGTTTCAAAAACAGCCAAATAGGGGAATTTAATGATTTTTTCAGCTGAGCCCCAGCATTATTCATATTCAGTTAGGCAAAGTGGATTGTAACCGAAAATTATCTGAACATTATTCATATTAGTTAAAGGTTTCCATATTGCGAGGGATTGACAATGATTCCAAGGTATAATTAGACTGCGGAAAAAGCTGGTATTCAGAATGCTGATTTTTTTGTTAGCTAAAATATAGAATCCTCAAGGAAACGTCTTTGCCTTTTTTAAGGTAGTCGTTTATTTAAAGAATTTTGGGCGTTTTATATTCAGATTGCTCCGATTAATTCCAAGATATTAATCATTAAATGGCCAAACAATAGTCATGAAATTTATGGCGTCCAATTTTTACATTGAATTCAATACATAGCATTATGAAACCTGAATTTCTAAAAAATCAAAAATGTTTTAGGCAAATTTTTGAAGAAGAAAAATTATAACAAGGATTGGACTAAAGAATAAAACTAAAAATTAACATGAATGCGCTCCATTGGACCAAGCCAAGCCAATGTTTGTTCAAGAAAGTATTAGCGATTCTGTGGATAGGTTAAGTAGTCAGTACAAGAGTTTCAGCAACGGTCAAAGTCTTCTCAAGCCAATAGGCATCATTGAAAATACTGACAAAAAATTTCAGAATAACTAAAAAAGTAAAAAAAATTATGGAAACCAGCGTATTTAATATCAGTCATGCCGCTTTCAAAAAAGCTTTATTAGAGGCAGGCATTAAGAAACATCAATCTGTAATTGATGATTTCCAAAACAGCATTAGGGAAATGATTGGCAGTGAAAACGAAGGCGATCAAGAAGTCCGCGACATGACCCAACAGGGATTTAATGCTGAGCAGATTCACCGGGCAAATGCCGTCGGAGATCAGGTAAGCTTTGCCAACAGAGAAATGGAAATTCTCCAAAATATGCTTCCGACCATTGAGGATATTTCTGACACAGTAAAATTGGGAAGCGTGGTAGTTACTGACAAAGACATTTTCTTTGTGTCAGCGAGTATCGAAAGAATGAAAGTAAATGGAATTTCAGTTTTTGGATTATCGACTGAAAGTCCTTTATACCAAGTCATGAAAAGCAAAAAACAAGGAGAAAACTTCTCATTCAAAGATGCCAATTATAGGATTAAGGAGGTTTTTTGATTTTAGAAAAAAAGTCAAAAAATTAATTTATCATGAATACTGAGCAATAAAACGTAAAAAATAAGGGGGCATGCCCCTTATTCTATTTTTCTATGATTTTGATCGAATCTATTTCAACCGGAACGGATTTTACCTTCCAAATCTCATCACAGTACTCTCTTATACTCCTGTCACTCGAAAATTTGCCCATCCTTGCTGTATTCAAAATCGACATTTTGGCCCACATTTCTTTGTGTTTGAAGGCTTCAGATACCTTTTCCTGCGCTTCAAGGTAAGAATGAAAATCAGCAAACAGCAGGTATTGGTCGTCATACATCAAAGAATCAGTCAATTCCCTGAAAGTATTCACATCCAAATGGGAAAAATAACCCGCATTGATCTGATCAATCGCTTCTCTCAGGATGGGATTGGATTCGTAATAGTGTTTCGGTCTATATCCCTCATTTTTGGTTTTGGATACCTCATCAGCAGTCAAGCCAAAAAGAAAGAAATTCTCCTCCCCTACGCAATCTCTGATTTCGACATTGGCTCCGTCCAAAGTTCCAATGGTCAACGCACCGTTCATCGACAATTTCATGTTGCCCGTGCCTGAAGCTTCTTTTCCGGCAGTGGATATTTGCTCTGACAAGTCGGCAGCAGGATATATCTTCTGAGCGTTAGTCACATTGTAATTGGGATAAAAAACCACTTTTAACCTGCCTTTTATATCCGGATCATTGTTGACTACTTCTCCCACAGAATTGATCAATTTGATGATCAACTTGGCTTTGCGATATCCAGGCGCAGATTTTCCGGCAAAGATAAAGGTCCGTGGAACCACTTCCATGTCCGGGTTTTTCTTAATCTGATTATACAATGCTATGACATGCAGGACATTCAGATGCTGACGCTTGTATTCATGGATTCGCTTGACCTGAATATCAAACATGGATTCGGGATCCACTTTTATTCCTAACCTTCTCTGTATTTTCTTGGCAAGGGTTTTTTTCTGATCCAATTTCACCTTCATCCAAGCCTGTTGGAATTCAGGATCATCGGCATATTTTTCCAAACCCTTCAATTCCTCCAAATCCTTGATCCAACCCTCACCGATTTTATCAGAAATAAGTTTGGTAAGCTTTGGATTGCTCAATACCATCCACCTTCTTGGGGTCACGCCATTGGTTTTGTTGCTGAATTTTTCCGGTGAAAGTTCGTACCAGTCCTTCAAAACAGTTTTCTTCAACAAATCAGAGTGCAAAGCTGCAACGCCATTGATGGCATGACTTCCGAGACAGGCAAGGTTGGCCATTCTGACATGTTTCTTTTTACCTTCACCGATCAGGGAAAGGTTGCTTATTTTTTGGTTGTCACCAAAAAACTTGATTGTCACAAAATCAAGAAATCTTCGGTTGATTTCATAAATCAGCTCAAGATGCCTCGGCAATACGGATCCGAAAAGCTCCAAATCCCAAGTTTCCAAAGCCTCCGGAAGCAAAGTATGGTTGGTGTAAGCAAAGGTTTTGGTGGTAATATTCCAAGCGGTATCCCAATCCAACAAATGTTCATCCATCAACAAACGCATCAGCTCAACTACGCCGATTGCCGGATGAGTATCATTCAATTGGACAGCGAATTTTTTGTCAAAATCTTCTATTTTTTCGCCTTGATTCAAGTGGATATTGATCATGTCCTGCAATGAACAAGACACAAAAAAGTACTGTTGCTGCAGTCTCAGGATTTTGCCCTCCCGCTGCTCATCATTGGGATAAAGTACTTTGCTGATGTTTTCACAAATGATTTTTTGATTCACTGCATTGTTGTATTCACCTGCATTAAATGACTGAAAATCAAAAGAATGTGGCGCTTCAGATTTCCAAAGTCTTAAAGTATTTGCAGTGTTGACTTTGTAACCCAAAATAGGAGTATCGTAAGCCACGCCTTTTACCACAAGCTCAGGAATCCAATTGCTGCAGAATTTACCACTTCTGTCAATGTAATGCTGAATATGTCCTCCGAGCTTCACGTCATAGCTCAATTCACGGCGGGCAATTTCCCAAGGGTTACCTCTTCTTAGCCAGTTGTCAGTGTCTTCTACCTGCCATCCATCTCTGATATCCTGCTCAAAAATCCCGAATTGGTACCTGATCCCATATCCTATCGCCGGGACTTCCAAAGTTGCCAAGGAGTCCATATAACAAGCAGCTAATCTTCCCAAACCTCCGTTGCCTAATCCCGGTTCTACTTCCTTTTCTATCAACCAATCGAGGTTAAGTCCCAATTCCTCACAGGCCTGCTCGACTTCATTGTAAATTCCAAGATTGATCAGATTGTTGGCCAGATGTGGTCCCAATAGATATTCCGCAGAAAGATAAGAGACAATCCGTTCCTTTCCCTGAATATATTGCTTGACAGATGCCACCCATCTTTGCAACAACCTATCCCTAACTGCATAAGCCAAAGCCATGTAATAATCATTTCTAGTCGCGATTTCAGGATATTTGGCCTGAACATAAAAAAGATTGTTGGAAATCGCCTTTTTTAGCGTCTCAACAGACAAACCTGTGCGCGAATCTTCTCTTTCAATATATTGATGGGCTCCTGAATAGCTAGATTTGTCCTCAGTCCCTGATTCTCTTTCTGTGTTTTTAATATTCTTTTTCATCTATATTTTCAGTTGACAAAGCCTTTTGTAGCCCGAAAGTTAATCAAAACAAAAGTCAATCAAAATTTTAGGCTCTATCAGAAATCAAACTTATCTGCTCCTTTTTGTCCAAAATTGGAATAAAACAATTAACTATGATTGTCCCAGTCTCAATTTACATGTATCTTGCAAAGTAATTAATTGGTCAATTTCAAATGAATCGAAAATCTGGAAATCCATTTATTGTTTCGTTGATTCTAATTAGCATTTTTCTTTGGAGTTGTCAGAAAAATGTAGAAAAAGACGATTTGATCGTAGACGATTCCATGTTTGAGAGCGAAGAATCAACCCTGGATGATGGGCATAGCGCCAGCAATTCACTTGATTTTTTTGGAGTTTATAGAGGTATCCTTCCATGTGCAGATTGCGAAGGGATTGAAACCATTATCGAACTAGGCACAGAAAATTCTTACACCAAAAAAATTACCTATCTCGGTTCAGAAAATCAAAATGTAATTGAAACTTCGGGGACATTTACATGGAATGAAGCGGGCAATACCATTACATTGACAGGCGAAGATATTCCCAATCAATATTTCGTAGGAGAAAATATTCTTTTTCATCTAGACGAAACCGGCAGTAGAATTACAGGAGATTTAGCGGAGAAATATCAGTTAAAAAAGTAATAAAAAACAAACTTGAATATAAGCTTCTAAGCCATTAACCTCATATTTTTCTTCATTAGCGAAGGATTCCGATAGCTATTGAGACGAAGTGGGAAGACCTCCTCCTGTGGTCAGCCTGGGGTGTATTAGGCGTTTCAGTATTTACACAGGAATTTAAATGAATATCCAATCTACCGCTATAATTGCACACACACTTGATAAAACAAAAATTCATTTTTCCAAAACAAACACTTAAATATGAAAAAAATCTTATTCTTCGCTTTTCTAATTTTGGCTGCAGCCTGCTCTCCTGCCACAAAAATCACAAGGTCATGGACAAGTCCAGATAAATACCAAGGTGGATACAATAACCTTTATGTTGCCGCCATTATTGGTGATGTGACCAAAAGACAAACTATAGAAGATGATGTCAGGACAAAACTATCCTCTCTAGGCATCAGGTCCACCACGAGTAATGCGACTATTCGTCCTAACTTTTGGATGAGCACAGACTTGGATAAAAACGCCATGATGAATGTGGTTAACCAAAACGGTCAAGATGCCATCATGACCATGACTTTAATAGATGTTCAGGATGAGCAGCGTTATATTCCAGGTGCCATGATGATGGGTGGACCGATGATGATGGGAGGCCCTGGTTGGGGAATGGGTGGAAATTTTGGAGGATTTTGGGGGATGAATCATGGAATGATGATGACCCCGGGACATATTGTCAATGACAGACGGTATTTCATCGAAATCAATATTTATGATGTCAAGTCAGAACTTTTGGTTTGGTCAGCCCAATCCAAAACCCTGAACCCAACATCTATGGAAAAATTCTCCTCTGAATTTGCCCAGGTAGTGCTTGAAAGGATGCTGGAAGAGGGAGTCATCAGAAAACAATAAGAATAATTTAAATCGTCCGCGGACGACAGACCACAGTCGATAGCACCTCTTGCTAATGTTTGTTTTCTTTGTACGTGACGGCCCTAAATAAAAATTGAATTAAAATCCCGGTCAAGGCTTAGAATCCTCGGCCGGGATTCTTCTATTCTGTGTGTCCGCTTTATTACCAAAAGCAAAAAAAAACCTTGGATTTAAGTACAATGGCCGCGGCTTTGTCTCGTCGGACAGGCATGGACTGTCGACTGTGATCTATGGAAAGATTATCCGCTGCCATTTAAGCTCCATTTTGACCTGTTGGCAAATAAGCGGATAATCATTTTTTACATTTTATCAGCCGGATCTTCCTTCAGGGAGTGCTTTTTTAGGTTTTTGAAATTGTAATTCCAATTAATCCATAGGACAAAGCCATGGTTTATTCTAAGGTTTCCAAAATTTGGTGTCCCAAACCTGACATGATACCCAGGTGAGAAGGTGACCGCTTTTTTCTGAAAGCCAAACAAAAAGAAAACCCTGTGTTCAAAAGGTAATGGATTAGGGCCGGGTCCGGTGGTTATCAATGATTCATTGAACAGGGTATTCGAAAAATTAAAATGACGACTCAATCTATCTCCCCAATTATACCTCAAACTCATATTGAATCGGTACCGGTAATTAAGAGAAAAATCATCCGTCAATTCTGTCAGGCTATAGTTTTGTCTGAATCTCAAATCATACCTGAGCCTAAAACTGGCACTCAAAGGTCCATTGCCAGGTAACCGGTAAACTGCCTGACCCCAAGGCCTGTGTTCGGGTCTGATCAGTTTCCCCTCAGAAAATGGAGTAGTCAATCCGAGGTATCCATAACCAGCCGTCAATGTCACTTTTTTGTCGATGGTATGGTATGTAATTCCTGACCTATAAATCACAAAAAGTTGGGGAACATGGTGGACATCCAACCACAAAGACCATCTCGGGGAGATCTCCCCTGAAGTCATCAATCCCCACCAAGATTCGGTATCTACTTCCTCCTGAGCCAAAACAGGTCGTCCAAAAAATGTAAAAAGGATTATTGTCAAAATTTTAATTTTCATCGAATAAAATCAATGTAAGGTTTAGCTACACTATTATAATTCTTGTCTTCGGACTGAAATGCCCGGTACACCTGTCTTCCGACTTCGGTCTTCCGTCCTAACTGAAGAAAAAGGTAGCGTTATTGGCAAAGAAGAGTATATCTAATTTAATTGACATGGTCCTCGGGGAATTCTACAAATTGAGTGGTTTTTTTCTTAAATGTATTCAGATTTATGGTCATCCAAAATACCATGCCGTGATTGAGTCTAGCCCTTTCGGGACTGATATTGATATACCTTACAATATATCCTGCCGAATAGGTAATTGGCCCCTTTGATAGCCCCATGAGCAAGTGGGTTCGGTGTTCATGCCTGACCCCATTCGGACCTTGGCCGGTTCTAAACAAGGCTTCATTCAGTAAACTGGTGCTCAAAACAGTGTTTGGACTGAGGACATTACCCCAACGGTACCGCAGTGCATTGTTGAATCTCCACCGGTGATTGAAAGAAAACCCCTCTGCCAACTGCCCTGATTCGAGATTTTGGATAAATCGGGCATCATATCGGAACCTGAAACTTGTGCTTAACTTTTTTGTAGATGGAACCCTAAAGGTGGTTTGCATCCAAGGCCGATGCTCTGTTCGGATCAGTCTCCCTTCCGAAAGAGGCGTGGTAAGTCGTAACCAACTGTACCCTGCTGTGGTGACAAGATTGTCCCGTTTGTTGTGGTAGGTCATGCCTGTACGGTATATAAAAAAAGTTTCATCCACAAAATGGGCATCATTCCAGACAGACCATTTATCGGATACCCGCACGGAGGTCATCACTCCCCACCAAGTTTCATAATTAGACTCAATTTGCTGCTGAGCACTCGATTTGATCGAATGTGACAGAAAGAAAAAAATGAATAGAAAAACTGTTTTATTCAAAAAACCCATAGCCACAAAAATAGGAAAAACCTCAACCCAAAATGGAAATTTCCTTTCAGGGTTGAGGTTTTTTATTTAGAATTATGCTTTTGTTTCAATCTACAATTCTCTCACATCGCACTTATCAACTCTTTGGCTTTATCTAATGTAAAAGCTCCTTTAATTTCTTTTTTATCAAAGACCATAAAGTAAGCAAAGTCATTTCCCGCTTGTTTTTCCCATTCATTTCCAAGTCGACATTTTGCCTCACTGTCAGACCCATCCAAATGATCTCCCTTAGTCTCAATCAAGATAGTCTTTCCGGATTTGGTTTGAAGGATGAAATCAGGATAGTGATTTGCTTTAAATCCATTGATATAAAACCCTTTCCCACGTTCTAAATTTCGGTGCCAAAATGAAATGTTTAAAGATGTACCTATTTCCATAGCTACTCTTTCTTCAAAATTATTCATGATCCCTTCTTTCTCATACAAGGAATTTCCAATAGAAGAACCAATATTTCCCGGAACAATCTCCTTTCCTAGTTTCCAACATCCCTTGGTGATTATCTTCTTTGACTTGACCAAATCCATAAAACGTCCTTCGGCATAGTTATCTGACAATTGACGGATCTTGGATTTTATTTTATCGGTATAGCTCCACTTTCTTACCAAAATATCCCTCAGTTGTTCTGAATTCATATTTTTAAGAATTCTCCCAATGTAAACTTTAATTTCTTGGTCAGGTATAGGATACATATTCCCGATTACCTGCATCAATTGATGAGTAATATCTATGATCTGATTTTCCTTTGGTTTGGCCAAAATGTATTCTGCGATCGGTTCTCTAACCATACTGTCCTCAATTTTAGTAAAGGAAGGTCTGTATTCATTTTTCTTGGCTTCCTCCAAATCAATCTTGTAGAGATCGGAAGAGATTTTATCAAAATCAATTTTTATATCTTCCTCAGACAGTTTAAAGTCTTTGAGTAATGATTCCCTATTAAGCAATTCCTGATCTGTCCCGAAAATATCACTCGCAGCTACTTTGATGAAAAACTGAGGAAATTCTATCTTTTCAATCAACCCCTTGTTTGATTCTTTGACTTTATATCGCTTTACCTTTGAACCCATTTCTTGAAATATGTTTTCGTCTACAGGTTGTTTTTCCTGCTCTTTGATCAATTCTTCTAGTTGTTTGCTTTGCTCTTGGGCAAGTGTTTCTATTTCTTGAATTGCAGAATTTATAGGTTCTTGATCTTCATCTATATTCTCAAATGGTGCATTGGGATCAAAAGTAACCCTAGTATTATCGATGATTTCTTCTGATTGTTCGGGTGTCTGTTGTTCGGGAAATAAGAAAGCTTCAACAGGATCAACTTTTACAATTTGCTTGTCCTGTTCTGTCATTTTATCGACTTTGCGATAATCATCTTCGCTAAATCCTGATTCGAGCAATCCTTTTACAATGCTTTGCAAAGTTTCATTGAACTTGGCAGAAGCAGTAAGGACATAGGATAGGTTAAGCTGAAATGCTTTATGACGTCGGACATAAGGCTGGCGTAGCACTCTACCTAGGATTTGTTCAACATCTACGGAACTCGATTTGTCAGCTAGAGAAGCCAATATATAAGCAAACGGACAATCCCAACCTTCTTTTAGGGCATTGATTGTGATGATGTATCTTACCTCGCAGTCTTTATCCAACAGGTCAATACCTTTCAATTCATCAATATTGGCTGTCTTAATTTTAATTTGGTTTTTGGGAATTCCCAAACTGAGCAATTGCTCCTTTAGCTTTTCAAAAGTTGTATTGTCATCATTTGTTTTTGGTTGGGCTTGGAACAACACAATGGGTCTGATGAATCTTCCTCCTTCTGCTTCTTCTTTTTTTGCCAGTATTTCTAATTTCCGCTGTAAGTGCAGTGCATTGTTGATGACTTCTGTTTTATCGTGGTTGTTGTACACGATCACGGGAAGCTTTACCATGTGTTCCTTTTTCAATTCAATAGCAGGAACAAGGCTCACTAAGTTGCTATTCTGTTTTGGGGTAGCGGTCAGGTCAAGAATAAAGGATGGATTCAGATTTTTGAGCATATCAATACTCAAATCACTTTCTGCATTGTGGCTTTCATCTACCACCAAGACCGGATTGAGATAGCGCAACACATTGATAAGTGCAGTATCATCATAGTCACTCAGAATATGTTCATTGCTTTTGTATTGCGACACAAATGATTCCAATTGCCCATTTTCCTGATATACTTTTCTATCGTCTTTGTTCTTTGCCCTTAAACTGGCAAAACTCATTACGAAGATGCTCAGCTGGTCTTTTACAACTGTTGGATTAAAATTAGAACCCTGTAACAGATCAGCCTTTTGGTAAACTTCCACCCTGTTATTGAATAAAGCATTTAGCTTTTGTCTGTAAGGATGTTCAGGATTAGAAAGTGTATTTACAGTTTGTTGTAAAAGATTACTCCATGGAACCAACCAAATCACAGCCTTTGGTTTTGCTGAATCATAAGCCGAAAAAATAGAATGTAGGGCATTTACTGCAATAAATGTTTTTCCTCCTGCAGTAGGTACTTTGATGCAAACATGAGCCGCGTTTGGGATATTGTTTTTGTAAGGCTGCATTCCGGTACCTTCAAAAGGATTATAAGGGCCGATTTTATCCTCCCAATATTGGTTGAATGCTTTTTTAAGGTCATTCTCTACTTGAACATACTCCAAGTACTGCTCCAGATTTTCTAATACTTTCCGCTGGTATGATTTTAACTCCATATTTTCTTTTTCTTTAAACACAAAGGGCACTAAGGTTTTCTTTGAGATCTTTGTGGTAAAACTAACCACAGAGGGCGCAAAGTTTTTCACAAAGGAAGCTAAGCTTTTCATTGTAACCTTCGTGACTTCTTTGAGATCTTTGTGGTAAAACTAACCACAGAGGGCGCAAAGTTTTTCACAAAGGGCACTAAGCTGAGTTCTTCTACATTTTTCTTTGCGTCCTTCGTGTATTCTTGGTGTTCTCTGTGGTTATATCTACCACAGAAGACGCAAAGGTTTTACTTATTCAAATTTCCATTTATAAGGCGTTTTATGCCAAGCTTAAGCATTGCAACATTGAAATTGATAAGCAAGCCAAGTTTAAATTTCCCTAATTTCATGTAGGTTAATGTCTGCGCCAAATGAACATCTGTTAAACTTTCAACACTTTTCAATTCAATAACCACTTTATTCTCTACCAATAAATCTATTCTATAACCACATTCTAATTTTATGTCCTCAAAAACCAACGGCATAGGTTTTTCTTTTTCAACAAATAAACCGTTTTGATGTATTTTATAAAAAAGACATTCCTTATAAGCACTTTCCAACAAACCAGGTCCTAATGCTTTGTGTACTTCAATCGCACATCCAATAATCTGATTTGAAATTTCATTCTCAGTTTTATTCATATTATAATTTTTTTTCAACCACAAAGATCACAGTGGTTAACACAAAGGGCACTAAGTTATTTTCTTTGTGACCTTTGTGTATTCTTGGTGAACTCTGTGGTTATTTTTACCATGAAGGACACCAAACTAATTTTCTTTGTTTTCTTTGTGCATCCTTTGTGATCTCTGTGGTAAAACTTTAAATTCTAAAATCTGGTAATGTCTCTTGGTATTTTCTTAAAAATAATATTCTTCTTGGCCATAAACTCCGCAGGAAGCAAGCAATTATCAGCATAGATCACATACTGCTCTCCTTTGGTTTTGATAAGTTCCAATGCATCAAAGTCCAAAGTGGTCAGCCTGTCCTTTTCATAGATAAAATAATAAACCGTGCTGTCTTTGATTCCCAATTCATATTCATGCTGTCTAGACTCATAAGAAGATCTGGTCTCTGAAAACCAGATGTATTCCCTGATTTTCTCCAGATCCACTGCTTCATTAAGATTTTGGTTCTCATCAAATAAAGGTAAACCCAATTCATAAAAATCAAACTCCCCACCAGTTCCTTCAATAGCCTTACTTCCTATTCCATACCCGTTGGCTACTCTTATTATCCTCTCTGCTGTGATGTCATTGGCATAATCCTCCATTTCTATCAGTATAAACTTACGGTTGCCACCATCTTCTTTGTTTAATTTTAAAACAGCATGACCTGTAGTTCCTGATCCGGAGAAAGAATCAAGAATAATATCATTTTTATCGGAAGACACTTTTATTATCCTTTCGATTAACCCTGTCGGCTTAGGAGTATCAAATGGAACTTCATTTTCAAAAATTAATTTTAATAATGAATTTGCTTCCCTTGTTGTACCTAAATCATTCCCAAACCAGATACTTTCGACCACCCGTCCTTTTTGTTCTGACAAATAGATTTTTCGGATAATTTTGTTTTCATCTTTGCTGAATTTTATTTCACCAATCTTTATTTTTTCTTTAACAAGACTTTCGCTCCATCTCCATCCTTTTTCAGGAGCTGAAATAATTTTACCACTTGGAGTAATAATATTATATTTTAAATTCTCCCTCAAATTTGGACTTCTAACATCACCGGAACGCCATTCTCCTTTAGGATCATTATCAGGATTACTATAGGCAACATTGTGTTCTAAAGTTCTGTCGATCTTTCCAATTTGGAAATTTGGCTTTGAATAAATTAAAGTATGGTTATGATGTAGGGAAATTCCTTTGGCGTCATTTTTTCCTTGAATACTATGTTGCCAAATAATATCTCCTAGAAAATTTCTAACTCCAAAAATCTCATCGCATATCAATTTTAGATTTGCCTGTTCATTGTCATCAATTGATATAAAAATCGCTCCATCGTCAGCGAGAAGTTTATGTAATAATTTCAGCCTTGGATACATCATGCAAAGCCATTTGTCATGACGGGTCAGGTCCTCACCATCTTTTCCCACTACTTCTCCCAGCCATTTTTTGATTTTTGGATGATTCACATTGTCATTATAAATCCATCCCTCATTGCCGGTGTTGTAAGGGGGATCTATATAAATACACTTGACCTTTCCTTCGTACTCAGGCAGGAGGCTTTTGAGTGCTTCGAGGTTGTCCCCATGAATGATCTTGTTTCCACTGTTGGTAGGCTCCTTTTGTTCTTCGCCTGACCCTGACAGCGGATCAGCTTTAAAACCGTATTTGTGTTCCAATACCCTGTATGGCACGTCTTGGTGGTGGCTGATTACTTTTTCTTTTCCTATCCAGTGCAGTGTCGGCATATGGTTATTTATATTCTAAATGTTTGTTTTCAGTAAGGATGGCAAAATAAGTTTATTTCTTTAACCATTTCGTTTTTAAAGGTAAAAAGGGTTTTAAAACCTTTTGAAAGTCATTTTAATTTTCTTTAGATAATCCTTGAGTACCTCCCCTCCTACTTCAGTACCTTAATTTGGTACTAAAGTATGCCTTTAGGGGTCAAATTACTTGTTGAGATGAGAGAATTGAATTTTCATAAAAATAAGTGAAGTTGCCAAATGAGCAATAGTAAATACAAATTTGGCTATCCAAGAAAATCTATCAATTTCATAAAGAAAAGATTGAAAAAAAAGGACTATTGCCGAAATAAAATTCCTGCAATAATCCCTTATAGAATTCTAAAACCAACCTACAAAATCACAAGAATTAAGGATACTTAGGCCATTCGCTGATAATTCAGTTCACCTTTTTGTTTTTTTTTAAAAATCAGTCCCGGTTGGTGGAACCGTGAAGTTTTTAACAGGATCAAATTTGTCAAACAAATCCATTAGGACCTTCAAATCCTCGATACTTCGTTTTGTCATCTTCAACCCGTTTTTTGTAGTTTCTCTCGTCATTACAGTGGTGACTTTAGATAGTCCAGCATCAGCGCGGTCACCCTAGCAGGCGCCTCGAGTGTCATCCAATGACCTACTCCTTCAAGCCGCTCATAGCGCCAGCCCTTGGGACATAGTTTTTCCGATAGGGTCATTTGCTTCTCCACCAGCGCAATGTCTGCGGTACTGTATACGCCCATAACCGGGATTTGCGCAGGCGTTGGCGGTGCGGCGTGCCATTTCCTTAGATTGCTGACATAGTAATTTTGCCCTGCGGCAAAACGGCCAAGGCGAGAATATTGCTGCTTGATGTGCGGCCATTCGGACTCAAACTGAAGAAAATGGCGAAAGACATTCCAATCGTTCAGGCTGCAAATCCACCGTGCCAGTGCTCCGGTTTGGAAAAAATAAACGTACCAGCCTTTTTGCTTTTGTTGCCACCCTGCCCGGGTGTAACACCAAGGGTGCCCAACCGAGAGTGCCATGTAGCGATCGAACCGCTCAGGATGTCTAAGCACAAGCGCCCATCCCTGTATCGCGCCCCAATCGTGAGCGACCAGGCGGACCTTTTTAAGTCCCAGGTAGTCGAGCAAAGCAATTTGGTCGGCAACCAGGTGTTTCATCCCGTAATCGGATACGTGCGGCAGAAGCTCACTATCACCCGTGCCACGAGTATCGGGGGCGATGACCCGGTAACCGGCTTTCACCAATTCCGGTATTTGGTAGCGCCACACGGTGTGGTCGTCGGGGAAGCCGTGCAACAGGAGTACAGGCGGTCCGTCCTCAGGGCCTGCAAGCAGGACATTGAGCTCGATGCCGTTGATTTTTAATTTTTGGGTGGAAGTATTCATCCGTTAAGAACTTATTTTATAGAAGAAATCACCTCAGAACTCGGTATCGCTCACCGGAATCGTATAGTTCTTAGCCGGATCAAATTTGTCAAACAAATCCATCACAGCCTTCAAATCATCCAGACTTCCTTTGGTCATTTTAACCCCGCCACTTTTTGAAGCTTCATCCAAAGTGGTGGCATTGAGATAAAGATCAGCCCATGTTTTGGTATCCACTGTACAGGTTAAATCAGCCGGCCTATAGTGTTTGGCCGGATTGGGAACAAATTCGGCAATGCCTCTTCGCACATGTAAGCCAGCCGTGGTTCCGTTTGAGAAATTGAACACCAACATCTTCTCGGTGTTTTCTGATTTCCTTGGGTCAATCCGCACCCGGTACATATTCACAAAAAAAGTGGGTTTTCCCGCAATATTTTCAGGCTTCGGGGGAACTACCCTAGGAAGCTGTTCTTTGCCTTCGAGTGCCCTCGCTTCACTTAAAAAGAATGTCCTGCCGATCATGCTCAGAGATGATTGGCCCATTGCCCTGTACACATCAGCCAATAGTTTTCTGGTTTCGGCATCTTTGGGATCTATAGTAAAAAGATAATTCCCAAGTTGTGCTGCCCAGGCCAGTTCACGCTTACCAAAAGAAGTCTTTGCCGCCTGCAACACCTTCTTTCTTCCTCCCATCAATGCGACAGTGCGTTGAGCTTCTTCTACCGGGGGCAACTTTTGGAGGGTAGAAACATCCCTATCAAACCAACCCATTTGGTGGTAAAATGCAGCAGGGGTAAACCAAGGCACTTCACCATAAGCCTGTGCATTGTTGGGGAAATCAGCAAGGTGTTTGGGCAAGTACACAAAGTAACGCAACTCATCAGGTCCCAGGCCATGTAAGACCCCTCTTAGGGATTGGTCATAAACCAAAGTCACCATATCCATATAATGAGAGATTGCTTCAAAAACTTCTTTGGCGCCTGATACTGTCCTTGCATGGGTGTTCACCATGTTTTCCGGTTTCAGATCCCTCATCACCTGAAGTCCATCTCTCCATTCCGTCGGATCTCTGTAAGAAGCGCCACGGATACTGTACAGATTGGGGATACCCGGCCAATAGAAATTATTGATAACTACTTTTTGCTTGGGTAACCAAATGGTGAGGTTATAGTCGTCAGATTTGTATTCTGTAAAAAATTGAAAATCCATGCCACCAATTTTAACAATCTCTTCATTTTCAACCACTTTATTAGCAGGTAAGTAAGCGTTTTTCTTGTCGCGGATCCTTCCACCAAGCAAACCATCCTCACCTGTATCGGGAAGGAAATTGTTGAATTGAATCGCCTTTCTTGCACTCAAAACCGGTCCCAATTCGGGTATTGCTGCTATAGCCCCTCCTGCATTCAAGGCCGTCTGAACCGTTTCGTTCAATTTTTTATGCCCGATAATGATAGCTGTTTTGGGGTCGTCAACTAGCGCACCTGTACCCAAACAGTAGTGAGAGTGGGTATAAATGGCAGCAATGATGGGTTTTTTGCTGATGTTTTCCCGGATAACTTCCCTGATTATTTTCCCTTCTTCTTCCGAGTCACCTGTATCAATAACAATTAATCCCTCATCCGTTTCAATCACCACAAAGTTGGCTATAGAATATCCGCCAATCACCCATATACCTTCGGCAGTCTTTTCAATGGTCGGTTGAGGGTATATCAATTGCAATATCTTGGCAAATCCTGCATCTGCCACCGCGCCATTGGGTGCTGTAAATAGCTGTACTTCCTCTTGGCCCATATAGCGGCCGGGATAGTTGAGGGTTGATTGCGCCTGTGATACGGTAAGTTGGCAGGCGGCCACTATCCATACTAAAAGAAGGTGTTTTTTCATGGTATGTTTTCGAGCTATAATTATGATTTGTTTTATTGGTTATGGATTGAAAAAATTCCAGATGGTGAATTGACCTCATTAAACAGCATGTTTAATGATCAGCCCAACTCAAAAATACGTCAAGGCATCTCAAAAGGCTAAATGTCATGGCATGAATTCAATTAATTATGGCGAATACCAATGACTTGATATTGAAAAATATCAGCTGAGTTTTTCCATTATTGAAACCTATGACTTGTGAAAAGTTTCCCGGTATTCAGATGGGGAGGTTCCGAGGAATTTTTTGAAAGCATTGGTGAAAGAATTGCGGTTACTAAATCCGCATTCAGTGGCGATGGCTTCTACTTTGTAATTTGACCATTCCCCATTTTTAAATTTTTCAACGCAATATAGGACACGCTTTTGGTTGACATATTCCACAAATCCCAAACCCTTGAAAGTATTCAGACATTTTGAAATCAGATAGACGGGAATATGGATATCCCTCGAAAAATCATTGATGGTGTAGCCCGTCTTCAAAAATAACCTACTCTCATCCATATGTGTTTCCATCGACCGCATGACTTCCTCTAATTTTTTTTCCTCTCCCTCAGATATGGGGGTTTTCATAAGCACTTTGTTCAACTTAGAAATGCCTTCTCCACCACCAATAGGCTTCCCATACAGCAGGGAAGGAAAAAAGAAAAGAGATAGACTTGACAGCAATAGCCAGATTACTGAAAAGGAATCGATGATTTGGTAGTTAGTATAATTATCCAACCCAAAAAAAGAAAGGTAAAAAGGGAACCATAAGAAAAATTGGCACCCCAGAAACACCAACATCCAGTTACGCCAAACCTTGTTTTGTAAAGTTATTGAGGATTGACTTCGGACCCATTTTACAAAAAGGATTACTTGTGCTACCCAATAGGCACTAAACAAAACCGTACGGAATATATGGTGAAAACCCGGACCGATAAATTTGCCCTGGTTAAATTTTGCCATGACATCAAGGTCATTGATTTCCTGTTGGATGAGGAGTAGTTTTTGCGCCGAAGACATGGACAAAACATCCCAATAATCAACCAGGTAAATCAATAAAGGGAGCGCATGCAACAAGTCGTACCATCGCCACTGCCGTTTCTTTGTATAGAATACCGTATATAAATAAGGCATTGGAATAAAAATCAGGGCGAAAATCTGTCCAGTTCTATACAAAAAAGGCCAATAGACAATTAATTGGGAAACCAGGGAAAAACTCACCAAAAGACCCAAGGAAATACTCAACTGACCAAGGCCTAAAGGCTGGTTGGCGGGAAAGGTTTTGAAACCGAAATAAAGGATGACGGCAGAGGATACTACCCCTAATACTATCGCCACCAAATGAACCAAGGTTATAAAATCAAAACTTATTTCCATTCGATTGAGAATTCCCTGCTTAAATTATTCGGATGAATAACTTTTCAATTAATGAATATTCAACCAATTTAAAAAATCACTAAGATGAAAATATAAAGCCCTTCAATCCTGATTAGAATTAAACAGGTATTTTATCCATCACTTATAAGTGGGAAAACAAAAAAACCGTCAATCAATTACCGGTATTTCCTCCACCATAATGGTCTTCCTTTTCCTGAAATCCAATTGATGAAAAAGTGTTATCCTAAAGGAATTGATGGCACGGGTTTCTTTCAAAAAAGGCTGCTGCTGTAAGATAAGTTGGTAAAGTACCGCCAAACTGACTGTTTTGGAAGGCGAAATCAATACTCCAGCCAAAGTCCTGTTCTGGTCAAAAAGCATATACCCTATTTCCTCCTTGTTATGGATAAAAAACTCATTGGCTACTTGCCAACGAAAAGAAGTCTGTCTATCAGGTCTTCTTGGAATTGGGCCATCTAATTGTATCAGATAGCGGTACCTGTTTGTGAGAAACACTACGGTTTCATCTAAAGCTGCATCGGTAAACAATTGTCTCCATCGGTGTTCGATCCGTATGCGATGGGTGAAATTAATCTTTCCGGATGAGTGGCTATACTGAATCTGTTCATAAAGCCTGTTTTCATGCAGCCAGATACGTTCTTGTTGGGGCACAAAAGTCCCAAACCAGGCATACCCTGCAGTAATCCTGAATCCTGTATTACTATGGTAATTCATGCCTACCCTTGCAGCGCTAAGGCTTGAGTTGAAAGGAATGATTCCGTTGGTACGGTGATTAAGGTCAAATCCATAACTCCACCTGTCAGCAAACCTTCCGATGTGGTTATAAGTAAACCAATATTGCGGTTTATTGGATTGTGCCTGAACTTGAAATCCTAGAAATAGAAAAATAAAAAAGGGGAAAAACATCCTCTTGGCCATTTTCAATTTGGTGTTTTTTTTGCCCAGGATATTCAAAGCTATTGAAAAATGATTTGCGTACTCAAATAAAAAAATCCAAATCAGAAATTTGTATGCTGACCTAAAGACCTTTTTCACCTTTTTTTCCTAAATCAAACTGACTATTGACACTATAATTTAAATTTCTGTAATTTTTAAAAGTATTCATTGAGATTCACAAACAATCCCTGTGCACCGTTTGCACCAAAACCATAATCAAGACCAAGGTTGACCCTTTTCTTTTCATTGATCATAAATCTCAAGCCACCGCCATATCCAAAGACAAGGTTGTTGAATAAGTTGATATTTTCTGTTCTACTGCTTGCCGTCGTGGTATTCAGAAACAATACCCCGCCCCATTTGTCTTTCTCTCTTTGCAATGGAAAACGCCATTCGGTTTCTGCATACATGAGGTCTTCACCCCTTATTCTTCCTTGTGTAAATGGCCTTCCCGAACGCGCAAACATATCCCAACCGATGGCAGGTAAAGCAAGGTAAGGTGAAGTCCCGCTTGTAACAAACCATCCATAAGTCCAAAATGCCAATACATTACGAGCGCGGTCCTTATCCAGATTTACATAGGTTCGGTATTCCATCCATAATTGAGATGCATTGGTGGTACTTCCCAAAAACTCCGGAAAAGCCCTTAAGGAAATAGCGGCGAGTTGTCCGACATAGGGGTTTACTACATTATCCCGACTATCAAACGTGGCGTTTGCTGAAAGGCCTGACTGAGAATATTTTTCAGTATTCATCCCTTTCAATTCTTGATACCTGTAATGATGGGTAATTCTCTGTGGGTCGGCATCAAGGTCAAGCTGCTTGTCATCAATGTTCCAAAAGATATCCAAATGATAACCAATTCCATAAAACAGATTGGTCTGTTTGTGCCTTTTTTGGACGGTTTGATAAAACCTGAAATTATTGAAAGACATCATTTCCTGTTTTTGAAAACCGGGATAGGGATTGTCAGTAGGTGTATCGTTTCCTCCTACCAATGTGCTCTTATCCAAAACCGACCCCAAACCATAAGTGGGTTGTGCATTGAGGTTAAAACGGATGTCAGTCAACAGATTGAATCTATCCTCTTTGGTAAAGGCATTGGCGCGGACGGAGGTAAAAAGCTGGTTTAAGGTGGTATAGTAAAGGCCTATCAATGCAGTGGAGTTTCGTGTATTTGACTCATCACCCATGTTCCAGTTAAGGCCCGGCAATACACCAAACAAAACCCCAACTGTTGGATTCGCAGCAATTACGGGTAGAAAAGCTACATCAACTTTCTTTTCCTTTTTTTCTTTGATTTCATCGCTCCCAGCAGCTTTCTCCGCATCTTGGCCAAAAATAACCAATGGGCTAAAAAATAGAGAGCCAATTAACAATACGACATTAAAGGTATTTTTCATTTTTTTAGGAGTATAATTTTAAACAATTTAAATATAGAGGCTATGGATTTGGGATTTCAGGAAACATTGCACCTATTAAAGCAATCATTGCAAGAAAGGTAATGCTCGAATTCTAAATGATTTCCTAAAATGAATCATGTATGCATCTTAGGAAATGATTTTATTTCCTAAGAAATATTAGAATTGAAATTGAATTAAAAATCAATCTTCAATAAAGGCAGGAGCATCAAATCCTGCATCAGAAGTTGAAGATTGGTACTTTTCCTTTTTTGTACCGGGAAGGATTTCAAATCTCGGATCAAATTCATCCAACATGCCTACCAATTGGGCAAGAATCTTTGGATTGCCATCAACTTTTGCCTTTCCCTCTTTTAGTAAATCTTCGAAGCTTTTGATACCCATCATAGCCATATTAAGGTCTGACCTATTCAAGGTTAGAGTAAGATCAGCATTTTTTGCTGTAAACCCTTTAAGGTTTGAAAGGGTGGAATTGCTGAGTTCAACCAAGAATTTTTCATTGTTGTCAGGGGTAATGATGTTCATCTTGAAGGCAATTCCTTCTGCCTTTTTGCTATTGAGTTTGACACCAAGAAAATCCAGCCAGGTTTCAGTACTCATAGCGCGAATAATATCAGGAGTAACAGATTTTGGTGATTCCCCGGTCGGAATTCCATTTCTGAGTTCATAAGCTCCTGCCAAGAAACTGTTCCTGACACTTGTACTTTCTTGTTGGTATCCGATCTGCTCATAGCAATCAGCCAAAAGGTCTTTGGCTTCTTGATTTTGCGGTTCTGCAAATACCAATTTATTTAAAAGCTCTCCTGCGTGCTTATACTTTCCCTCTTCGAAAAGTTCCTTACCCTTTTCGATAATTGGTCCGGCACCGCCCATCATTTCTACAAATAACGGTGCAGATTCTCTTTCCGGCATTGGTATTAAAGTAAGTGGGTTGGCATCCCAATAGCCTAAATACCTGTTGATAATAGCACGGCTGTTATGCTCCACAGAGCCATGATATGACCTTGCTGCCCATTGCTTTTGCAAGCTTGCGGGCACTTCGTATACATTGTGGACTTCATTGACAGTTACCCCTTGATTTGCCAGGTTCAATACAGCATTGTGAATATGTCCATAGGTATCCCGCTGTGTACGTAGGACTCCCTGTACCCTTTCATTGCCCCATCTTGGCCAATGGTGTGAGGCAAACATTACATCCGCTTCTTCTCCAAACATATACAGTGCCTCAGAAATCTTTTTGGACCAAGTCAAAGCATCCCTAACCAAAGCACCTCTTAGGGTATAAATGTTATGTATCGTGGCAGTTACGTTCTCTGCCATCCACAATGCCTTTTTTTCTGGGATGTAAGTATTCATTTCAACAGGAGCCTCAGTATTAGGTGTATTATGGAAGATCATCCTAATTCCGTCCACCATAAGTTCCTCGACAGGTTTACTGATGGAAATAGTAGGTGGAATCAATCCCAGCACACCGGAAGAAACATTTTTGGCCAAAGCCTGGTCCACGTGCCCGTAAGGACTAACCGGTAAAAGCACACCATATTGATAAAAAATCCTTCTGTTCATGGCGTTCCCTGCAATCACGTTCTCTGTTACTGCAAAGTTCATGAATCCCTCAGGCGCAATGATTTTCACTTTTCCGGCAATAACATCTTCCTCATTGACCACTCCCCTTATACCTCCGAAATGGTCAGCGTGAGTATGAGAATATATCACCGCCCTGACAGGCCTTTCTCCCAACTGCTCATTGGCAAACTTTAAGGCTGCAGCCGATGTTTCTTTAGTAGTCAACACATCAATTAGAATCCAACCTGTCTTTCCTTCAACCAAGGTCATATTGGATAAATCGAAGCCACGGACTTGGAAGATACCATCCGAAACTTTATACAAACCATAACCCATATTAAGCGTTGCGATCCGCTGCAAGGATGGATGAATAGTCTGATATTCCTGCTCATTTAAAAGGAAATCATACCTGCCAATATCCCAAATAACCCTACCCTCAGCATTTTTAATCTGTCTGAAGTCCGGTGCGGCAATAAAGCCTTTCTGAGCTTCTTCATAATCCCTTAAATCTTCGAAAGGCAAAGTTTTTTTCCAATTTTCCCAAATTGCTAAGGTGTGTTTGGAAGGACCTTTCCCCTTCGGGTCAAAGTGGTCACTTACCGTCAAATCAGAACCTGAAGATCCGGGGTCCGAAGTTTCAGAACTCTGATTATTACAACTGATTTGGCTAAGAATGAAAACCGTTAAAAAAAGAAAAATCAACGGTTTAAAAACAGTTTTAGTTTTGATAATTTTCATAGAATTTTTATCATTAAGATTATATACTAAATATAATCACAGAAAAAAAAACAATTAAGATTTGAAAAAAATAAGCGCCAATCTTTACGTAAAATTGGCGAGATTGATTTTAGGGTTTTGACTTTAAAGATTTGATATAAACTGAAGGAGATACACTTTTAAATTTTTGAAAGGCAAGAGTAAATGAGTTTCGATTGCTAAATCCTGAAATTTCTGCCAAACCGATTAAAGACAGATGCTCAAACTTACCTGACTCAATAAGCCTACAGGACTCCTCTATTCTATTTTGGTTAATCAAATCCGAAAAATTGGTTTTGAGGTGGTGGTTGATATACATCGTTAAAATATAAACAGGAATATTTGTGTCTGAGGCCATAGAATGTATGGAATAGCCTTGAAGAAGAAATTTTTTATCGTTTTTTAAAATAATATCAAGTTTTGATCCAATTTCATTAACCTTTTGTTCAGATAAGCTATCACTCTTTTCATGTTTGGATTTAACTTTTTGTTCCTCAAATAGCTGCTCGTCCATTCCATAAAGAATTTTGGGAGAAAATACCAAAGACAAACCTGTACCCAAAGTCAAAATCACTATCGTCAGATGAACCATAAAAAAATTGGTCAAGGGATCAATCGCCCAAAAGAATAAAAGGAAGGGAAAAAAAACTACGAATTCTAATCCCAAAAAAATCTTAATCCATGCAAACCACGCTTTGGCAAAACCTTTTACATCTTGTTTTTTGCCATGAGTCCAGATTAAGATAACGGAAAACATCCAATAAAAAGACAAAAGGACCGATCGAAATGGCGTATAAAAATCGAAAGAAAAGAAACGGCTCTGGCTAAAACTTGTAAACAAAACCGGATTGGAAATTTCTGATTGGATCAACAAAAACTTTTCATCATTGCCAAGCATATATACCGGCCAAAAATCAATAATAAACACCATTAAGGGAAGCAAGTGAATGAGGTCTTCCCTAGTAATTCCTCTTCCGGTCAAAACCATTCGGATATAGATATACATCAATGGAATAAACAAGAATGCAACTAAATTACCCGTTCTATATAATGATGGAAAATGATAGAAATATCCTGTAGTGATAAGCCATACGATCAAAGACATGTAAGTAAGCAATAAAAAATTGATGCCTAGTAAGATGTTATGTCGGTTTTTTTTGAATCCAAAATAAATCAAAACCAAACCGACCAAAGAACCTATAAACATCGAAAAAAGGAAGAATAAGCTTACTGATGTTATTTCCATAAAATAAATTAATAATATTATTTAATAATTCTAATATATTCCTTTTCCTCATTAAGTTATCAAAATTTGGTAAAAAAAATATAAAAATTTATGTAAACCCCCTCCTTAGGAAATATGCATATATACTAAATCAATCATCAAATAATACCTAAATCGTAAAAACAAAAGCATCGATAGTAAAGGGATTTATAGCATATTGATGAAGTATGATAGGAATAAAATAAAGACCCAATCGGCTGCCTTTATCATTAATTTTCAAAAAATTTAAAAAATTCATTTTACTTACTAATTCAAAACTTCTAAACTGAAAAAGAATAAGAAAATCTTTATTCACAGAATGGTCCTTCTTACAAAAAATCAAACTTTTTAAAAATTCATGTACTTACATGACTTCATATTGGGTTTTAATAGAGTCTATGCCTTGCTGCTACTTCATTACAAACGTACCAGCCAATCTTTCCCAGTCTATTAAATATTTGGCTAAGTAGATTGAAGTGGATTTACTCATTGCTGTTTATAATAAATTTAAAGAAGTTGAAAGCATTTACAGTTTATTTGTTTTGGCTTTTGTAATGGAAGGAAGGATAGATTTCTTTGAATTGCTTGAATCCCAAAGAAAACAAATCGTAATTATTGAAACTGCTGTATTTGGGAAATTGTCCGATTGCCAAGTGCGAATATTTTTTTGGAAATCATCAATTTGATGTATCCTTCAATTCTCTTTGTATTGATCAGTCCCAGCAAAGCTCGAGTTCAAAACCATGATCCCATACAAAGTCTCTTTTGTATAAATTCAACTTGTAATTTTTAAATTCATAATTATCGCTTGTTATCCTGCCAATTTTCCAACAATGTTTTCAGGAAAGTCAATCAGAAATTTTGCTCTTTTGCTTTTTCCAAAAAACTATTCATACCTTTGAAGCACTCTTTTTATTATTTAAAATTTTCTATATTTAATGAGGTTCAATTTACCTTCTTTAGTACTTGTCTTCGGCTTACTCACTTCAATTGGTTGTGCACCAGGACTTCCTGAAGATGCTACCACACTAGATGTAGTATATACCAATTTCAATCCTGATTTTGATTTTGCGCAGGGAACCACTTTTGCAATTCCCGAAAACGTCGTGATTGTCAATGAAACCCCTATTAGTCCGGGTCAGCAGCCACCTTTTCTCGACTTTGCTGTGGGAAGAAGTATCCTTGGAGCCATCAGGACTAATATGCTTGCCAGGGGTTTCACCCAAGTGAGTCAATTTGACAATCCTGACTACATCTTACTTCCATCTTTCCCTGAAAACAACTCCCTCTTGTTCAATTACAATTGGTGGTTTTGGGATTGGTGGATTCCCAATCTTGGTTCAGGATTGGGATGGCTTTATCCCGGATACCAGCCATTAGTAGTCAGTTCTGTATCTACCGGATCTTTGTTGATCCAAATGGTCAATATGAAAAATGTGTCTGCGACCAACCAGCTTGAGGTAAATTGGGTGGTGATTGTCAACGGTGCCCTAACAGGATCACAGTCCAACAACACTGAAAGATCCGTTGCAGGTATCAATCAGGCTTTTATCCAATCTCCCTATATTCAAAAGTGATCTCATGAAATTGTACATATATCTTTCATTGATAGTTTTGGGATTATATTCGCTGCCGACTTACGGGCAGGGTTCTATGATCCAGATTAATTTTGCCCCGGCCTTACCAGTTGGAAAAACCGCAGATTTTACCCAGACCTTAACAGGAAGGGGTGCCAATTTTGAATTTTACAAAATGAACGCAAATCAAACTGGCTATGGTGTTGAATTGGGAACGATGAACTTTTTTGAGCAGGTTCCTGACCAAATATTTGAAAGGGGCTCAGCTACACTTCATGGGACTCAGTACCGGTACCTGAAGCTTACCCCTATAATGGGTTCTTTCATTTATGTTTTCAATGCCACCAAACCATTCAAACCTTTTGTAGCAATGGGAGCAGGTGCCGCCATCAATACACAAACTGTAAGTATGGGAATATTTGTTGATAAAATCGAAGCACGTCAATTTATCATCCGACCTGAACTCGGAGCCATATATCAATTGAGTGATTATGTCGGGATCAAGCTTTCTACAAAATATTACCAGACTTTTGAGAGTAATGTCATGCAGGCACAGTCCATGCTTGGCTTTAACCTAGGATTTGTAATGCTAAATTTCGGTAAATAAACTACAGTCAAATTTTAAACTTTAACCTAACCTTAATTATGAAAACCAAATTATTCTTTGCGCTGATGCTTTTTGCATTGCCCTTCATCAGTAACGCCCAGCAGATCAACGACGAGATCAAATTGATCCAGTCAGCCTTTGGCATGGAAAAACGTGCCTTGGTAGAACAGTATATGGCTCTTCCTGCTGAATCAGGATTTTGGACTGTCTATGAAGCCTATGAAGTTGAAAGAAGGGGATTGATGAAGAATAGAATTTTAATCATCAATGAATACCTAGAAAAATTGCCTAACCTATCAGAGACCGATGCCGACCAAATCGCTTTGAAAGCAATGAAAAACAGCGCTAGTCTTACAGCCTTAGGTGCAAAACATTACAAAAAAATCAAAAAAGAGATCGGTGCAATCAATGCAGCAAAATTTGTACAATTAGAAAGCTACATTCAAAATACAATACTTCTTGCCATAACAGAAAGCATTCCTTTCATTGGAGAGATCTAATTTGTTGATATACTGAATTTTAACAAAACCTGTTCTTCATAAAAAGAGCAGGTTTTTTTAATTTTTGTTGGTAAAAACAAGATATTGCTATTATTAACTCCCTGCCCTACCTTTATTTATTCAAATTGAAATCCCATAATGAAAAAATTTCCTGACACTACTCTTCTCTTATTTTCAGTTGTCTTCCTACTTATACGCTGCAATCAAAAGGAGTCTGACATAAAAACAGGTGAAATTGAAATCCAACAATCCTCTGATTTTTCACAAGAAGGAATGGTATGGATAGAAGGAGGGGAATTTTATATGGGAACCAACGAACAAGAGGCCTATCATGTAGAAAGGCCTGCTGTACGTAGAGAAGTAGAAGGCTTTTGGATGGATGTATCGGAAGTGACCAATGCCCAATTTGCCCGATTTGTAGATGAAACAGGATATGTGACAGTTGCCGAAAGGATACCCGATTGGGAAGAAATGAAACTTCAGCTTCCTCCAGGGACTCCCAGACCTGCCGATGAGGACTTACAGCCCGGGTCTTTGGTTTTTTCTCCTCCATCCCAATCAGTATCAACCCAATCAAATGACCTTAGCCTTTGGTGGAAATGGGTAATTGGTGCAAATTGGAAGCATCCTGAAGGTCCAGATAGCAATATCAAAGGCAAAGAAAACCATCCTGTAGTACATGTGGCAGCTGAAGATGCTGAGGCATATGCCAAATGGGCGGGGAAAAGATTGCCTACAGAAGCTGAATGGGAATTTGCGGCCAGAGGAGGGAAAGACCACCAGCGTTATGCTTGGGGTGTCGACTTCCAACCAAACGGTCAATTTATGGCCAATACATTTCAGGGGGATTTTCCTCATGCAAATGAAGGAAGAGATGGTTTTTTGGGAACAGCCCCTGTCAAAAACTTCCCTCCCAATGATTATGGACTTTATGATATCATAGGCAATGTATGGGAAATGACAAGCGATTGGTTTGATGCTGCAACTTACCTCAGAATCTCCGGAAACGCTCCGGCACTTGATAGTGCCATCAGCAAATGCTACAATCCCGACAATCCTTATGCTATGGAAAAAGTCATAAAAGGAGGTTCTTTCCTTTGTGCGGACGATTATTGCATCAATTACCGACCTTCAGCCCGACAAGGACATGCTTACGATAGCGGCACTTCTAATGTCGGTTTTCGGTGCGTGGCAGATAAGAAATAATTCACCCATTTGAATTCCTTACTCATAAAAAAGAATTGGTTTTATTTCGGATAATGAGACACCGCATTGAATCAAAGTTTTCCATTGCCTTTCACATTTATTCAACAAAAAAGTAAGTTTATTTTAATCTATGTATATAACTATGCCACTAGATGAGATATCCATTTTAAACCTTGTCTGCGGGTTGAAATCCCCGTTACACCGTTTTATTACCGGATCGGTTTTCGGTGAAATAAAATACAGGGTGACCGGTAAAGAAGCCTATAGCTATATTCATTTTTTATAGAATTTACCTTTCATTTTCCATCGGACAAGCCTGATACTTCCTAAAGCAAATATATTATATTTGAATATAGGGTTAAAAACCATCCAACAACTCAAATTCAAGCGAACATGAAGATTGTAATTCTAACTTTGGCATTTTTTGCTATTCTGCTTGATGTAGATGCGCAGGACTCCACTATTTACAAATCAAACAAAATCAATAACCTCAAGTGGGTACCCCTCCCTGCTGTAGGCTCCAATCCGGCCAATGGATGGATGTTTGGCCTTGCCCCTTCTGCTACTTGGTATATGGGAAATCCTGCGGACACCAAGTTGTCTAACCTTGTAGGCAATTTTCTTTATACCACCAAAAAACAATGGATCTTCAGTTCGAGGAGTAATATATTCCTAGATAAAAACAAATGGATACTGGTAGGCGATTGGCGGTATTTCATTACCTCACAGCCAACATTTGGATTGGGAAGCAGTGCACCTAACATACCCGAAGAAGATCCTACCCGAGCGGGAGTTTGGCGTGGAGAACAACAGATGGATTTTAGTTTGATCAGATTTTATGAAACTGTACTCCGAAAAATTGGTGAGTCAAATTTTTACCTTGGCATGGGGTATCATTTTGACCTTCACTCCAAGATCAATAGTTTTACAAACGAAGAAAACCCTCCTACTTTAGAGTTTTCCCACGACGAATATAACCTTGCCCGTGGATTTTCAACAGAAAGGTACACCCTTTCAGGAATTACTTTAAATGCCATTATGGAAAACAGAGACATTGCTGTTTCTCCCTATGAAAAAAACTTCGCACTCATTTCATACAAGGTCAATCCTACTTTCCTAGGTTCAGACCAATCTTCCAGTACGCTATTGTTGGATTATAGACATTATTTCAACCTGAGTGAAAGAAGAAAAAGGCACCTGATAGCTTTTTGGGGGATTGGTAATTTTCTTGTCACAGGCAATCTGCCCTATATGAATCTTCCTTCCATAGGTTGGGATATGTTTGGTAGATCAGGGCGTGCCTATGCACAGGGCAGATTCCGTGGTGAAAGCATGGCCTATACCGAAGCTGAGTACCGCTTTCCACTTCAAAAAAACAAGGAAACTTTTGGTGGGACAGTTTTTGTAAATGCCGCAAGCTTCAGCAACCGGGATATAAATGAGAAACTTTTTCAACAATTTATCCAGGCTATGGATTGGGTCTTCGCGTCATGATCAACAAACAGAACCGTACCACGATCACAGCAGACTATGGATGGGGACAGAAAGGAAATTCAGGCTTTTACCTCAATGTAAATGAGAGTTTTTAAAGAAGCGAGATGCAATAAAAAATGAATTATTCAGAATGTTTGAGAAGACACAAACTTTGGAGGATACAGACAATTAAAAAACCATAATTATGAAAGGTGAATGAGATCCAGTCATGGTGTAGGCTTGATCTTAATAGCCAACTGCTTTAGCTTCTTGAATGGTAAATATCAGTATTTCAGGTTTTCACCACCAAAGAGTGAATAATTAAGAATCAGGATAATTCCTGAAACAAAAAAAATGGCCGGTAAAACCTGCCATTTAATTCTGTTCTTAAGCCCTACTAATTACTGCTATGGTTTAAGTGTTACCTTTTCCTTCAGTTCTGCTATGGATTTTTCTAGATCGTCCATTTGTTGGTTCAATTCCAACCTGACGTTTTTCCAGGTGTAACTTCGGATGGCCGGAGTATCATTGACCACTGCTATGAGTGCCCGATTTAGGTTTATCAAACTTGCCAACTCCTCATCAAAAGCAAGTTTACGGTCTGTTTTGTAGGAACTAAACCCTTTTTTAATCTCCTCCAGGTTTTTGGTATTTGCCTTTAGTCTTTCTTTGGTGACCATCAGGTATTCAGCGACTTGGTTGGCTGAATCAGAAGCGACTTGGTATAAGTCCACTTTGGCTTCAGCTACCTCAACCTGCTTTTCCTCGACTTTAGATTCTGCATCATCCATTTTCTCCTCTATTGGCTTAGAGCAACTTTCAAGGCCTATTGCCATCGCCGTAACTACCAGCAAACTGCTTACTTTAGTTTTGATTTTCATCTTGTTGGAAATTAGTGGTGAATGATTTTTTGAATCAAATCTCAATTGGAAACCTCTTCCAAAGCTGTTTTGGAAGCATTTAACCTACTTTTTACTTTGTCTTTGAGGATCCTGCCTTCTTTCTTGAGTTTTTTGGCAAGGTACTCACCTGTTTGCTTTACTTTCTTCTTACTTATATTATTCCTGTTTTTTTGAAAAAAGAAGCCAATGATAGCGCCTGCACCGATGACCATCAGCAGGCTGCTGACTACCAATCCAGTTGGATTTGAATCTGAAATTTTCATAGTTCGTATTTTTTAATTTGTTTGAAAATTTGAATCAGGAATTTTATCTCGGGACAAAATGCAGTTCAAGTGTTCCGCCATCTTGTTTGAGCCACATGGCATTGCTTTCCAGCTTCAGAATTTCATAAATTCCATCCGCTAGGTTGTTGTCAAAATCAAAAGAGATTTTTTCTTCATCACTCATAAATATCCAGACTCCGTTTGTCACAAAGTCATATTCCATGCCCAGCAAGGTATACTGTGCCGTAAGGGTCGCGGCACCACTTTCGGTTAGGTCCAATTCGTATCTCGTATAATCGGCCGTAACGTTGGTTCCGTTATCCAATGCCTCTGCTATTTTCCAATCATTGCCTACCCTGTCCGCTTTTGGAACCAAGCTGACAGCCGGTCCATCGGGGTAGTCTTCACATCCAAAGGCAAGCAATCCCGACAGCATAATTAATACAGTAATTGATCTGATGTTTTTCATAATCCTCTTGTTAAATATTCGTTGGTTTTATTTTATCAAAGGTAGGCTTAGTGGTTTTTTTATAATTATAGATTATACTATAAAGCTTACAGATATTACTTATTGGGGAAAAAGTGAGGTAAAACCAAAAAAAAACCTCAGCGGTTAAAGAATGGATAATTCAAAAATGAGGAATATTCAAGGCACAAACCTATTGGGAGGTTAAGGATAGTGTGTCCGCAAAAGTACTTGTCTTCACGTTCTTCTATGTCCTTTTTTAGAGGTTGGGACAAAATTGAAGAAAGCTGCCATTGGGGACACAAACATTGAAGAAGAAAATCCCAGAATATTTGAAGAGATATGGGTATCGTCCTGAATACGAGCAAATCTTGGTCAGGGTATAAAAAAGAAAAGACAGGTTGACCTGCCTTTCTTACCATTTTATAAGCCCTAATAAAACTTTTAAACATTTTATAGATTATCGGTAATCCCATGTTGAGATTACTCTAAAAAAAGTAAAATTAAAAAATGTGATTTTCTATTTGTCTGCAAGCATCGGTCTCATTTAATTCACCCAAACAAATTCCACCGAAAGAAAAATAGCCTAAGATCAATGTTTACCTCTAAAGTAACAGTGACCTAACAAAGCTTGTCGCTGACCTACAAATAAATAATCTGAAATCAATCAAAAAGTTAATCTTCGTAACCGCTCTTGATGATTGTAGACACCATCTTAAACTGCTTGTTAGCATTGAAAATATAATTGGAGTTAGCAGGAATAATGATACCCTGTCCACGAGTGAGTGTGAATTTTTCGATATCTATCGTTAGCTCTGCACTACCATCAATGATCTGTATGTAATTGTCAAAATGGGAAATCCTTTCCTCAACCTGAGTCCCTACATCCAAAGCCGAAGCGGTGACGCTACCTGTGACCTTGCTTAGTATCCTTTTGCTGACAACTGAATCTGTAAGGTACTCGATGATTTCTGTGACCACATGTTCTGATCCTTTTGCAAGTTCCAAATTACCTTTTCTTTCCATCTTCTGAACTTTTTTGCAATTGCTATGATACAAATGTCAACAATATTAAAGATGTAATTTTGCAGTTTATATGGTAAAAATTACATATATCATACATTTTCAAGTTTTTCAGTCCGGTTTTTTCTCATCTGCTTAAAAAATGAAGGAGTGAGTCCCGTGATTTTCTTAAACTGGTTGGAAAGATGTGATACACTGCTGTAATTTAACCTATATGAGATTTCCGTCAGGTTGAGCTCGTCATACAACATCAGTTCTTTTACTCTTTCAATTTTATGAAAAATAATAAACTGTTGTATGGTAATGCCCTTTACATCTGAAAAAATATTGGAAAGATAGGTATAGTCATAAGCGAGCTTTTCACTGATATAGACCGAATAATTGACTTTAGGTACTTCCTCAGTGTAATGTATCATTTCAATAATTACATTTTTGATTTTATCAATGAGGATACTTTTCTTATCATCAAGTAACTCTAGTCCTACTTTTTTAAGGTTGACTACGAGTTCATCATGTTGTAAGCTTGTCATTGCGGTTTTTAAATCTACCATCCCTATGTCAAGACTTAAAAAATGAATACCTAGTTTTTCCAATTCCATTTGGACTATCATTTTACAGCGGAGGCTGACCATATATTTGATATAGATTTTCAAGCTCTTTAGGTTTGGTTAACTTAAATTTTCAAAAAATTAATTAGCTGAAATCTGTGGCCGGAGTAGGTGTAATTTACTCATTCTATTTGATAAAAGTTGAAATTTTAAAAAAATCATTATGTGTATCCGCTTTCTTGCATGTAGCCAATCCATAATTTGTTGGAGGGGTCATTCAACAGCCAGTGGACAGTGGAATGTCGTCTGTGGACGAATATCCGCATTCGATACTACCTTATATAGCACATTGTGCAACATTGCGGATACTCAAAAAAATCAATATCAAAATCCGCATTGGTACAATTTGGGCTTCACAAGACTTTTTTTGGGATGCGGATAATCGTCCACGAAGCCCGCTAATCGCTCCCAATCAATAAATTGTTCTGTAATGTGCAATAAAGCTCGTAATGATAATTTCCTTAGGTAGAAAAAAAATGGTTATCCGATTCTTTGCCATTAACCCAATATTTTACCACCAGAAGGAAATACCCCATTATCGGAGCGAAGTCAGAAGTACCGGATATTTTAGTGTTTTTCCCTGAATTAAATCGAATGATAAAAATACCGGCATCAATGCGTACAGACAAAAAAAAATAGCACAGAAACGATATTTCTGTGCTTATATTTCCAAGGATAGTTTCTAAACTCACTTTGGGTCTTCAAAAAAATCAGACTGTTGCCATATGGCCAATTCTGAGAAATTTGACTACCTCTTCGTGATTTTTGTTAAGCCTTACTTCAATTCTCCTGATGAGTTCATCTTCTTTTCCTTCTTCAAATTCGAGGTCATCGTCTGTCAGTTCCGGAAATTTTTCTTGCAGGTGGGTAGATTGTCTACCCCAGTCTCCATAGACTTGGTAAGGTTCTTTTTTACTGTTTTTTTTGTATTCCATGTGCTTGTCGGTTTAGGTTAATTCTTTTTATACACAAAGGTCGGCTAAGTACCGACCTAAGGGGTTTTATAGTGACCAATAAGGCTTACAGAATTCACTTCTCGTGTGAAAAGCCATAATTCCAAAAATTAATCAGATACCACTTCCTCCCCGGATGACACGCAGCAAAACAACTACAATCGCAATGACCAAGAGGATGTGGATGATGCCACCGCTGCCATAGCCAAGAAAGCCTATGGCCCAGATGATAACTAAAATGACGGCAATAATATAAAGGAGATTTCCCATGGTTTTGGTTGTTAAGGATTAAATTAAGAGTTTGTTAAACATATGTATGCTGATTGATTACAGAAAAATGGAAATTCCAAATGATTCTAACCAACTAACTGAAATGTACAGTACATCTGACTTGGGACTTCCTACTTGTTAGAAGCAGCATGCCAGGTTACCGGTAAAGGAGCGAATAGCTATATTGTTAAATAAATAATTCGGGTAAATGAAATTTTCAAAGCTATAATCAAAATGATTTCCTGAAGTTTTAATTTCAAATACCCGAACTAATACAGAAAGAAATATTCCTACATGGTCAGGTTGATTACAGCAACAGAATCAATAAAATGATAACTAGCAAAAGCGCTCCGATCGAAAGGTAAACTCCTCCTCCATTTCTTTTGATTTCTTCATTGATTTCACGCACTTCAGATCTCAGTTCTTTTTTTTCGGTTCTGTCCATCAGGGACCTATCCATTGTTTTTATATCTTCTAGCCTATCCACCAAAATCTTCATTTCGGCCTCAGACATCTTGGGTTTGGCCTCTTCTTTATTTTTGTCCCCTGCTAACACTAAAGGAGAAGAGAAAAAGGCAAAAGCCATTGCCAGCATTAAAATCAGATTGAATCTTTTCATCTTTGATGTTTATTTGTATGGCAATTTTGCAGAATTTTAGATAACAACTCTTATAATTTACTTAGCAAAAGTTTCATAATTAACAGATTGCCCTGAGAGATAATGATTGAAATATTCAAAATAATGAAAGAAGTAATCTAAATTAGCCACTGTAGGCTCAATTTTGCAATATTTGATAGTAGAGGGTTATTTATTTTAAAAAATGATAATTGGTAACTACTCAGGTTCTATTTAATTAACCGGAATTCAAGTTTTTTAATTGGTAACTGCTTTTGGGTTTAGCCTGTGT
>NZ_JAKZAM010000003.1 GCF_022538055.1 Cognataquiflexum nitidum | reverse complement strand
CATCGGTCATTTCTTCCACCGATCACCTCTTACTTATTCCAAATTCTTTCCTAAAAACATCCTGACTTCCCAACCTCTCAACTTCCTGAACCCCCTACCTCCCGACTTCCCAACTTCCCGACCTCTAACCTTTCACCTCTTACCTCTCCCCACCTCATCCTTCCTCCTTCGAATCTCATCCTTCAAAACATCCGTCATCGGTCATCGGTCATTTCTTCCACCTATCACCTCTTACTTATTCCAAATTCTTTCCTAAAAACATCCTGACTCCCCCAACCTCCCGACTTCCCTACCTCCCGACCTCTAACCTTTCACCTCTTACCTCTCCCCACCTCATCCTTCCTCCTTCGAATCTCATCCTTCAAACCTCATCCCCCAAAAGCCTTGACCTCTCCGTCTTCCTCAATGTACTTGATGCCTTTCACTTTCAGATCCTGAAGGCTGGATTCATCTCCGTCAGTTTCCCCGCAGATTACCCCGGTAAAAGAGAGGATATTGGTGATTTTACAACCTTTGCTTTCAAGGGCTTGGGCGATATTCAGGATATTAGCGATTTCATTTTCCTCTATGGAGGCAATGAACTTTGTGGGATGCTTTGCCATTTTTTTCTTGGTAAATCTAAATAATATTACTGTAGATTCTGTACAAGTCCTACACCTCCGTTCTTATCAAGACTGTTGCGATCATTGCGGTAAAATGTCCCGTGAAGGCGCAAAAACGCAAAGAAAAAGCCCCTAAGAAATTCACCTTGGATTCTTGTCAAAACATTTACGATCGTTTCCGTCAAGATTGACCAATTTTACCTCTCATCATCTGCGAAAATCTGAGTTCATCAGTGGTTAAAACTTCTTTACCACAAGGGTCAAGGCTATAAAAAACACAGCGTTTTTTTCCAGGTTCAAGCCCTGAAAGGGCGGGATACCAAAGGGATGGGTGCAGCCCATCCATAGGAGTGTCTGGATTTTGGGGAGCCCTGAAGGGGCGGAATAATTCCTTCGACAAGTTTCGCCCTTTCAGGGCTGCATGGAATTTACCTACGCAAAGAAAAATCGGTGAGAATATTTACCACAGGGGTCATGAAGGGCTCAAAGAAAAACACTTCCGTCCTAAATTATACCGCCTCGTTCCTTCTGCATTCAACATTTTTTATTCTAAATCCATCATCCTTCATCCCTTTTCCATCATCCTTCAATCTAAATTCATCATTTGATTGCTCTGCGGCTCCGCGTCGGATATTTTTTCTTTTACCGCAAAGGACCTGGATAATCAAATTACCCCACCAACCTCTGATACATCTCCTCCAATTTACTCACTGCAATAACCTGAATCCTGTACTTGTCTACATCCAATCCCTTGATGGCATATTTGGAAACCATGATCCTTTTGAATCCCAATTTTTCTGCCTCCGCGATCCTGTTTTCAATCCTGTTTACCGCCCGGATTTCTCCTCCCAATCCTACTTCTCCTGCAAAACAAATGTCCTCCGGAACGGGACTGTCTTCATAAGAAGATACCAAAGAGGCACAAACCGCAAGGTCCAATGCCGGGTCGTCTACACGCATCCCGCCGGCGACATTGAGGAAAACATCCTGCTGGCCCAAGCGCATTCCCCCTCTTTTTTCCAGGACTGCCAAAAGCATATTCAACCGCTTTGCATCAAAACCTGTACTGCTCCGTTGTGGTGTACCATAGGTAGCCGGACTGACCAAAGATTGGATTTCTATCAAAAGTGGGCGGTTTCCTTCGAGCATGGCACCGATCGCGACACCGTTGAGGACTTCCTCCCTTTGCGTCAGCAAAATCTCTGAGGGATTGGCCACCTGCCGCAAGCCTTCGGCACGCATTTCATAGATCCCGAGCTCATTGGTAGAACCAAACCTGTTTTTGGAAGTCCGGAGAATCCGGTAGGAGAGGTGTCTGTCTCCTTCAAATTGGAGAACTGTATCCACCATATGTTCGAGGACCTTGGGGCCTGCGATGGAACCGTCTTTGGTGATGTGCCCGATCAGAAAGACCGGCACGCCTGTTTCCTTGGCAAATTTCATGAGCTCGGCCGTGCATTCCCGAACTTGGGAAACTGACCCCGCTGCCGATTCCACATATTGGCTATGCAATGTCTGGATCGAATCGATGATCAATAGGTCAGGCTGAAGGATTTCTATCTGTTGAAAAATCTGTTGGGTATTTGTCTCGGACAGCACGTAGCAATTGTCCGATTTGAAAGCCATCCGCTCGGCACGCATCTTGATCTGGGCCTCGCTTTCCTCTCCCGAGACGTAAAGTACTTTTACTTTTGGCAACGATAGCGCTATCTGCAACATCAACGTTGACTTCCCGATACCCGGTTCACCCCCGATCAACACCAACGAACCCGGCACGATTCCTCCGCCCAAGACCCTGTCCAATTCGGCATCATGGGTCACCGTCCTCGGCATCTCCTCAAAGTTGATTTCAGACAGGCGCTTGGGTGTGGAGGCCCTTTTTTCTCTCGATCCTATAGCTTTCCAATTTCCCTTGCCGGCTTCTTCCTTTTGGATGACTTCCTCTACATAGGTATTCCATTCCCCACAAGCGGGACATTTCCCGATCCATTTGGGGCTTTGTGCGCCACAGTTTTGACAGAAGAAGGTGGTTTTTGTTTTAGCCATTTTTTAGGAGACGTGAGATGTGAGACTCAAGACGTGAGACTCAAGACGTGAGATTTGAGACATGAGACAAGAGACAGATTTCTTGTGAATTAATTATTAGTTTGTAAGAATTTGGAATGTTTGGTTTTGGTTTTTTTGTGAATTAAAGACATTGATCACCGATTCACTTTTATTGGAAATAGAAATTCAAACTTTTCGTAGAAACTATCTCAAATCTCACGTCTCACATCTCATGTCTCCTTAATGTGCCTGCAGCCAATCTTTCCCCACGCCGGTTTCGACTTCGAGGGGGACATCGATTTTGACAGCGTTGCACATCAGTTTGGGGATTTCTCTTTGGAGCAATTCCACCTCGTCCTTGTGTGCGTCAAAGACCAATTCGTCATGCACCTGAAGGATCATCTTGGATTTGAGTTTTTCCTTTTTCATCCATCGGTAGACATTGATCATCGCGACTTTGATCAGGTCGGCGGCTGAACCCTGCAGCGGGGCGTTGATGGCATTCCGCTCTGCAAAGCTACGCATGGTCATATTCCGGGAATTGATATCACGCAGGTAGCGGCGGCGGCCAAGAATAGTTTCTACGTACTCGTTTTTTCTGGCTTTTTCGATAGCACCGTCCATGTATTCCTTCACTGCCGGAAATTCCGCAAAATAAGCATCTATAATTTCCTTGGCTTCTGACCTTGGGATTGCCAAGCGCTGGGAGAGGCCAAACACCGATATACCGTAAATGATCCCGAAGTTGGCCGTCTTGGCCTTTCTTCTCATGTCTGTTGTCACTTCTTCCAAAGGCAACTTGAAAATCTTGGCCGCTGTCGTGGCGTGGATATCCCTGCCCTGTTTGAAAGCTTCGATCATGGAGGCATCTTGTGAAAACGCCGCCATGATACGGAGTTCTATCTGCGAGTAATCCGCAGAAAGGATCACATGGTTTTCATCTCTCGGCACAAAAGCCTTCCTGATTTCCCGGCCCCGTGCAGTCCGAATAGGAATATTCTGCAGGTTGGGATTGATGGAGGAAAGCCTGCCGGTGGCGGCCACAAACTGGTTGTATGTCGTATGGACCCTTCCGGTTTTTGGATTGATCATGGTGGGCAAAGCATCCACATAGGTAGACTTCAGCTTTACCATCTGACGGTACTCGAGGATGGCTTCAGCAATTTCATGCTCGGCGGCAAGCTTACTCAAAATTTCCTCTCCGGTGGCGTATTGCCCGGTTTTGGTTTTTTTGGCTTTGGGATCGAGTTTGAGTTTTTCAAAAAGCACCTCCCCCAACTGTTTTGGAGAGGCAAGGTTGAACCGAACCCCTGCCAATTCATAAACCCTTTTTTCGATGACTTTGCTTTCGTCTTCCAAGAGAATGGAGAGCTCTGCCAAACTTTCGGTGTCTATTTTTACCCCTTCAAATTCCATGTCGGTAAGGACTTCAATCAGCGGGTTTTCGACTTCAAAAAACAATTTTTCCAGCCCGTTTGCTTTGATGATGGGATCAAATTTTTCCTTTAGCTTCAAGGTAATATCTGCGTCTTCTGCAGCATAAGCGACCACTTCGTCCACTTCCACATCACGCATATTGCCCTGGTTTTTACCTTTTTTGCCGATAAGGGATTCGATGGATACCGGCTTGTAGCTCAGGTATTGCTGTGCCAGCCAATCCATGGAATGCTTTCCTTCAGGTTCGATCAGGTAATGGGCAAGCATGGTGTCATACAGTTTGCCTTTGACTTCCATGCCGTAGTTTTTCAATACAAGCATGTCGTATTTGATGTTCTGACCTATTTTGGTGATGTTCTCATTTTCAAAAATCCCTCTGAAAAGCTCAAGTTGTTTCCTCGCTTTTTCCTGATCCGAAGGGAAAGGAATGTAAAATGCCTCACCGGGAACATAGGCAAAGGAAAGTCCGACTAATTCGGCCTCATTTGGATTGAGTGAGGTAGTCTCATTGTCAAAACAGAATTCATCCTGAAGCTCCAGATAAGAGAGCAATTCCCTGATGGCTGTTTCTCCCTCTACCTTATGGTAATCATTTGCCGTAGTGAGGATGCTGTCATAGACTTGTGGGACTTCTGCTGTCGGAACTTCTTCCTCAGTCAGTTCTTCGTCGGCCGTCGAGGAAAAGGTCTTACCTGTATCCACCGGTCCGAATAATCCCAACTGCTCATTGGCTTTGGCCGGAGCTTTTTTCATCTTTTCCCCAAATACCCTTTGGGTCAATGTCCTGAATTCAAGTTCGGAGAAGAGGGCTTTTAACTTCTCTTCATTTGGTCCATCGTAGCGAAGGGCGACTTCGTCGAAAGCCACAGGAACATCGATTTTGATGGTGGCGAGTTCCTTGGAAAGCAATCCCTGTTGGGCAAAATTCTCCACATTTTCCTTTTGCTTGCCTTTGAGTTTGTCTGTATTCTGAAGCAATCCCTCTACAGAACCAAATTCCTTTAAAAATTTTACTGCAGTCTTTTCCCCTATTCCGGGGATTCCGGGGATATTGTCTACCGCATCTCCCATCAGCCCCAAAATATCCCTGACTTGGTCCACATGCTCGATGTCCCATTTGGCACAGACTTCCTTTGGCCCCATGATATCAACACCGTTGCCCATAAAGGCCGGTTTGTAAAGGAAAATATGATCTTCTACAATCTGCCCATAATCTTTGTCTGGGGTCATCATGTAAACGACAAAACTTGTTCTCTCCGCTTTTTTGGCAATGGTGCCGATGATGTCGTCGGCTTCAAAACCATCCATTTCCAAAATGGGGATATTAAATCCTTCCACGATTTTCTTGACCCATGGAATGCCTACTTCAATGTCCTCAGGCTGCTCGAGGCGGTTGGCTTTGTAAGCCTCAAATTGTACATGTCTAAAGGTGGGGGCTTTGGTATCAAAGGCTACGGCGATATGGGTAGGTTTTTCCTTTTCCAAAACTTCAAGAAGGGTATTGGTAAACCCAAGCATGATGCCTGTGTTGAGGCCTTTGGAATTGATTCTGGGATTTTTGCTGAAGGCAAAATGGGCTCTGTAAATCAAGGCCATGGCATCTAGCAAGAAAAGTTTTTTATCTCCTTTTGGGGACATGAGGTAATTGGGTTGAGGTATAAACAAGTTGAATCAGAAAATCTGATTTTTATAGAATGGCTAAATTACAAATAATAATCAAACCTTAGGATCCAAAAACCTGTGGAATGCCCAAACTTAAAGTTCCTGTGTGAAAATTCTAATTTGGCTTAATTATTGAATTTTGAATAGATAATTTTAAATTCAAATTATCTTAAGAAATCAATTTAAATTCAATCAACATGAAAAAGTTAATGTATGCGCTGTCTTTTTTGGTAATGGTTTTTGCATTTGAGGTCAATGCATCTGCTGCATCCAACAAAAATGAGAAAGAGGAACTTTCTCCAGAACAAAAGGTGAGACTTTCTGAAATTGAAATGAGGGTGGAAGAAATCAAAGCGATGGATTTCTCTGAGATGAGCAAGGAAGAAAGAAGAGAAGTAAAAAGTGAATTGAAGGATATGAAAGTTGAAGCCAAGCAAATGGGTGGGGGTGTTTACCTGTCTGTTGGCGCGATCATCATCATCCTGTTGTTGTTGATTTTGTTGACTTAATATTTTTCGGACAAAAAAAATCCCGCTGAAATTACTCTCAGCGGGATTTTTTTTGATTATTTGGTATCAGTTGATTTTTCCGTTCATGGCATCGACAAGTTCTCTTTTGAGCTTGCGTTCCCTTTCGAGGGTATTTTTTCTATGCTGGTCAAATTCCTCAAGTGTGTCGGCAAGGTCTTTTTGAGCCTTGGAAATCAGCTTATGGCTTTGGCTATATTTGAAAAGGAAAAAAAGAAAGGCTGCTGTCAATACAGCAACAATAGTCCACATGAGGTTGTTATATGCGGATTTGGATATCGGCATTCCAAAGAATTCAAAATTATCTCTTGCCACTTCAGCTGTGGTGAGCAGTTCTTTGGTGTCTGTAATTTCTTTTTCCAGTCCGGATATTTTAGCTTGTTGATCGGCAAGGTTCTGATTGACGGTGACCAATTGGTTTTTGAACACATTCAGCGAATCGATGACATTGGATTTGAATTTTTCTATGCTTGTCTTTTTGATGACTTTGTAGTCTTGGTAGTTGTTGGATGATTTCATGAGAAAATCAAACTGACTGCTGATGCTGCCGTTATTAGACAAGCTGACCGAATCTGTTTGTTGAGCAAACAAGGGAGTCGATAAAAAAATGAATAGTGCTAGATAGGTAAGATTTTGTCTCATGGAAATTGGTGTTTATAACTTTCTTTACTCGATTTTTAACTTTTCCCAGTTGTAAAGATAAGCAATAAATATGCCTGTATATTTAAAGAAAAGTAAAAAACGCGGGATTGAATATCTTTTTTCCTCTTTCCTTCAAATGCAATCAAGATTTTACTCCGATATTGATGAAGAAAAAAAAGAAGGAATTCCTTTAATTTTTTTCTTTTGGCCCAAATTTGAAAATTTTAAACATGGATATACCCTCCATGGGGGGTAACTTTATATTCTTCCATAGTTTGGAGGCCTTCCTGTCCTTGGACAGGTATTTGTTGGGTATTTCAGGCTAAAGATTATATTTTCCGGAGTCAAGTTACCACTTATGCGGTCGGGATCGGAAGGCAATTCAGATGTTCATTTAATGTCTGTGGAGGCAATAGCTGCCCTGAAGTTTGGAGCTGTAGAATAATTTATTAGATTTCTGCTATGTCAGGTGAATTGTTAAGGTTAGCAGATTATTTCTTTTTGGTATTCCATACCCTGTTGATTTGTTTCAATTTGTTTGCTTGGCTTTGGAAACCGCTTCGAAAATGGCATTTGGCTGTTATTTCCCTGACATTGGGATCATGGGTAATTCTTGGGATCTGGTATGGTTGGGGATATTGTCCCTTGACAGATTGGCATTGGGGCGTTCTTAGAAAGTTAGGAGTTCGGGATTTACCAAATTCCTACATCAGTTATCTCTTTCAAAGGATGTTAGGAATTGACTTTGAGGAAAAAATGATTGATAGCTTCACCTTGGTTTTTGCCTTGATTGCTTTTCTGATTTCTGTCAAAGTAAATTTTTTTTCGAAGCATAAGTGAATTTTGATTTTAGCTTGGTCGTTTTTAGATTGTCGAAGTATAGAAATCCCATTAATTGAAAAAGCAATAGTATGAAGACAATGAGGCATTTTCTTTTGGTAGTGCTTTGGGTGATTTCCTTTCAGACAATGGCTCAATACGAGGACTTGGACCTGAAAATGGAGGAGGCAATGGGTTTGTCAGAATCTGGGGATTACCTTGAGGCTTATGCGATTTTGTCCGACATCATTCAGGTCAAACCTTATTTTGTCGAAGCTTATTATTTCAGGGGGATAGTAAGGGAAAGAGCTGGGGACAAAACCGGGGCATTGACCGATTACAGTATTTTGTTGGAACTGGATCCTGTCCATACTGAGGGAATTTTCGCTCGTGGTATTCTTAGGTATCAGATCAAGCAATATGACCTAGCCGTGGAGGATTTGAAAAAGTTGCTTCATTTACCGCCAAGGGAGACGACTACTATCTTGTACCAAAAGCCTGCTTTCCAAACCGGAATTACGGGAATACTGAGTCAGCAGAGTGCAGCCAAGGATTACATTTACCAATATCTGGGACTTGCCTATCTTGCAATGGATGATTACGAAAAATCAAATGAATACTTTGACCAAGCCATAGAACTTCGTCCTTGGAATCCGGATTATTTTCTCAATAGGGGTAGGGCATACCAAAAAAATGGCCAATTGGACAAAGCAAAAGAGGATTTCACGGTTGCGCTAAAGCTAAATCCTAACCATCCACTTGCCAACCAATATTTGGCAGAGATCGCTTTAGCTTCAGGGGACTTAGATGGGGCCGACCTATATTATTCCAATGCCATAAGCGGTGAGCCTGAATTTGCCTCCTCTTATAAGCAAAGAGGTTTTCAAAGGCTCAAAGCTTCAAGATGGAAAGAAGCTTTGGCTGATTTCGAAAAAGCACTGAATACAGATGAAGACGATATAGAATCCTTACTTTACAAAGCCTATGTTTTGGAAAAAATGGGGCAGATCGATAGCGCTTTTGCCGACTACGAAAAAGTGATCCAAATAGACCCAATGGAGCCAAATGCACACTTTGGAAAAGGGAACATTTATTATAAAGCAAAAAAATATGACTTGGCGCTGGGTGCATATACCTTGGCAATTTACCACAGACAAGATTTCAAAGAGGCTTATTATCAAAGAGGACTTACTTATCATCAACTTGGCAATGATATAGCTGCCTGCGAAAATCTGAGTATGGCCAAGGAGTTTGGATTAATTATTGCCGAGCAAGCAAATCAAAAAATCTGTAATTAGCTTTGGGTCATTCCATTGACATTACCCCACAAACCCCTTCATCGCTTGCAATAATTCCCTTTTGGTCATGATGCCACCTTTTCTCCAAAGGATTTTTCCCCTTTTAAATAATATATAATGCGGAATGGAACGCACTCCAAACTGAAGGCTTACTTGTGGGTTTTTTTCGACATTGAGTTTGTAGAGTTTTATTTTCCCGTTGAGTTCACTGATGACATCTTCAAGTACAGGATTCATGGTCTGGCAGGGACCGCACCAATCCGCATAAAAGTCTACTAGAATAGCTTCATCAGATTGTTGAATTACCTCTTTGAACTTTTTTTTGCCATGATACTGTTTGTTTTTGCTCAAATTTAGACTGATTCTTGAACTGGTTCTGTCACCAAGATCACATGCCATAATATTTCATTTAAAGACTGATTGGTCGGCCGTCTTGGGTTTGGGCCTTAAATACAAAAAAACCTGTCTCTTTCGAAACAGGTTTTAAATTTTTTTGGTTTGACGGAAATCATCTTCCTGCAGGTGCAGCAGGAGCCTTAGGCAATTCAACGCCTAGTTTGGCTAAAACCAATTCAGTGAATTTGTCTTCGTCTCTGGTGTAAAGCAAGATCGGTGACTGACCTGCAGACTCAGAGAATACGTGAGAATAGTTGTTCTCAGCAGCTACTGCATTGATCGCATTGAAGACTTTTTGCTGAACAGGAGCAAGAAGTTCCTGAAGCTTGTTTTGGTAAGATACCTGGGCATCTTGCTCATACTTCTGAAGATCCTGTTGTAATTTTTGCAATTCCTGCTCTTTTGCAGACCTTGCATCTTCAGTCATTGTCGGCGCAGCCTGTTGATAAGCCTGTACTTTTCTCTGAAAATCCTGGGCTTTTGTCTGGATGTTGGTTTGAAGCTGAGCTTGGTAGTCTTGTACATCAGCTGCTATTTGTTCCATCTCCGGCATAAGGTCCATCAGTAATTCCACATTGGTATAGCCGATCTTCAATTCCTGGGCCTGGGCTACGAATCCTACGCAAAAGAGTGCTATTGCGGAAAGGACGACTTTAATTTTCATCATTTTCGTTATTGATTTAATTTATTTGTTTTCTATTCCTAATTCTTCCAATACAAATTCTGAGTAGTCATGTCTGGGGTCTGTGTAGATCATCAGTGGCCCAGCAGCTTTGTCAAACAGAATTACCAAGTTGTTTCTTTTACAAACCCTGTCTATGGCATCATAGATTTTGGATTGTAAAGGCTGGAGCAACTCAGCTTGTTTTTGGTAGTACTGTCCGTTGATCCCAAAAACCCTATTGTTGAAAGCGACAGCTTCTTTTTCCTTCTCCTTGATGGCAACCAAACGTTCTTGGTACATTTCTTCTGTCAGCAATACTTCTTCTGCTTTGAGGTTGGCATACATGGTTTTGATTCCCTGTTCCAAATCCTGTGCCTCTTTTTTCCACTGATTGCTAATAGATGTTAATTCATCCTGAACCAGTCGGTAATCCGGGTGCTTGTTTAGGATATATTCAGAGTCGATATACCCGAACTTTTGGGCTTCCACCGGCGAGATAAACAGGGTCAAGCCAAATAGCGTGCACAAAATTAGTAATATAATCGGTCTTTTCACCATTATCTGAATTGTTGTCCGATGGTAAAGTGGAATTGGGCGCCGCTAGGCCTATTGGTACCGGGAGCATTATCAAATCCATACCCCCAATCCAATCCAAGGAGTCCAAAGGCGGGCATAAAGATCCTTGCACCAACTCCTGCAGATTTTTTCAGGTTGAAAGGGTTGAATTCTGAATAGGATCCCCAGTTGTTTCCAGCTTCAGCAAATCCAAGGAGGAATATTGTCGCTGAAGGATTAGGAGAGACCAAGAACCTCAATTCCATGACATGCTTGTTGTACACGATACCACCATAACCTTCGGTGGAGTTTGGGTCATTTCTTGACTCTCTTCCCGGTGTGATGGTTTGGTTTTCATACCCTCTAAGTCCTATGATTTCTTGACCCAAAGCAAAGTTGTTCATGTTCATACCATCTCCTCCCATCACAAATCTTTCCAATGGAATGATCCCGATCCGGTCTCCATAAGAACCTAGGAATCCCATGTGTGTCCTAGCACTGATTACCCACTTGGTAGATCCGAATACAGGAGTGAAGAATGTTGCGTCAAACATCCACTTGTGGTATTCTAGCCATTTGAATTTTTCCTCATCAGGAGATTCCCTGTCTATATTTGGATTCAAAGAAGCATAAGGTGGGGTAAGGGAAGTCACCAAAGAAATATTGCTACCTACTCTTGGATATATTGGGCTATCAACGTTGTTTCTCGCAATGGTGGTATTGAGCGCAATACTGTTTAGCTTTCCTGTGGCAAATGACAATCCAAACTGCCTACCAAACTCAAAGAAATCGTAGTTTTGATAGGATAGCGCCGTACTTACCATGAAGTAATCATCCGGCCAGGTTACACGTTTAGAAAGCCCTAGAGTCACCCCGGTAATCTTGAAAAACCCGAGTTCTTGGCCTCCGGGATTACGAAAATCCAGTTGTCTCTGCACAGACCTGTTCAAGCTGAAACTCAAGGCATTTGGCTTTTTGCCACCAAACCAAGGTTCAGTAAGCGAAACACTGTAGTTTTGGAAAGAACGGCCGTTGGCCTGAACCCTAAGAGATAGCCGCTGTCCATCGCCCACAGGAAGTGGTCTCCATTTTTCAAAGTTGCCGATGTTTTTTAAGGAAAAGTTATTGAAAACCAAACCTACAGTACCTACAAATCCAAAGAATCCACCCCAACCACCTGACAATTCTATCTGGTCATTTGGCCGTTCTTCAAGTTTGAAGGTGATGTCCACCGTCGCATTCTCATAGTTTGGTCGCATGTCAGGTTCAATCTTTTCAGGGTCAAAATATCCCAATTGGGACAATTCCCTGATAGTCCTGACAAGCAAACTTCTATTGAATTTCTGTCCGGGCAAAATCCTGATTTCCCGCATCACTACGTGGTCGGAAGTCCTTTCATTTCCTTGGATATTGACGGAGTTGACCGTCACTTGGGGGCCTTCAAATACCCTCATTTCAATGTCAATGGAATCTTCTTTGATTTTGACTTCGACGGGTTCTATGGAGAAAAACAAATATCCGTTATCTTGGTAAAGTGAGCTTACATCATCTCCTTTTTGCGGATCATAATTGAGTCTCTTATCCAATTTTTCTTTATCGTAAACATCCCCTTTGCTTATTCCAAGACGATTTTGAAGTACGGCATTTGGGTGTAGGTAGTTTCCTACAAAGGTGATATTGCGGTAATAGTATTTTTTACCCTCTTCTAAGGATATGTCTACATTGACTGTATTGTTAGCGAATCTATATACCGAATCAGCAATGATTTCTGCATCTCTGTAACCTTTGGAATTGTAATAGGCAATGACTTTTTCTTTGTCTTCCTTAAATTCCTTGGAAACAAATTTGGAAGCATTGAGGAAATTGAGTTTAAAATTCCTGTTGATATATTCTTTGACTTTGGCATCTTCAACAGGGCTCATGTGGAAAATTGCGTCCGCCGCAGATTTTGGAGTGGTATTTGTAATTCTTGAAGCAATATCTCTTCCGAGATACATGCGGGGATGTTCCTTTGTTTTCTTAAGCTTGGACTTCACTTTTTTGGCATCGATGCCCTCGGCACCAAAAACCCTCACTTCATTGATTTTGACTTTTGTTTTTGTATCAACCTCAAATCTCAGCTTTACACTGTTTGGAAGGGTGGTGTCCCTTTCCTGAATGACTTTGACATCGGTATTGAGGTAGCCTTTATCCACGAAGTATTGGCGGATATTCCTTTGGGAAGTGTTCAATACATCATCTCGTACAACCCGACCCCGGATTTTGATTTTATCTTTTAGCTCACCTTCCTGTGTTTTATTGACACCGGAAAATTCTACCCTACTGAATCTCGGTCTTTCTGTCAACTCCATCAAAAGGTAGATGTCATCCCCCTCAATTTTAGTAACGAGAATTTTTACATCGCCAATGATTCCCTGTCCCCAAATTCTCTTGAGTGCGGTGGCTGTAGCATCTCCTGGTACTGAAATGACATCATCTACCTTTAATCCTGACAATGAGATGATAGCTACTTCATCCAAAGTGGTAAGGCCGACGGCTTTGATTTCGGCAATCCTATATTTTTGGGGTTTGGAATAATTCAACTCTAAAATATCCACAGGCTTGGCTGGGGTATAGCGACTTTGTCCCAAACGGATCTGGGCCTGGGCGCTAAGGACCCACATGACAAGGCAAAGGATAATAAAACTCTTTTTCATCAATATTAAGGTTTAATCTGAGCCCCGGTTTTGCCAAACCTTCTTTCTCGTTTTTGATAATCAAGAATGGCCTCTACGAGGTGCTCTTTTCTAAAATCCGGCCATAACACTTCTGTAAAATACAGCTCTGTGTAAGCCAATTGCCAAAGGAGAAAGTTACTGATTCTTATTTCTCCGCTTGTCCTGATCAGAAGTTCCGGATCAGGGATGTCTTTGGTATTCAAATGCGCAGCGATCACTTCCTGCGTAATATCTTCAATGTTGAGTTGTTTTGTTTCTACTTTTTTGACAATTGATTTGACTGCATTTTGGATTTCCCACCTTCCGCTATAACTCAGGGCCAACACCACCGAAAGGCCGGTGTTTTTGGCTGTCATGCTGATCGCTTCTTTCAGTTTTTCCTTTGCTTTTTTGGGAAGACTATCCGTATCGCCAATAGTCAGGAGCCTGATGTTGTTCTTCATCATATTGGGGACTTCACCTGAGATGGTATCTACAAGCAGCTCCATCAATGCACTGACTTCATCTTCTGGTCTTGACCAGTTTTCAGTCGAAAATGCATATAAGGTCAGGTATTTTACTCCTAGTTCGGCAGAACCTTCAATGGAATCTCTTACGGCATTTATGGCATTTTTATGGCCAAAAATCCTCATGGCCCCTTTTTGTTGGGCCCAACGTCCATTGCCATCCATGATAACAGCGATGTGGTGGGGGATTTTTTCTTTGTCTAATGATTCTTTCATTTCGTAGGCATACGAAAGGGCCTTCGTTTTTTGGAGGTACAAAAATGCTATTTCTTTTTCAATATTCTATTTTTGGTAGAAATTAATAAGAATAACATTTTATTGAGCTGAAAGTGTAGCTGAGGGTCACGCCTAAAAAGTAATACCAGTCTTTGTCACTGTAATTGCCATAGTTATAGCCTGTCAAGATACTTGGATTGTTAGGATCCGGAAAGCGGGAAATGAAACGTTCTTCCCCATAGAGCTTGTCAAGCGCATCAGTAAATGTTGCCCTTGCTCCAAATTCAGCAGCAAGGATCCACCGATCAGAAAGTTTGTATTTGATACCGATACCAAAAGGAATAACGGGTGTTCCTACAGTGTAGCCTGTAGGATTGGGGTCATTTTCAAATTTTCTGCCTTTGCCTACAAAACCTGCAAATCCCAATCCCAAGAATCCATAAGGAGAAAATCTGAATTGGGCGTAGGGGTTTGTAAAATCAAGGAAGTGATACTCCATGACCACGGAAGCTTCAAACAAAGATCCGTTGAATCCCGCATTTCTGTATGCCATTACCGGATCGATGGGATTGATGCTATCTGCTGCATTGAGCCTAGCAAATGATAATCCGCCACGGAGCGACCATACATTGTCAAAATTTCGTCTGCCAAACAACGTCCCCTGAAGTCCGATCTGATTTGGATCGAGTCGCCTGATGATATCACCCGAATAGGTGGCTACTCCAAGTCCTCCGCCTGCGTCATACTTTTGTGCGATTGAATTTTCAGGCTTTAAAAAAGCCAGAGAAACCACAATAAATGACCAAGACAAAATCCAAAACTTATTCTTTTTCAAGACGATGCAATTTATGAACTAGACAACGATATAAAAACCCATATAAGTATTTACGGGGTTAATTTTTGTTAATGATACAGAAGGCTTATAATAAGCATAATTGCCATAAACCCCTGTTTCATTGGAGATTACCTACTCAAAAAGAGTAATCATACATTTAATTTCTCATATCAAATCCCCAGTTGAGTTTTTGACGAAGTGTATCGAAATAACTGTAGGAAGAGAATTTGACTAATTTTGCTGAAAATTCAGCTTTTTTTACCTTCAATTTTACTGTTGCATCTATAGGCGTAGACCGTGAATCCAAAGAAATAAGAAACTTCTCGCTACGTCCCTCGATTTTAAAGCTGATTTCATTGTCATCCGACACTACTATCGGACGTACATTTAGGTTGTGCGGGCTGACGGGGGTGATGACAAAATTTCTTGCTCCCGGTGTAATCAGCGGCCCGCCACAGCTCAGAGAGTAGCCTGTTGATCCTGTCGGAGTCGCGATAATCAATCCATCTGCCCAATAGCTGTTGAGATACAGGTCATTGATATAGGTATGTACTGTTATCATTGAAGATGTATCCCGCTTGTGGATGGTGAATTCGTTCAGGCCAAAGTTGAGTCCGTTGAAAAGGGGGACATCGGATTCAAGCTTTAGAAGGGATCTTGACTCCACAGAAAAAGCCCCTGAGACCAATTCTTCGATACTGTTCTGAATATTTTCCTTTGCCACGGTAGCCAAAAAACCCAACCTGCCCGTGTTGACTCCTAGAATTGGAATCTCATTTTCTCCCACCAAACAAACAGTATCCAACAAGGTGCCGTCCCCACCAATAGAAATGACAAAGTCAGATTCTTTAATCGATTCTTTTTGATTGACCGATTTCAAACCTTTTGTCTGGAATGCATTTCTTTTGAGTGACTTGAGTAGCGATTCAGTCAGGTTGATGTCGATATTCCTTTTCTTGAGGATATCGAAAAGAATGCCTATCTGCGGAAGAAACTCTTTTTGAACATCTATCCCATGCAATGTGATTTTCATAAAGGGATAGGGATTAGATCTGTAAAAATCGGAAAAGGTTGTCAATCCGTTCCTGTTCCCCGCTGATGCCCTCTTCTTCCTGAAAATGGTCGAGAATCCGGTAGCCAAAACGCTCTAGGGTTGCTTTGACATGTCTGAGTTCTGTTTTATCCAATTTCAGTGTCAATTTTATTTTGGAGTCATCAAGTGGGTCACTTGATATAAAACTGCTTAGTATTTTGGTGTTTTCGGACTCGATCACCCTGGCGATTTCGAATAGACTGTAATCTGTCATATTCATGGAAAGAACCAAGACAGCACCATTGGATTGGATAGAGAGGGAGTCCGCAAACGCGCTGATAGCGTCCTCCATGGTCACGACACCAATATAATTGTTTTCTCTATCCACCACCGCAATCATATTGGAATGGTATTCTGAGGCTACTTTGATCACATCATATATATGCTTGTCCTGGTATACAAAACAAGAAATATTTTCAAGAGAAACTTCTGCTATCCTTGTCTCGGGATTATTGATCGAAAAAACCAAATCCTCCGTAACGAAACCCATAAACCTGCTATCATCAACCACCGGGAGGATGTCTGTCCGGATTTCCTCCATCCAGTTCAAAGCAAGTCGCACCTTGTCACTGAGTTTTAATGGAGGAATAAGGTTATTGATAAATTCGTAGGCCTGCATGCACTAAATATATTAAATAGGATTCGAAATATAAAACATTGTGAAAAGGCAACAAGTTTGAAAGCACTAAAAAATACTTAAAAATACCTAAACAAGTTTGAAATCAATTTTACAAAAATGGAGCCAGTTACCTATCACTTCTTTTCCAAACTCTGTGAGGTAAGCTTCAGGGTGGTATTGTATACCGAGGATGGGCAAAGTCTTGTGGGTCATTGCCATGATTTCTCCTTTCTCGGTTACCAAAAGGACTTGAAGGCATTCAGGGATATTTTTAATTTCCAGGGAATGATACCTCGTTACCGCAAAACTCTCCGGCAATCCTTTTAAAATTTCATGGTCAAAAGTCCGGTAAACAGTATGTACCTTCCCATGTACTGGCTTTTCACTTTTTCGCAATTGGCCCCCAAAATATTCTCCAATGGCTTGATGTCCAAGGCAGATTCCCAAAATGGGTAATTTGCCTACATAACAACCAAGGATTTTCATCAGGTTTCCGGCTTTTGAAGGAGACTCCGGGCCAGGAGAAAGAATAAGGGCCTCCCAGGATTTTGAAGTGAGATACCTCAATTCAACATCATTCCTTACTATTTCTAATTCTATCCCTGTTTGTCTCAAATAATCGGCAAGAACATGGGAAAATGAATCAAAGTTGTCAATCAGTAAGACCATCCGCGGTTTTTTTCACCAATTCCTGAATTGAGGCAATGGTGTTTTTGAAAATAGGGGTATAGTCATCGACAGCTTCGATGACCACAGGAGCAATCGGGTTTATGTAATTGTACGTTTCGGAGTTTTTTGTCCAATCTTTAGGGAGGGAATAATCGAAGGCACCTGCAATCCATATAAAAAGACTTAGGATGAATACGGTTTTGAAAAACCCTAGAATCCCGCCAGCCACATTGTCAACCGAACCGAGAATGGTAAAATCTATCGTTTTTTTTACCAAAAAAGCCAAGCTGCGGATAATCAGGATCACTCCCAAAAATATCAAAATGAAAGCCATAAAAGGCAGCAGGAAAGTCATCTCATCCACATGTTTGGCAAGTAGGTCCGCTCCCCAATTCATAAAATGAAAAGCAAGGATCACCCCAAAAATAAAGGCAACAATGGAAAGAATACCGATAAACAATCCTTCCTTATAGCCGCTATAGGCGCCCAAAGCCAAAAAAACCACTATGAAAACATCCAGGATATTCAATGCTTATCAGGCCAGGAGTTCTTTGACTTTCTGTGATATCGCTTTACCGTCGGCTTTGCCCGCCAGTGCTTTGGAAGCTAAACCCATTACTTTGCCCATGTCTTTGGCTCCGGAAGCACCGGATTCAGAAATGATGGCCTTCAATTCGGCCACAAGTTCCTCCTCGGTCAATTGCTTTGGCAAAAACTCGCTGATGATTTCAAGCTCGGCCATTTCTACCGCATAGAGGTCTTCTCTGTTTTGTTGCTTGTAAATGTCTGCTGAATCCTTTCTTTGCTTGGCAGCTTTGGTCAAAAGCTTCATTTCATCTTCTATAGAAAGCTCAGTGCCGGCACCTTCTTTGGTTTCTTCCAATAGAATCAGCGATTTGATAGCTCTCAATGCCCTCAGCCTGTCCTTGTCTCTGGCGAGCATGGCATTTTTTATTTCACTTTCTACACTTCCCTTTAAACCCATTGTCTTGTTCTTTGTGTTATAGGTGTAAATTTGTCACAAAAATATCTTTTAATCTAGGAAAATGACCAAACTGAGCGTAAATATTAACAAAATCGCCACCCTCAGGAATGCCCGTGGCGGAAATAATCCGAATGTAGTTCAAGTGGCTTTGGATGCGGAGCGGTTTGGTGCACAGGGCATTACCGTTCACCCAAGGCCTGATGAAAGACATATCAGGTACCAAGATGTGATCGATCTTTCCAAAGTAGTCACTACCGAATTTAACATAGAAGGATATCCTGACCAAAGGTTTATGGACCTGATCCGTTTGGTCAGACCTGCACAAGCCACATTGGTTCCGGATCCTCCTCAGGCAATTACCTCTAGCAGCGGTTGGGATACGATCAAACATCAACTTTTGCTCCGAGATATCGTGGCCGAACTGCATGAGTCTGGTACAAGGGTTTCAATATTTATCAATCCTGAATCTAAATATTTTGAACCGGCCAAAAATACCGGAACCGACAGGGTCGAGTTGTATACCGAACCTTATGCCACTCTGTACCACTCAGACAGAAAACTAGCTGTGAAACCTTATGTGGAGGTCGCTTTGCTGTCAAAAGACTTGGGTCTTGGATTGAATGCAGGACATGATCTGGATTTGCACAACCTTAAGTTCCTAAAGGAAAGTATCCCCTTTATGGATGAGGTTTCTATCGGTCATGCCTTGATTTGTGATGCTTTGTATTATGGATTGGAAAATACCATTCAGATGTACAGGAGGCAGCTTGAGTATTGATTTTAAAATCCATCTTTCAGACTGTTTCTCCAGGCATATGCAAGCATGGGCAGTTGCTGATAGCTGTTTATCCCTGCTTTCACTCCTTGGGTTTTTAAAAAAAGGTCATTGGATTTTCTGCTTATTTCCAGATTTATTGGTTTGATTTTTTCATTTTCCTTTTGGATAGAGATTAAATCATTTCGGATTCCTGTAGGTAATGTTTTATAAAAGTCCCTGAATAAATCTTTGGACATCCTGTACATGTCATTCATCTGGTATCTCAATAACCTGAGCTGCCCGGAATATTGCAACAAAGGATCATCGGAATTGGAACAGATCACCCAAGCGATAAAATTGGCCTCACCCTCGTCCGTCACCCCATAGCTATGTGCCATTTCATGAGCGATGGTAAAGGGTTTTTCTAAGTGGTGCAATGTCGGATCGATGTAGCTTTCGCCTGTAAATGGAAAATATATTCCCAAAATCCCCATTTTCCGCATGAATCCTGCCGGATAAAACTGCTTTGTCCTTGGATTTCCTGTAAAGTTCAATCCCAACAAATACAAGTTTTCACGCATATTGGCCCTTACCAATTTTTCAAGTTCCGGATATTCTATGGTCTTTTCAATGGCAATGGTATCTTCCTCGATATTGTATCTGAGCTGACTGAGAATGCTTCTTGTCAATTCAGTTTCCTTGATGAGTTGGTCTTCATTGAGTGGAATTGGCTTCAGACCTACTTGTTGGAAAATTGGGATTCTCTGGTAATTATAACCCCACAGGACCAAGAAAAAGAAAACAATGGCACCCAAATAATTGGACAAAGAACGAAATGAATATCCGATTTTATTTTTCCAGCCTTCAGTATGATTCAATCGGTAAAAATAATAACCGATAAAAAAGATCAAAGAACCCAGAAATATATAAACTGTGGCAAAAGGCAAGAGTGACAGGGAAAGGTCAATGACATTCCTGATTCCCGGGAAAAAGGTCCTCGAATATATTGCCTCGGTTTTTTCGGGATATTTTACAGCAAAATGCCTGACCACCAAACTGATCAGGCCCAATAATGTCCAAGTCCAATTTCCTCTCAGCATCAGAAATACTTAAACTCCTTCAGCCTGAACTTCCTTGACCTCAGGAAGCATCCTCGTCAATAAATTCTGGATACCTGCTTTGAGGGTGACGGTGCTCGAAGGACATCCCGAGCAAGATCCCTGAAGTAAGACTTTTACTATTCCTTCATTGAAACTATGGAAAACGATGGCACCACCGTCTTGCTCGACCGCCGGACGAATGTATTCATCCAATATCCCTTTGATCTTCTTTACTGTTTCGGAATCATTTTCGTCAAAAAGAGGATCCTTTGTAAATGAAGTAATCACAACGGCAGATTTATCGGCTTCCAAATATTTTTTGATATGGTCACGGACTATATCCTGAATCTCTACCCAATCAATATCATCTTTCTTGGTCACAGTCACAAAATTGGATGTGATAAAAACCCTATCGACGGCAGCAAAATTGAACAATTCACTTGCTAATGGAGAAGTCTCGGTACTAGATTGATCAGGGTAATCAAAGCTGACACCCTCATCTGTCAACATGAAGTTTACCACAAATTTTAAAGAATTCGGGTTTGGATTTGCTTCCATGTAAATATGGACGGGTCTTTTTTGAGCTTGTAGCATATCTTTTCGATTTAATTATCTATCATACCATCAAAACCCTGGATAAGTTCCTTTAGGTTTCAATTTTGGGTTTTGGATTTCAAAGCCTGAAACAAATAGGTCAAAGTGAATTCAATATTCGTGGAATTTATTTCAAAAATCCGGTCTAAGGTTTCAGGCCTTCCAAATTCATATGAAAACCTCAAATCTCCTTCCAAGGTGCTTTTTCCAAATAATTTGGAAAGTCCTGCACCGGCTGTCAGACCATACATAAACTTTCGGGGATTGTCCCCCGGTCCTCCATATGTGGGCAAAAAATTATTCCCATCAAAATCCCTCTGTACGTCTGTGGCATTCAAAAGGTATCCGAAATGTGGTCCTATTTTAATATGGAACCTACCTCCTCTGCCCGCATAAAAATTCGAGAGAACTGGCATTTTCAGGTAATCCAACTCAGTCCTGTTGGTTCCGGCAAATACAGTATCTGTTTGAGAATATCCCAAAGTTAGGTATTGGATTTCAATTTGGATCCCTGCATTTTTTCCGGCAAAATGTTCCATAACAAAAGCAAAAGTCGGGGCACTAATACCGCTAGTTCGGGTAGGTGGCCTTCCCGCACCGGTTCTATAGCTCAAGGATGACACAGAATATCCACCTCTGATACCAAAACTTGTCTGCCCTTGTACCAAAATAGGTAAAGCCAAGAAGGCGAAGACGGCTATGTAGAAAATCAATTTTTGCATTTCCAAAAATAGGTGTTTGAAATTCATAATAGGAACAAAAATCACTTTCCGGAAGGAATCATGAATTTTGCCCTAATTGGGGTCCCATCAATGGTGAGTCCTTCGATTACCATAGATTTGGAACTTGGGTTGTCATTCATAAAGAATTCGATCTGTAGTTTTCCGTTTTCTCCATCTGTAATTTGATAGGGATTCCAGTAAAGTGTTGCTCTCTCATCATAACCCAATGGAAGAGATTCACCTTCATTTTCATGGCTTAGCTGAAAGAAATTATTTGGAACTGAAAACCCGTCGACTACGATGGTATTCATATTTGCGGAGGCGGTATTTAGTATAGAAGATGGCTGCCCGCCTTTTTTAAGGTAGATGGCAATGACACCGTTTCTGCCCATATCGCCCATAATTGAAGCCATCCTGGTTACGACCTCTATCCTTTCCACATCGTTTGGATTGATGGAATTGATATTGGAAGCGGCACTGTTGCCGGGAAGGATGGCACCATCTACCATTACCATCGGTTCGAGCGAAAGGGTCAAAGATGTCGCTCCTCCTCTCAAAGTGACTTGCCCAAAAGAATTGACTGCCATCCCCGGGATATATGGTTTGAGGCTAAGCAAAAGATCTGTGGAGTTTCCTCCGCGCATCAAAAGATCTCCCTGTACCACATGATCGGCCTTTCCATAGATAGCCCTAGTTTTGTCTATTGTAACCTCCTCATTTACAATGACCTGCTGGAGCTCAACGGTTTTTTCTTCAACCCTAGAAAAAATTGCCTCGTTTGTGCTTGCGAATTTTGGCATTTTAACTGATTCAGGCACAAAAAATGGAGGTTTTAATGGGCTGATAATCTGGAACTTGCCATAAGAATTTCCTTTTTTATCTAAAGCCATGAATGTAAAATCGAGAGGTCCATAAAAGTCCATTTCTTCAAGGTTGAACTTTCCTTCGATATCCGACTCAAGCTCAAGAGTGGCTGAGAAATTATTGAAATAGGCTGTGAAGGGTATTGCTTCAGGCTTTCCTTTTTCATTGAAAAATTGCCCTGATATCCTCATGTCCTTTTCAATAGGATAGGTGAACTTGTCTGTGGTAATATGTTTGGGGACTTCTTTGATTACCAGCCCATTTAGAATTGTTGGGTTCAGCGATATAGGGGTGACAAAATGATTATCCGTCACCGAAACAGAAAGATTGGCAGAGACTGGATTACCTTTTTGATCCTGAAGTCTGATATCCAGACTTACTTTTTCCCTTTTTGAGTATTCTGGTTTATTTGGAGTAAATACAGCTGTGATTTGAGATGTTGACTCTTCCACAGATTCTGATTCTGTTATCCTATCGTAAGGACTGAGAACCGGCACTGCCTTGACAAAGTAAGTGTCAGGGCCATAATTCCTGTTCCAAGTAGTATATGACCTCAAATAATATTTTTTCAAGTTGAGTGTGTCCGGCAAAAACATGTCCCCAACGGCCTGCCCGTTTTCGATCTTAAATTTTTTCTGAATCAGTAAATCCCTGTTTTCGGAAATCAATTCTACATATAATACTTTGCTCAACTCTTTCTTAAGTGATTGATTGTTGTAATTCAGGTAGGCTTTAAAAAATAACTGATCTCCCTTGTAGTAAAACGGCCTGTCCAAATGGAGATAAACTTTTTCCTGTAAGCCATTTGCATCCTTTGCCATTTGGGTGTTGGATTTCAAAGAAAATGGAGGATTATAATCCATAGGCAGGAGTGTCGCCACTTTTCTCTTGTCCATATCTCCGGAGAAGGTTACATCTTTTTGGTTGAGGACCACACCGTTGGTATTTACATTGACATAATTCCCATTGACTTCGATCCATGAAATCGGGTAGGGAGCATCTTTGTAAGTATTGATGGTACTGTAACCTTTTTCATAATGGATCTCAACCCTTCCTTTAAAGTATATTTTATACTCTCCGGGCTTTCTTCCGGGGGTTATCAGGTTTTCAGGGTTATAGATGACGACAGATTTTCCCAATTCATTTGAAAAAATATCTGACCGCATATTTAATGTTTCCGATCCTCCCGGTTTATTTCCATAAAGCATGAATCCTTCCTGATTGTGCTGGTTTTGGATCATGGATCTGAACATATTGGCCGGAGACTTTTTGTAAGTTTCTTCACGGTTTTTCTCCCACACTTGTCTGACCATTTGGGCTGAAGTATCCATTTCTACAAATCTCGTCGCGCCGGCGATGATGTAATATTGGGGAGTGAAGTAGAATTCCTTGAGGTCAAAAGTGAGGTTGTAGCCCAGTCCGTTATTCTTGATTTCTATAGGTTGGATAGCGGTGGCCCGAAAGCTGTTTGTGGTATTTTCCTCAGGAAATTCTATAACCCATGGATTGAGGATTTCGCATTGTGAAGCAAGGTTGTCATTTCCTAAAAATAGATTTTTGAACCTTCTCAACTCCCTTTCCCAAGCCTTGTCACGCGTGGCTTTGATTTCGACATCGGAGAGTTCCTGTTCAAATGAAACCATACTTACATTGAGAATAAATTCTCCTCCAGGTTTGATGGACGCCGGTTTTTGTATTGCTTGATATCCTATAAATGAAAAAGCAACTTCAACCTCCCCTTCAGGAACGTTGGGCAGTGTAAATTTTCCGTCAATGTCAGTGACTGTAGAAAGAGTGGTATTGTTAATAAAAACATTACAAAACGGTAGGACTTCCCCTGTCTTGCTGTCAGTGACTTTACCTGTAATGGTACCAGTAGTTTGGGCAAAAACCGATATGGAAAATAGTAATAGAAAAAGTGTAAGTAAATATGGTTTCATAATTGATTCTACTAATGTTTAAGTCGAAATATAAAATATAATACGGGCAACGGAAATGGTTGGATCAAAAAAAGCACAAAATCTTCATGATTTTGTGCCTAAATTTTCAATTGGAAAGATGTTAGAGAAATTTGTTTTATGGTTAGCCGCTTTTTTACCCCCATCTAGATTTGACAAAAAGGCTTCGACTTCGCTCAGCCACCGAATATTGAAAGATGAGTAGGAAGGGAGGAAAACAAAACCATTGGGCACCGGGCAGCGGTTGGTGAGCCTGTCAAACCAAGCCAAGGTGTAAATCAGAATATAATTTGGCTACCCATTTCATTGCGGTTGCTCATAATTTATTTTTTCTTTTTCTCTTTACCTTCTTTTATTTCTTCAATGTCTTCCCTGTCTTTGAGCTTTTTGTCATCGACATTTTTGTTTAGAAATTCATTGAGCTTATCGATGGAGAAAGTACTTGAAATTTCTCCAAAAGTGTCTATGTTCATCTTGAAACCTTCAAGGTCCTTGTGAACCTTTGCGATTTCTTCTTTTTTAGGTTTCTTAGCCATTGGAGTTTTTTCTTTTTTGAATAAATCAGAGTACCTGCAAAGTGTCCAAGGCAAACTTGATCCTCTTGGACAATTCCTCTTTTCCAATAATACTGAATACTGCCATCAGATCCGGTCCTGCACCCACTCCGGTCACTGCCAAGCGTACTGCCTGCATGACTTTGCCCAGTTTGATGCCATTGGCTTCTGCGGATTCCTCAAGAACAGCCTTAGCAATTTCGGGAGTGAATTCGCCGGTATGCGCCGCTAGCTTTTCTATGTAAGTTGCCAATACGGTGACGACTTCGGCATTCCATCTCTTTCCTGCAATCTCATCGTCGAATTTGGAAGGAGCGATCAGCATAAACTTTCCTTCTTTCCAAAGGTCCGCGGGGAAAGTTGCTCTTTCTTTCATGACATGGGCTATTTTTGCTGCTTTTTCTTTGTCTATTGAAAGCCCTTCTTTTTCGATATCAGCGATGAGATATGCTGCCAATTCTTCATCTGACTTGGCCCTGAGGTATTGTTCATTGAACCATTTTGCCTTATTGATATCAAATTTTGTACCTGATTTACCGATTCTTTCGATAGAAAATGCTTCGACCAATTCTTCCAAGCTGAAAATCTCCTTATGGTCGCCCGGATTCCATCCCAAGAAAGCCAAGAAATTCAACATGGCTTCAGGGAGGTAACCTCCTTCGCGGAATCCCATGGCTGTTTCCCCTGAATTCGGATCTTTCCAATCCATCGGGAATACAGGAAAACCATGCTTGTCGGCATCTCTTTTGGAAAGTTTGCCGTTTCCGTCAGGCTTTAGCAACAGGGGCAAATGCGCAAATTCCGGCATGGTATCTTCCCATCCAAAGTACTTGTACAGCAATACGTGTAGGGGTGCGGAAGGAAGCCATTCCTCACCGCGGATGACATGGGTGATTTTCATCAGGTGGTCATCCACGATATTGGCCAAATGGTAAGTAGGCATCCCGTCTGATTTCATCAGGACTTTATCATCCAAAGTACTTGAATGAACCATGACCCATCCACGGATCAGGTCATGCAATCTCACTTCTTCTTTTCTTGGGATTTTGATACGGATGACATAGGCCTCGCCGGAAGCCAATCTCGCCTTGACCTCATCTTCAGGGAGGGTAAGGGAGTTTTTCATTTGGGTCCTGGTGATAGAATTATACTGAGGAGATACGACCCTTGCGGCAGTAAGTCTTTCTCTCATCGCATCCAATTCCTCAGAAGTATCAAATGCATAGTAGGCATGACCTTTTTCGATCAGGTCAAGCGCATACTGCATGTACATTGGTTTTCGCTCGGACTGTCGGTAGGGAGAGCTGTTGCCCGGATTCCAAGGACTCTCATCAGGAGAGATTCCAAGCCAGTCCAATGCACCTTTGATGTATTCTTCTGCTCCGGGCACAAACCTGTTTTGGTCAGTATCCTCGATGCGCAGAAGGAATTTCCCTCCTGTTTTTCTTGCGTATAGGTAATTGTAAAGGGCAGTTCTAACGCCGCCGATATGTAGAGCTCCTGTAGGGGAAGGAGCAAATCTTACACGTACTTCTTTGTTCATGGTATGATTTTATTCTTAGTACAACCTGTTGGAATCCGTTTGGTTGTATTGTTCAGTCTATTTTGAGGCTGCAAAGATAGGAAAAGATAAGGATACCTTATAACCAACCCAATGATATGGGTTAATTAATAGCGGTTGTAATTTCAATTTATATTTCTTAAAATTGTTATAAATAACAATAAAATGAAATATTTAGAATTTAGAGAAAAACTGTTGCCGTTGGGTTTTTTCTCTATTTCACACATAAATATATTTTTCCCGAACTTCGATAACAGAAGATTGGTGGAATGGCAGGAAAAAGGATACCTGAAAAAGATAATCAATAAATGGTATGTCTTTGCGGAAATCGAACAATCGACGAAAAGTTTATACCGGATTGCCAATAAGATTTATCAACCTTCCTACGTGTCCTTGGAATCCGCATTTAGCCATTATAACTTAATACCTGAGGGAGTATTTACTATAACTTCCATTTCTACAAAAAAAACTTCAACCTTCAATACCTTCATTGGGACATTCAGTTATAGAAGTATCCACAGCAAGATTTTCTTTGGATATCAGATCAAACAGGTAGGGCATATCCATTTTGCAATGGCAGATTTAGAGAAATGCATTCTGGACTATTTGTACCTAAATCCCAATTTCGTCAGTATAGGAGATTTTGAATCTTTGCGGCTAAACCCCTCTGTTATAAGTCATATTAAATGGGAGTTATTGCATGATTATTTAAAAATTTACCAAAATAAAACTCTTGAGAAAAGGGTGGAGGGCTTAATAAAATACGTTGACCATGTTAGGAATTGATGAAATCCAAAAATTTTTCCCTGAGCATCTTCATAAGTTCAGGAGGTTTATGCTTAGGGAATACCTCCAATATAAAATCCTTCAAATTGTGTTTGAGAGTTCTTATGGGAATAAACTTATTTTTTTAGGAGGATCCTGTTTGAGAATTGTGCACGGTAACCAACGTTTTTCTGAGGACTTGGATTTCGATAATTTGGGTTTGACAGAAAATGAATTTGAATCAATTTCCTTGGAGATTAAAAATTCTCTGAGCAATGAAGGTTACGAGGTGGAAATCCAAAATAGATTTAGAGGTGCTTTTCATTGTTTGGTAAAATTCCCAAAACTTCTTTTCGATTCGGGACTCTCAGGATACGAGGAAGAAAAGATTTTGATCCAATTGGATACTGAAGCTCAGCATTTTGAGTTTATTTCAGAATCCTACATCCTAAACCGGTTTGATGTTTTCTGCCCAATCAAAGTTGTGCCTTTGAAATTACTGCTTGCGAAGAAGTTTTATGCGATTTTGAATAGGCCAAGGAATAAGGGAAGGGACTTTTTTGATGTTGTATTTATTCTGAGCAAAATCCAAACTCCAGATTACGGATACCTCCGTCAGAAAATAGGAATCAGCGCCGGTTTGGAACTCAAAAACCGGATAATCGAGCATTGTGAAAAAATCAGCATGGAAGAAATGGCTTCTGATGTTGCCTCTTTCCTTTTTTCAGAAAAAGACAAAGCAAAAGTGCTTTTGTTTAAAGAGTTTATAAGTCAGCAAAGCCTATAAAAAAAGGGAAACCGTTTGGATTCCCTTTTTGTGAAAAAGACAATTAAGCGTCTTTTCTGTGTCTGATTTTTTCTTTGATTTTGGCAGACTTTCCTTGACGACCTCTTAGGTAGTACAATCTAGCTCTTCTCACTTTACCTTCTCTCATCAATTCGATTTTGTCGATGGCTGGGGAGATGATAGGGAAAATTCTTTCCACACCTACACCGTTTGATACTTTTCTTACAGTGAAAGTTTCTCCGTTTGTATTTGGATTTTTTCTCTGGATGACGGTGCCTTGGAATTGCTGGATACGCTCTTTGTTACCTTCAGTGATTTTCACGTGGACGTTGATGGTATCTCCTGCTTTGAAAGAAGGGAATTTGGCTCTCGCCTCGCTGTATTCCGCTTCTACAATTTTAAGTAGTTCGCTCATAGCTGTATATTTTATGTGCTTGTAGCGACTGCGCCTCAGCGCAATCTTTTGTTAGACTCAATGATATTACTTTCTTAGATATATCGCCTCAGAGTTCTTTTCCTTCGAGAAGGTCCGGTCTTCTTTCTTTGGTTCGGCGAACCGATGCTTCAAATCTCCAGGTATCTATTTTGGCTTGATGTCCTGACATTAATATTTCCGGCACTTTCATTCCCTCATAGTCTGCGGGTCTGGTATATACCGGTGGGGCCAAAAGCCCGTCCTGGAAGGAATCTGTCAATGCCGAGCTTTCGTCATTGAGTACTCCCGGAATCAACCTGATAATGGCATCCGTCACCACAGCTGCGGCCAATTCGCCTCCTGAGAGGACATAATCACCGATGCTGATTTCTTTGGTAATCCATTTCAGTCTGACCCTTTCGTCGACACCTTTATAGTGTCCGCACAGGATGATGAAGTTTTCCTTGAGAGAGAGTTCATTGGCCATTTGCTGGTCAAATTTCTTTCCGTCAGGTGTCATGTAAATGACTTCATCATACTCCCTTTCGCTCTTGAGTGTTTCGATGCACTTGGCGATGGGTTCTATCATCATGACCATCCCGGCACCGCCTCCAAATGCATAGTCATCGACCTGCTTCTGTTTGCCGCCGGCATAATCTCTCAGGTTGTGGACCCTCACTGTGGCCAAACCTTTTTCTTCCGCTCTTTTGAGAATCGAATGTGAAAAGGGTCCTTCCAACAATCCGGGAACAACTGAAATGATGTCTATGCGCATCAGTCTTCCAAATATATGTCAATCAATCCTGTGGGCAGGGAGCAGTAAACTTTCTTAGCTGCCTTGTCGACTTTGAGGATAATCTGGTCCTGAATGGGTATCAAAACCTCTTTTCCTTTATGTTCGACGCCCAATAAATCCTGGGTTTCCATGTCATAAATGACCTTAACCTCTCCGATAAGTCCGAGGGAATCGTCGATTACCTCAAAACCTACCAATTCATGGTAATAGTATTGGTCTTCTCCAAGCTCGGGCAATTCGCTCATCGGAAGGAACAAAGCCGATCCTATGAGTTTGCTTGCATCGTCCACCGAGTTGTAATCCTCAAATTTTGCAAGCACCTTGTTGTTCGGTTGGGACACAAAATGCTCAATAAAGAAAGGGACTAACCTGGTTTTTTGCTCGATGAAGACATGCTTCAGTTCTTCGTAATCTTCCGGAAAATCTACATCCAGGACTACCGTAACCTCACCATGAAGCCCATGAACTTTGGACACATAGCCCAATTGGAAACAATTGTCTTTGTTCATGGTGTAAAGGGGTATTAAGCTTGGGTTTCTTCTCCTTCAGCTGCTGCCTCAGGTGCTTCAACCTCAGCCGCCGGAGCTTCTTCTACTTTTGGAGTAGCAGCAGCGATAGCGTCATCTTCTTTTTTCTTGATGGCGTCAAGACGGGCTTGGTTTTTAGCTGTTTCAGCTTCAAATGCCTTGGTTTTTGCGTCTTCTTTTTCTTTGGTCAATCTGTCCACTTTACCGCCGATAGCAGCTTCTTTAGAAGATTTCCAAGTTTCGAATTTTGCATCCGCCTGATCTTGTGTGATCGCGCCTTTCAATACACCGATTTGAAGGTGTTTTTGCAACAATATACCTCTGTAAGAAAGCATAGCCTTTACTGTATCAGTCGGCTGCGCACCGTTCAACAACCATTTAAGAGCGCGCTCATTGTTGATGTTGATGGATGCAGGGTCAGTGTTGGGGTTATAAGTCCCGATTTTTTCGATAAAGCGTCCATCACGTGGAGCTCTAGCATCAGCTACTACAACGTCATAGATGGCCATTTTTTTTCTGCCTCTACGCGATAATCTGATTTTTACTGCCATATTAATTTGATATTTAGTGAATTGATGGATCCCGTCCATCTTAAATTTTGGACTGCAAAGATAGCGTATTAAAAATGAAATGAACAAATGACCCTAATATTATTTGCGGAAATGGAGGGAATTGATTTAACTTGCGACCTGATTTAGAAGCGAGAGATTAGAAGCGAGAAGCGAGAGATGAAACTAGCGTCAAGAAACAAGACCAGCTTTATTTAAAGACTTTTTGGAGTTGTTTTCAAACACAGGTTGCAAATCTAGTATCTCGCATCTCATATCTAGCGGTCTAAATATGGCTTCGTAGTTCAATGCCCGCCCGGCTGACATCGGTCGGACGGGGATATAATAGTTGTTTCCTAAACAATAGATATGGGTTAGATATATTAGTCATCTTTACAAGTGCAAATGGCCTCGTAGTTCAATGGATAGAATAGTTGTTTCCTAAACAATAGATATGGGTTCGATTCCCGTCGAGGCTACACAGTTTTACAATGATTTAAGGGAGGAAATTCATCCCTTTTTCGTTATAACTGCACAAACTTTCGGTAGATTTCAAAAATACCTATAAAAAAGAAACCAGTCTTTTGATTGAAATCCGTGTCAGATCCTGATTTTTTTTACAGTGATAGGGCAACCGGAATACAGATCCGATTGATGAAGGTGCCTTCCTTTTTTATGTGTCGGTAACCATTTTCTCAAATTCGACTGTAGTTCAGAAAATTCAGCTATCTTGATGGTAGCTGACTGAAATGAGATTCTCTTTATTTGACCAATGAAAACGGCAAACAATGAATCGAAAGGTAACCCAAAAATACATGCCTTATGCTCAATGAAGACGATTATATAAAGGCTTTTTCGGAACTGAATAATACTGATTTTAATGAAAAAGAGTGGCTAATAAATAATTTTGAAACTTATAAATCAACTCTTAATTGGCCACCCAATCTTCCTCCTATTAACAGGAGTGATTTAATTAAAGGTACTATACGAGAAAGGTTTAATTCCATTTATAAAGATATTTTGATTGAATATGTCTATGAACTTAACAATGATGATCAAACGTTAATCTTAAAAGACAAGCATTTCTGGCTTTGACCATTCATTATAAGCTCTATGATATAAAAATTAAGCACTAACCGGTAACAGTGGATCATAGGCCAAACCGCTCTTAACGATGAAGCATCCAAAGTTGCCAATACAAGGCTTAAATGTGAACTATTTGAACATTGAAAAATCCAAAGATCCCTCCATATACCCCTTGTAAACCGTTAAGTCAAGATTTTCAGCAATGATTGTTAATTCAAAAATGATTCCTTGAGGTTTATAAATTTTTATTAATTTGATTTTGGCTGTCCCCTTTTTATCATCATAATCATTCATATATCTCCAAGAAGAGGTCAGTACGTCTGTTTTATATTCTTCCTCAGTCTCCTTAAATACTTCCAGATTTGAGTCATACAACAGCCCGAAGCTTTGAGTGTTAGCTTCACTAAAATAATTCGCCATGTAAATCTCCTCTCTTCCCTTTAAAGTATAAAAAACAGTATAAGCTTTGTTCTTCACTACTGTAGGAGTTACATCTTCACCATTAAATTTGGCATCTGTAATGATAAATCTGGCGAGGTCCACTTGCTCTTCGGAATCTTCAAGAGTTTGATTCTTTTTGCTTTTAAGTTGAAGGTTTTTATAAACAGTTAAATTCCGGAAGTTTTTAAAGGTATCGTCCCAATTATAATAGTAATACAAAAGATTGTTTTCTGGAGTAAAAAGTACCATTTGTTCTCTTTCATCAAAGTATCTGTAGAAAACAGTTCCATCTTCTTCCTTTACTGTTTCATCAAACTCCCATTTGTTGGCGAGCCATTCAGCATCTTTTCCTTTTTGAAATTCAATCTTATTCTTATTCATTATTATCTGAGTATTTAATTCGACTGTCTCCAGGAAAATATGTGTTTTTTGATTTTTACTGTAAACCCATTCATCCACTTCAAATCCAATATAGTGTCCCTCTTTTACTTGAGCACAAAGAGTTGACATCAAGGTCAGAAAGCTAATTAACAGTAATAGGGTATTTTTCATTTGTTTTTGTTTCTAATGGTTTGAGTTAATAAAACTTGATAAAGATTCAAGATTTGCGAGGTGTAGTCAACTTTTAAAAAGCTAAATCATCCCCATCCTTGAAGAATTCTTTCTTCTTTGCTCCAGTGTTTTTGGATTTGACAAAGTTCGAGAGTTCATCGCTGACCATGCCTACAGCAGAAGCCATCATTGATTTATTGAAATTTAAAGAATTTCTTCTTCCACGATCAAACTCTCTTGTTACTTGTTCAACATCCAAACCTGCCGCAAGAAATAGAAAATTCCATTTTTCGGTTTGCTCACAAGCTTCGATCATTTTTTTTATCTCTGGGCCAAGGTGTTTATTAGAAGAATTTTCTAATCCATCAGTCAAAATCAATATGATAACATCAGAATGTTTTTCTTCTAAACTCTGACCTGCTTTGTCTTTCAAAAATTCAATACTTTCTCCAATGGCATCATATAAGGCTGTCATTCCGTAAGGAAAAATTGTTTTCCAGTCGATTTTAGACGTTTCTGCATTCATTAATTCTTCAGAAAAATGAAGTGCTTGATTGAATGCGCAGAGTGAGAAAATGATTTCCGAATCCGGATTTTCGATTTGAATTCGCCTCAAGTCCAAAAGTTGCTTATCGATAACTTGGATGGCTTCTTCCCAGCAGGAACTCATACTTCCACTTCGATCCAAGACCAGATGGTAGAAGGTCTTTTTCTTTAATGTTGAATTCTCTTTGTTAAAGGAATTTGCTGCTTGATTTTCCATGTTTAAGATTGATAAAGGTTGGGTTATTAAGATTTACTTATCCGATTTTTCGGATGTTGTCGTGTTCTGAAGCCAATTGACGGATTCTCTCTGCTCGAGGGCCAAAGAGTCCATCTTGGCGAAGAATTTCATCTCTTTGAGTCATCAAAGTTTGGAGCCTGCGTTCTCCCATTCTCTCCTCTGCATAGAGCATTTTATCAAAAAGGGAATCTGCTGTAGATGATTTTGTGATGAGAAAGAAAATTTCTAGGGAAAACACGGCCACAAAAAACAGCCCATAGAAGAACATGCTTAATCCGCTACTCAGGATAAAATCATGCAAGTCTGTGACTTTGCTCAACAAAGCATTACTCTTCTTGGTCGCCATTTTTTGACCGTAAAGGATTGCTTCTTGACCAAGACTATCTTTTATTGAAAGAAGGCTAGCTTCCATCTGTGCTAGTTTTGCGGCATCAGATTTATAGATTCCTTCTTTCAGAAGTGCTATTTTATCTATTCCTGCACTGCCGGAACCTCCTGTACCATCCGCTTCATTTTTCCAATCAATCTTGGAAGCTTCGGTAATTGATTGCTGTTTAGATATGGAGTTCTCAAGATTAGTAAGGAGATGATTGTTTTCCTTCATAAAACTATCAGACTCACTTTTCTGAATTTTCGCGGATTTTTTCTCCCGATATTCCTCCAAGTCCCCACTAAAAAACATCAGATCCAAAGCGATAGAACCCAAAATCGTTGCTACAACTGCAAAGACTACTCTAAATGTTTTGAGCCACTTACTGACACTTTCTTTTGGAGTAGTGAGGAAGCTTTTGTCGATGATCAGAATCAGAGTACCAACAAACAATCCGCCGATTAAGGATTGGAAAAAACCTGCTCCCAAAAGGTCATAACCAATGTAAAAACCGGATATTGTCCAAAGGGAAACTGGAATCAGCATCAGTGTGCCCAAAGTAATGATCTTCTGTTTGCTGACGGTAGTTTGGGCTTTTACTACCTCGTAGTTGTAGCCAAACAGATTGGAAAATAGTTTAAGTAGCATGATTATAAAGTGCTAAAAGGTTTGAACAACACTACTTCATCGGTCCATTGGCGCAAACCTTTCCTGAAGCCTGCTCTATATTGTTCCACTGATTTTTCAATATAACCTTCACCCAGGGCCGCTAGATCAAACTGTTGCTTCAGATCTCTCTTATGCTCTTCCAGCATTTCTTTTTGCAGCTTTACCTCACGGTATTCAAAGGGCATCTGCTCTTCGAATTGAGGTACCAGGGTGCGTTCGATTTTCAGAAGGTGCTCGTCGATTTCCTGAATCGCCACAGCATATACTTCCTTATAATCACAGGCGATCAGGTTGACGTTCTGATTCATGGTTTCAAAGTTTGGATCGTCATATCCATCTCTCATGCCCATGGCATAGTAATTTTTAGATTTGAGATCCTCCAGGAGGCTTTTCTTGGATTTTTTTGTAGCGAGAGAATCAGGAACCGGAAAGAGTTCACTAGGGTGTCTATCCTCGGTAAAGAGGGATTTGTCGATCATGGGTACAGTGGTAGCCATGGATTCAGTTGGAGTCAGGACTTGTGATTGTTGCTCAACCGTTAAGGGAGCTTTTTTTCTGAAGAGTTTGGTGAAGATGCTCATAATTGAAACGATTTTAGATTTCTTTGGTAGGTATTGGGTAGTGTTGGTGTCCTTGATAGTGACAGGAATCGCAGACAGTGATCAGGAAAAAGGGATGATATTCCCAGGGTTTATTCCATTCACCGGTGGACTTGTTTCTGTGGTATTGCCGGTGATGAACTTGAAGATCCGATTGGCTCTGACAGAATCTACATTGGTGCTGATCTCGATCCAGAACTTGAAGTCTGAGGCGCTTCCATCTTGGATCTTCCAAGCCTTGATCATAAAGGCCTTTTTGATTTTCAATTTGCTCGGTCATGATTGTTCCGTTTGTGTGATACAAGTTTCCGACGCATCAATGCAGTGGAAGTTCACAGGTTAAAAAATCCCGATTATAGATTTAAAAACATCTACAAACTATTTTATCTTTCGCTTTAAATGGTGGGTTCAGAAGGTTTAAAAGTATTCAGGCCAGTTATTCCATAGTGATAGGCCGGATATGCTCACTCAGAAATTGAAAAGAAAAAATTTTGAGAATTAAATTTCTACCGGTTCTTAAAAACCGTGATCTTTTTTGAAATGGGACTTTTTATAAAAATTGGTTATCAAAAAATACTTTCAATCAATTAATAGTTATTGAAGATTTTTTCCTTGCATCCCTAAAGAGGCTTCTATTCTTGAATATATTTTCTTCTTGAGCGATGAAGGAGATTGGACCAAAACCGACTCCCCATATGAAAGTATCAATCTTTCCAATTCATAATTTGCGATTACTTCCAGCCTGACTTCCAAAGTCTCTGGATCAATCCACTTACTTTTCTGAGATCCGTGGATAGGCTTGCTCTCAATATATCGCCCGGTTTTTCCGAAAAAATACAATACTATTTTTTGGATGGGCTGTCCTTCCGGTTTGGTGACGCCAATGATGTCTTCAAAATATTCTACCCAGTTTATTTCGGTATTTTCTTTGAAAGGGATTGAAAAATCTTCAAGTTCCAAAATTCTGTCAATTGCCAAATTCCAGTCAGATTTTCCATTCATGGCACTATAGCCGAACAAAAACCATCTTCCATTGTACTGCTTTAAATAGTAGGGATGGAAAATAAGCTTGTAAGGAACCTCATTTTGGTATGGTTGGTAGCTTATTTTTAAAGGTGTCTTATGTTTTAAAGCATTGTATAGAGTTCCTAAATGGTCTTTTCCTTTCAAAAATTCATTGGATTCGAATTCCATCAATTTGGTTTCGGGTCCAAATGAGTTAATTCCCTGCCTCAATTTCGGTATCATCTCGCTAATCCAATCGAATTGAGGCATTCCTTTAAATTGCGAAAGGATATCAACTGCATCATTGAGCTGATTGATCTCCACCTCATTCAGGGGCATATTGTTTATTGAAAAAGAAAGGTCTTTGTAACGATAAAAGACCTTTTTTCCATCCTTAAGGCGTTCCAAATCTATCGACCATCCCTCCGAACTTTCCATGAATGAGATATCATCAAAAATCTGCCTTCTGGAAATCCCCTTGGTCTTCGGGTCGATTTCTGCTAAAACTTTTTCGCACTCCTCTATCAGACTATTTATAAAATAGCGCTTTCCTGGATTTCGAAAACAAGAATCAAGGACTTTATAACGGATTAGGGCATTTTTGTTAGTTGACATTTTTGTTTATTTTCGGTCCGTTTGAATTAGGTCCGGCTTTTGTTAAGTCTCAAGGCTTTATTCAACCGGTAAATAAATATAGGAAAACAGATTTTGCTGTGAAGCATTACTGCACAGTAATATTTTTCCTTTGTGGAAGTTCTTTGAAGACCTGTCGAAAACTATTGATTTGTGCCAACTGGAAATGGCCGTAAGGTTAAATCAGAGCGGTTGGTGTTCCGAAGAAATTCGGGATGAATGGTTGAGTTAAATCGAATTATTCATGAAAGAATAATGAAATTTTTCTTGAATTAGATTTTTCAATTTTATGAAATATATAGTTCATAAACGGAGAATATATCGACAGGTCTTCTAGAATTTTTTAATTCATCAGCGATGCTAACTGAAAATCAAGTTAAATACGTAAGGGAAAATTTTAAAAGACTTCAGACCAAGGAAGATCTTTTGAACTTTATCAATCTGGTTGCAGAGTGGATATATGGGGAAAAAGCATACTCCTTTAGTATGACAAAACTGACCAGATATGCAAATGCAAACCTAGGAGGTAAAAGGTATTTTGAATTTCAGGTAAACAAGAAATCCGGAGGTGAAAGATCAATCCATGCCCCTATTGGAAAGCTGAAATCACTTCAACAAATATTAAATGTAATCCTTCAGGCAATTAACCAGCCTCACCTTGCTGCAACGGGATTTGTCCCTGGAAAATCTATTGTAGATAATGCCAAGGCTCACGTTGGCCAGCGTTATGTCTATAATCTAGATTTAAAAGACTTTTTCCCATCCATCGAACAGGCAAGAGTTTGGAAAGTTCTTCAATTGCCTCCATTCAATCTTAATAAAGAAACTTCGCCTGAAATTTTTTCTATGCCTTGGGAAGAATTCTCAACTCAGGTTTTAAAGTCTAAGGATATAACATTCCAAAGGTATCGTTACTCTTATGTTTCAGAAGTCGTAGTTGATAAAAGTGATATTCCGGAAAGAGACCATCCTTTTTATGAAATTTTTGTTCCCGTTCCCTCAAATCAATTCAAGGTTAAGCTTTTTGCCTCTAGTTCCATAAATGATGAAAAACCCATTTATGTAATAACCAAATCACACCATTCTCACTGGAAATTTGAAAATGATGCCAAAAAAGTGGCATGGTTGGTTAATGAGATCCCTTCCTTGGGCAAATTAGAAATCGCCAATATAATTGCTGGAATTTGCTGTACTGAACTTGAGGTAGAACGCAAAGATCCTGAAAATAATTGGGTCAAGACTAAGCGAAATGTACTTCCACAGGGAGCCCCGACATCACCTACGATTACCAATATCATCTGCCACAAAATGGATCATCGGTTGAATGGGGTGGCTAAACGATTTGGACTTCGATACACTAGATATGCAGATGATCTTACCTTCAGTTCCATGCACAATGTTTATCAGAAAGATTCAGAGTTTCTGATTGAACTTGAGAGGGTTGTTAAAGATCAAGGATTTGAAATAAAAGAGTCAAAAACCCGGCTTCAGAAAGAAGGTTTTAGACAAGAAGTCACAGGCTTAGTGGTCAATGAAAAAGTAAATGTTTCCAAACGCTATGTTAAGCAGCTCCGGATGTGGCTGTATTACTGGGAAAGATACGGGTATGATAGGGCATACTCCTTTTTCATGGCTGAATACCTCAAGAATAAAAGTCATATCTTAAAAGGAAGGCCTGATATGGCAAGTGTCATTGAGGGAAAATTGAACTATTTGAAAATGGTGCGAGGGGAGTCAAATATGTATAGTAAATTGAAAAGTAGATTTAATGAATTATGCGGAGCTCCAATAAAACCGAAGTTGCAAAAAAGAGAAGATTTTCTGGAAAATGTATTGGATTTGCTGTTTAAAGAAGGCTTGGAAAAGGCAATGGAAATTTTCGAAAATAATGATTAATGAATGGACAGGAATAAACTCAAAGCTTTGTTGAAGTTTGTAAAGGAGATTTCAACTTCTCCTGGAAATGAATGGTTTAGAGATCAATTAATACAGACTTTTCATTCAAATGGGGTGGAAAAGAAGTCGGTTGAGGTTGATTTTTTGACGGATAATTCTGAAAACCTAGACCAAAAAGTTAATTTAATTAGAAACTATTTGGCGTTAGACTTCCAAAATCTTATCGACTATTCTTGGTTTGAAGAGCCTTCTCGTGAACAACTTTTTAGAGATTGTATTGAAATGTGTAGGTTTGAGAAGGGGACGCCAAACCACAAAAAAAACTTTGGGGAATTTTGCCGATATGCCCACTTACAGGCTGAAGAAATGGTCAATTACTTTTTTCTTAAGATATCTAATAGCGATGTTAGATCAGTCAATCGTTATTTGAAGCAAAAGAACTCCAACTATTCACCATCTCAAGAACCAACCTCGATTTTTCATATTCCTTATAAAATAAAATTAACCGCCCTAAAAGAAATGGTGACTTTAGATAAAAAGATCTCATCGCATCTTTATTTTTTAAATGATTTTAGAAATGAACTAAGTCATAGAAGTTCCCTATCGGAAGTTAACGATGATAAAACGCTTCAGGAATTTGAAATCAACGGTTTTCTGGACGGGGGATACATAGAGTTTAATAAACTAACCAAAGACCAATCAAAGCTATATAATGACGGAAGGTTCATTATTAATAAGAGAAAAGAAGAATTCTACCTGGTTTATGAGGTTCTTGAAGAACTCAAAACCAAGATTAGTCAATCAATTATTGAAGGAAAAAGCTTATAATGTATTGTTTTTCATTGGGTTATATCGATTTTGATCTGACTTAGAAAAACCACCCATTTCTCTGTGCATTTACACTGCACACCATTCGCGTAGCTTTGATTCAAATTAAAATCCATGAGCATATTCAATCACTTTAAGCATTTAAACCTAAGCCAAGACCAGGAAGCGGCTCTAACTAAGCTGGAGGCTTTTTTAGCCAGTCCAGTGCAGGTGTTTATGCTGAAAGGATATGCCGGCAGTGGTAAAACAACCATCCTGAAAGGGTTAGCAGAATATCTCAATGCAGTTGAAAAGGATTTTGCCTTGATGGCTCCAACAGGCAGAGCAGCAAAAGTAATCCAAGAAAAAACTGGGCAAGAAGCGTACACTATTCATAAGTCTATCTATAGCTATGAAGATATGGTAGAGATAGAAGAAGGTGATTCTTTCTATTACTATTATAAAATCCGGAAAAATGTGGATGTGGTCGGCAAGATATTCATAGTGGATGAAGCCTCGATGTTATCTGATGCCAAAAGCGAAGGAGAGTTTTTCCGTTTTGGATCAAGCCACTTATTGTCTGATTTGATTACTTACACAAGGGTTGCACAGCCTAACGTAAATTCTAAAATTATCTTTGTTGGAGACCCTTGTCAATTACCACCGGTAGGAGATAATAGTTCAAAAGCATTTGAAGCCAACTATCTTAAAGAGAAGTTCAATCTTTCTTCAGAAGAAACCGAAATGAAGGAAATAAAACGGCAAGGTGGTGATAGTGGCATTCTGAGAGCAGCTGCAAAAATTCGTAAGAGTATTTCAGCCCGTTTTTTCAATGACTTCAATTTGCGTTCAAATGCTAAGGATATTCTAAATCCTACCTATGAAAATTTCCTCGAAACTTGGCAAGTTGCAGCAAGTCCAAAAATTATAATTGCCAGTAAGAATAAAACTTGTCTTGATCTAAATTTACAGATAAGAGGACGAAGATTTGGTAATGCTGATTTGCCTATTCAGAAAAGTGATATTGTCATCATGGGTGGTAATAATTATCGCAAGGGCATTTTTAATGGTGAATTTGCAGTAATCAATGAAGTAAGCGATGTAGTTACCCAGCGAACAATTGCATTAAGAGGTAAAAATCCGGTAACACTTTACTGGCGTGATGTGGAGTTGGTTTTTCCGGATATAGAAACCAATAATAAGATTGTAAAGGGCAAAATGCTTGAAAACTTCCTTTACGGAGACAATTACCTGAAGCCGGAAGAAACCCAAGCTTTGTATGTAGACTTTACTACCCGGCATAAGGGTTTAAAGCCCAAAACAGAAGAGTTTAAGGAAGCCATTATGCAGGATGAGTTTTTCAATTGCCTGCTTATGAAGTACGGTTATGCCGTTACTTGCCATAAGGCTCAAGGTGGTGAATGGAATAATGTATTTACCGTTTGGGATAATGATACTATGGAAGGTTTCGACTGCTTCACAGATAAACAGCGGAGAGCTGGAAAAACAAATCAGGATTTTTATCGATGCGCGTACACCGCAATCACCCGGGCATCAAAAACCTTATATGCATTAAATCCACCGTTTTTCAATTCCTATTCAGATATGACATTCCTCGATGTAACAGTTTTGAATGCATTAAAAGAATTAAATGGCAATCAGGTTCAAACAGAAGAAATCAGTCTGGACAATGAATTGCTGCAACAGCTTACAATGCTGAACCTTTTAGAGCAACCTGTTGCATTGCAGGATCATTTTATCAAAGTTCGCCAGGCAGTAAGGAAGCAATACATTGAAATTGTTGGGTGGGAGAAATTTGGCTATGAGATTAGATACACTTTTAAGAGGGAGCAAGACAAAGCAGTTTTCAGAACTTATATAAACGGGAAAAATGAATTTCGAAATCCATTTGCGTCTATGCCAAATCTTTCCCCAAGTAGTGCATTCAATAATACAATAGCTGAAATATTAAATCATTTACCAAATGTTTCCATAAAGCGAAATACAGCCGAAACGATTATTAGCCAAATTGAATTTGACTTTGAGGTAGAAGAAGAGTTCCCATTTACAAGAAGTTTGTTTGATGACTTAGTATTGTTGTTTAAAGAAACGGGTATCAACATTGATGGTATTGAACATCAGCAATACAAAGAGCGCTATAGATTTAAGCGAAACAATGAAACAGCTGTAGTTGATTTTGAATATAAAAAGAATGGTTTTTTTGGCAGGGTTGTTCCTATTCAAAGTATGACAAATAGTCCGACGTTGCTATCAAACATTAAAACGTTATTGCAAACTTTTAAACAAGACGAATATGCCAGCTAAAGAAATCAAAGAACTACGTCAATCCGGAAGGCTTGAAGAAGCTTTGGAAATGGCCAAGGCTGAATTCGAAGCTAATCCGGAAAATATCTGGACCAAGAGGAATCTCAGTTGGGTGTATTACGACTACCTGAAGATCAATGCTTCTGCTGAAAGCTTTGAAGACTTTGTTTATTGGCTGATTCAGTTGGTTGAGCTTCAATTACCCGAAGATGAAAAGATGCTGTTTGATTCCCTGTCTTTTCAGGGAGGTAAGCTAGTGTTTGCGTTGTCCAAAGAAGAACCTGTTCCGGTTCAAAAAATAAAGAAGTTGGCTGATTTGATCCAAGGCTTCCATTTTACCAAACCTTCTGACGGATATAGTTTTTTATTGAAAGGGTTTCATAAAGGCTTAAAAGATAGCGGATATTACCTCCAATTCATGGATTGGTGGGGTTTGGAAAATCTTTCCGAACATGATTTTCAGAAGGAGAAACTCCCAACCGGAAAAGAAATCATGGCCTTGGCCGAGCAGGTTTATATCGCTTATGCCAAGCACCTCCTACCCCAAAGAGACATGCAGGGGAATGTTTATTTCAATCGGGAGAAAGCAGAAGAATTTCTCCCCCAGATAGAGGCTTTAAGTGAGAAATATCCCGCCTACCAATACCCACCATATTTCCAGGCTAAACTCTTGTTGGCTTTGGGGGAAAAGGAGAACGTTTTGTCTGCCTTGATTCCTTTTGCACAAAAGAAGCAAAATGACTTTTGGGTATGGGAAGTCTTAGCTGAAGCGGTAGAACAAGATCCTGAAAAAGTCTTTTCCTGCCATTGTCGGGCATTGGTTTGTACCAGTCCGGAGGAGATGTTGGTTGGAGTGAGGCAAAAGATGGCGGAAGCAATGATCCAACGAAAACTTTATAACGAAGCCAAGAGAGAAATCGAGTTGATTTTGAAAGTAAAGGAATCTCACGGGCATAAGATTCCTGGAATCATCAATCAATGGTTAAGTCAATCTTGGTTTCAAGAAGCAAAGACTTTGGATTCCAATAAATCCTTCTATCGACAGCATACAGCCTTGGCCGAAAGCATACTATATTCGGATACCCCGGAAGAACTCGTTCTTGTGGAGTTTGTCAATTCGGATAAGAGCATGCTTAACTTTATCGCATCCGAAGAAAAGTTTGGCTTCTTCAAATTCGACCGGTTTCTAAAAAAAGTCCATCCTGGAGAAGTGCTATCAGTCCGATTCAATGGAGGCGCAAAAGGCGGGCGTTACAATGTCTTAACCTGTAAGAAAATAACAGATGATTCCTTCAAATCCCAATTTCAAAAAGAAGTTGAAGGAATTGTAAAAATCAAACCTGGAGCAAGCTTCGGATTTATTGGGGATGCTTTTATCCAGCCAACATTGATTATAAAATACAAGCTCAGCGATGGGCAAAATTTCAAAGGACAAATCATAAAAACCTACGACTCCAAAAAGGAAAAGTGGGGATGGAAATTAATTTAATTTATAAAATAATAAAAATGGAAATAATATATTCTGCTTGGTTTAAAGATGGTTCTGTAATTAATAAAGACAGCTTAGAAGAGGCAATTAAATTGTCATATTTTGATTTCATTATTAAATCAACTCCACTAAAAAAATGTCAAAAAGGTTATATTCAGTGCAGATATGATTTTTTTGATAAAAATGGAAATTCGACAAAAGTTAAAATAAATAATTTTGAATTGATAGACATTATTGAAGGTGATTATAATTCATTTGACAAGGAATTAATTTTCTATGACACAAATCGAAACGAGCTATTTAAAACTAGCATAAATGGAGGATTCCCTTCAGTATTCCAAAGACATATAATGGAATTTCTAAAAAAAGTTAATGAATTGGGTAGTTTTGATGTTTATAAAATCTTACAAGAAAATGAGAGGCTAAAAAAGGAAATTGAAAAATTTGAAAATATGATAACCCAAAAAAATAGTCTATTAGAAGATTTAGAAAATCAAATCGAAAATCTAAAGCAAGATAAGTAACAATAAATTAATCTGATTTACATTAAGTTTAAGATAATAAAGTCAATATAAATAATCATGTCTTACCTCCATACTTTAGGTTTAGAAAATTTCAGACTTTTTAAAGAGAAAGCTGTTTTTAATTTAGCCCCTATAACATTATTGACTGGGCAAAATAGTTCTGGAAAAAGCTCATTAATTAAGTCACTCCTTTTATTGAAAAGTAGTATCAGTGAAACGGGGGGACTAGAAGAGCTTAATTTTTCTGGTGGTAAGCATCATCTAGGATGGTATGGCCAAGTCTTGAATTTCAAGAGCGAATCCAATGAGCTGGTTTTTACTTTTGATTTCCCATTTCCTCAATTAATTGATAAAACCTTTATTGATTTAGTATATGATGCTCAATCACGAGATTCCTTTTCTGGAAAACTGAAAGCGGTAAAAATATATTTCGAAAGTGGAGATATTATTTTTGAATTAAAAAAAGGAATAGAGAAAGCGGAATATGATCAAGATGAACAATATGGAAGCGTCTTTCTATATTCTTTTATTCCAATAGAAGTAAAATGTAATTTTAAAAGTATAATTGCAAGTTTAATTTTTATGTATGAAAATGGTTATCATGATACTTTATTATATTCTCATCCAGGACTAGAAAATTGGGAAAGGAAAATTTGGAAGTACCACAAAGGAGGAAGAAATGTGTCAGAAGAATTACTCCCAGACATTTTTTTAAACTTTTATCTAAAAATATTTCCAGAAAGAAAACATAAAGATGTAAATGCAAAACTATTCAAGGAATTTGAAGAAGAAGACAAGAAAAGCTTTTTGGATCAACTTGATGGAATTTCTAAAGGAGTTGAAATTGAGTACATAGTTTCAGACAGTGTGTACGATTTTCCAGAAAAATTTGAAGCTATATTTTTATATTCAATTTCTGAGATCTTAGATCGACTGTCTATTAAAGTAAGCGATGCGGGAATTAATCAATTTAGTACTAGCAATAAGAAGTCAACCTTGCCCTTAACGGATTTTGGAACGTTTGTCTTTGAAGAATTTTTTGAAAAGGAACTCAATAGAACATTTAAAAGAGTGATTGATATTTTTTCGATTGTTGATTCATTGTCTTCATTTAGAGCCAATACAGAACGATTATATTCAGCAAGTGGACAAGTGGCGGAGATGAATAAGCTACTTTGGGAATTTGGTCAGGTTGGAACGAATATTTCTCATGAAGTAAAAAAATTTATAGATAACTCATTGAAGCTATTTGATATTGGAGATAAAATGATAATCAACTCAATTCAGGGCGTCACTTCTGAAATATTCATTCTAAAAAATGGGAGAAAGGTTTTGTTGGCAGACCTTGGATACGGTTATTCTCAATTGATTCCGATTATTTTAAAAATTGCAATTTCAGTTATTCGAAAAATGGGAGAAAATCATAGGACTAAGAATATAAAACCAACTGTATTTTTATTGGAAGAACCAGAAAGCAACCTTCATCCCTCTTTACAATCCAAGCTGGCTAATTTTCTTCTGGATGCGGCTAAGGAATTTAATATTCAATTTGTCGTGGAAACTCATAGTGAATATATGATTCGAAATTTCCAATACCTAACTGCTAAGAAAGAGCTAGACCCTATGAGTACAAAGATCTATTATTTCAACCATCCGGATTCTGATGAATTCAAAAATTCGCCTTTTAAGGAAATAAACATCTTAGAGGATGGACGATTATCAGCCGAATTTGGTGAAGGATTCTTTGATGAGATTCCAAGACTTTTGGCCTTTTTGTATAACTCAAGTTCCAATTGATGAAGACGATTCCTGCTCGATCAGTAATTGACTTTCCTACCATTCAAAAATTGAATGACCTTCGAAATTCTATTTTGGAGCATAGCTATTTAATTGAATTTTTTGCCGAGTTTAATAGTTTTTTCTACTCCTCCGAGATTCTTGCTCTCTGTCCGAATGAGTTGGATAAAAAGACAATTGACAGTAATCCAGTTTTAAGGAACCTCATTGACCGATCATTTTCAGGACAAAAAAATATCACCATAGATAAAAATCATTGTTTGAATAGTCCAGAGGTTTTGGCGAAAATTTCTCCATCGTTGATGAATGTACTCTTTAGCGCTACAAAGGAATCTGAGTGTATTCATTATAAAGAATGGCTAAAAATGAATTCTCTGCCGAATTCCTGGAAAAAATTCAGTAATAATCGGGTTTCATTGATTAATGTGGGAGGGAAAAATTCTGAATTTAAATCTTGGGAAGATTTTGGCATAAAAGGCCTACCATTTTCATCGCTGGTAATTTTTGACCCTTACCTATTCAATGAAAAAGATTTGATTCAGGAGAATGTCACTAAGCTTATCAATGGACTTGTAGATTTTGAACGGCTTACGACTCCTCTTAAAATCCTTTTCGTTGTAGGAGGTGATGTAAATAAGAGATTTTCTCCTGCGGATTTTATTTCAAAGCGATATCAAGAAGTAAAAGATTTGCTGGAAACCAACTATTCAGATAGGGTAGAATTTTCCATCGTATTTTTACAGAATTCATTTTTCCATGAACGCTGTATCCTATCCAATTACTTCTACATGATTGCCGGCAAAGGATTCAACTTCTACACAACCAAAGGAAAAATAGATCAGAAGACTCATAATACAGTCACCGTTAAGTATCTCTCTGATCTAAATTCAGTAAAAGAGTTCAAAAAACTAGTTGATGATAACTGCTCCCTTATTTTCGACAACGGAAAAATACTAGATATAAAAGGGGATTGGGAGGATAATGAAATCATTCAATTTGCTAGGAAACAATATTGAATACACTTTTATAGGGTTCACTTAACTTAAGCAATCACCCCTTCAAAAATTATCCAGCTACGGCTAATAAGAATCGGTTTACATGTAATGTTTCCTTTTCCATGGACACGATAGGCCAAAGTTCTTGGTCCTCTGAAAACTGAACTCCAAGCCTGTCCTCCCAGAATTTTCTTAGGTCTGGTGTTTTGTTGAAAATCCGATATTGAAGGGAAATTTGCTCCTTTTCTATTCCGAAAATGTCTTTAATCTTAACAGTTTTTGGGAACAATGCCTGGTATTCTTTGGAAGTCTTTGAATACTTCCCCTGCCTGACGAGCTCATAATCGGCAGAATACTTAGAATCCAATTTGTAAACCAGCATTTTAATCCCGCAGGGCTAAGAATAATGCCGGATAAGAGATTGGGTTCTTCGAGTCTCGGAATTTACAAACTGTTGGAATTCAGTTTGATTACTAGGTCTAAATGCCAGAATAACAAAATCTTTGTTGTACTCAATTCCGGCAGACTGATCCTGTAAAAAAGAATTGATAAATCCGTGTTTATCCAGAACCTCTTTTTGAAGTCCCAGTGTTCTATTCATGAAAACCGTTGAAATCGTTGTTTTTAGCATTATCCTCTTTGATTTTTAATGATGAATCAAATTTGAGAGACATATGTGCTGTCTAGGTTCACAGGAAAATTAAACTCTTCTGAAGAATGTTATCTAATTAATATCATCACTTAACCCTATAATTTTCACGTAATTTGGAGTCAATTTCTTGTTCAATTTTATGGGTTATTATGGAGCCGTTTTTTGTTGTTACAGGCTCTTTTAATTTTAACAAAACAATTTTTTGAAGTCGATTTTCTTGTAATGCTTTAAAAATTGAATACTCATATTTCAACTCTAAACTCAAACTTTCTCCTAACAAGATAGAAGGTGATATTCCATATAGCCTAAAAAAAACCCCATTTAAATATCGAAAAAGATGAGAATCAGAATCTGCTATCCTTGAAACTCGTTTAATAAACTTAAAATCCTTTCTTTCAATAATTATTTCCTCACCATGGATTGAGTTTTCTAACTGTTCAACCTCTTGGATGAGCTGATTGAGTTTTTCTTTGATTTCTTTAAGTTGTTCTAGCATACCTTAATTTGGCTGTTTTTTTCAATTACTCAAATACCCCACTTCCTTCTTCATTTGCTTATATTCCCTTTCAAGTTCCCGGATTTCTTTATGGTTCTTATGTGTCCGGCACATCAGGACCAAGCTTATTATTAGAAATTTACCGGAAACAAATTTCAGGAACCTTGGAAGGGATATATTCTCGGCATCAGAAACCTCAGTGAACGAAATGCTCTCCATAAAATTTTATACCACTAGTCATCCAAATTGTCTTTTAATTCGTTTTCGATTTCTTCTACTGTAGGCATGTTCTTTTGTATGTCCAAGGGTAATTCACTGAAGGTGAATTCACTTATTCCCATGGGCTTGTTGAGGTCTTGCAAGGCAAACTCAACTTCTATTTTGTCTTTTGATTTGCACAAAATAATCCCAATGCTAGGGTGGTCAAGTTCCGTTTTTAACAGTTGGTCCACGGCACTTAGGTAATAGTTCATTTTACCGGCAAATTCAGGTTCAAACTCCGTCATTTTCAAGTCTATCACAACATAGCAATGCATTTTCAGGTGATAAAATAGCAGATCTAATTTCCGTTCTTTATTTCCGATTTGCAGGGGATACTGTCTGCCCACAAAAGCAAAACCCTTTCCCAGCTCAAGCAAAAATCTAGAAATATTTTCCGTGAGTATTTTCTCCAACTGTAATTCCTGTACATCAGCTTCCAAGGTGAGGAAGTCAAATTTGTAAGGATCTTTCAGTGTTTCTTTGGCTAGGTCGCTTTGGATTTTGGGTAGCGTGAGTTCAAAGTTATTGAGCGCTTTTCCCTGTCTCTTATCCAAGTCGGACTCCATCTGTAATTCCAAAATACTTCTGCTCCAATTATGCTGAATGGTTTGTTTGATATAGAAAAAGGCTTGGGTTGTATCTTTACAGTGGTTAAGGATTGCCACATGGTGTCTCCACGGCATTTTACAGAGCAGATTGTCTTCTCCAATTAGTCCACCAGCTTGGTGGACAATTATATCACTCTGATTTTCTTTGTTTTGTAAATCAATATCTGCTTGCTGTAGGAGGATAGAATCTTTGTAAAATAGGTGAAATTGACGCATGGCAAACAGGTTGGTTCTGGAAAATCCATTCGTCTCGGGCAGTTCATTTTTCAAATCTTTTGCCATCTGTTCTACCACTTTGCTTCCCCAGCTTTCTTCTTGCTGTTTTTCGACTATTTGCTTCCCAATATCCCAATAAAGCATAATCATCTGCTCATTTACCGCCACTGCGGCTTTAAGCTGAGCAGAACGAATTCTTTGCTTTAATTCCTGAATCCATATTCTGTAATTCGCTTCCATCATTTTTTCAAGATAAACCAAAGGGTTGATTCGAAAATATTATAAAACCAGAGCCGAAACCACCACCTCAATTACTCAAATACCCCACTCCCTTCTTCATCTCCTCGTATTCCTTTTCAAGTTCCCGGATTTCTTTGTTGATCTTGTGTGTCCGGTACATCAGGACTAAACTTACTATCAGAAATTTACCTGAAACAAATTTCAGGAACTTTGCCCCGGATTCGTTCATCGAATTTGGGTCTTGAGCCCCGCTGGGATTTGCGAGTAATGCGACCATCCAAATCAAAAGAAGAACGAAAATAGCAAGGTAAACAGCCGATTTGGTTTTCGCTTCCTCCTTTTCCCGGATAGTGATCAGCAGCTCGTCTTTCTCGATTCGTAGCCTTTTGAGTTTAGTCAGTTGTTCCATCTTATGCTCATTGATAGTAATTTCTAATTTCTGCTTCCTCGGGATTCCGGCATCGGAATTAGTCTTACCACCATAGATTTTCCATTTTTGCTGATCGGATAGTATCCTTTGATCTCTCCGTTTTCCAGTTCAAGCACCTGCGCACCTGCTTTAGTACCATCAGCCAGTTCTTGAATCAGTTTCTTCTCGTCCCCGGAAAGAATAATTATAAGTTGTTCGAACTCTTGATTGACAAGTGCGCTGGAATCTGTTCCGGAAGTAATCTCAACCCATTTGCTTTCACCCTGAATTTCTCTATTCAGAATCACCTCCGCCCCTAAGATTTTATTGGAACTCCCGGATACTTGAGATAGTATTTTCTTTGTCTCTAAAATCTTTGCGGTATCCCCCATGTACTCAAAGATCCTCACGAGATTATCCTGATGGGATTGAACCACGTCAGAAGTTAAGGTCTGGAATTTCCGAAGGTGGGTTCTTTTGATGGAATAGTTTCCTATAAATGCCAGTAAAACCAAGACTCCTATCACACCCAATGTCCAGGCAACCATGCGTTTTCCAAGATTTCTGGGTTGAGTCGGGAGATTTAACTCCTTGATTTTAGCATCTGCGATCAGGTCGATACTCAAACTAATATTGATCACCGCCGCCACGCCAATGATTGAAATCCCCATCAGAAAAATAAATACCATAAGTTCCAAGGCCTCACTGGAGAAAAAGTTGAATCCCATGATACTACTGCCCATCACAAATAAAAACCAGAATAAAATCAGGACTCCGGAAAAAATCATGACATAGGAGGAAATGCTTCGGATGAGGAGTTTGAATTCTGGATTCATTGTAAGCTGGTGACCTTTAAATATAAGAGTTGTCACAAATAAATATAAGAGTTGCCACAAACCAAAAAAATGGTTGAACTAAAATAAGAAATGATAATTAGGTTAAAGCTGTGGTTACCTGTTTTCATTGGACAAAAATCTTTCAATCAACATTCTTAGATGAATTTTATTACTTTCTTGTGTCTGGCTAGACTATCAAACGGTACTGCTCCAAATCCAGATCCTTTCCTAAATTAAAAGGGATGTAAACACCTTGTTTTTTGAAGCGTTCTCTGATCGCCAGGTGATAGGAAACCAAAGTGATTACCCGATAGATCTCGTAGGGGTGTTTTGCCTGATCCATAAATTGATCAACCTCTCCGGAAGTCATCGAAAAGTAGTGATCGAATAGTTTTTTTCGCTCTTTTTCAAACCAAGATAAAAAGGCCTGTAAATCAGTAATCAACTGGTCTTCTGTTTGGAATCTAGTACTTATATATATCGTGATATGCCAAGCGAACCCAAGATTTTTTAGTTCGTAAAACCAACCATATACTTTGCTATACTTTTTCTCTAGCAATTTTTCCAATTCTACAATCCAGCGGAGAAGTTCTGATTCGGGTAATCCCCGACCTTTTAAATCTGAAAATTTTTGGAGGTGAGGATCCAGATCATCCAGAAACTGAACAAACTTCTTCAAATTGGAATACAGTACAAGAAATCTATCCCACTTCCAGATTATCTCGTAGGATGGAGGGTGGCCTCCCAGATCATGAAATAGATTTTCATGCACAGCCAACCAAGACCTTACATCGGCAATCTGAATAGGGAAATCCTTGGTTTTCATTTTCCAACTTGATTCTGCAGAAAGGGCCTGACTTAATTGCAATGCATAGTTAGGAGGAAGTTGGGTGGTGATTTTATCATCTTCAAATACCCACAGGATCCGTTGCATTTGTACCTCAGGAGAAATTTCATTGGTAATTAACTGATTGCAGTTGTAGATATCCTTTACCACACTTTCTTCTCCAACTTTTTCTTCTAGTATAAAACGGATATCTGTATAAATGTCACTAGCTCCGATAAAGCGATAAGCAGTAGTGCCCAAGTGAAGGTCACAGGATTTGTTACAGCATGCCCCCGGGAAAATCTGAAACTGAAATGTGGGAGGATCTTCGTTTCTGTAATCCTGAAAAAATATATCAACGGCTTCTAAAAACTTTTCCTTCGATACATCAGAATAGGTAAACTGATCACTTAGCAACAATTCCAACCTTTCTACATCCATGCGGACAAAGCAATCCAAAACTTGGTCGAGGTGACTTATCATATTTATTAATTTAAAAAGGCATGTCGTTTTCTTCCTTTCTAATCCTTTCAACATCCTCTTTGGGAAGCCAGTATTCGGATTCTTTAATAAAAATTCCCTGCTCGAATTCCAAACCCAACTGGCCTTCGTGGATCTCAAAAGGACCACTGCCAGCTATGTATTCCCCTAATTGCTTTATCTTAATGCTACCGGTAAACCAGTCCGCAAAGACAAATGACTCGCCGGGGAAAAGGTAGTCAATCCCTACTTGCATAAAATCACGAATATACCCCTTCCATTCAGTCAAGAACAACTTGTTACCTTGAACCGTATAGGTGGCGGAATACCCTCTCCAACAAGCTGTATTTGGAGCTACAAGAGGGTAAGGCAAAGCTGCTTGTTTCAAGTAATCACTTAAAGGCTCTGCATAGATATAGTAGGTTTTATCATCATAGATAAGCTTATCTGCGCTTTGGAGAGTCATATCATTTCAGTTTTTTTGATGTTATCCTTCAATTATTTTCCCCATCAAATCAGACGCAAAATCAAGATATTCACCTGATAATGATTCCATATCTTGATTGAGTTTTAAATAAGCCTCACCCTCCATGCTTATCAAGCTATCGGATAATCCACTGACATTTTTTGCCTGAGGGAGAATTTTTGATCTTGAAGCAGTGAGTTGATCAAATCTAGGATTTTGCTTCTCCTTCAGGATACCGACAGACAAAAATTTGGAATAATTCTCAAGTGCTATAGAGAACAAAAAGTGGAGTTGTGTCTGATTAATTCTAAGCGCATCATTTTTGGGTAATGTTTGTAGGTTTTTAGAAAGCTCATTTTCCACATAGTCATTAACCATCTCAAGATTTTCATAAGCAGGTATTTCCTTTACTTTGAGGTGAAATGCTATTGACTTGATGGCATGAAGATAGACTTGAAGTTTTTCTTCTTCCGAAGAGATTGGAATGGTTTCTAAATAGAGGAAAGATTGATATTCTCTTCTAATTGCTTCATCGTTACCGGTTTTGGCGCCAAAGATTTTCGCATCCTCCTTACTCAGAGAAGCCATGACCATAGCAAATGAGGCTAAAGCTTTGACCTTTTGTTGGTCCTCAGATGCGGACTTGATTTCGGAGATCAAAAAGTCTGTGTACTTTAAATCATTGCCGTCTTTACTTTTCACATAGGTAGTCGCAAACAAAGGTTCAACTTGGCCTATGAATAAAATGATTGAATTTGAGATAGGGTCTTTAATTCCTTGACAGTAAATCTCTGAACATGGGATTAGGTGAAAGAATAGAATCAAAAAGATAAGATGTTTCATGGAATAGCTAAGAATTAGTCTTAAAGAAATTCTATTTTAAGAAGAAAACCAAGCCTGATAGTTCCTTACAGTCCCTAATTTCAAAATCAGGAATATAACAGGGCTTTTTCCCTTTGAAAGTTTCTTAAAGCTGAAAGGGTCTTTGATTGAGAAAATTACTAGCGAATACAATTCGTAATTTTTGGATAGGTATAAACATTGAAACTTTCTTGCGATTGTTACCAAGTTAATTGTACCTGAGAGGGTGAGTAAAAATCTAAAGACCTGAATTTACCTTGAAATAAAATTGCAGTTGGAGTTCCAAACGGACTTACTTTACTGTAATTAAAATTATAAAATATTGATTTACAAATATTTAAAATCAATCTCAATAATAGAAGTTTTCTAAACAATAGATATGGGTTCCCCGCCTGTCGGCAGGGCAGGGATTCCATTCGAGGCTACCAAGAAAAGTCCCTTCATTAATGGAGGGATTTTTTTTTAAATACGGATCCCCATCTTGAAATAGTGAAAACCTAATAACAGGTTTGATTTTCGGCCCTACGGAAGTCAGGGGTTTGCTTAGAATTAATTTGTATAGATTTAAAAAAATAACAGTTCATCCTTCAGAGTATTAAGGAAGCGATGATTTTTTGGAATTGCATTTGTATTTCGGGCATTAAATTCGCTTTGTTTCCTAAAGCGATCATGGTTTTTGATTCAAGGTAAAATCAAACTTCAGTGCGCAGAACTATCCGCTTCTATACCCTATTAAGTAAAACTAGGCTAATTCCTGTTACCAAGTCATATCCGATGTTACTAGACCTCCTGTTGAATTACCTATGTAGTATTTTTGATTTCCATGGAAGTCTTTCAAGCTCCAAACTTGGATTTTTTAATTTTTTGTTCCTATAGTTTATTACTAGCAATCTCAATTTTTTAAAGAAATTCATAATTGTAAAACATTAGAGTTGGTTTAAATTTATCTTACAAAGATTTGATTTTCAATCATATAAGATTTTCACTTTGCATTTAGTGCTATCATAATTTTTGGATGTTGAAGCAATTTAGTCCTTTCTCTATTTATGGAAATGGCAATTTTAATAAGTGCGACAAAACAATTAATAACTGACGATAGAGGAAAAATTCCATCTGTTTATTATTCCAGAATAGGCATTTGAATGTATTTTTAGACTTTACTTCTTTTCAAGTCTTCCGATTCGGTTCATTTATTTCCCACCGAAGCAGTACCATGATTTCCAAATAAAATTTCCTGATTTGTTGTGATTTAAACCTTCAGTAGGAATCAAATATGTAACCCGGGTTTAAAAACCGAAGGCTTCAAAAAAAGCTTTTGACTTACGCTGGGAAATAGACAATTTAGTAGCTCCATCCTTTAGCCTGACCACCGGGTGGGCCCCCTTTTCTACTATGTCGATATGATCCACATTTACGATCAGTGAATGATGGATTCTATAAAAATTGTAAAACGAAAGACGGTTTTCGAAAACCCCAAGATTTTTTGAGGATATAATCTTTATTCCGTCTTTCATGTGAAATACAGAATAAACGCCATCAGACTCGATGTACATTACATCATCTAGATGAATCATCGTATCCTGCTTTGCACCTACCATTAGGATTCTCCGTCGTTCACTGATGCGCATCAATGCCCGGTCTACAGCCTTGCGAAACTGGAGGTCACTATACGGTTTTAATAGGTAATAGGTAGCTCCGCTATTCATCGCTTCTATGGCGTATTCTGAGTAGGCAGTCACAAATATAACCTCTGTGTTTTTTACATCCGCCTCCTTCAATACCTGAAGCCCCAAGCCTCCTATCAAGTGGTTGTCCATAAAGACAATATCGATAGGGTTTTTATTCAAAAAATCAGTGGCCTCCTCTTTTTTCCTTATGGTAGATTTAATTTCCAATTCCGGATAAAACGTCTTGATTCTTTCGATCAGAATATCCCTGCTGGCCAATTCATCTTCAATCACTGCACATCGAATCATAGGAAGAGTTATTATATCAAAGGATTAAATTAAATCAAAATGTTTGATCCATGATTCCTTTCTAAATCAAATGATAAATAAGTGATCATTTTTGATTAATAACTGAGACTTGATCCCCTTCTAATTCATTATTTGCCAAAGAATCATTATCAATCATCAGTGAAGCTTTTGTACCCGAACGCTCACCTTCATACAAATCATCCAAATTAAGTTTTATGGAAATGCCATACTTTGATTTCATCAGATCTATCTTCTTGTGGATCAATATCAAACCTATTGACTTGCGTTTTTTTCCTTCCTGAATTTTAGCGGATTTTGCCCTTCCAATCCCATCATCTTCTACTGAAATATAGATTGAATCCCCTACTTTCTCAAATCGAATCACTAAATGTCCGCCTTCAGTTGTATTTGAAAGTCCATGGACAATGGCATTTTCAACCAATGGCTGTACCATCATCGAAGGGATCCGTACGGCATACAGTCTAGGTTCACATTCAATCTTGTAGATTATTGAATTTTGGAACCGGATCATCTGAACCTGTAGATAATTCTCCAATAATTCTATTTCTTGACCAATCTCAATGAAATGATTTCCACTTCTCTCAAGAATATTTCTCAACATCTGTGCAAATTCAAAAGTGAAATTTTCTGCTTTTTCAAAACTTTTCAATCTAATTAAATGCATCAGCATGTTAAGCGAATTGAAAATAATATGAGGATTCATCTGGGCTTGAATAGCATTTAGTTCGAGCTCTGTTATGGTATTTTTATTCTCCAAATCTCGTTGAAATTGCTGTTGCTTTCGTTGATTTCGCTTCTGAACTGTCACAAAAATCAAGAACAGAAAAATCAGAAAAAAACCGACCTGAACCAAGGGTCGCTCATAAAAATAGGGGAGAATTCTAAAGCTATAACTTAGAACCTCCGGCTCCGGATCATTTGAACCGTTGATAGCCCTGACCTGAAAAACATAATCACCGGGGGGCAAAAAATCAAAGTTGACCATAGTGGCCCGTGAAGGCATACTCCATTCGACAGAATTGCCATTTTTTCCCAGTTTAAATTGATAATACACATTTTCAAATTCATTGTAGTTAACATTAAAAAATTCAAATTGGATTTTCATGGTGGTACGGGAAATTTCTCTCGTAAACAGAACATCTTTCCCGTCAGCAAATACACCTTTTAGAATGATCGGAGTTTTCTTTGTTTCGATCTGACTTGATAAGTAGACAACTATACCCTGTGCAGATGGAAAATAGATTGCACTTCCGTTTTTATTGATATGGTTATTTAAAAACCCTCCATTAAATTCCGTATTAAAAACTCCGGATTGAACACCAATATAGAAAGGCACCAAATAATCAATTTCATTATTTAAATAGGCAATCAAAGCTTTTTCCTGAACTACCATAATTCCATTATTGGAGCTCATCAACAAATTACCATAATTATCTTTGGTCAAGGTAAAGATATCATTACTGAGCATGTTGTTAGGCTTGTTGCGAAGTTCTATCAACTGATTATCATGAAAACAAAACAAGCCACCCTGATAAGTGCCTATCCAAACTCTACCCTCCCAATCCTCATAAAAAGCACGTACATCTTTTACTTTTAAACCCTGTTCCGGTCCAAATTGATCTATTATTGTCCCATTTTGATCAAGATGGTAAATGGTAGTTTCTCCGCCCATCCACAAATGACCGGATCGTGTACGGAACATTGTAATAATTTGAGTATCAATAGTGTCAGGTTTAAATGGAATTAATTTTTCTATACTGTTTCCAGTGTAAACACCCTTATTTGTTCCCACCCAAAAGACCCCGTTGGGATCTTGATATGTAGCAAAAACTGACTTTCCTCCTAGTCTTTGATGATAGAGCTGTTTTTCTGTTCGCTTAGAAAGGGCAATGATTCCATCCTCCCAAGTACCTAGAAATAACGTGTCTCCAATAATGTTGAGTGATGCTAAAGCATTTGATTTATTATCCGTATCGAAAATTTTGGATGTATTTTGATTGAAAACTTTGACCAAATTACCTCCTGCCAAAGCATATACCGATGTGGAGTCCAACACTAATGAGCCAAAAGAACTGAGAAGTTCATTGGATATCGAAAAAAGATTGACCACCCGCCTTTCGGTAAGCTTCAAAAGGCCTTTATTGCGTGTTCCTAGAAAAAGGGTCCGAGTTTGATGGTCTAGGAAAAAACTGAATAGCCCATTTGTCGGGAGTATATCATCCTGAGTGAATTTTGATAAGAAGCCAATGTAATAATAATAAAGACCACCGGATGAGTTGATCAGCAACGCGCCATTGTTGAAAAACATAGATATTAAGTTCTCATTTACAGAGAGTGGTATATCAACTTGACTAAGACCTCCCGATGTAAGTTGATAAAGTTTTTTTTGTGTTAGAAAGTATCGAAAATCATCATTGGGATCAGATTCCACGTCAATTATGCGTTCTTGTAAAATCACTTCCTTGTGACCACTTTTTGGTAAAAATTTATAGGTTTTTGTTTGATCGGCTATTATCAGCGTATCAGGATGCAGTCGGTGAATGAAATTGGCCTTAGTAATGTCTGTTTGGAATATGTGCTCGCTAAAGTCAGGATCTTGTAAATATCTAACTGTCCCAATTGAATCAATGCTTAAAATATACTCATCCCTAATTTCAACTGCATTAAAGATTCCTACCAATTCCGGTTCCTCGGCGATATGATAAACCTCACCAAACATATTAATCCCCAGCAGATGCTCATAACAATTGGAAGAAAATAATCCAATAAATATCGTTTGACTATAAAATGGATGGTTACGGTAGGAGCTAAATTCATACCCGTTAAATTGATGAAGGCCGTTGGAAGTTGATATAACCAAAACACCGGTATTCCGGTCTTTTGCCAAGCCATCGACTTGATTCACAGGGAGACCATGTTGAGTGCCGTATGTCATAATATGGTAGGGGAAAGACGATAAATTAATATCATCATCATAACGACCAATAAGCTGACTGTAGACCGGATTGATCACAACTAGAAAAAGCAATCCGAAGCTAAATAGACTTTTATTGATTCTTGAACACCTAATATTAAGCTGATTTACAACCATTGAAGGCCTTTAAAGGGGTTAAATTTCTTAATAATGATAAAAAAAATTACTGTCATCAGACAAAAACACTGCGTGTTTTTGAAAATCTTGAAAAAAGCGAGGTTTTGACACCTTGCTAGAGTTTATGATGTTTGAAGTTACCACACCAAAAAAACATCATGTTCAAAAATACGAATCTTGCGGGTCATCCGGTAATTTGTCAGCTACTTTCTTTTCTTCCCCGGGAAATTGTCGACTTCTGTTTGTCTGAACACTAGAGCGAAAGGTACTAAAAGACTATGACTACATGGAAGTAACTGGTATTGATGCTCTGCGGTTTTGTAGCCAAATGCCAATCACTTAATAGTCTAAGTAAAAACCTATTATTCCTTGAAGATCTTCTGACATATTTGGGTATAGACAAACTTCCTGCGGTCAGTATGGATAGTGATTTCAATATCAAGCGAGACAGTGTGGTATTTGAATCGGTAAATCATCATCTTTTTGACCCTTATAAGGCAGAGATGAAGCCTTTAGAACCCAACTTTTTGGACAGACAGTTGGATAAGGGAAAAGTCATAATCATTGATTCTTAGACAATCTATCTTTTCGTGGATGTGTACAAAGGCGCAGAGCGCAATCCTAATATTGGGCAAAAAGAAAGGCGGGCTTAAAATCCACTCTAAGTTGCCTTTGGGCTGCTTAGTACCGGATCTTGTGCTTATTAACGAAGCTGCCTGCAATGATAAATCTTTTCTCAGATAGCATGAAAGAGAAAATGGGACGATTTATGTCTTTGACAATGGTTATGTCAAGGATCGGAAAGGGAAAGATTGGAGTGATAACGGAGTCTATTTTGTAACCCCACTTCATGAAAATTCAGATTATGAGATCCTGGAAGGAAAACCAAACCATATCAGTGAATATGCCTATGAAGGGATTATCTTCGATCAGATATTCCTTCTGAATCCGTCAAAGTAACCTCTGAAGGCCAGATTGATCATATAAAAAGGCCCTTAAATCGGGAAGGTACTTGAGTTTGTGTCCAATATGTTTGACCTCAGTGAGAACACAATAATTCTACTTTATAAATGCCGATGGAATATCGAAATTCTGTTCAAGCAACTGAATCAGAACTTCGAATTGGGATACTTTTACGCGGACAGCTTGGAAGGGATCAAAACCCTGGTTTGGATAGTTTTGATAGCCAATTAATTATTTAAGGTATTTCGCAGGCAGTGCAAAGAGGCTGAAAAGTTTGTCACAATTTTAAATATGGCAGCCATTAACATTTGCTCTTATATATCGCTAATAAAGCTTCTCAGATTAGGATGACTTTCAGGTTTAGAAAGGGATCTGAAAATAATACAATTTGAATTGTTCAGTTTAAAGCAGGGGGTATTTGTAATATATCAAAAAATCTCCCTTAATTTAAACATCAAGGGAGATTTTAAGGTATTCCTGCATTTAGTCGGATGACTATAGTATCTCATCACTTATACAAAGAAATGTATTGCCACAATTCAGGATACAACAGGTGGGATTTCATTTGAAATTCCCTTAATTTAATCCGGTGATTTGATTTCAAATGGTCTTAAGAATACTGTTTTTCTTTTCCTTTATTTTCTCTTTAATTTCTTGTAGCCCCGAACTCCCCGAGGATGTTCAGGCAGCCTACGAGGAATTGCCGGAAGCATTGGATTTCAATATTCATGTCAAGCCGATTTTGTCGGATAAATGCTTCGCCTGTCACGGTCCTGATCTGGCAGCACAAAAAGCAGGATTAAGCTTGCACGATCCCAAAATGGCTTTTGCCTCCCTCAAAGATTCCCCCGGCAAGGTAGCCATCCACCCTGGAAGCCTCCGTAAAAGCGAACTTTTTCACCGGATCATTTCAGAAGATCCGGAGTTCCGCATGCCTTCCCAAGAATCAAACTTGACCTTGACTCCAAAGGAAAAGGCCATCCTGATCAAATGGATAGAAGATGGGGCTGAATACAAAAAGCATTGGGCTTTTATCCCTCCTCAAAAACATGACATTCCGAAAGTAAAGGATAAATCATGGACCAAAAATCCCATTGACCACTTTGTACTTAGCAAATTGGAACAGGAAGGAATCAAACCATCGCAAGAGGCGGATAAGGAAACGCTCCTGAGAAGATTGAGTCTGGATTTGATAGGTTTGCCTCCAAGCCTGGCTGAGATAGATGCCTTTCTTGCTGACCCTTCCGTCAATGCTTATGAAAAACAGGTCGACAGATTGCTCAATTCTGCGCATTATGGGGAGAAAATGGCCATGCATTGGATGGACATTGCGAGGTTTGCCGATACACATGGCTACACCGTAGACCGGTATCGGGATGCATCGCCCTATCGGGATTGGGTTATCAGGGCTTTCAACCAAAACCTACCTTATGACCAGTTTATCACCCATCAGTTGGCGGGAGACCTTCTTCCCAATCCTACCAAAGAACAGCTGATAGCGACGGCATTCAACCGCATTCATCCCCAAAATATGGAAGGAGGCATTGTAGAGGAAGAGTTTCGGGTGGAATATGTAGTAGACCGGACGAGTACCATGGGTCAGGCTTTTATGGCTTTGACGCTGGGCTGTGCGCGGTGTCATGACCACAAGTACGACCCCATTTCCCAGAAAAATTTCTTTGAGCTCAGCAGTTTTTTCAATCAGGTGGATGAGGCCGGTCAGATTTCTTGGGATGATGCCACACCTGTTCCGACGATGCTTTTGACAGATACGGAGAAAGACAACATGCTTTCCTACTTGCTTTCCCAAAAAAACAGGGAGGAAGAGGAACTGAAAATAGTGGCTGAGAAGGAAGAAAAGGCATTTCAGGCTTGGTTGGCATCCAGTTCCCTTCAAAAAATTGCCAAACTGGATTTTCCGGCAAGTCGGGTCGGGTTTTATTCTTTTGACCAAAACTCCATACAAAACAATCTCAATCCTTCCCAAAAAGGAACGATGGAAAGCAGCGAGGTGAAAAACCAGAAACCTGCCTATGTAGAGGGCTTTAGAGGAAAAGCTGTCAAACTCAACGGGGATTCCTGGCTGGATTTGGGCGGTTCGGGTATTTTTTCGCGCAGCGAACCTTTTTCTGTGAGTATTTGGATTACTGTACCCAAATCTTTGACTGATGGAGTGATTTTTCACAAGGGTTCAGGCGCAGTGCTTTATAACTGGCGTGGATATCACCTCAGTCTCAAAAACAACCGCTTGGAATTGCTGATGGCGCACACCGCTCCATACAATGCCATCACCAAAGTCACAGAACAGGATATTCCCCGGGACCAATGGATCAATCTGGTCATGACGTATGACGGTTCTTCCAAAGCAAATGGACTCAATATATTCCTAAACGGACTTGAAATGGCTACCCAAACTACCCATGACAATCTGTACAAAGACATCCTTTTTCAGGGGGGACAGCCGGGTTTGCAGGTAGGGGCAGTGTGGAGAGGCAAGGGACTCAAAGACGCTTTGGTGGATGAAGTGAGTGTCTACGACAAAGAACTCTCTTCTTTGGAGGTATTGCAGATTGTGAGGTTAGAAGAATATAAGTCAATCCTTGCCCAATCTGGCAACGAGTTTAGCGCCCAAGAAAGACAAGCCCTGAAAAAACTGTACCTCAATAACCATTCTTTGGCTTATAAAGAAAAGCTACAAGCGGTGGTGGCTAAGAGAAAAGCCTATGCGGATTCTGTGGAGCGGATTCCGGAGATGATGGTCATGCAGGACAAAACCAATAAGCGGCCCACTTATGTTTTGACCCGTGGGGAATATAATATGAGGGGAGAAGAGGTTTTTCCCAATACCCCTGAGAGCGTCTTGCCCATGCGCGAAGACCTTCCCAAAAACCGCCTTGGACTGGCTCAATGGCTGACGGATGCAGAAAATCCACTCACCGCAAGGGTAGCAGTCAACCGTTTTTGGCAAAATTACTTTGGAAACGGGATGGTCGTAACTTCCGAGGATTTTGGGAATCAAGGACAATTGCCTTCTCATCCGGAATTGTTGGATTGGCTGGCTTTGGAATTTCAAAATTCCGCTTGGGATGTCAAAGCCATGCAGCGTCTGATTGTCACCTCTGCCACTTACCGTCAAGCCTCGAAAAACAGGCCGGAACTGATGGAAAAGGATCCTGACAATTACCTCCTTGCCCGCGGGCCGTCGGTCCGACTTCCTGCAGAATTGATCCGTGATAATGCGCTTTTTGCCGCAGGTTTGCTGAATCCGACGATTGGAGGCAAAAGTGTGTTTCCTTACCAACCTGAAGGTCTTTGGAAAGTCAATGGAGCCAACTACGTGCAGGATAAAGGGGGAAATCTCTATCGGAGGAGTATGTACACGATTTGGAAACGCTCGGTTCACCATCCTACATTGTCCATATTCGATGCACCTGATCATAGCTTTTCGGTGAGCAAAAGGCAGGAAACCAATACCCCGCTTCAAGCTTTGGTACTGATGAATGATCCGACTTTTGTGGAGGCTTCCAAGGTTTTGGGAGAAAAAATGCTGGCTTATCCGGAAATCTCCAAGTCTATAGAAGATACTTTCCGCAGACTGACAGGAAGAAAACCCAATCCTAAGGAGCTTCAAATTCTTATAGAATTGAGGGAAAATGAATACCGTAAATTCAAGGCAGATCAAAACAAGACCAAAGGCTGGTTGGCTTCAGGGGAATATCAGATTCCTAAAGAATTAGATCCTTTCCATCTTGCGGCCAATGCCGTTACCGCCAGTGCCATTATCAATTCAGATGCTTTTCTAACCAAAAGATAATATGAGTCACCATCACGATGCCCCTCTCAGGTCTTCCAACAGGGATCTTCAGGAGATTGAAAAGAATATGGACAGAAGGAGGTTTTTGACAAAAACTTCTTTGGGACTTGGTTCCCTGGCCTTGGGCTCGCTGATGGGAATGGAGAAGATTTTTGCAGAAAATCCCCAAACCCCGCCTTTGCTTTCTGAGTCAGCAAATGGATTGGCAGGCTTGCCGCATTTTATGCCCAAGGCAAAGCGGGTGATTTATCTCTTTCAAAGTGGTGGGCCTTCCCAATTGGAATTGTATGATTACAAACCAAAGCTCATGGACCTTCACGGGCAGGAGCTCCCTGATTCGGTGAGAGACGGGCAACGTCTTACCGGGATGAGTGCCGATCAAAGTTCGTTTCCTATGACTGCTTCAGCTTTCAAATTTAGCCAATATGGCCAAAGCAGGGCTTGGGTCAGTGAACTGATGCCCCATACTGCTGAGATCGTGGATGAACTTTGTTTTATCAAAAGCATGCAGACCGGACAGATCAATCATGATCCGGCCATTACTTTTTTCCAGACAGGTCATCAGCTTCCGGGCCGACCCTCGATGGGCGCTTGGTTGAGTTATGGTTTGGGTTCGGACAACCAAAACCTGCCATCTTTTATCGTATTGGTTTCCAAAAATGCGGTGCAGGACCAACCGCTTTATGCCAGACTTTGGGGAAATGGTTTTCTTCCTTCCCAATACCAAGGCATCCAATTCCGGTCTGGGCAAGACCCTGTACTTTATCTTGGCAATCCTGAAAATTACGATGGAAAAGACAGGCGCGAAATGCTCGATTACCTCAAATCATTGAATGAGGTGCAGTTGGATACTTATGGCGATCCTGAAATCAGTGCCCGCATCGCCCAATATGAGATGGCCTTCCGGATGCAGACCTCGGTACCGGAAATTACGGATATGTCCAAGGAGCCTGACTCGGTGTATGAGATGTATGGTGAAGGCAGCCGCGATCCCGGTACTTATGCCGCCAATTGCCTTTTGGCGAGAAAGCTCATTGAAAAGGATGTCAAATTTGTACAGCTCTACCATCAGGGATGGGACCAGCACGGGAATTTGCCCGGAGGGATAAAAAACCAATGCCAGAAAACTGACCGGGCGACAGCTGCACTGATCAAGGACCTCAAGCAAAGGGGCTTGTTGGAGGATACGCTTGTCGTTTGGGGAGGTGAATTTGGAAGGTCGGTGTACAGTCAAGGCACGCTTTCACCGGATAATTATGGCCGGGACCATCATCCACGCTGCTTTACCAAATGGATGTGTGGGGCTGGAGTGAAGCCCGGATTTACCTATGGAGAAACAGATGATTTTGGATATAATGTGGTCAAAGATCCGGTTCATGTGCATGACCTGCAGGCTACGATTTTACATCTTTTTGGGATAGACCACGAAAAACTCACCTACAAGCATCAAGGCCGGAGGTTTAGGCTGACCGATGTAGAAGGTCATGTGGTAAAGGGTATTTTAACCTAGGATGGTCAAAATATGATACAAGACCTGATTACTTTCATCGGCCGGTTTCACCCACTTTGGGTTCATTTGCCCATTGGCTTTTTGATCATAGCAGTCTTTTTTAAAGCTTATGAGGTATTTGGGAAAAGGCCCGCGATGCAGGAAGCTGTGAATTTTTCTTTGCTTTTGGGAACCATCAGTGCCTTGATTGCGGCGGTGTTGGGTTTTATGCTTTCGCAATCCGGGGGATATGAGGACGACCTTTTGGATATTCATTTGGTGGCTGGATGGACCACGGTCATTATTTCTGGAATTGCTTGGTGGGTGAATAAGAATGAGCCTAGATTCAGCAAAAAGCTGAATTATATTGTGTTGGGATTTATGATCCTGGCACTTTCTGTTACCGGACATTTTGGAGGAAGCCTGACTCATGGAGAAGATTATCTGACTGCTTTTGCACCTTTTGGTGAAAAGCAAAAAGAGACCAAAGGGCGGGTTTTGGCTAAGGTGGAGGATGCGGAGGTTTTTACCGATGTGATTCAGCCTGTTTTTCGAAGTAAGTGTCAAAGCTGTCACCGACCCGGAAAAACCAAAGGTGATCTGAACTTGGTTTCCTATGAGACAATGCTCAAAGGGGGAGAAAACGGCCCGGTTTTTATTGCTGCTGATGCCGAAAAAAGTGAGTTGATAAGGAGAGTAACGCTGCCGTATGACCACGATGATTTTATGCCTGCCGAAGGGAAAAAGCCCCTAACGGAGGAAGAAATCCAAATACTCATTTGGTGGATAGCAATGGGGAAGGCAGATCCCAAAGTATCCTTGATGGCTGCGGATGAAGAAATCATCGCATGGGCAAAGCCAAGACTAAATATTCTCGGAGGGGAGAAAATGATAGCGGTGAGCATCGATACTGTTCATCTCAAGGCTTTGGAGAAAATGGGATTTCGGGTAAGGGTTCTCTCTCATGAATCCGGTGCTTTGGATGTTGTCTTACCATCGGATGCCGCAAAGAATCAGGCCTCCGAATTATTGAAAGCACTTTTGCCTATCAAAGACCAGATTTATTGGCTCAGTTTGGCCGGGACAGGAGTTCAGGATGCTGACCTGAATCAGGTAGCTCAGTTTTCCAATTTGCAAAGACTGCGGATCGAAAATAATCCCATCTCAGATTCCGGAATTTCATCTTTGAAGATTCTTTCCAAACTCGAAAGTTTGAACCTTAACGGGACCAAAGTCAGCGAATCAGGTTTGGAAGCCCTTTCCGAGATCCATTCTCTCAAATCACTTTACCTTTGGAATACAGTTATTGATTCTAAAGTTGCAAAAGTGGAAAAAATGAAAGCTGAGGGTGTAAAAGTGGTTTTTGGGAACTGATACTTTTTTTGGCGATTCTAAACTACAAAATATTTGATCGGCTGAACTTAGATCCGCAAAATAACTACCGCACCAAGATTTTTATTTCTTTCTTTTATTGTCACTACTTGATTTCAGACTTTAGGATTGCCGGGTTTTTTGGTAAATGGGAATGTTCTAAAACCAATGATGGACTCCGCACCTTTTATTGGCACGTGGATTCCAAAGTATCCACTTAGGAATTTTTGAGGGTAATTTCCCGTGCAAGATTTAAGTAGGCAATGGCCCCTTTCCCATCGGCATCCAGGGACAGCACCGGCAATCCAAAACTTGGGGATTCGGACAACTTTACATTCCTTGGAATGATGGTTTCAAACACGATGTGTTTGAAGTGAAGCTTGATTTCTTCCACCACCTGATTGGAAAGTCTTAACCTTGGATCATACATGGTCAACAGTATCCCTTCGATTTCAAGTTGTGGATTGAGTCTAGTCTGAATTATCCTTATGGTATTGAGCAGTTTTCCAAGGCCTTCCAATGCAAAATACTCACATTGCACAGGGATAATAACTGAATCGCAAGCTGTGAGTGCATTGATGGTAATGATACCGAGTGAGGGAGAGCAATCGATAATTATGTAATCAAAATCCTCCTTTGAATTGCTTATGACAAGCTTTAATACCTCCTCCCTATTTTCTATATTGATTAACTCGATTTCTGCCCCGGCAAGGTCTATTACTGAAGGCACCAAATAAAGGTTTTTAAATTCGGTAGGTTGAATTATGTTTTTTAATTCCGCTCCCGCAATCAAACAGTCATAAATACTTCCATTTGTATCTTCCTTATTAACCCCAAGTCCGGAACTGGTGTTTGCCTGTGGGTCTGCATCAATGATTAATGTTTTGTATTCTAGGACTGCCAAACTAGCAGCTAAATTCATGGCTGTTGTGGTTTTTCCTACACCGCCTTTTTGGTTTGCAACTGCAATAACTTTTCCCATTTATTTTACAGGTATACATTCTTATTTTAATCATTGTGACCCAAAAACAGATTGAAAATTAAGATTAAACACACTGATTGAATCTTAGCTATATCTGGATTTAGAACATGAAAATGAAATTTATTTTGGGAAAAACGTTATAATTTCTAAAAAAAATTTTATTTAACTTTTTTACATTCAATTTATTTACAATTAAAAACTGATGGTTCTATTTTATAGAATTTATTTTTTTGACATGTTTATTTTTTTGTTACTTAAGGTCCAAAAGTATACTGACTTTCCTTAGCCGGTTCAAATAAAGTTCTGTAAACCTTCCTATAAGCCCGACAAAATGTATTCAATTATTTTTGCAATTATGCTTTTCATCCAAGCGGATAACTTTGATGAAAATGTGACTTCCAAATTTTCAGACAGTATTTCTATACTCTTTGAGGAGATGTTCTTTCCCGCATCCAATTCCAATAGTCACTTTATTGTGAATGAAGAAGACTTAAAGCAATTAAAATTTATTGTTCAAAGCCATAGTGATTCCACAGATTCAATAATTAAATCCTTACTCGAAAACAACCAATTAAAAACAGATTCACTCTTGATTTCGAACCGGTCAATTGATAGTTTGAGCCTGATTTTGAATGAAAAATTGTTGGTAGAAAACAAGGATTATCAAATCAAGCAAGCATCATTTTTTGGAAGGTTTCTACTGATTGCCACTCTGCTTACTATGGTGTTTTTCCTAAGCACCTTGTATTTTAGGATCAGAGCAAAATACAGATATAATTTCGAATCCTTGGCAGAAGTAGAGAAAAATTTTGATACCCACAAAAAAGCTGCAATTGAAAGAGAACGGAAACTTCTGAGGGAATTAATTGATTTGAAAAACAAGTTAGAAACCAAGGTTTAATTTTATTTTGGGCGATTTGATGTTTGCTGTAACCTGCTGTATTTCATTCAAGTTTTAAGGGGCGGTTTTTCAGAATAAATAAGAATAGGGAAAAGTTGCAGATGCGCACTTATTACTTCATAGGTCGAAATTTAATAAGGTACTTTTCATTTTTATCAATGGCCTTTGTCAGTAATTCATGTAGTATATCACTGTTGGTTCAGTGTTGAAATTGCAGTAATTGGAATTGAAGCCTAATTACCTCAACTTGTATCCAATTGTACTGAAAAAAATGGGAGGCCATGTTTATGGCTTTTTAAAAACCTCCAATTCTCCATCGTTTTTGACAAAGAGAATCCATGTTTCATTTTTGACTTTAATGGTACGGATATGTTTGATATCACCTTGGATACCGAGTTTGCCATTTTCCATAATTGAAAATCCGCCCTTTCCGTCTCCTTTCAAAGCCAATCCATGACTTCCCTGATAGGCACCGAAATAGGGAGAAGCGGCTGTCATATTCCCCCCTAAGAGCAAATCCAATATTCCATCACCATCTAGGTCCTCCAACAAAATTGCCTGAATGGGTGCAAATTGAGATTCAACAGGAAGTGATTGGATAGTGAATCCTTTTCCTCGATTATTTAAAAGGGCAAGGGATTTGAATTGGGTGGCTTCGAAAAGTATGGCCTCTTCCAACTTGTAGTTCTTGAAAATTTCATGTACTGTTTTGCCGGCAAAGTCTGAATGCCTGACAAATTCCTTTTTGAGCACTGGTATTTGCTTCACCAATTCATCCCGTGTGGCGATGGTATATTCTTTGCCTTTATTTTGGTAAGTCAGGATTTGTTCTAGACTGCCGTTTCCGTCAAAGTCCCTGACATACATCCTTACAGGTGCTTCTGTGGAGGCTTTTAGCCGGCTGTTCAATCCAAGATTTCCTAGTACCAAATCCGGGAAACCATCTCCGTTCAAATCTCCAATTTCTACCGTATTCCACCAGCCTGAAGTATTGGCTAACCCGAATTTTTCAGTTTCGTTGACCAATTTCCCATTGCGGTGCATCAAAATGCTGATCGGCATCCATTCTCCGGTCACAACCAAATCCATATTACCATCCTGATCCAAGTCTACCCAAGCAGCGGACTTGACCATTCCGATAGTGGCTAAGTCAGGTGCCATTTGGGAAGTGATATCCATGTAGGTTCCATTTCCACTGTTCTTGAGGATATAACTTCTGGGAAGCTGTCCATATTTCCCTGTGACATTCCTTCCACCTACAAACAAATCCTCCAAACCATCGCCATCTAAATCTTGTGGAAGTGCTATTACATATTGGATTTCCGGATCAATAGGAAGATCAATTGATTCGAAATATGAACCGTGATTTTGATGGATTTTATTGGAATGTGGAATTGAAGGATTGTTTCCTCCATTCAGCAAAAGTAAATTTGCAAATTCCTTTGTGTCACTTTGCACAAAGGCAGCATAGGTATCTTCGGATTCCAAGCCTTTTTCAAAAACCGCTTGCAGAGACTTCTGAAATTTTCCGTTTTTGTTTTGGAGGAATAGAACTGACTCCTGACCTAATGCCCCACCGATAAATATGTCTTCCAATCCATCTCCATTGACATCCCCAGTGGCTAATGCAGGTCCTTCATGAGAAAGTTTGTGAGGCAGGAGGGGCTCTTTGTTGAAGTCATTGTAATCGTCCTCTACGTGTAAAAAATCCAAGCCTGTTTCCTCCGAACTGAGTTTTTGGGTTAAAAAAAGCTTTTTTTCAATTTTGGGAATGGAGACAAGCAATGCATTTTCCTCTTTTACGGTAATCAGTTTGTTTACTTCTAGGTTGAGGAAAGTTTCTCTCTTCCCTGAAGGCCAAATAACTTTTAGAGAATCAATATTAGTAGCTTTTCCCAATCCCAAATTGATCTCCGGCGCAACGGAAGACTGGAATCCTCTTGTAGTGAAGTTTTCCTGAATGATTTTCGCATCACCTAAGTAGGCCTCTACCCTCACCCCGATCCCAAACTTATTGTTTCCTGATCCATCAAACCTGATTTTCAGAAAGGATGGTTTTTCACCATTTGTAAATTGATTCAGCTTGTTTTCATATATTTCGGAGGGTTGATTGATATGGTTGACTATCAAATCAAGATCTCCGTCATTGTCCAAGTCAGCATAGACTGCCCCATTGGAAATCGTAGCTTCGGTTATTCCCCAAGCCTCACTTACATTTTCAAATGTCAGGTTTCCCGAATTTCTGAAAAAATAATTGGGAACTTCTCCGGGAGGCATCTGACCCGAAATTTTCAAATCGCTGATATCTGGTCTTTGTACCAGTCCATCTCTTATTTCGGGATTGGTGATGAAGTTGATATAATCCATATCATTTGGCCGGCGTGCAATGCCATTGGAAATAAACAAATCCTTCCAACCGTCATTGTCAAAATCCGCGAACAAAGGGGACCAACTCCAGTCTGTGGCATTGACTCCTGCAAGTTGGCTTATTTCCGAAAAAGTGCCGTTAGCATTGTTTAGCTGCAGGCTGTTTCGGGTAGTCTGTCTGCCGTAACCGAAATTCAGTTTGAGTTGGTATATTTCATAGCTGTCTTCGGCGGCAGACATTTTTTGGACGATTTCGTCCTCCGGTAACATGTCAAGACTTATGATGTCAATCCATCCGTCATTGTTGAAATCAGCCAAATCATTTCCCATCGAAAACCTACTCATATAGCTTAAGGCTTCTTTGCTGGATTCTTTGAAGGTTCCATCGGCCTGATTGATGTAGAGGTAGTCATTTTCATTGAAATCATTGGACACATAAATGTCAGGCCACCCGTCGTTATTGAGGTCTGCTATTCCGATTCCCAAGCCGTAGCCTATCTGACTGGAATAAATCCCTGCTTCATTGGTCACAGGAGTAAACTTCAGTTCTCCCTTTTCCGCATTGTTTCTATAGAGCCTGTCTCCTTCAGGGCCGCTGTCCATGTAGCGGAGTGAAGCCCTGCCGTAGCTGTTCTCTGTGTGAACGGCATGGTTGAGAAGGTACATGTCGAGATCACCGTCTCGGTCAAAATCAAAAAATGCTGCTTGGGTACTGAATCCCTGAAAATCCAAACCATATTTATTGGCACTTTCCGTAAATGTCAGGTCTCCGTTGTTGATGTATAGCTCGTTTTTGCCTTTGACTCCCTTCCAATCCCCGAGTCTGCAAACATAGATGTCCAATAGCCCGTCACCATTGATATCAACCATGCTGATGCCTGTCTTCCAGGGCCCGGGCGATCCCACTCCACTTTGTGCCGTAATATCCTCAAAGGCCATATTTCCTTTGTTGAGGAAAAGTTTGTTTGGAAGTTGGTTGGAGGAGAGATAGATATCCAACAGCCCATCATTATTGATGTCTCCAACAGCCACTCCGCCTCCATTATAGAAATAGAGGTATTCAATGATGTTGAATTCCTCTGTTTCGTCCAATGTATTGGTGAAATCTATGCCTGTTGTTTTTGGACTCAGACTTTCAAAAAGGGGTAATGTTTGCTTTAAATCAGTTTTTTGGGAACATGAAATCAGGATGTACAGCGGTAAAAATAATAATGGCAATCGGGCATATTTCATCTGATGGATTTTTCACAAACTCACTCTTTTTCTGTTCAATTCGTAGGTGCCTGTTCTTGGGTTTGGCTTTTTTCAAATTCTTCTTTAAGTCTCTTTTCTACCCTTAAATCGGAGAAGACGGCTTGTACATGTTGGTCGTCCTTGATAAATAAGTTAATCCTTCTTTTGCCGTCGATTTTATAATAGACCTTTCCTTGCGTAGGATGGTTGATCAACTTGAAATCATCGCCATAGATTTCTTTGTATCTCTCCAAAACTTTCGGCAATAATTTTTCGGCCCAATATTGTCTATTCCAAGGAGCCCAAGCGACATAAGAATAGGTGACAGGCATTTCGAATATTTTTTCTTCAATAAAGGTCGGGTAAAACCGCATGCTGATTTCGCTGTCGTATTCATCTACGATCCTATATTCCACATTAGTAGTCCCCCCGGGACCTTGGGTGATTTTTTGTTGTTTATTCAATTCGGTACAGAGATCAAAAAAATCTTTTTGGGGCATACCCAAATGAAATCCTAAAAACAGACTGTCGGATTTGGATAAATTATTGTCCGAGGAGGTAAATATGGAAGAGTCACAACTTTGGATTAGCAGGACAAGAATGAATAGAGGGAACAATATGGTTATGTAACTGCGCATAGTTTATTTGAGTGTCAAGCAAAGTTTTAAATTTTCTCCTTTTGGAATATTTGGAGGGTTTGAGGATTTAAATTAAAGGAATTTGTGTCTATACTTCAATCCTTTTGGATAAAATATGGGTCAGAAAATTATATAAAAAAAAAGCAAGCTGAAAAATCTTCAGCCTGCTTTTTTAATTTGTATCAAACCCTAATTAATTGTATCCTGGATTTTGTTGTAATCTTGGGTTAGCAAGAAGCTGAGGTGCTGGAATTGGGAACAATTCCAAGAAGCTACCTGGAGTGTGTACTCTCTTAGGTCTGTTCATACCTGCAAAAGGCCACCATGCATCTCCATATTTTTTGAATCGGATAAGGTCCTGTCTTCTGGTCATCTCCACATACATCTCTCTACCTCTTTCTGCTAGAAGATTTTCTTCTGTCAAAGTGGCGAATGGAGTAAGATTACCTGCTCTGGCACGGATCTGATTGACCAAGGCCAATGCTTCGGTGGTTTGTCCTAATCTGAATCTTGCTTCTGCAAGTGAAAGGATCACATCAGAAAGTCTGAATATTACGAAGTCATTGCTCATGTTTTCTGTGCCACCTCTCTCATATTCATACTTTGCAATACGTGCTCCTGCCTGACGAAGTCCTCCCGGAGAAATTTCGTTGAGGAATGGCATGAAAGTAAGTGGTGGGCCATTTGGATCACCGTTTCTTCCTGTTGGATCGGTAGGTTCCACTCCTGGATCTATTAATGTAGTGCCGTCTGCCCTGAATTGAGGTCCAACCAAGAAATTGCTCAACCTGCCATCTATCGTACCTGTCGATTGTGTCAAAGCCAAACCTGTCCAAACTGGGCCCTGAACACCTGGATTTTTTGCAGGATCTACATAAGAATTATAAAATTCCTCTACAGTCTGATAACCATTCCAAGGTTGAGTGGTAAAGTTGAAGGTTGCTTGACTCACAATATGAAGTGCCATCATTGGCCAGTTGAAGCCTCTTGCAAATACCTTGTCATAAGGATAGACGAAGATATTTTCTGTTGACCGGCTGTTGTTGATAACGAAGTTATCCCTGTAAGACGGCATCAAGCTGTAAGGACCTGTGTTGATGATTTCAGAGGCATCCGCCGCAGCCAATGCCCACTGCGCAGTACCTGTATACACTTCCGAGTTCAGGTAAAGCTTCATTCTGATCATCAAAGCACTCCATTTGGTCATCCTTCCATAAGTGGTTCCATCTCTTGCTACAGGTAGCAAAGGAATGATTTCATTGAGTTCGCTCAATATGAAATCATAAACTTCTTTTCTTGATTTGGTAGCAGGTGCTTCTTCATCTGTAAAGTCGATTACAATCGGAACGTTTCCAAAAGCATCCATTGCCCAGTAATAATACAAAGCCCTCAATGCCCTGAGTTCTGCGATGAAGGCAGGAGAATTTGGATTATCTAATTGTTCAAAGGAAAAGATCAACCTGTTACAGTTATTAATACCTCCAAAGAGGAAATTCCAAGAGTTCTGCAAGAAAGGGTTATCAGGCTGGAATTCATGCTGGTGCAATTGCAGAAGCACACCTCCATCAAACCAGTCACCACCTTTGTGGGAGACTACGATTTCATCAGAAGCGATTTCATTGATTGACCATAGTCCGGAGTGGTTACCCAATCCACTTAAGGATGTATATGCTTGTCCAAGTGCAGAAATAAATTCCTCATCGGTTTTGAAGAAGTTATCCGCTGTAACTTCGCTGAATACTTCCTCTTCCAAATCGACGCATGATGAAGCGAAATAACTCATTCCAAGGCCAATCAAGAAGTATCTTATATTGATTAATTTTTTCATGATATCTTTTGTTTTAGCTTAGAAACTTAAATTAAGGCCAAGGGTAGTGATCGTAGTAGTGAAGTAAGTAGCTCTACGCTCGATACCTGGTGCAAGTGGATCATTGCCCGACTCCGAATCACCATATCTTACCTCAGGATCTACACCAGTGTATCCTGTAAACATGAATGGATTTTGTATAGAGATGAAAGTTCTGATTCTTCCGATTGCTTTGCCTGGTCCAACATTGAAGTTGTAACCAAGGGTAGCATTATCCAATACCACAAAATCAGCTTTTTCAACGTGAGAACTGTTGTATTCTGCTTTTGTAACTGCAGGATCGAAATACTTGGTATTCACGATATTCCAGTTTTGAACAGTAGTACTTTCTGTATTTTCATAGAAGCCTCTGTAGCTATTGATTAGATAGTGACCTACAGCTCCTCTAAAGAAGAAATTCAAGTCCCAGTTTTTATAGCCAAAGCTGTTATTGATACCAAAGTTCAATGTTGGATAGGCAGTTCCCAATTGGGTTCTGTCATCATTACAGTTACAATACACAGGGTTTCCGTTTGCATCTCTGGCTGTACCGTTGATTACCTGCATTATCGGAGCACCGGTTTCACTTACGCCTTGTTTGATTGGACCCCAAATCTGTCCAAGTGGTCCGTTTTCTTGGATTCGGATAAGTTGGGTTAGGTTTTGACCCGGAGATCCGAAGTTAGATCGGTAATTTACCTCTCCAAAACTTAGATCACCTGCTGACAAGCTCCTTAGATTTGTTCTCAAGGTGGAGAAATTGACTCCTGTTGTCCATCTGAAGTTTGATTTTTGGATCGCCCTATAGTTCAACATTACCTCTAGACCTGAATTCTGAAGTTCTCCAATGTTTAACTGGGTAGTTGGGAAAAGGTTTGGTGGAACAGGAACGTTGATAGGCAATATCATTCCTGTGGTAACCCTTGAGTAATAATCTATTGTACCGTCTAATTTGTTGTTAAGAATCACAAAGTCCAATCCCACATTGTATTCGTCTTTGGTTTCCCATGCAAGGTCCGGGTTGGCATTTGATACAGGTCCGAAAGAAGGAACAAATTGACCATTAAAGAAGAAGTTCCCCTGACGGCCAAATCTTAGCAATGACAAATAAGATTGACCAGGCTGTGTACCCGTTCTTCCGTAACTCGCTCTGAATTTCATAGCACTTACGCCTGTCATGTCAATCAAGTTGGCGATGTTTACACCCGCACTGATCGCAGGGAACAATCCCCATTTGTTGTTTGCTCCGAATCGAGAAGAACCTTCATATCTTGCGCTGACTGACAAAAGGTAGGTGTCTTCTATATTGAAGTTGGCACGTCCAAAGAATGCTACCAACCTGTTTGAATTGGCAAAACTTGAAACTGATGCCAAACCGTTGGCGATATCAAGTGCTGCACCGATATTATTGTAAGTGAATGCATCTGTAAGGAAATTTCCTGCTTCAGTGAAGTTTCCTTGGTTGAAAAACTCCTGGTAAGAATATCCGGCCAAGAAAGCCATTCCAACTTTACCTATTGTTTCATCATAATTAAGGGTAGTTTCAATGAGGTCATTAAGCCTTTCTCTGTTTTCTACTCTTGCGAGGCCATTCCTTCCAAATCCTCCTCCAAATTTAGCCGTCTTTGGTGAATAAGAACCTCTCCAATCAGTTTCTCTTTGGCTGGCATAGAATATAGCGCCTCTTAACTTGCTGGTGAAATTATATTCTCCACGGATACTGGCAAGAAGCCTACTGTCTCTACCATCAGCAATGTTTTGCTCTGCAATGGAAACAGGATTGAACCAGTCAAATATATCACGCTCATAATAGCCACCAAAGTTAGGACTCTGTGGGTTTGGATCGCGAATAGGAACTGTCGGATTGCTTATGATGGCATATCTGAAAGAGTTTTCGTTTCCAAACTCTCTATCAATAGATGTATTCGAAATGTTTACAGTAAAGATTGCTTTGTCATTCAGTGCTTTTTGGGTGAGGTTGATTCTTGCATTCAATTGGTCAAAACCTGAATTGATCCCGACACCTTTTACATTACGTGAGTTGATCGAAATCCTGTAGCTTGTACTCGCATTGCCACCTCCAAGGGAGAGGTTATTGATAAAGCTTAATCCAGTATTTGTTACTTCGTCCATCCAGTCGGTATTTCCACCAAGGTCCCTGGAGTTAGGAATCTGCTTGTATTCTTCAGCATTCATGACGCTGATTGTCCTTGCCACATTTTCTACTGCAGCACTGCTGTTGAATTCTACAACTGTTCTGCCGGTTTTTCCTGTTTTGGTTGTTACCAAAATAACCCCTGCAGAACCCCTAGTACCATAGATTGCAGCTGCAGATCCGTCTTTAAGAACATCCATAGATTCAATGTCATTAGGATCCACTGTACTCAAAGAACCACCAATCACACCATCAATTACTATGAGCGGCTCGGCGTTTTCTCCAATAGAGGAAATACCTCTCAGACGCATAGCAAAGCCTCCGTTGGGGTTACCACCCGGTCTTGCAATGTTTAGACCTGCCACTTTGCCCTGAAGCAACTGACGAGGATCATTGACAGTTCCCTGGTTGAAATCCTCAGCTTTGACACTTGTCACGGCACTTGTGATTTCTTTCCTTTCCTGAGTACCGTAACCTACTACGATGACTTCATTAAGGGCTTGTACAGATACTTTTAATCCGACATTGATCACAGACCTGTTTGCCACAGGTTGCTCCAAGGATTCGTATCCAATAAATGAGAAGACTAGGATTTCATCTGCGGCAGCCGCAATCGAAAAATTCCCGTCCAAATCAGAAATGGCACCTCTAGTGGTACCCTTTACCAAAACACTGACCCCTGGGATTCCTTCTCCAGAATCAGTGTCCGTAACTTTTCCAGTTATTTGGCTTTGTTGTGCAAAACTGAGGTTCGGAACACTCAGGCACAAAAGACAAAACAAAAGGAAAGCAAAATTCCATTGTTTTTTCATGGGTTAATGGGGTTTGATTGTTGATTTTTAATTAACACATCCCTATCTTTTTTCTTAATTAAAATCCTTTGAAAAGGGATTTAAACAGAATTTGGATAGAAAATGCTGTTTAATTTCAAGTTAAAAAATCTTAAAAACAACACTTTGCAATAAAAGATTTGACTATGGCAAATTTAATATTACTTTAATTTTATAGTTTGACGTGTCAGGAAATTAAATTTTATCGTCATTTTTCAAAAAAATATAATAAAAAAAATAAAAAATAATAATTTAAAATATTAATTTACGTAATATATACATGTTTAAAATAATTAATATAAACTATTTTTACTTATGCAAACCTTTGCATTTTTCCATAGGTGAAGTTTTTTTTTTACACATCATTGAAAAAAAAATCCTGCCTACCTGTGCACTAAAAATGAGAATTCAAATCAACGTGTTTTAAGTATGACCTCGCTGGATTATTGAATTAAATTTCCTTTATTGAATATAAAATTAAAATATTAAAAATTTTGAAATATGGGATTATTTTCTGCACTTCTCGGCAACGCAGGCCACGCCAACAAGGAAGACCTTGTCAAAGATTATGGAAGACTATTGATTGAGGGAGAGGAAATCGAAATGGGCTTCAAACTGATCAGAGATGTTTTTATTTTTACCAACAGGAGATTGATCTTGGTGGAAAAACAAGGGGTCACGGGTAGCAAGGTAGAATATAAGTCTATTTCTTATAAAAGTATCTCCAGATTCAGCGTGGAGACGACAGGTACTTTTGACTTGGATGCAGAACTGAAAATATGGGTATCAAGCGAACAGGATCCAAGCATCAAAAAACAATTCTCTAAATCTGTAAATGTGTATGATGTACAAAAAGTTCTGGCTACTTATGTTCTGAAGTGAACAAGGTCGGATTAATGCAGATACTAATGTTATTGTATTATGCAAATCCTATTTTGCCCAGGCTTTCCTCAAAAATCCCAACCAATTGCCGAACATCACTTTTTCAGTATCCTGTGCAGAATATCCTCTTTTTGAAAGTAAGCCGGGTAAGGTTTGTAGGTCAGCGATAGTTTCTAAGTCATGGGGGCATTGTTCTTTACCAAAAGCCCCATCTAAGTCAGACCCGATACCGATATGATTTGCATTTCCGGCAAGTTGACAGATATGGTCCATATGGTCAATCATTTTTTCCAAATTGCAGCCCATTTCTTTGGGATTGGATTTTCCCCTCACCCAATTGGGTACCATCATCCAGGCATCCAAGGCGCCGCCGATGACCGCACCTCTTTCAATCAGGACCTTGATTTGTTCGTCGGAAAATTGTCTGTTATGATTGACTAAGGCGCGGCAATTGTTATGACTTGCCCAAATGTGTCCATTGAAATGATCCAAAGCCTCCCAAAAACTGTCATCACAAAGGTGTGTGGCATCGAGGATGATATTCAACCGCTCCATTTCTTTGAGTAGTTCCCTGCCGTTTTTTTCTAATCCACCAGTAGCATCCGTGCCATTCGCATACCTGCCCGGCCCGTAATGCGCAGGACCCAAAGCCCGAAGGCCCGATTCATATGCTTTTTCCAGATAATTGACTTTTACGATGGAATCAGCACCTTCCAAAGAAAGAATGTAACCGATGGGTTTGGTACTCCAAGGAAGCTCGTGTAGCCATAAATGAATGTGCTTCTCAAGACTATCAAGGTCTGTGATTTGGGTCATTTCTCCCGCATCCTCCATGGCTTTGTACCATGCCAATTGTCCTTGAGTCTGGGCCCAAGCCTGCTCAGGAGAGTGCCAACCAGGCAAAGGATTGTCTTTTGCTACATACCTTGCAATCTGAGTAGCCACCACCAACCCTATATTCCCTTTGCGGAGTTCAGGAAGTGAAACCACTGCGTTTCCCCGATCCGGCTTATCTTTCAAACCTTTCTCCCGAGAATTGATCTCCGATAAAGATTTTGTCAGGTCCCTGTTCCATTCCAGGGCATTCATGCTGAGATCGAGGTGGGCGTCTATGGTGAACATTTTTTTAATTTAAATTGAAATAAGGTAGAAATATTATTGAAATACAGTAGAAATATGGTAGAAATAAATTGAAATAGGATTGGGTCTTGAGGTTTGATTACGATCAACCATTTTTTGAATCAATAGGATATTGATGAAATTTTAATATGTCGAAACCTCGAATAGCGTTTGATTCAGGACCTATATCCATTTATATCAACCATATATCGCGCAGCATATATCAATTAAATATCGCGAAGCCTATATCAACGTATTTCACGAAGTATATATCCATTTATATCGCAAAGCATATATCCACTTTATATCAATTAAATATCGCGAAGTATATATCCTTAAAATTACTCCAACTCAAAAAGTGCCTCAATCTCCACAGGAATATTATCAGGCAAAGAACCAAATCCTACTGCACTTCTTACGCCGATGCCATTCTCAGTTCCCCATACCGACGCAAACAATTCGCTGCAGCCATTGATGACATAAGGATGTCTTTCAAATTCCGGTGTACAGTTGACCATTCCCAATACTTTGATGACACGTTTGACTTTATTGAGTGAACCGATATTGGCTTTGATGGTGGCCAACATGGCGAGCCCGACTTGTCTTGCAGCCAATTTCCCCGCATCCATGTCCATGTCTTTGCCTACACGGCCGATGATAAGGGTTCCGTCTTCTTGGACTGTTCCGTGTCCGGAGAGGTAGAGGTATTTTCCATCAACCAAGCAGGGTTTATAAACACCAAGAGGTTTTGGTGGTGGAGGTAAAGTTAGTCCAAGTGAGGCAAAGTTTTCTTCAGCAGTTTTCATGAAATTAGATTTGAGATTTGAGACAGGAGATTTGAGATTCGGTTGAAGTATGATAGAAATAAGGTGGAAATACTGTAGAAATAAAGTAGAAATAAAGTAGAAATAAATTGAAATAGGATTGGGTCTTGAGGTTTGATTACGATCAACCATTTTTTGAATCAATAGGATATTGATGAAATTTTAATATGTCGAAACCTCGAATAGCGTTTGATTCAGGACCTATATCCATTTATATCAACCATATATCGCGCAGCATATATCAATTAAATATCGCGAAGCCTATATCAACGTATTTCACGAAGTATATATCCATTTATATCGCAAAGCATATATCAACTTTATATCATTTAAATATCGCGTAGCCAATATCCACCAATATCAATTATATATCCATTTATATCGACCCTATATCGCGAAGCATATATCAACTTTAAATCAATTAAATATCGCGCAGCCAATATCCACCAATATCAATTATATATCCATTTATATCGCGCAGCATATATCAACTTTATATCAGTTAAATATCGCGCAGCCAATATCCACCAATATCAATTATATATCCATTTATATAGACCCTATATCGCGCAGCATATATCAATTAAATATCGCGCAGCCAATATCCACCAATATCAATTATATATCCATTTATATCGTGCAGCATATATCAACTTTATATCATTTAAATATCGCGCAGCCAATATCCACCAATATCAATTATATATCCATTTATATCGACCCTATATCGCGAAGCATATATCAACTTTATATCAGTTAAATATCGCGCAGCCAATATCCACCAATATCAATTATATATCCATTTATATCGACCCTATATCGCGAAGCATATATCAACTTTATATCAGTTAAATATCGCGCAGCCAATATCCACCAATATCAATTATATATCCATTTATATCGACCCTATATCGCGAAGCATATATCAATTAAATATCGCGCAGCCAATATCCACCAATATCAATTATATATCCATTTATATAGACCCTATATCGCGAAGCATATATCAACTTTATGTCAGTTAAATATCGCGCAGCAAATATCAATTAAATATCGCGCAGCTAATATCCACCATATATCAATTTTATATCCATTTATATCAATCTTATATCGCGAAGCATATATCAATTAAATATCGCGAAGCATATATCATTTCAAATAAAAACATCCAAAATCAAAACCCCTCCCAATCCAACTACCGCCACGATTGTTTCCATCACAGACCAGGATTTGATGGTGTCTTTGACGCTGACATTGAAGTATTCTTTGTAAAGCCAAAATCCTGCATCATTAAAATGGGAAAACATCAAGCTCCCTGCGCCGATCGCCAATACCAATAAATTTGGGTCAACATTTCCGCCACTGACCATGGGTGCTATGATGCCTGCGGTCGTCAGTCCTGCGACAGTCGCCGAACCCACGCATACCCGGATGATGGCAGTGATCGACCAAGCCAAAATCAACGGATGGACATCCCATCCCTGAAGTGAATCTGCGATAGTCTGACTGACCCCTGAGTCCATCAAAACCTGCTTCAATGCCCCTGCCCCTGCAATGATCAACAAAATCATGGCGACGTCTTTGGCAGCCACGACATAGATATCCATTAATTGAGGGATTTTAAACTTCATTTTGACACCCAAAGTGAAAGTTGCTATCAACAAGGAGAGCAACATCACCATTCCCGGATCGCCCACAAATTTGAAATAGGGAAACAGGACGTGGTCAGGTGACATCTGTAGGCTGACTACCGTAGTGCCTACCAATAGGAAAACAGGAAAAAGGGCCGAAAAGAAACTGTTGAAGGTGCCAGGCAAATCCGCTTCTTCTCTTTGTTTGGCCTGAAAGGTTTGTAAAGGTTTTGAATCAATTCCCTTCAAAAACTTAGCGAAGAGTGGGCCGGCGATGATAATCGTTGGAATAACCACGATCAATCCATAAGCCAAGGTGAGTCCCATATTGGCCCCAAACTGAGCAACCAATGCTGCAGGCGATGGATGAGGTGGTAAAAATCCGTGGGTAACTGAAAGTGCTGCCAGCATCGGAATGCCAACATAGACCGCGGGAAGTTTGTACCTGTAGGAAACTGAAAAAACCAAAGGAACGAGCAATACAAAGCCGACATTGTAAAACAGAGGAATTCCAACAACCAAGCCTGTGACCATCATGGCCCAAGTCACGTTTTTTACCCCAAAGATGGACATCAGCGTATCGGCGATTCTTTGTGCTGCACCGCTTTCTGCTACCAGCTTGCCCAACATGGCACCCATCACGATGACGATGACCAAGTCTCCGAGCAATCCGCCGATTCCTTTTTGGATGGAACCTGCGATTTGTTCAGGGGGAATTCCCAATAAGAAACCTGCCAGAATAGAAGAAATCAAAAAAGCCAAAAACGGATTAAGCTTCAGCCAAGTGATAAATAAGATCAGAACCAAGATGCTGACGAAAACAAATAAAATGGTCATAGGTTGCGGTTGGGTTTGACCAACAAGTTAAAAAATTAATCGAAATAGGCGCTTTTGAAGCACTTCATAATTTTACAGAAGGCAAATATTCAGGATTTATTTCTTCAGTAGCTTCAATACATATTTCTTATCGTTTGTTATCAGCTCCATGAGGTACATTCCGGAACTGAGTTTTTCAAGCAATTCTTCCATCATGCCTTGGGAAAAATTGCCAAAATAGAGTGGTTGCCCTTTCAAATCCGAGATTCTAATTTGCACTTTGTCTTGGTTGGTCCCTTTCGGAAATACGAAATGGATTTGGCCATTTTCATAAGGATTAGGCCAGACATTTACCTTTTGGGTATTATTCTCTGGATTTCCTTCAGTTCTAAATACTTTGCTGAAAGAGCTTTTTCCATCGAAATCCCTCTGTTCGATTTGAAAGTAAGTTTGGGCATCGCGCATTTTTTCGAAATACGAAAACCGGTATTCCTGGATTTGATCACTATCTCCTTTGGAGTCAACTTCTCCTATGATTTCAAAATTTCCAATGCCATCCATCGAGCGATGGACGATAAACCGTTCGTTATTTGACTCCTTGGCGGTAGTCCAATAAACATCAATGTTTTGTTTGTTCCATTTTGCTGATACCTCAAGCCAGGTCACAGGCAAAACTGATAGTATCCGAAAACTACCGACAGTAAATGGATTTCCGTTGATCTGACCATATTCTAATTCCCTTCTAGCCCAAAGCAAGGTCGGGTCCAATCCCGGCAAATGATTACCACTGGATGCGTTTCCATTTCCGGTGATTCTCAGGTCGTCCACATCGTCCACCACGAGATTTTCAGCCGATATTCTCATTTCAATGGGGTTTGTGCTTGGACTCATTCCCGAAAACTCAAAATAGCTGTTCAGTTGATAGAGAATCGGGGTTCCATCCAAATCATCGTACATCGGGTCATCATTGCTCCCGGGAATTTCTATGAAACGGACGGAAATATTTCCACCCGGAGAATTGCCCAAAAGCTGCACTTTTCTAATTCCACCTTGGTACAAGTCTTCAAATGGGAATGTAGCATTGTCGGAAGTCAATGTTGCAGGGATTTGGTTATAGTATAACTGATTCAAATTGAGCCATTTTCCTCCTTCATAAGTCAAAGCTCCGCCTCCCCCTGTATTCACATAAAGGTCAAATCCCGTGAAATCCACTTGCCCGTTTTTCATGATGAAGTTGGCCTTGGTCCTCACATCTGAATAGAAAATCAAACTTCCCGTCGGTTTATTGACTTCCAATTGCTGTACATCGATATCAAAACCGATGACTTGTTGAATTCCGGTTCCTTGAAATCTCAGGAAAGTGGGTGCTTCTACTATATTTCCGCCTGTAAGCCTTGCAAAGTCACCATTCAAAAACAGAGAATCGGTCAATAGCTTGTTGGAGGTATTTTCAAAAAGGATGTTATTGTAGGTTTTGGGATTTCCTGAAGTTGCAAAAGTAGTCCTTACCAAACGTTGGTTTCCGGAATTGGAGCGGTAATACACATTTCCTTCAAACCTTAATTCTGCCGCATCCATGGTAGGATCGTTTCCAAAAAGTACCAAGTTTGCTCCGGGTTTTACCTGGAATAAGCCCGCAGTGATGGATGCAGATCTTCTGATAATTTGATCCAATGGAGCAGAGCAGTTGGAAATGAAGGTTGCACCGGGTTCTATTATAAAGTCACCATAAGGCCCCGTTCCATTGAATGCTATTTGGTTATTAAACGAGAAAGTAGAACAGGCAGGAATCCCCATGGTATTGACTGTCTGGACAAGAGTCCCGCTTAGGACTATAAATGCATTGGCTTTAAAAGCGGAATTCACAGTCAATGTTTCTCCGGGATTGGGATTGAAAACCACCACATACCTGCTGTTTGAATTTTGGGCGCTCCAAGAAGCCCGATCGACAACTGTTCGTGAGGTTCCTTTAAACACAATTTTACCTGTTTCCGGATATATCCAATCAGTCAATAAACTTGACCCATTATTCAATATAAAATCGGACCCGGATTTTTCCATCGCCCTCAATGCGCCATACACCTGCAATTCAAAAGTCTGAAGATTCAGTTTCCGACCGGGTAAAGCTGCACTGAATAAATAAACATTTTTTGCTTCTTCATTGCCTGTCAGCCTGATTTCATGTCCCTGCTCAATGAAAATATTGTTGTTGAGATTGGGTTTTGAAGATGCAGCAATCCATGTTCCCCCATCCCAAATCTCCCAAACCGCGGGATTGTTGTAATCTCCGGAAGCAATACTTTTGTAATCATTGAGTTCGAGGACGATTTGTCCCTGGGCGATGAAAGGATTTACAAATGTGAAAAAACAGATTACAAGATTATTCCTATAAATTCGTATTGAATTTAAAAAGGCAAGGACGGAATAACGTTTGTAAAAAGCCATATTTGAAAAAGTTTTGACCTATCCATGAAATTTAGTTTTATGCTTGTTCATTTGAAAAAGTTCTTACTCACTTATTCGTTTATTTATTCGACTATTTTTTTTGCGTCCGCACAGGATTACCAAATAAGTCTTTTGACTTGTGATCCGGGGGACCAGCTCTACTCTGCTTTTGGGCACAGTGCGATCCGGGTTTTGGAGAGACAAACCGGTCAGGACCTGGTATTCAACTATGGGACTTTCGACTTCAATACACCTTATTTTTATGTCAAATTCACCCAAAGGACTTTGGATTATATGCTGAGCGTATCGACATATGAGCGGTTTATTACAGAATATAATTACTACCAAAGGGATGTCAGGGAGCAGGTTTTGGATCTCAGTCCCGAACAGATTGAAAGACTCGTCCAATTTCTCCAGGTCAATTATCAGCCACAAAACAGGTTTTACCGCTACGATTTTTTCTATGACAATTGCGCAACGAGGATCAGAGATGTAATGGACAGGGTTTTGGGAAAACAGCTTGACTGGAATGAAGAGCAAAATCCAGAACGCAAAACCTTCAGAAATCTGATCGATGAATATGTGTATCCATTGCCTTGGGCGGATTTTGGAATAGACCTTGCCCTAGGTTCGGTAATCGATGTCAATGCCTCTGAAAGGGAAAAACAGTTCCTACCGGATTATATGGAATCGGCTTTTGGCAAAGCCTTGATCGTCGGTGATGGTCCTACACGGCCGTTAGTCAAAGAAAACAAAGTAATCTTAGAGTTTCCGGAACAGGAATCCCAAATAGACTTGTTCAACCCATACATCCTTTGGTGGGTATTTGCCATACTTGTGATGGCCTTGACTTATTTTGGTTTTAAGAAAAAACGACTTTTCATCGGATTTGATGTTGGTTTCTTTACTGTTTTAGGCTTATTGGGATTGCTGATTACCATGCTTTGGTTTTTCACTTTCCATTCCCAGACCAAATACAACTGGAATATCCTTTGGGCTTTTCCAGGCCACCTGATCTTGGCCATCATGCTTTTGAGAAAATCCATTCCTGCATGGGTGAAAAAATACTTGCTTTTTGCCCTGATTTCGGCAAATGTTGGTTTGGTGTTTTGGATCTTCGGCTGGCAGTCTTTTCATCCGAGCCTTGTGCCTTTGCTGTTGGTCCTGATTCTCCGAACCAATTTCCTGTATTATAACTTGGACAAATTTAAACCGATTCTGAAAGGATAAAATTTCAGAAATCAAAACTATTTACCACCTGAAACTTGTTACCATCCTTCAATTGAGATCAAATGGAATTCAAATTAGTTTCGGAATACAAACCAACCGGCGACCAACCCCAGGCGATCAAATTGTTGACCGAGGGTGTCAATGCCGGTGAACAATCGCAGGTTTTGCTCGGTGTGACAGGTTCAGGGAAGACTTTTACTGTAGCCAATGTTATCCAACAGGTGCAGAAACCAACCTTGGTGCTGAGTCATAATAAGACTTTGGCCGCACAGCTGTATGGGGAATTCAAGCAGTTTTTTCCTGAGAATGCAGTGGAATACTTCATTTCCTACTATGATTACTACCAGCCTGAGGCATTTATCCCTACCAGTGGAACTTATATCGAAAAGGACCTTTCGATCAATGAAGAGATAGAAAAATTAAGATTGAGTGCTACATCGGCCTTGTTGTCGGGAAGAAGGGATGTCATCGTAGTGGCCTCGGTTTCTTGCATATATGGTATCGGAAACCCGGAAGAATTTGGGAAAAACGTCATCCGACTGCAGGAAGGCGACCGGATTCCGAGGAATCAGTTGCTCTTCAAATTGGTGGACATACTTTACAGCCGCGTCAATCAAGACCTCAGCCACGGTAACTTCAGGGTAAAAGGTGACACTGTGGATATTTTTGTTGCTTATGCGGATTTTGCTTACAGGATTTTCTTTTGGGGAGACGAGATTGAAGCCATCCAAAGAATTGATCCGGCGACAGGAAAGAAGCTTTCAGATGAAAAGATCATTTCCATATTTCCGGCCAATCTTTTTGTCACAGGAAGGGATGTGATTGATACTGCCATCCACGAGATCCAGGATGACATGATGGCCCAAGTGGCTTTTTTTGAGCGTGATATGAAGCTGATTGAAGCCAAGAGACTCAAAGAAAGGACGGAATTTGACCTGGAGATGATCCGTGAACTGGGTTATTGCTCGGGAGTGGAAAACTACTCCAGATACTTTGACCGAAGAAAACCTGGGACAAGACCCTTCTGTCTCCTTGATTATTTCCCTGATGATTACATGTTGGTAGTGGACGAAAGCCACGTCACTTTGCCCCAGGTCAGGGGAATGTGGGGAGGAGACCGCTCCAGGAAAGTCAACCTCGTGGAGTATGGATTCAGGTTACCATCAGCATTAGACAACAGGCCTTTGAATTTTGATGAATTTGAAAGCCTCATCAACCAAGCTATATATGTCAGTGCCACGCCGGCGGATTATGAGTTGAACAAAACAGAAGGAATCGTGGTCGAGCAGATCATCCGTCCCACAGGTTTGTTGGATCCGATCATTGAAGTGAAGCCAAGTGCCAATCAGATCGATGATTTGTTGGAAGAAATAGATGAACGGATCAAAGCCGGCGACCGGGTTTTGGTGACTACTTTGACTAAAAGAATGGCCGAAGAACTGCAGAAGTTTCTCGAAAGGGCAGGAGTAAACAGCCGCTATATCCACTCCGAAGTCAAACCATTGGACCGGGTGGAAATATTGAGGGAACTCAGGCTTGGTGTTTTTGATGTGTTGGTAGGAGTGAACCTCCTCAGAGAAGGGTTGGATTTGCCTGAGGTTTCTTTGGTGGCGATTTTGGACGCGGACAAAGAGGGATTTCTAAGGAATGAAAGGAGTTTGGTACAGACTATCGGAAGGGCGGCAAGGAATGAAAACGGGAAAGTGATCATGTACGCGGACAAGGTGACCGCCTCCATGCAGCTTGCCATCGATGAGACCAAAAGGAGAAGAAGTCTTCAGATTGCTTATAACCTTGAACACGGGATTGTACCAAAGACCATTAAGAAGTCCAAGGAAAAAATCATGGGGCAAACCACGGTTGCGGACAACAAGAGAAACGCCAAACTATACGAAGAATCCATCGATTCTCCTTCATTGGTCGCAGCCGATCCGCTAGTCCAATATCTCAGTAAGGACAAACTTGAAAAACTTATCAGCCAAACGCAGAAGCAAATGGAAAAAGCCGCCAAAGAACTCAACTTTATGGAAGCTGCCCGACTGAGAGATGAATGGCAGGGTATGAAAAATAGACTGGAAGATTTGAAAAGAGGTGTCTAAGGGAGAAGCGAGCCCTTCGACTATGCTCAGGAACCGAGCCCTTCGACCCTGCCTAGGGACCAAAAGACCGTTTTTAGAACCAAGTACGATGTACTAAGTACCAAGATCGGGGTATCCCTATAACTTGACAACCATACAACGCGCAGCAGACAACAATTACAACAATAACAACCACTACAACAATTACAACCACAAAAACCCCACAACCATTCACCTCATACTTCTACCCTCTAACTTCATCCCTCCAAAATGACCCTTCAAGAAATTCATAGAATCGCCCAACTAGGGGAAGGCTTGAAGGTTGAATTCAAGAAAAAAGCTGCTTTTCCTGAAAAAATCGTCAGGGAGATCATCGCTTTGGCCAATACGGAAGGCGGTTATTTGTTGATCGGGGTGGATGATGACGGGACTGTGAGTGGACAGCGGTTTATTGAGGAAGAGGTTTTTGTGATGCAAAAAGCCATCGGGCAACATATTCAGCCCAAGCTGGAGTACCAAGTGGAAATCATCAAGCTCACACCAAAAAAGGGAATAGCGGTTTTTTCAATCCCAAAATCGACTGAGCGACCCCATTTTTTGATGGAGGAAAATAGAAGAAAGGCCTTTGTCAGGGTCAAAGACCGCAGTATCCAGGCAAGCAAAGAAATGTGGGAGATATTGAAAAGAGGCAAAAACCCAAAAGATATTGTTTTTACTTATGGGGAAAAGGAGAATATCCTGATGAAATCCCTTGGGGAAAACGGTAAAATCACCCTCAAAGAATTTCAGTTTTTGGCCAAACTGCCAAAGTTTTTAGCCTCAAAAACATTGGTAAGGTTAGTATTGGCCAATGTCATCAAAATCGTGCCCCAAGAAAAAGAGGACTTTTATGTACTCAAGGAATCATAGGGGCAAGGAAGTGCCCAATCGTTGGTTGAATCCTGCGATCCCTTGTAAGCCACCTGAATGGATAGCTAAAATATGGGATCCTTTTTCGAAAAAATCGTTTTTGATCAGGTCAAAAATCCCAAACATCATTTTTCCGGTATAGATAGGGTCCAAAGGAATTCGGGTTTGGGAATGAAACCATCCTATAAAATCAAGCAGTGGAGTCCCTGACTTTCCATATCCGCCAAAGTGATAATTGTCAAAAATCCGGTACTTCCCATTAGGACGGATCTTGTTTTCTTCAAGCAAGTGATTGATTTCAGAATGGATAAAATCCCCTTTCAAAGAAGAAAATCCTAGCAATTGTTGGTTAGAATGAATGCTTTCGGCCAAACCTGCAAAAGTTCCCCCTGTACCGACGGAACAACCAATATGGGTAATTTCTTTATCTTCTTTTCCTAGGATTTCTTTTGTTCCTTTTATAGCCAATTCATTTGTTCCTCCCTCGGGGATCAGATAAAAAACCCCGAATTTTTCTTTCAGTTTTTCAATAAATGAATCCTCTGCCTTTTTTCTATAATCCTCCCGGCTGATAAAAACCAATCGCATTCCTTCCGATTTTGCAAAAGATAGGGTTGGGTTCAAAGTGATTGTTTCTTCGCCTCTGATGATTCCAATTGACTTGAATCCTTCAATTCTTGCTGCTGCGGCAGTGGCATAGATATGGTTGGAAAATGTTCCTCCGAAAGTCAGCAAGGAGGAAAATCCTGACTTTTTGGCTTCCTCAAGGTTGTATTTAAGCTTGTAGAATTTATTTCCGGATACAAGGTCATGGACTCGATCCAATCTCTTGATTGAAAGCCTGATTCCTTTTTCCTCCAAAAGAGGAAGATGGATTTCCTGGGTTGATATATGATTTGGGAGAAGCAATGTTTTTTCAATATTCCTGCAAATAACCAAATCTTTGGCAAATGCCCTTATTTTTGCAGGATGGCAGACATGATGGATCAGGATAATTTTGATGAGGAAGAGTTGGATGTAGAACTCTTTGAGCACTTTAGTTTTACGATTGACAAAGGACAGACTCCGACTCGGGTCGATAAATTTTTAACTGACAGGTTGCCAAATGCCACCCGAAACAGGGTTCAGAATGCGATAGACGCAGGTTTTGTTCAGATCAATGGCAAGCCTACCAAAGCAAATTATAAGGTCAAACCTTCGGATGAAATCAAGGTTTTTCTTGAAAAACCGCCCAGGGACACTGAGGTTATTCCTGAGAATATTCCTTTGGACATTGTATTCGAAGATGAGTACCTGATGATTGTCAATAAACCTCCGGGGATGGTCGTCCATCCGGCACATGGCAATTGGACAGGTACTTTGGTCAACGCCTTGGTGTACCATTTCAACCAACTTCCTACCATGCCAGGAAATTCAGGTAGGCCGGGATTGGTACACCGGATAGATAAAGATACTTCTGGATTGCTGGTAATTGCCAAATCTGAAACCACCATGACAGACCTGGCCAAGCAGTTTTTTAACCATGATATTGACAGGACTTACCTGGCTTTGGTTTGGGGAGAACCTGTAGAGGACCAAGGGACGATCATTGCCAATGTGGGTAGAAGTGCCAAAGACCGAAAAGTAATGGATACTTTTCCTGACGGTTCGCAGGGCAAGCATGCAGTGACGCATTGGAAGGTGATCAAAAGGTTGCGGTACGTGACCTTGGTGCAATGCAACCTGGAAACAGGCCGTACCCATCAAATCCGTGCCCATATGAAGTACCTTGGCCATCCTTTGTTCAACGATGCCATGTATGGAGGGGACAAAATCCGAAAAGGGACACAGTTTTCAAAATACAAAATGTTTATCCAAAATTGCTTTGACCTCATGCCAAGACAGGCCTTGCATGCGATGTCCTTGGGATTTATCCATCCGATAACAAAAAACAGGATTTATTTCGAAACCCCGCTTCCGGGTGATTTTGCGGCTGTTCTTGAAAAATGGGAGAACTATGTCAAATATGAAGAATAACCAGGAGGTTTAAAACCCAATTTTTGGCTAAGTACCTGTAAGTGATTGGTTTTTAAATTGTGTATTTTTGAAAAATCAATTCCATTTCGGCTTGAAAAGAACTTATTTCTTCAATTTTTCTGAAATTAGAGAAAGCAATTTGTCTATTGATGAACAAAAAATTTATAAAAGTGGCGGGTATTTACTCTAAAAATTTATAATTCTGCCTCAGGAAACCCAAAACCAATTATCAAGTATCTAAAAAAGGGCTTTCCGCAATCGATGTAGAATGAGGTTAATTCAAAAAATATCTCTTAAAATAAAAATACTGTAAATTTTTAGCTAAATATTTATAATATTATTAAAGAATCAGATAAGGTGTTACTTTTGTCGAGTAATCAATTGGTGAAAATGCCAACTGAACTGTAGGATTGAAAAAGTGGTGGGGATTACCCCGAAGGTTCGAGTCCTTCTCCTACATCTGGTTATTTTGGGTTTATTGTTAATTGACTAAAGCTGTGAGATTTTGTTTCACAGCTTTTTTGATTTTATGGGCTTTTGGTTTTTCGTCTTTTTCCTAAATGTTTCCCTTTCCCAAATTTTATTTTCCTAAAAAAGGGTAGCAGAAATTGCCGGATTATTTTTTCACTCTTTTGTTGGGAGATTTATGGTTTAAGGGAAATTACTTTTTTGGATTATCTTAAAATGAAAAATTTAAGATAATGCATTTCGAATGCAGCCATATATTATGTTTTTTTTAAAATCATGATCATTAAGGATATAAATGGTCATTAAAGATTTGTCAATAAAACCGAAAAATCCCTGATCTTATTATGTATGTGGTAAAAAAAAATTACTAAATTTAAATAAAGTGTAAAAATAACTACTTTTATTTAAAATAATTTTAATAAATGACTCGGTTTGTTAATTTTGACCCGCTACAAAGCAGAAGGCTTTGAAAATACACACATTGTAGGATGTTGAAACTGGCAGACATGCCCTCCTGTCTCGGGGGTGGAGTACCTGAAAAATATCAGGATTGGACAAAGCACACAAAGAGCTCTTTTGTTGCCTAACTTCTCCGTGGAGGTTCGAATCCTTCTCCTACAGCTTTATTTATATTTGGGTTATTTTACTATTGAGACAATCGGAATTGGTCAGCCAAGATCGGATTGTCTCTTTTTTTTGAGAAAATCGACATTATTTTTTTGACACTTTAATGAAAGGGTAAGAAAGATTTTGCAATTCTTTGGTTACTTTACCTTGTTTTCATCTGTAATTTTTAAATGTTTTCCGGTTGACAGTCTACTCCAAATTCTGAAATCAAAATCTAAGTTGATGGCAGTAAATTTTCCGCCTCTTTTGTATTACTTTTAGTAGCGGATTAAGCTTTATGGAAGAAAATCAAAATCAACAAACTCTTAAATCTAAGAAAAAAAGAAAGTACCTGAAGTTAGGCGGTATTACTATCTTGGTTTTGTTTTCATTGCAGTTAGTTTTTTATTTTGGATCTGATTTTTTACTTCGAAATTTTCTTAAAGAAAAAGTAAATGTAGCTTCTGGGAATAAGTATGAAATTGATTTTGAAGAGTTTCATATCCTTTTTTTACAGAGGGGGATTACATTCAAAGGATTGAAGCTGAACCCTGTAGAGAACCAATTTCAAGATCTTGGGAACACGCCGTATTATCGAATTTCTATTCCGGATATCCATATTACGGGTCTCAATTACCGTTTTTTTAGAAAAGAATTTGTTATTGGGAGCATAGAACTTGTCAATCCTGATGTAGATTTTAAACTTGTTTTAAAAGATACTATTGAGGTTTCAAAACCTGATATTTCTCCTATTTTAATCCTGCAGGAAGAAATCAAAAAATCTTTTCTTGGGTCGCAGGTTAAGGAAATCCGGATCAACAAACTTAAAATAGACGAGGCGGATCTATTGTTGAAAAATTTTATTTCCCAAAAAGCCATTAAAGCCGAAAACACAAGACTCCTTTTGGAAGATATTCAGCTGTTGCAGCAAAGAAACCCGGAGACCCCGTTCAATGCTAAAGGATTTTCATTCGGATTTGACAATTTCGAAGTTTTACTCGCTGACAGCATTCATACAATCCAAGCCGAGACAGTGAATGTATCTTCGCTCAAACAATTCATAGATGCAAAAAAGGTCAAAATAATCCCTGATTTTAGCAAACCCGCCAATACTTATTTCCAACTTGATCTAGAAGAACTTTTATTAAAAGATGCAGATATCAACAGGGTGTTTTATACCTCTGAAGTCACTGTTGGAGAACTGAAAATCGAGAACCCTGAATTTAATCTTTATACAAAGGAGGTTTTGAAAAAAGACAGGGGTACTGAGCCTTTTGATTTATATGACTTGGTCGAGGGTTTCTTAGAGTCTATTCAAATCCATGATTTTGAAATTGAGGAAGGGAAGTTTGGAAAACGTCTTGCCGATTCCAAGGATACCTATATGATCAAAACAGACCGAATTGATTTTAAAATGGAAGACTTTTACATCGGTTCTGATGAGTCCAAAAAGAAAAATCAGTTTTTCTATGCAGATAATGCTTCTGTGGAAATTCACATGGTAGAGTTTGCATTAAATGACAGCATCCACAGATTGAAAGGGGATTTTGTTCGACTTTCTTCTTTTGACGATAAAATAGAGATTGATGGGTTTAAGCTTTATCCTATAGAGGGACTAGAGCTTGATGGCCAAAAAGCCCATCTCGATATCGATGTTTCCGGATTGGTCATCACAGAGGCCAACCTCAAAAAGGTCTATAATCTTGGGATTGTGGACTTGAAAGAAGTGATCCTCGATGAACCTGAAATTTTGCTCAAAAATATTCAGGGCGGCAAGGAAAAAGAGTCTAAACTTGACATTAAGGAGATTTATAGCGAATACCTTAATGGAATTTATGTTGAAAGATTTGAAATCCGTCAGGGTTCCCTCATCCTGGATAATAGGGTAAGGATTAGACAGGACAGTCTTTCCTTTGGCAGAATAAATCTGGTTTTAGAGAACTTTGAATTGGACGACAAAACTGAGAATGCAGATTCCAAAGAGGTGTTTTTGGCTGAAAACCTTCAGCTTGAAATTAAAGATTATGCCCTCAAGCTTGCGGATAACCTGCATATATTTAAGGCAGATAGGATTTTTCTCGATACCAAGAAGTATTTAATAGAAATTGACGGTTTTGCTATCCGTCCACTTTATAAGGCGCAGATCCAACAGACCCTTGATAGGTATGGTAAGAGCACCACATTGGATATTTATGTGCCAAAATTTATGGCCAAAGGAGTGAATATCCCTAAAGCTTACTTTGACGGAATTTTAAGAATTAATGAGATTTTGGTTCCTTCCCCTGATATCAGTTTGTATCGGTACAAACAAAAAATCGAGGACGGAACAGAAAATGAGTTGAAAAGAGGGGAGATTTCGGAGCTTTTGACCAATTATTTTTCTGAAATACAAGTGGATTCGATCAATGTCAAGAATGCAAAACTGAATTATCAGAATTTTATTGCAGACAAAACAAGAAGTTTTACAGAGGAAAATGTAACTGTTTCAGTCAAGAATTTTTTCATAAACGAAGCTACTGTGACTGACCGAATCAACTCATTTTTTTCGGAGGAACTTGATCTGAACCTCAGCAATTATGTATTCAATATCGGCAATGGAAAATATACCATTCAGGCCGATGGTATCAATTTCAATACATCTAGAGAAGAGATCATCACTAGAAACGTCAAGTTAAGTCCTAACAGGAATTTTTCAGATAAGACCAAAGTGACCGCCACAATTCCAATACTTTCCTTTAGGGGGGTTGATTTGGAAGCATTTCTTTTTGACAATACGCTTAGCTTGCAGAAAGTTGGGCTTATGGGATCTTCAGTTGAGCTTCTAATAGACAAAGATTGGCAGGAGGGAGGAAGCCAAGGAACCCTAAAGAAAGCTAGAAAAGACAGAACCCTTCCAAAAAACATAGGAAATGTTGCCATTGATACCATTGAGACTATCGATGCTAAATTCAGTTTGGGATTTAAAGAACAAGGCACACAGCGCGAACTGATCAATACACAAATAAATTTGAACGTATTTGACTTTTTACTTGACTCGGCAAATATCCAAAAAGGTGAAATAGCAGGATTTTTTGATGGGATTACTTTGGAGCTGGACGAATTTTGGTTGACCCTAAATGACAGTGTGCATCAGGTGACTTTTTCCAAAGTTGAACTTGACACCAAATACGATGGGGTTCTTGTCAATAATTTCAGGGTGATTCCAAGAAGCTTGGGAGGCAAACCTGGATTGCCTGTTTTTTCCGGGCACATACCGACGATCCTGATCAAGGTAAATTCTTTGATAGAAATGCAGGCAAGCAAAGATCTTTGGCTCAAGCAGCTCAGGTTGTATAGGCCGGATCTAGAAGTGTTTTTGGATGAAGTGAAGATTCCCAAAAAAGAAAAACAACATAAAGAGTCAAACCGGGAATGGTTTGAGTTTTTTCAGGTTGATGACTTTGAAATTGTGGAAGGTAATTTTTCAATATTTGACAAAGATGGGTCCAAAAAGCCCCAACTTTTCAACGGTGTAAATTTTGAAGTTTTTGGGACGAAAATTGATTTAAAAAACCTTGACAAATTGGATAGGAATGCGTTGCTGAACCAAGAGTTTAAATTTTCTATTCCCAATTATGAAATCCTCATGAAGGATAGCCTTAACAAAGTCGCTATTGGCCTGATTTCAATCAATAACCATGAGATAAGGGTCAGTGACCTGAATTACTCTCCCCGGTTCGGAAGGTACCAATACGGAAGGATCCTTGGAAAACAGACCGATGTGATGAATATCCATGTTCCCCTGTTGGTTTTGGACAAGCCGGATTACGATAGGTTTCTTGAACATGAGGTCTTGGCCGCAAAATCTCTTAAAGTTTCTGACATTGATGCCGTCATGTTTAGGGACAAAAGATATCCGAGGGAAACAGGAGTGTATCGACCCATGCCTCAAGAATTGATGAGGAATTCGGGTATCGAATTGAGATTGGACACTTTCGTTATTCAAAATGCCACCATCAGATATTCCGAGTTTTTTGAAAAAGGAATGGTTCCCGGAGAGCTTTTATTTACGGATATCAACGCCGGTTTGTACCCATTCCACTTATCCAAAAGTGAAAATCCTTATCCTTTGGTAGAATCGTTTTTAATTGCCACAACCAAGCTGAACGGAGTAGCAGACTTGAATCTGCAGGGTCATTTGTTTTTTCAGGATCCATATCCTATGAGGATCAATGCCCAACTGGGAGAATTTGACATGAGGACACTGAATTCTATTTTGGAGACCAATGCATTTGTAAATATCAAAAGGGGAACAGTCAATGGTGCAGACTGGTCATTTGTGGCTGATAACGATAAAGCAGTGGGACAAATGGCATTTCTATACTCTGATCTGCACGTGATCTTGTTAGATCACCGCACCCTCGAACATGCAAAAGGCAGGGATGCAATCCTGACTTTTGTTTTGAATTCCTTTGCTTTAAGGGCAAATAATCCAAGGAGATACCTGAGAAATCCGATAGAAGGGAAGATTTATCAAGAAAGGGACAAGGAGAAATTTATATTCAATTATTGGTGGAAAACAACCTTCAGTGGCTTGAAGGGAAGTCTTGGCCTTGGACAGGCAGCACCGGTAAAACCCAAAAAAGATCCAAAAAACAAGAAGAAGGATGAAGGGATAAAAGAGGAGGAGTGATCAGTTTGCGGTAGCAGTAGGCAGTTTTCAGTGATCAGTTGGCAGTTTTCAGTGGGTAGTAATCAGTTTTTCAGTAACAGGAGGCAGGGATTTGTAAAAACAGGACTTTTAACTTTAAAACCTTTTGACCTTCTAACTTTCCAATCTCCCTAACTTCCTAACCTCCCGACCTCCTTACTTCCAACCCTCCCTACTTCCCACCTTCCCAACCTCCAACCTCCTAACCCTTAGTCCCTCTGACCATTTCGTTTTTTCCGGGAGGCCCGGGAAGCGTTTCTACAATCAATCCCAGTTCCTGAAGGGTTCTTTTCAATTTTCCTGTTGCACTGTAGGTGACAAATACTCCTCCCGGATTCATAGTGTCTGTGACTTTTTCCAAAATTTCTTTTGTCCAGAGCTCAGGCTGTTTTTTGGGTGCAAAAGCATCATAAAAAACAATGTCTGAAGGGTATAAGACGGCTTCTTCCAAAGTGGTCTGATCCTTTTTCATATTAAAATACTCAGAATAGACCAGCCCCTGATCCCAGGGAGATTGGTGGAGTTTCTTGAAAAAATGGGCATAATGGTAAATAGAGGTATCTACTTCAGTATAGTTCAGCTGATCATAGATTTCCTTTGGCAATGGAAAGGGTTCTATCGTATGGTAAAGGACGGGTACTTTGTATTGCTCAGCCCACACGAGTGTCAGCCAGGCATTCAGTCCGGTGCCGAATCCTACTTCAAAAATCCTGATGGGAAATCTGTCTGGATTGCGCATGAACCATGCCTCGAGCCCGTAGAGCATAAAAACGTGGATAGATTCCCGATATGCGCCGTGGAAAGAATGGTAGGATTCCTTCAGTTCGGGAAGATATAAGGAATGTGACCCATCCTCAGTAGTGATGATTTTGACTTCTCTTCCCATACTTTAGACTTTATGGATCAGCACTACGCAATAGGCAGAGATACCCTCCTGCCTTCCCACAAAACCCAATTGTTCGGTGGTGGTGGCTTTGATCGAGATATTGGAAATCTCAGTGCCCATCACCTCAGCAAGGCATGCTTTCATCGATGGAATATGTGGATTCAGTTTTGGAATCTGAAGACAGACCGTAGAATCGATATTTCCGATTTCATAGCCTTCTTGTCTGATCAGCTGCATTACTTCCCGGAGGAGGATTTTGCTGTCGATGCCTTTGTATTTTGGATCTTTGTCTGAAAAATGATATCCGATATCCCTTAAATTGGCAGCACCCAAAAGTGCATCACAGATCACATGGATCAATACATCTGCATCTGAGTGCCCTACGGCTCCTTTTTCATGTTCCAATTTGATGCCTCCGAGCCAAAATTCATAGCCTTCCTGGAGTTGGTGTACGTCATAGCCGAAGCCGATTCTGAAATTTGTCATATTTTACTAGACATGAGATTTGAGACAAGAGACAAGAGACAAAGGCTAGGTTATTCAATTTTTAGCTTTGTAATAGACGACGGAAGAGTTTTCTTCTACAAGGATTTTATTTGCTTGCTTTATTATTTCCTCCGAAGGGATTTTGATTTTCTTTTCGTATTCCAATTGTTGGTAATCAGGGTTGCCGAGGTGGGCATTATACGCCAGACTCATGGCCCTGTTCAGCAGTTGAACAGATTCATAGGTTTTCATAGCCTCTGCCTGATTTTTGATTTTGGTCAGGGTGTTTTCAGAAACTGTAGAACCGAGAAAGGTAGCCACGACTTCATCCAAAGCCTTTTCAGCCAGTTCTGCAGGTTGGCCTTTTTCCATTTTGCCTGAAAAAACCAACAATCCCGGATCCACCGTACCGAAGATATAAGCTCCGATGGAAGCAAACAAATTTCCGTTTTTGACCAATTGCTGCTCCAGAATTGAAGAGCGGCCAAACCCAAGGATGTCTGTAATCAAATCAGATTCAAGATAGCCGTCCTGCAATTTTCCCGGCATATGGTAGACCTTATACAAAGCATCAGTCGGTACATCTGCCTCTACGGTCTTTGTCTTCTTTTTATCCTGAGGCAATTCCTGCAAAACAGAATTTATATGAATCTGACCTGATGGAATGCCTCCAAACCATTTTTCGGATAATACTTTCACCTGCTCCAAAGTCACATCTCCTGCCACGACCAACACTGCATTGTCGGGACGGTAATGGGTATAATAGAATTCTTCCACATCCGCTTTTTGGTAGTTGACGATGTCCTCCAGGTTTTTGCCAATGGTGGGCCATTGGTAAGGATGCCTTTCGTATGCCAATCCCCGGATGTGGTGGTGGACATCTCCATAGGGTTGGTTGATGTACCGCTGCTTAAACTCTTCGATCACCACCTTCCGCTGGGCTTCAATGGTTTTTTCTGAGAGGTTGAGCTGTAGCATCCTGTCAGATTCCAGCCAAAAGGCAGTTTCAATATTAGTCGCCGGAAGGGTGATGTAGAAATTGGTGATGTCCGTATTGGTGAAGGCATTGCATGAGCCCCCGACTTTTTCCAACTCGGTGTCAAAGACAGGGACATTCTTAGAGCTGCCAAACATCAGGTGCTCAAAATAATGCGCAAGGCCTGTTTTTCCTGCTACTTCATTCCTTGAGCCTACTTTGTAAAGGATGTTTAAAACAGCGATTTTGGTACTCTTGTCCTCATGGACGAGCACCTGAAGGCCATTATCCAGTACAAATTGTTGGTAATTGATCATTGGAAATTTTCGGCAAAGCTAAGAAATAAAAGCAATTTGAAGGGCAATTGTTTTAGCAAAGCAGTTCTCCTTTGTATCCGGCGTTTTCAAGTGCCTTGATGATCTCAGCTGATTCTTTCTCACTTTCCACAGTGAGAATCCTGTCCGGACTTGTCAGGTCCACCTGCCATAAACCGGCAGCGATTTTTTCCATTTCGGGAGTGATGGAGGCCACACAGGCGCCACATTTGACATTGGTTTTGAATTGCTTTTTCATATAAATAGATGTAAGATTTGAGACGTGAGACATGAGATTAAAATCAGGGAGCAAGGGTTAAAATTCTCAATTAATAGAGAAGAATGAATAACAACGAAGAAGCAGAAGACGCAATCTTGTAAAAAGACTTCACCCTTTCATTTCGAGTAAACATTAAATAAAATATACCGACATGAAAAGGACACCGTTTTCTCCGTCATCCTGAAGGAGGTACGAGTGAAGGATCTCATTTACTTTAGGAGAGACCCTTCGCTTCACTCAGGGTGACGCCTCCCAAAACAACAACTGGTAATAATGCGGTTTGCTTGTTGAATGAAATTTTTATTTTCTTAATCTGAGGCTATTGGTGACTACTGAGACCGAACTGAGTGCCATGGCAGCCCCGGCGATCATTGGGTTGAGCAGGAATCCGAATGCTGGGTATAAGATACCCGCTGCAACAGGTATTCCGATAATATTGTAAATAAAAGCCCAAAAGAGATTCTGACTGATTATTTTGACTGTTTTTTTGGTCAGATGAAGTGTTTTTGGGATTTGAGATAAGTCCGAATGTACCAAAGTCACCTCAGCGACTTCCATCGCAATATCAGTTCCTTTCCCCATGGCAATACTCAGATCTGCCAAGCTGAGTGCTTCGCTGTCATTGATTCCATCGCCGGCCATAGCCACATGTTTTCCCTGTGACTGCAAGTCCTTGAGGTAAGCCGCTTTATCCTGAGGCAACATTTCCGCTTTGAAATGGTCGATGCCTGTTTCTTTGGCTACCCATGCTGCGGTTTTGGTTTGGTCTCCCGTGAGCATATGGATGGTGATGCCCATTTGCTTCAATTCGGCAATTGCTTTTATAGAAGTGGTTTTGATAGGATCTGCTATTTTGAAAATTGCAACCAGCTCCATGTTTTTTGCCACAAATACAACAATCGCTCCCTCCACGAGGGCTTTGTTGGATTGTACCAGAAGCGTTCCGGTCAATTCTATTTTGAAGGAGGAGAGCCACTTCATGGTGCCGATGCGGTAGATGTCATCCCCGGATTTTGCACTCACTCCTTTTCCTGTTTCACTTTCGAATTCAGTGATATTGCTTCCTAAATTAACTTTCTCAAAATATCCTGAAATGGCTTTTGCCAAGGGATGTTCACTTTTGGATTCAATGGCTTTGACTACAGCAGCGTCTGACTCATTCCAAGATTCATGGAAAATGACGTCAATTACTTTCGGATTTCCCTCTGTAATCGTTCCTGTTTTGTCCAAAATCAAGGTGTCAATCGTTTTTCCTTTTTCCAGGCTTTCGGCATCTTTGATCAAAATCCCCATTTCTGCGCCTTTGCCCATGGCCGCCATGATCGCTGTCGGCGTGGCCAAGCCCAATGCGCAGGGACAGGCAATCACCCAGACGGTAATCAGCGCCAGCATTCCCCTTAACCAAGAATCTTCGATTCCGCTAAACCCCCAAATAAAGAAGGTGATTATCCCGATAGCCAACACCACCGGGACAAAAATCCCTGCCACTTTATCAACCATTTTTTGGATGGGGGCTTTGGAACCTTGGGCTGATTTGACCCTTTGGATAATCTGGGCTAGGAAAGTTTCACTTCCAACCTGCTCCGCAATGAAGGTGAAACTTCCCGAGCTGTTGATGGTTCCGGCAAAAACTTGGGCGACTTTTTCTTTTAGGACGGGAAGGGGTTCACCGGTCAGCATACTTTCATTGACATAAGATGAACCTTCGAGGACTTTTCCATCCAAAGGGATTTTTTGGCCGGGTTTGATCAATATAATCTCTCCTTTTTTGACTTCGCCGGTTTTCATGGAAATTTCCTTTCCATCTTTCAGGACAATAAGGTCAGTCGGCTGTAGGTCCATTAATTTTTTGAGTGCTGCACCTGTACCGGCTTTCGCACCTGATTCAAGGGTTTTTCCCAATAGAATAAAGAATATGATCACCGAGGCTGCTTCGAAATACACATGGACTTCAAGGCCTCTTGCGGCAAGGTATTCAGGAAAAAAGGTATTGAATGAGCTGTATATATAGGCAATCCCTGTACTAAGGGCGACAAGCGTGTCCATATTTGCCTGTCGGTTTCCGGCTAATTTCCAGGCTTGGGTAAAAAACTGTCTTCCCATTACCAGCAACACCGGAGTGGTCAAAGCCCACATGATATAATTGCCATAAGGCATATTCATCCAAAACATGCCGATCAGGAAAACAGGCAAGGCTAAGATGCCCGCGTACAACGTTTTTTTCCTGAGTTTTTGATATGCTTCGAGCTGCATTCTTTCCAGATCCTCCTGCAAGACATCTTCAATCATCAAGTCGTAACCTGTAGATTGGATTTCTTGCTGAAGCTTTTCCAAGGATACGACATCCTCTTCCCATTCGAGTAGCGCTACATGGTTGGCATAATTGACTGAAACCGATTTGACTCCGTGACTGTTTGAAAGTGTTTTTTCCACAGAAAGGGCACATGCCGCACAACTCATCCCCGTCACTGGTATTTCTTTCTTTTTCATTTTTTGAATCTTATAGGTGTCCCAACTTCCTGCTTCCTAACTTCCTCCTTCCCAACTTCTCTACAAATCTACCCTTTCAAACCCCATCCCCTGTTATACAATTTTTGAAAAAATTAAACCATCCTATCGCCACTCTTGTAATAAGGAAAAAAATGCGAACTTTATCATTTGTTGCGAAGTTAAACTGACTTGTATCGACAAAGAGAACGTTGAACCCCAAATCCATGATAAAAAGCACAGTTGATCCGGATTGTACCGGACAATTTTCGGCCTTATTTTTAGACTATATTCACCAAAAGCCAGAGATTTTTCCTTTTTATAACCAATTTCCAACAATTGGAAATTTCAAAAAACTGATGGAAGGGAAAAAATTTAAAGATTCCCACAGGGAGATTTTGGTTGAATCTCTTATCAAACAATACCAAGCTATCAAGGAAAGCGAAATTACAAATCAACAGATTAAATCCTTGGCTGACTCCAACACCTTTACGGTAACCACAGGACATCAGCTAAATTTGTTTACGGGACCGCTGTACTTTATATATAAAATTGTCTCTACGATCAACCTTGCCGATAGGTTGAATATGGCTTATCCAGACAAGCATTTTGTGCCTGTTTATTGGATGGCGACCGAAGACCATGATTTTGATGAAATCAGCTATTTCAAACTTGACGGTAAAAAATACCAATGGAGATCGGATCAATCAGGAGCCGTGGGAGATTTTGAATTGGACCAAAGTTTCAAAGCGTACTTTAAGGAAGTGTCAGGTTTTGTTCCTGATTTCTTTAAAGATGCCTATCAAAGCTCCGGCAAATTATCAGAGGCAGTCAGAAAGTACGTGCACCATTTGTTTGGAACAAAAGGACTTTTGATTGTCGACGGCAATGAACACGCATTAAAAAGAATTTTTGTTCCGGTCATTCAGGAGGATTTGTTTCAGCATACTCCGCAGGTACTAGCGGATAACCGGACAAAAAAACTGCAAGATCTTGGATACAAAAGTCAGATTTTTCCCAGAGAGATCAATTTTTTCTACATGGATAAAGGGATAAGGGAAAGGATCGAGAAATCCGGTACTATATATAAGGTGTTGAATTCGGAGATTTCATTTTCTGAAAATGAGCTATTGGACCTGATCGAAACACATCCGGAGCGGTTTAGTCCCAATGTGGTCCTTCGTCCTCTTTACCAAGAAATGGTACTTCCCAATCTCGCCTATCTTGGTGGACCGGCCGAAGTGGTATATTGGCTACAATTGAAGGGGATTTTTGATCATTTTGAAGTTCCATTCCCTGCCTTGATGCCAAGGAACTTTGCCCTGGTCTTGGATCAGGGCATAGAAAGAAAAATCCAAAAGCTACAGCTTTCAGATAAATCGCTCTTTGGGTCAGTAGAAGAGTGGAAAAAGGATTTTATTTCCAAAAATGCTTCCATGGATATCAGATTAAGCAAGGAAAAAGAAGCCTTGGAGTCTATTTTTGAGGAGTCTGGAAAAACTGCTGCCGATCTGGAGAAAAGCCTTGGCAGTGCTTTTGAAGCTGCCAAAATCAGGGCTTTGAAGATTTTGGATCAATTGGGGGAGAAAGTGAAGAAAGCGGAAGAAAGGAAATGGGAAATTAATATCAAACAAAGGGAAGCGATCTTCGAATATATGAATCCGGGAGGGAGTCCACAGGAACGGGTTGAAAACTTCATGAGGTTTTACCTTAAAGAACCTGATTTCATTGAGCAGCTTCAGGAACAATTTGATCCTTTTGATTTCTCTTATATGATTTTGAGGCTCGAACATGGATAAACCTACCATCCGGAAAAAATACCACGAACTGCGACGTGAGATTTCGAATGAAAAAAGAGAGGAGTATTCTGAAAAGATTTCCGAAAGGGTTTTGGATTTTCTAAAAATCAATCCCTCCATAAGGCATATTCATATTTTTCTTACCATTAGTCGGCTTAATGAGATCAATACCTTCCCTTTGGTCGGGAAGTTGCAGCATATGGGATATATTTTGTACACCTCATATATCAATCCCGGATCGGGAGTTTTAGATACTTTGGAAATTTCCGGATCTAGAGAATTCAAGTCTGATGCTTTTGGAATTCCGGTTCCTGAGGATTTTACAGTAGTAGAGAATACAAAGATTCAAATGGTCCTTATTCCTCTTCTTGCCTTTGATGAGAGAGGAAATCGCCTGGGTTACGGCAAAGCATATTACGATCAATTTTTATCTTCCTTTAATCATCAAATAATCAAGGTTGGATTGTCGTTTTTTCCTCCGATAGAGGAAATTCCAGCTGAATCCCATGATATTGGGCTTGATATTTGTATTACACCTGAAAAGATGTATCATTTCGGCCATCTTTGATGGAAATTGTTGAAAGAATTAATTTATTTCATCCATTATTTTATTTGAAACCTAAATCCATTTGAAAATTTATGAAAAAGTCGATTTTATTTCTTGCGCTATTATTTTCCTTGGCTTTTGTCAATGATTCCATGGCACAATACAATACCGGTATCGGGCTTAGACTCGGTTCAGGAAACGGTCTAACAGTTAAGCACTTTATCCAAAGCGGAGCAGCCATAGAAGGTATTCTCTATACAAGGTGGCAGGGATTTATCATTACAGGCTTGTATGAGGTGCATAAGGACGTGGATGGCGTAAAAGGGTTGCAGTGGTTTTATGGAGGTGGTGCACATATCGGCACATGGAATGCCAATAGAAGAAACACTCCTTGGGGTGATCCAAACAGTAGTTCAACAGTAGTAGGCCTAGATGGCATCATTGGCTTGGATTACAAATTTGATAATGCCCCTATCAACTTGTCACTTGATTGGAAGCCGGCTGTCAATATCAGTGACAATGGAGGCCTTTGGTGGGATGAGGTAGCCTTGTCTGTGAGGTTTGCTTTTTGATAGGGTTAAATATTAGTTTTAACATTTCTCCCGCTGATTGGAAGATTAAGGGTTTTAACCATCCTTGATAAGGTTTGATGGGAGTGTACGCAATGTTGCAAGTTGGGCACAAAAACTCCTTAATAGATACAGATAATTGTCTTTAGACGATTTTCCACTACTTACAGAATCGAAGCATTATTTGTTTGGCGACGCACAATAATGCGTGCAGACATAATACTTAAATTGGAATAGCCATTGTAAAATGGTATCAGCAGGATGCAGGGCTGCCAAGGTTGCCTTCTGCATCCTTTTTTTATGCAGAATGTCGTTGATCAAAGCTTGCTTTGAGATGAATTCAATTCCAAATTTTATTTTGTGGTTCTATGGATTCTTTTTGTGCTGTTCTTTGGATTTAAGACTCAAAAATGAGCCTATGTTTTCTTGAATTTTAAAAAAAATAACATCGAGGTAAATATTTTAGCCTGAAATACATTTTTCTGTGGATAATTCTAAAAAACATGATCTAAAAGACCTTAAATCGTTAAGGGATAAAAAATTTTTAACATTTAATAAATCAAAGTATCATTCTTTTTAATTCTATTCCATACAAATTCATGTTATGGCATTATTTTGCGGTAATATTTATGAAATATTTAAAAATTAACCTTATACAATATCAAATATGTATTTAAAGTAATTTTTTTTTAAAAAAAGTAAAAATATTTTCTTCATCTTAATCAGAATAAAATTTTGTGTATTGACACTTGAATCTATTTTAAAAAAACTCAATGTTCGAAATAAATTTGATTTCCAAATAATCGACTTTTTAGACTGCTTTTGTAAGTATTTACCCTAACAAATCATTTTTAACCCTTAAATTTAACTTTAACAATATTCATCACTTATTTAAATAAGTTAAAATATGTTAAAATATAAATAAACAAATAAAAAGATATAAAAAAATAACAATAAAATCGAAAAATACCTTATTTTGAAATGTGGAGGAAATAAATTTTCTTTACACATCAACTAAACTAAAATACCTTATGAGAAAAGCTTTACTCTTTGTTATTGCGCTTTTCACCATGACACTCAGTATCGAGGTGTCGGCGCAACAACGGGTAATTACCGGAAAGGTAATTTCCGATGAAGATGGTCAGGGCCTCCCAGGCGCTACCGTCCTCGTGAAGGGTACAACAGTAGGTACTACCACCGATTTGGATGGTAATTACTCTATTAATGTACCGGAAGGATCTAATGTATTGATCTATTCTTTTGTGGGTTTGAAAACCCTTGAAGAGGCAATCGGTAACAGATCCGTTATCAATGTAACGCTCACTACTGATGCGTCTCAACTATCAGAAGTGGTAGTAACGGCAATCGGTATTGAGAAAGAAAAGAAAGCCTTGGGCTACGCGGTAACCACTGTAGGGGATGAACAACTCCAAAACAGACCGGAAGCTGACGTTGCAAGGGTTCTTCAAGGTAAAGTAGCCGGTGTAAACATCACTGCTACTAACGGTAACTCAGGTGCTGGTACAAACATCATCATCAGGGGTTATTCTTCAGTTACGGGTTCTAACCAGCCTTTGTTCGTTGTCGATGGTGTTCCTTTCAACACCAATACAAATGCGGCTACAGGATTTGGTTCGGGTGGTGCTACCACTTCAAGCCGTTTCTTGGATATAGATCCAAACAACATTGAAAATATCTCTGTGTTGAAAGGTCTTTCTGCTACAGTATTGTACGGTGACCAAGGTAGAAACGGTGTAATTTTGGTAACAACCAAATCAGGTTCTAAAAAGAGAAAGAAAGCTGAAGTGACTGTCAACCAGTCAATTTTCACCAACGAGGCTGCTTCACTTCCTACTTTCGGACAGGTTTATGGTAATGGTTTCCAGCAGCAACCGGGTTTTTTCTTCTCTAACTTCGGTCCTAGAATGGACCTTGGTCTGCAGATCAATCACCCTGTAGCGGCGTCATCCTTGGCGAGTATCAGAAATGCCTTCCCGGAGTTTTTTGAAAAAGATGCCAATGGAAACGCTACTACTACACCTATTAGATATGACTACAAGGCGTATGATGACCCAAGTAAGGTTTTCTTTCAAACAGGTTTGGTGAGCAATACTTCGGTACAGATCCAAGGTGGTGGTGAAAGCACAGGCTACAGCGCCTCCTTCGGTTATACTTCTGACGAAGGTTTCCTTCCGGGCAACAAGTTGACTAAATATAACTTTGGTTTGGGTGTAAACTCTGCGATCAGCGAGAAATTTACCATCAATTCTTCCTTTACCTTTGCTAGAACAGGTGTGGATTCTCCTCCTGTGAATGCTGCTTTCGGTTCAGGTCCTAACGGCGGTATTCCTTCAGCTTATGCCAACGTCTTGTATACTCCTCGATCAGTAGATTTGGCCGGACTTCCTTTCGAAAATCCTGTCGATAGAAGTTCAGTGTATTTCAGATCTGGAAATGATATAGTTAACCCATTGTGGTTAGTTAAAAATTACAAAAATACCTCTGAAGTAAACCGTTTCTTCAACTCTACTTCTTTGAACTATGATTTCAATGACAACTTCTCAGTAACCTACCGTCTAGGATTGGATACTTATACAGAAGTACAGGAAGCTATGTACAATAAAGGTGGGGGTGCAGGTGTAACATTGGACGTAAGACAAGGTTATTATAGAACCATCAACATTCAGAATACCATCTGGAACCAAGATTTGGTGTTGAACTGGAGAAAAACACTTTCTGAGAAAGTTGGAATCAGTGCACTCTTAGGAGGTAACTCAAGATATGACAACTACCAGCAGAATGGTATCTCTTCTACAGGTCAATTGGCTTTTGATCTTTTCAGACATACCAACTTCCTTACTTCTGCAAACATTGACCCACTAGGTGCCGGTCGAATGGACTTCTTGGTAGAAGAAAGAAGAATGGGTGTTTATGCACAAGCTACTTTGGATTATAGCAACTATTTGTTCTTGAATATTTCTGCTAGAAATGACTGGACTTCCACTGTAGAACCTGAAAACAGAAGAATCCTTTATCCGGGAACTTCAGTTTCTTTCATTCCTACTGATGCTTTCAACTGGAATTCGTCAACACTTAACGATTTGAAATTGAGAGCTGCTTTTGGTTCTTCTGCAGGTTTTCCTACTCCATACAGAACAAGAAATATCCTCAACCAATCTTCAAGGGCTTTCCAAAATGCAGGTGGTGCATTGTTTCAAACTCAATCATTGAACAACACTTTGGGTAATCCAAACTTGAGGCCGGAACTTATTCAGGAGTTTGAATTTGGGGTTGAAGCTGCCATGTTCAATAACAAAGTAAGATTTGATATCTCTCTTTATGAGAGAAATACCAAAGACTTGATTACAAATACTCCTATCGATCCTGCTACAGGATTTACCAATACTACAATTAACCTTGGTAGAGTTAGAAACAGGGGTGTAGAATTACAGGGTACTGCAACTCCGGTAACGACTGCAAGTGGATTTAGCTGGGAAACCATCGTCAATTTCACTGCCTATAGAAATATCGTTATGGAGTTAGGCGAAGGTCTTGAAGAGGTAGTATATGCAGGATTTACCAACTTGGGTAACTTTGCAATACCTGGACAGTCTTTAGGTATTATCAAAGGTACTAGATTTGCCCGTGATGAGCAGTCAGGTCAGCCTATTGTAGACACAAACGGTACTTACCTTGAAGACCCTGAAATCGGTATTTTGGGTGATCCAAACCCTACATGGACAGGTTCTTGGATCAACACTTTGAGATACAAAGGATTCTTCATGAACTTCATGTTGGAATACAGAAGAGGTGGTATTATCTTCTCTAACACTGTGACTGCTACCCTTGCAAGGGGTGTAACCAAAGATCCGGTAGTAGATAGAGAATTCAGTTTTATCCTTCCTGGTGTGAAGAGAGACGGAACTCCTAATGATATTCAGATCACTGCTGCCAACTATTTCTTCGATGGTTATCACGTAGGTGCTGATGAGTCAAACGTTTTTGATGGTTCAGCTGTGAAATTGAGAGAATTGTCATTTGGTTATGACCTTCCTTCTTCACTTCTTTCTAAGACTCCTTTCAAACGTGCTTCTGTTGCACTAAGTGGAACTAACCTTTGGTTCAGAGCACTTAACTTCCCTCCAAACATGAACTTTGACGTAGACGTGTTGGGAACAGGTGTTGGTAACGGTCAAGGTTTTGACTTTGTGACTGGTCCTAGTTCAAGAAGATTCGGTGGTACATTAACTTTAGCATTCTAAACCACTAAATTTTACTATAATGAAAAGAAAAATATATAGTCTGATCGTTGCATTTACCATGGTATTTGCCACATCTTGTGACCTTGATCTTTTGGATTCCCCGAATGAGGTAACAGCTTCTACAGCTGATCCAAGTTGGGTACTCAATCAAGTTCAGTTGTCTTATGCGGGTATGTTTGAAGGTATTAGCAATACCGGTGCAAACCTTACCAGAATACTTTCCCAACCAAACGTGAATTACCAAAATGCATACAATGCTACGGCTTTGAACGGTGTTTGGAATACCTCTTATGCTACTATATTGAGTGATATTCAATTTATTGAAAACGTACTTAATACGGAAGCTAGACCATTACCAAGACACGTTGCCATAGGAAAAGTAATCAAAGCGATGGTTTTGATGCATCTGGTAGATCATCTTGGTGATGTTCCTTATTCTAAGGCATTAAACTCAAGTGACTTAGCGCCAACTGTAGACAGTGCGGCCGATGTATATAAGGTTGCATTGGACGAATTGGTAGCAGCTAGAGCGGCTTTTGCCATTGCTACTGCTTCACTTCCTACGGATTTGTATTATAACAATAACGTTACAAGATGGCAGCGATTGATAAACACTTTGGAATTGAAGTATTATCTCAATACCAAATTGGTCAACAGTGGTTCAGCTGCTAGGATTGCTGCTTTGGTAGCTGAAGATAACCTACTAAAGGCAGGTGATGACTTTGTCTTTAGATATGGTACCAGCCAAACCAACCCTGATTCCAGAGCGCCGAAGTTTGGTCAGTATGGTGGAGGTGGTGGTGCCTATCAAAGCACATGGTTCATGTTTAACCTAACTGAGGCAAAAGGATTGGAAGATCCTAGGGCTAGATATTACCTTTATCGTCAAGTAACCAGAAACCCAACTAATCCTGATTTATTGAGATGCCTGGGTGAAATTGCTCCGGGCCATTATTTGGCAGGTAGTTTCCCTTTCTGTTTACCTAATATGACTGCTACAGGTCGTGGATATTGGGGTAGAGACCACTTGAACAACGAAGGTATTCCACCGGATGGCTTTGAAAGAACCATGTATGGATTGTATCCTGCAGGTGGTAGATTTGACGAAAACTCTGGATCTCCTGTCAATTCTCCTACTTTAGGTGCGGGTGGTGCAGGTCTTCAGCCTATCATGTTGGCTTCTTTTGTGGACTTTATGGTGGCTGAAGCTATTCAGACGCTAAATGTACCGGGTAATGCAAAACAGAGAACGCTTGATGGTATCAAAAAACACATGGATTTTGTAAGGGCATTTTCACTTGCTTCTTCACAAGCTAGTGTTGTGACTGCCTTCTATCCAACCGCTACTTGGGATACAGCAGTTGCAGCTTACTTAACCAAAGTAGGTGAAGATTGGGATGCTGCTCCTGCAAACAGAAAAATGAATATCATCGGTAGAGAATATTGGTTGTCTCTTTTTGGTAATGGTGTAGAGTCTTACAACCTTTACAGAAGAACAGGTCAGCCTGATGGTATGCAGCCTAGTTTGGTAGTTGATCCGGGATTATTCCCAAGATCTTTCTTGTATCCGACGGATTTTGTTGTTACCAACAAAAATGCTCCTGCGCAAAAGCCAAATCTTGGTCAAAGGGTGTTCTGGGATACCAATCCTGAAGGTAATGGCTGGATTAACTAACTCCTTAAATTGATAAAATATGAAATTGATAAAATATAGTTTAGGAATGTTAGTCACCATGTTGGTTTTTTTAACCTCATGTACTGACTTTGTTGAGCCAAGGATTCCTTATTCCTCTTTCGATACAGGAGCCTATCTCAGGACTGTTGCGCGTACGAGCGTTTCATTTAACTTCTTCGATTTGCCTAACTCAAAGTTTGACATTACCGTAGAAGGTGTTGATGCTGAAAATGGTGCAACTATTGAATCTGTTGAAGTAAGGGTAAGACGTAGAAGACTTATCCCTGGTGTAGGCTTGCAATATGTGCCGGTAGGTACAGGTACCAATGTAGTAGATGTAGAAGTGAAAAAAATACCGGCTTCAGCCTTTGCTGTTACAGGCGATAGCAAATTTTTAAGAACCGGTATCAGCGTAACTGCTGCTGAGGCGATTACTGCACTTGGTCTTACTCCAGCTCAAGTAAATGGTGGTGATGTATTTGAATTTCGTTTGAGATTGACTGACAAGTTTGGTCGAGTTTTCAATGATGTCAATGCAAGTGCGGATATCAAAGGAGGTTTATTTTATGATTCTCCTTTCTTATACAACGTCACTGTTGTTTGTCCTTTGACTAATGGTTATGGTTTGGGTCAGTATAGACTTACCCAACCTGTTGGTGGAGCTGATCCATTCTTCGGTAATCCAACAAGGTTTGTAGAAGAGGTAGTTACCTTGAGTGCAGGCAATACTGGAACGCAAAGGAGATTCACTGTAAAATATCTTGGTGGCTTTACTACTAGGACATTTACCATAGAGTTTTCTTGTGGTAAGGTGATCAAGCCATTGGAATCTGCAGGTGCCGGTTGCGGTGGTCCTGGTATCACTTGGATATCTGACCCTGGTAACCTTGCTAATTATAATCCAGCAAGTGATGCATCTATCACTGTTAAGTTCATTGATGATTCTCAGTCAAGTTGTGGTATCACAGCGCCTGTTGAGTTTGTTTTGACTAAACTGTAAGATTGTATTGCTTTTAAGAGGGCTGATCCTGAAAAGGGTCAGCCTTTTTTTGTTTTAATGGATGCAGACGTCGAATACAATCGTTTCTAATAGACGTTTTTTATTTTTTATGATATCTACCTTCCTATCGGAATGTGATTTCTTACAGAACAGCCTGGGTATTATCGGCTTCTTAAGTCTAAAGTTTTCCGTTTACCCGGCTTTCTTAGCTTAAGAAAAATGAAATTTGGCTAGCGTTATGAAAGCGGATTATCGTATATGAGTATCCGCAATGTAGCACGTCGGGCTATAGGAGCTTGTATCCAATGCGGATACTCGTCCACAGACGTCAGTACAGTGACCACCGGGTGTTTAATGGCTCTTTTTACAAATTATTGTTTGGCTACGTTCAATAAAGCGGATACACATATTACCAAATTTTATTTTCTGATTTTATTTCTGAGTCTTTATTATTTACTTCTATTTTATTCAAATTTTATAGAAATTGGAAAACCGTTTAAGCGGTTTTTATTAGTGTTTATTCTGACTTACATTTGTGTACTATACAAAAAATTAAGATGGATAAATTCTCTTACATCTCCAATGCGCATGTAGCTTATATCGATGAGTTGTATGCTGACTATAAAAACAACCCCGAATCAATAGACCCTAGTTGGAAGGTTTTTTTTGATGGTTTTGATTTTGCTATTGCTAAATATGGTGATGATCAGGATTCATTGCCTCAGTCAAAAACTTCTGAGTCAGCCAAAGAAGCTGTAAGTGGTTCATTGCTCACGCCCGGTACGATTATGGACATGGAGCAATTGCCCAAAGAAATCAAAGTAAGGGCATTGATACATGCATATCGCTCCAGGGCGCACCTTAGGTCAAAGACCAATCCGGTAAGGGAAAGGAGAGATAGGAAGGCCCTCTTGGATTTAGAAGATTTTGGATTGGATCAAAATGATCTCAATACAGAATTCCAAGCAGGGAAAGAAATCGGTATAGGTACAGTAAAGCTTTCAAAGCTTATCGAATCACTCAAAATAATTTATGAAGGAGCGATCGGTTTTGAATATACCTATATCAGGGATCCTGAGATGCTAGATTGGCTGAAAACCAAGTTTGAAAAAGAAGCTTTATCATTTAATCCCAGCGTAGAGGCCAAAAAAAGGATCCTTTTTAAATTAAACCAAGCCGTAGTTTTTGAGAATTTTCTACATACAAAATACCTTGGCCAAAAACGATTTTCCTTGGAAGGGGGCGAAAGTACCATCCCTTTTTTGGATGCTGTCATCAACACCGCTGCTGAGTATGGCGTAGAGGAAGTAATGATAGGTATGGCCCATAGGGGCAGGCTCAATGTCCTTTCCAATATCATGGGTAAAACTTATGAGCAAATTTTTTCAGAGTTTGAAGGTACTGCCAAGCCGGACCTTACCATGGGTGATGGTGATGTGAAGTACCATATGGGTTATTCTTCTGATATCATTACCACAGGAGATAAGAAAGTGAATCTAAAGCTCGCTCCAAACCCTTCACACCTAGAGGCAGTTAATCCTGTTGTTGTTGGTTTTATGAGAGCTAAAATTGATTCTCAACATAAAAATGATTCCAACAAAGCGCTTCCTATTTTGATACATGGTGATGCAGCGGTGGCAGGCCAAGGAATTGTCTACGAGGTAACTCAAATGGCAGGCTTGAAAGGCTATAATTCCGGTGGAACCATCCATTTTGTTATCAATAACCAAGTCGGTTTCACCACCGATTTTGACGATGCAAGGACATCTATATATTGTACAGACGTCGCCAAAATTATAGATGCTCCGGTCATCCACGTCAATGGAGACAATGCCGAAGCAGTTGTTTTTGCAGCCAATATTGCAGCCGAGTTTAGGCAGAAATTTAAAAAAGACATTTTTGTCGATATGGTTTGCTATAGAAGACATGGTCATAATGAGTCTGACGAGCCTAAATTCACTCAACCTGAGCTTTATAATATCATTTCCAAGCATCCTAACCCAAGAGAAATCTATGTCAAAAGATTGACAGAAAGAGGGGATATAGATGCGGAGATAGCCAAGGTCATGGATGAAGAATTCAGACAGTTGCTCCAGGACAGGTTGAACATGGTCAAAGAAAAACCCTTGCCTTACCAATTCACAAAATTTGAAAGAGAATGGCAATCATTGAGGAGATCCACTCCGGAGGATTTTGACCAATCTCCGGAAACAGGTGTTTCTATTGATAAAATTGAAAAAGTAGCAGAGGCTTTGACTACCATCCCGAAGGGATTCAAGCCCATCAAGCAGATAGAAGTACAGCTCAAACAAAGGAAAGACATGTATTTCACAGCCAAATCTCTCAACTGGGCAGCGGCTGAATTGTTGGCATATGGGTCTCTTCTTCTTGAAGGTAAAACAGTCAGAATCACCGGACAGGATTGTCAGAGAGGAACATTCTCCCACCGTCATGCTGTGGTTCATGATGCAAACACCAACAAGCCTCACAATTTTCTAAAAGAACTGAAAGACAGCAAAGGACAGTTCCATATTTATAACTCCCTACTTTCAGAATATGCGGTCCTTGGATTTGAATATGGATATGGCATGGCCAACCCACATTCACTGACGATCTGGGAAGCCCAATTCGGGGATTTTGCCAATGGTGCCCAGACAATGATAGACCAATTTATTTCTTCGGGTGAATCCAAATGGGGAAAAATGAACGGTATCGTCATGCTATTGCCTCACGGATATGAAGGTCAGGGTCCTGAACATTCCAATGCCAGACCTGAAAGATTCCTTCAATTATCCGCAGAATACAATATGGTAGTGGCCAATATCACTGAGCCGTCTAACTTCTTCCATCTTTTGAGAAGGCAGCAAGCTTGGGATTTTAGAAAACCATGTGTGGTCATGTCTCCCAAATCTTTGTTAAGACATCCAAAGGTGGTTTCTCCTTTGGAAGAGTTTACCAAAGGTGGTTTCAGAGAGATTTTAACTGACAATGTGGTAGACCCCAAAAATGTAAACAGGGTAATACTTTGCTCAGGAAAAATTTATTATGATCTTGATGAAGCTAGGGAAAAAGAAAAAGTAGCTGATGTGGCCATTATCAGAATTGAGCAGCTGCATCCTTTCCCTAAAAAACAGATAATGGAAGCGCTTCAAGTCTACAAAGGTGCTGAAATCGTATGGGTGCAGGAAGAACCTGAAAATATGGGATATTGGAACTATATCTTGAGAATGATGTACAAAGAAATACCAATGGACATCATTTCCAGAAAAACTTCTGCCTCTCCTGCCACAGGTTATAATAAAGTCCATGTGGAAGAACAAGGCAAGATTGTCAGGAAAGCATTGAAACTTTCTTAATCCGCCTTGGACATGGAATAATCACTCTATGCGAGCGATTGATTAAGGATAAGGGATATATTTGGCTGATTTTGGCCTTAAAAAATAAGAACAATGAACCTAGAAATGAAAGTCCCCACTGTGGGAGAGTCAATAACCGAAGTTACCATTGGTCAGTGGTTTAAAAAAGACGGAGACAATGTACAGATGGACGAGGTAATCTGCGAGTTGGAATCCGACAAAGCCACCTTTGAACTGACGGCAGAAGCTGCCGGTACATTGAAAATCAAAGCCCAAGAAGGAGAAACTTTAGAAATTGGGGCAGTCATTTGTGTAATTGATTCATCATCAAATTCAGAAAGCAAAGAAGAAAAAACAATTGTTATGGAAGCAGCAAAATCAAGCCAAGGAGGCAAAACAGGTGAGATCAAAGACATGATCGTTCCTACCGTCGGAGAATCAATCACCGAAGTGACATTGGCATCTTGGTTGAAGGCAGATGGAGATTATGTGACTTTGGATGAAATCATCGCTGAAGTCGACTCTGACAAAGCTACTTTTGAATTGCCTGCCGAAGCCAATGGCATACTTCGCCACGTTGCCAAAGAAGGAGACATCTTGGAAATTGGCGGCTTGATCTGCAAAATCGAAGTGGTCGAAGGTGGCGCTCCTGTATCAGCTGCTTCTGCCCCGGCTGAAGCAGAACAGGCTAAAGCCACAACCTCAGGAAACGAAACCTATGCTACCGGCCATGCTTCTCCGGCTGCTGCCAAAATCATTGCTGAAAAAGGAATCAGCACCGATGATGTCAAAGGAACAGGTAAGGATGGACGCATCACCAAAGAGGATGCCGTCAGCGCTGAGGCAAAGCCAAAAGAAGCTCCAAAAGCCCCTGAGGTAAAACCAGTCGCTCCGAAAGCTGAAGCACCTTCTGCTCCAAGAATAGCAGGAAGCAGAGAAAGTAGGAGAGAAAAAATGACCTCCCTGAGAAGAACAGTTTCCAGGAGATTGGTGGCCGTGAAGAATGAGACTGCCATGCTGACCACTTTCAATGAAGTCAACATGGGTCCTATCATGGATATCCGTAAGAAATACAAAGACCAGTTCAAAGAAAAGCATGGCGTCAACCTTGGCTTCATGTCTTTTTTTACCAAAGCTGTTTGCGTGGCCCTTCAGGAATGGCCTGCTGTCAATGCCATGATCGATGGCAACGAAATCATCTACAATGACTTCTGCGACATTTCCATTGCTGTTTCTGCACCAAAAGGATTGGTAGTACCTGTAATCAGAAATGCAGAAGCCATGAGCTTCGACCAAATCGAAAAAGAAGTGGTAAGATTGGCTGTCAAGGCTAGAGATAACAAATTGTCGATCGAGGAAATGACCGGAGGAACCTTTACCATCACCAATGGCGGTGTTTTTGGTTCAATGATGTCCACCCCGATTATCAATGCGCCTCAATCAGCCATACTTGGTATGCACAATATCGTGGAGAGGCCAATGGCTGTTAACGGTGAGGTCAAAATCTTACCAATGATGTACCTGGCACTTTCTTACGACCACAGAATTATCGACGGCAGAGAGTCAGTCAGTTTCTTAGTACGTGTCAAGCAATTGCTCGAAGACCCGACAAGACTGCTTTTTGGAGTTTGATAAAGTTAGAAGTCAGAAGGATGAAGGAAGAAGGAAGAAGTAGGAAGTTGGAGAGTAGGAGGTAAAAGGTGAGAGGTAAGAGGTGAAATTGAGTACAAAGTATTATGTACCAAGAACCAAGTATTTAAATAGTCGAATAAATTGTCTCCTTGAGAATGTATTGGAGTGAAGAAAATTTAAAATTCAGTTAAATTATAACTTCACTAAAATCCCAAGGAAAATGCACAGGTATAAAGAGTTAAAAGTTTGGCAAAAGGCCATTGACTTAGCAGTTGAGGTTTACAAGATTACGGAGAAACTGCCGAAAGATGAAAAATTCGGTTTGATAAGTCAAATGAATCGGGCGGTGGTTTCTATTCCTTCCAATATTGCTGAGGGTGCAGGTAGAAACGGCAAAAAAGAATTTCATAATTTCTTAGGAATTGCTCTAGGATCTTCATTCGAATTGGATACACAAATGGTGATTTCAAATCGCCTGAATTATCTGAATGACGAAGATTTTAAAAATGTTGAAAAAGAATGGGAGCATTTACAAAATATGATTGTCAAGCTCAAAATGAGTTTGAATATTGATACTTAATTCGATTCTTGATCCAGAATACGTCAGCAAGATTCTATATACTTGGTACCTAGTACTTAGTACTTGGTACTTTATACATCAACAAAATTCAATCTTCAGTGATACCAAGTCTCACGTCTTGTGTCTCATGTCTAAAATCTATTAAAAAATGTACGACGTCATAGTAATCGGTTCAGGCCCGGGAGGATATGTAGCAGCCATCAGGGCAGCACAATTGGGTATGAAAACCGCCATCATTGAGAAATACCCGACGCTTGGAGGAACCTGCCTCAATGTAGGCTGCATCCCTTCCAAAGCACTTTTGGACTCCTCAGAGCATTACCACAATGCTGCCCATACTTTTAAAACCCACGGTATCAACCTTGACAACCTGGAGGTGAACCTTGAGCAGATGATTGCCCGCAAAGCCGAGGTGGTCAAGCAAAATGTGGATGGCATCCAGTTTTTGATGAAGAAAAACAAAATTGACGTGCACCATGGTTTGGGTTCTTTTGTAGATGCCACAACCGTCAAAGTGACGAAGGACGATGGTTCATCTGAAGAGATCAAAGGAAAAAATATCATCATTGCGACAGGGTCTAAGCCAGCTTCTTTGCCTTTTATCAAGATTGACAAAGACAGGGTCATCACCTCTACCGAAGCTTTGAAACTAAAAGAAATCCCCAAGCACATGATCGTCATCGGCGGTGGAGTGATCGGTATGGAATTGGGTTCTGTCTATGGCAGGCTTGGAGCAAAAGTATCTGTAGTAGAATACCTAGATGCCATCATTCCCTCTATGGACCGCACTATGGGCAAAGAACTTCAGAAGTCATTAAAAAAACTGAATTTTGACTTTTACCTGAAACACAAAGTGACGGCTGTGGAAAACACCGGTAAAGAGGTCATCGTCAAAGCAGAAAACAGCAAAGGAGAAACCGTCGAAATCGTAGGAGACTATGTCTTGGTTTCTATCGGTAGAAAAGCATATACCGCAGGACTGAATGCCGAAGCGGCAGGAGTGAAGATCACGGAGAGGGGATTGGTTGAAGTGGATGGGCATCTGAGAACAAATGTGCCAAATATCTACGCCATTGGAGACGTGGTCAAAGGAGCGATGTTGGCGCATAAGGCAGAGGAGGAGGGCGTCTTCGTAGCAGAAACCATCGCTGGACAAAAGCCACATATCAACTACCTTTTGATCCCTGGAGTAGTCTACACTTGGCCGGAAGTGGCTTCAGTTGGATATACCGAGGAGCAGCTCAAAGAGCAGGGAGTCAAATACAAAACCGGAAAATTCCCTTTTATGGCCTCAGGCCGTGCACGGGCTTCCATGGATACCGATGGCGTTGTCAAAGTATTGGCAGATGCGAGTACGGATGAAATCCTTGGTGTACACATGATCGGACCAAGGACTGCCGACATGATTGCTGAAGCGGTCGTTGCGATGGAATTCCGTGCATCGGCTGAGGATATAGCAAGAATGTCGCATGCGCATCCCACTTACACAGAAGCTTTCAAAGAGGCCTGCCTAGCCGCCACGGACAACAGGGCGCTGCATATTTAAAACCCAAACCTTTGAGGTCTTTTTTTGACCTCGAAGGTTTTCATAAAAGAAATAAGCCTTCAAGTTTTGATTTTAGAGAAAACCAGACCTGTCAGCATTCAATTCTGACAGGTTTTTTTTGGAATCTCTTTGCGGTAATTTTTTTCTTTTCACCATATCCTCATTTAGATCACCAGCTAGGTAATACCAATCAATATCCAATATCCATGAATATCCATTTTTAAGGTTCATTCAAGGACATAAGATTGAAAATCCCATTATCTTCGATTCTATGATAACAGTTGATAATATCCTCAAACTCGGTGATCCCCGCCTTTACGAAAATTGTGTGCCACTAACAAGGGAAGAACTTCCTCTGGTAATGGAATGGGTAAAAGACCTTCACGAAGCCATGGAAGATATCCGAAAAAGATATGGATTTGGGAGAGGGATTGCAGCACCGCAGCTGGGGATTATGAAGCGGCTTTTTTACCTCAATCTTGACAAACCTTACATTATCATCAATCCCGAAATAGTCAACCCAAGTAAGGACATGTTTGAGCTTTGGGATGATTGCATGAGTTTTCCCAATCTCCTTGTCAAAGTCAAAAGACACCAATCCTTGACCTTGGAATACCTGGATGAAAACTGGGAAAAGCAATCTTGGAATGTTGAAGGCCCAATCTCAGAACTTATCCAACATGAATATGATCACCTAAACGGGGTACTCTGCACCATGCGTGCCATTGACGACAAGTCGTTTAAGTGGAAAGGATGAAGAAATCTCCAGATTTTGGCTCCTTTGGCTAACAGTTCGCCGCGGCGGAGCGAAATAATATTAACCCCGTGCAAGGTGCTTCCCCGGTTTTTATACTTCAACAAATCTCCCTGCACCGCCGCTCGGGGTATTGAAAATGCGATGTCTGTTGTTTTTGGGAGCAAAAAGGTACATTGAGCAATAGGGTTTACACCAAAAACAGGAAAGGCTGATTGATCAATTCATTTTCAATTTCTCCCATTTATGCTTTCCAATTTGTAATTGGAATTAAATCGCATAACCTAACCAAAAGGTAAAATGCCCCTGCCTCCTACAAAAGATAGTTCCAAATAATACGGTTTACAATTTGTCTCCATTCACATAATCTTTCTGCCCTTTTTTTGGATATGGTCAGGCTACTTTAAATTATTTCCCTAATTTTGGACCAATTTAGCCGTAAGTATTTAAACCTCTTAAAACCTCTTTTGGAATGCCTAAGGAAACTAGCATCAAGCACACACTCATCATCGGTTCAGGACCCATTGTCATCGGTCAGGCTTGCGAATTTGATTATGCCGGTTCACAGGCTTCCAGGTCACTCAGGGAGGAAGGGATCAAAGTCACTTTGATCAATTCCAATCCTGCGACGATCATGACAGATCCGGTGACCGCCGACAATGTGTATTTGCTGCCTCTTGACAAAAAATCCATTATCAAAATCCTCCAGGAGCATCCGGATATCGATTCGGTTTTGCCGACGATGGGTGGACAGACTGCATTGAACCTTGCCATTGATTGTGATAAATCAGGTATTTGGCAAAAATACGGAGTCAGGATGATCGGTGTGGATATCGATGCGATCGATACTGCCGAGAACAGAGAAAAATTCAAAGCACTGATGGAAAAAATCGGTGTTGGTGTCTGCAAAGGAGATACTGCCACTTCTTTCCTTCAGGGAAAAGAAATCGCTCAGGAGATTGGATTTCCTTTGATTATCAGGGCTTCCTATACATTGGGAGGTGCCGGTGGCGCTTTTGTAGAAAAAGAAGAAGATTTTGAAAAAGCCCTTGTCGCCGGACTTCAGGCATCTCCCGTCCATGAAGTGCTTATCGAGCAGAGTATCATGGGCTGGAAGGAGTATGAACTCGAAGTCATGAGGGACAATATAGGCAACATGATTGTCATCTGTTCCATCGAAAACTTCGATCCGATGGGCGTGCATACAGGCGATTCCATCACCGTGGCCCCTGCGATGACTTTGCCGGATACGGTTTACCAAAGGATGAGGAATTATGCCATCACGATGATGAACAGTATCGGGAATTTTGCCGGAGGCTGTAATGTGCAGTTCTCTGTCAGTCCTGACAATACCCAGATCATCGGTATCGAAATCAACCCAAGGGTGTCGCGATCCTCTGCCTTGGCTTCCAAAGCCACAGGTTACCCTATTGCTAAAGTTGCCGCTAAGTTGGCCGTGGGGTACAACCTTGATGAGCTGACCAATTCAATTACAGGAAATACCTCCGCGTTTTTTGAGCCTGCCATTGATTATGTGATTGTCAAAATCCCAAGATGGAACTTTGACAAATTCAAAGGTGCGGACAGAAGATTGGGACTCTCCATGAAAGCGGTCGGAGAAGTGATGGGCATAGGGCGCAATTTCCAGGAAGCTTTGCAAAAAGCCTGTCAATCACTCGAAATTAAAAGAAACGGATTGGGAGCCGATGGCAAAGAACTCCGAGACCAACAGAAGATTTTATATAGCCTTGCCAACCCAAGCTGGGACAGGCTTTTCCATATCTACGATGCCTTCAAATTGGGTATTTCGTTCAGAACCATACATGACCTGACCAAAATCGACAAGTGGTTTCTCAGACAGATTGAAGAACTGATCCACTTGGAAGATCAGATTGAAAAATTCAATATCAATACCATTTCAAGGGAATTGATGGATACGGCTAAGAAAAAAGGCTATGCCGACCGTCAGTTGGCCCATCTATTGGGCTGTAAGGAAAGTGAAGTCTTTACAAAAAGGTATGACGAAATGGGAATCAAGCGGGTTTACAAACTCGTAGATACCTGTGCTGCTGAATTTGATGCACAGACTCCCTATTACTATTCGACATTTGGAGACGAAAATGAATCCCCGGTCACCAACAGGAAAAAAGTGGTGGTCTTGGGTTCAGGTCCCAATAGGGTAGGACAGGGTATAGAGTTTGATTACTCTTGTGTCCATGGTGTTTTGGCTGCCAAAGAATGTGGCTACGAGACCATCATGATCAACTGTAACCCCGAAACGGTCTCTACGGATTTCGATATTTCTGACAAGCTTTATTTTGAGCCGGTCTTTTGGGAACATATCTATGAAATCATCCTGCACGAAAAGCCCTTGGGTGTGATTGTTCAGTTGGGAGGGCAGACTGCTCTGAAGCTTGCCGAGAAGTTGGACAAATACGGAATCAAGATCATCGGAACAAGCTACGAGGCATTGGATTTGGCAGAAGATAGGGGAAGATTCTCCACTTTGCTGAAGGAAAATGATGTTCACTATCCTGAGTTCGGAACTATCCACAATACAGATGAAGCTTTGGAGCTGTGCAAGACAATTGGTTTTCCGCTATTGGTAAGACCTTCCTATGTCCTCGGTGGACAGGGGATGAAGATTGTCATCAATGAAAAAGAACTTGAGGAGCATGTTGTAAAAGTGCTTAGGGATATTCCAAATAATGAAATCCTCTTGGACCATTTCTTGGAAAATGCAATTGAAGCGGAAGCGGATGCTATTTGTGATGGGGAGAATGTATATATCATCGGAATCATGCAGCATATAGAGCCGGCAGGAATTCATTCAGGAGATTCTTATGCTGTATTGCCTCCATATAATCTTGGTGATTTTGTCATGCGACAGATTGAAAACTATACCAAAAAAATTGCCTTGGCACTCCGAACAGTTGGTTTGATTAATATCCAATTTGCGATCAAAAATGACAAAGTCTACGTCATCGAAGCCAATCCGCGGGCATCAAGGACTGTTCCGTTTATTTGCAAAGCTTATCAGGAACCTTATGTCAATTATGCCGTAAAGGTGATGTTGGGAGAGAAAAAAGTGACTGATTTTGAATTCAACCCTGTCAAAAAGGGCTATGCCATTAAAGAACCTATTTTCTCCTTCCACAAATTCCCCAATGTAAACAAAGAATTGGGTCCTGAAATGAAGTCAACAGGTGAAGCCATTTACTTCATTGATGATTTGATGGATGATTATTTCTTGAAGATTTATTCTGAAAGAAACCTTTACCTGAGTAGATAAAGAGCCGAGAACCGAGAGCCGAGAACCAAGATTTGTCTTGATTCTCGGTTCTAAAATCTAAAAGTCTAAAAAATGGGATTTATTTTCAAATTTCTTCTTATTGCAATTGCCCTTTCATGGATATTCTCCAAGTTGCTTCAGTTTTTTGTGAAAAGTAAACTCAAACAGTTTGTGGACCATGCCAATGACCTGAAGAGAGAGGAAGATAGGAGAAGAAAACCACCGGGATCAAATGTTAATGTTGACCACATTCCAAAAGAATACGAACAAAAGAGGTCAAAAGAAATCAAAGGCGGTGATTATATCGATTATGAGGAAGTGAAGGAATAATCCTTCACTTTTTTTTATCTTGATTTTTAGTCTTTTACAGACTCCCATTCAGATTTCAAGCTTTCAAGGATTTTGTGGACTTCCTGAATAGTCTTGTCCACCACGGTTTTATTTTCCTCATCCAGACTAACTAATAACTCAACTGCCGAGGATGTCGTCACAAGCTCTTTGAAGTCTAGGTTCAAACCTACCCCTTTGAGTGCGTGTCCGGTTTGTTTCACCACATGTAAGTTGTTTTCCCCGAGGTTTAAAATCAAAGCCTTTTGGAGCTTTTCGATATTTGAAATACTGACTTCCAGCAATTCTTTAAAAAATTCAGGGTCAGACAATCTGTATTCTTCAAATTTTGAGGAGGCGATATACTGAGAGGTACTAGGGGCAGATCCAAGGTGTTTTTCGATCATCCCTGATATATCAGATACCAGGACAGGCTTACTCAGATAGTCATCCATGCCAGCTTCGAGACATCTTTGGTATTCTCCCTTCACTGTACCGGCAGTTAAAGCAACTATTGGAGTTCTAACATCAGTCTCTATTTTTCTGATTTCTTTTGTCGCCTCATAACCACTCATTTCGGGCATTTGAATGTCCATAAAGATCAAATCAGGCACTTGCTTTTTGTATTCTTCCAAAGCCTCGAGTCCATTGTACGCTTCAGATATAATGGATGTCGGCAATAGCTTTTTTACAATTGCTTTGGCGAGTAACATATTGACAGGGTTGTCATCTACAAGCAATATCTTGAAAGCAGAAGAGGATATGTTTTCCTTTTTGGATGTTGCCGGCTGACTACTGCCATTCATTTTTTCTTCATTTTTTGGCTTGACAGTTTCTTCGGAAACAGACAAGTCAAGCTTGAAATAGAACTTACTTCCCTTTCCTAAACTAGTTTGTAGCTCTAGTTTACTTTGCATAAGGTCAAGTAACTTACTGCAAATGGAAAGACCCAAACCGGTTCCCCCATATTTTCTTGTGGTAGAATTATCTTCCTGAGCAAAAGCTTCAAAAATAGTACGCTCCTTTTCTTTTGAAATTCCGATTCCTGTATCTTCTACCGAAAATACAATCGGCATAACTCCATCAGCTGAGATTTGTCCATCAATTGTAACTCCCAGTTCAATGTGGCCTTGGTGTGTAAACTTAGCGGCATTGCTTAGGAGATTAATCAATACCTGCTTGATCCTTGTGGAATCCACAAATACTGATTTGGGGAGGTTCTCATCCAGATTTAGATTAAGCTTTAAGTTTTTCTCGCTTGCAATTGGCTGGATGATTTTCAGGGTGTCAGACACCAAGTCCTTTATATTTACCCATTCAGGGCTTAATTCAAGTTTCCCTGCTTCGATTTTTGAAAAGTCCAGGATGTCGTTAATCAAATCTAATAATAAGGTTCCGGACTGAAGAATGGATTGCAGAAAGCCCCGCTGGTTTTCATCCAGATTGGTTTTCATCAGTAAATCCGAAAATCCGATAACTCCGTTGAGAGGTGTGCGGATTTCATGGCTCATGTTTGCCAAAAACTCTGATTTTGCGATGCTTGCTTCATTTGCCGCTTCCATGGATTTGATCAGGTTTCTCTCCATGTTTTTCCTCTCAATTGCATTTGAAATACTGTCTGCAAAGCTGATCAACAAAGCTGTTTCGGCCTCACTCCATTTCCTTTCGTTGGTACAATCATCGAATCCCACAAAACCCCAAAAATAATCTTCTACATAAATCGGGATGAGAAGAATGGATTTGATATCCTGGCTTTGCAGTAATTCTTTCAGCTCGGGATCCGTTTCCATTTGATCCACTATGGCTTGGTACAATTTGTTTTGAGCCATGACGCGAGAACCTTCACCAAATAATCCGATCGGTAATCCTTGCAAATTTGGGTTGTCGATTTCGGCCGGAACACCCAATGCACTCCACTCAAATCTTTGTGAGCTAAGAAGATTTCCGTTTTCATCCAGACTGTTTTCAAAAAGATACGCTCTGTCTACTCCCGCTCCATCACCGAGCAAGGTAATGGCTTTTTGTGTGGCAGTGGCAAAATCGTGGTTGGATAGCAATTCCTTCGTTGCAAATGCAATCGAGGTGAGCATTTTCTCGTTTCTGATCAGGTTGCTGTTTACGTTTTGCAACGTAAGTTCATTTGCCATAATCAGTTCCTCTGTCGATTTCTGTTCGGTGATATCCCTTAAAAATAAATATTGAAAATTAGGTGTACCAATTTCAAAGGAATCTTTCTCAATATTTTTCAGATAAATCTCATAGACCTCTTTCTCCTCAGGTATTACAATTTCTATTTTGTGGTTAGGGGAATTGGCAGAAAAAAGTTCTTCAAGGTCATTTGAAAGGCCTATCAACTGTTCTTTTTTGTAGATTTTTTGAGGGCTTAATTTTGAGAAAAATTTCCGTGCAGCGTAGTTCAATGCTACCACTTCACCCAATCTGTCCAAAATAACGATGCCGTCTGTGATATTTTCGAATATGGTCTTGAATGCAATAGGATTTGCCCTGAATAACTGATATTGAAATAAGGCCCAAAATAATGTGACGCCACTTATCGCAAGGCAGAATGGTACAGGATCTAGGCCGAAAGGATAAAAACCAAAAACAACAAACAAGTAGGCAATCCATGGAATCAAGGTCCCAAAGAGCATAATCAAAACCTGCCCTCTGTAGATTTCAGGAATCGAGAAAAGCATTCTAAAAAGCAACAGGTTTGAAAAAATAATCAGGATTGAATTGTAACTGGCATACATCCAATGTAACAGACCTCTTTCGAGAGAAACCGACAAAAAATAGGAATTGTTGGCAGCCGAAATTTCTTTGTAAAAAAGATGGTGGTAGTCATTGGTAAATATCATTAACAGAAAAAATCCGGAAATGCCAAATATTAGATTCAACCAATTATTGCTGATAAATTTGGCCTGGTCAGTGTACTTTAATACAAACAGAAATAAAAATGGGGTCACAAATGCACCTCCGATAAATTCCAACATGTAAAACAGCTTGATCCCTTCAGGGGTAGTCGCGATTAACTCAATGCCGTAAAAAAAGGAATAGAAAAAGGAACTCAACATGAAGAATGAAAAATACCGTTCTCCGTGTTGGTTGTTTTTGCTGAAAGAAAAAAATGCCAAAACAACAAAGAGTAAGCTTGTCAGAAATATAGGAGTGGCAAAAGGATTAAACGAAAATTCGAGGTTCATAAATAGCTTAAATTCAAAAGAGAAAGGTATTTAACTATCGGGATTTAGTAGATTAAACTTAGTAAAAATAATTCTTTTACCTTCCTAAAAAAACTATATAAGGTAAAATTAAATTTTTTGAAATAAACTTATCGTATAACTTAATTTTTGATTATAAAACTTAGGTGAAATGAATTAAATAATACGGTTAATTTTGCTTTGATTTTTAAAAAGTTTGATTTGCCAAATTAAAAAAATATCACCTGCTAGTGATTGACTCAGGTTCTTGATTAAAGTCCGTAATTTGTTAAAGGATTTCATATGAAATTTGCTTTGTGTAAGAATAAAATGTCAAAAAGTCCATTTTTTAAGAATTTACAAAGAATTTGTAAGACAGAATTTCCGATTTCAATGTCTTTTTAGCTTTGGTTAGCATTTTGATTGAAAAGCTGTATTAAGCTGAGTACAGAGAACTATTAGCAAATTGACCAACCTAACCAACTATCAAATGGACTTTAAAAAATTTACCATAAAATCACAGGAAGCCATTCAAAAGGCAGCAGAGCTTGCCATGGCCGAACAGCAGCAGGCCATCGAGCCTGCACATATCCTCAAAGGGATATTTTCGGAAGATGAAAATGTCACAGATTTTTTATTCAAGAAGTTAAATGTCCACAAAGGACTTGTTGCACAAAAAACCGATGATATTATCAAGTCATTGCCCAAAGTAAGCGGGCAGCAGTCCTATCTTTCCAATGCCTCCAATCAGGTATTGTCCAAAGCGAAGGATTTTCTAAAGACTTTTGGAGACGAGTTTGTGGCCATAGAGCACCTGCTTCTGGCCATCTTGGCTGGATCTGATAAAACATCCCAGCTATTGAAGGACAACGGTCTATCAGAAAAACCACTTATCGAATCAATCAAGGAACTAAGAAAAGGAAATAAAGTGACCGACCAAAACGCAGAATCCAAATACCGGGCTTTGGAGAAATACTCCAAAAACCTGAATGAACTTGCCAAGAAGGGGAAAATAGATCCCGTTATTGGCCGGGATGAAGAGATCAGAAGAGTCTTGCAGATTTTGGCAAGAAGAACCAAAAACAATCCTATTCTCCTCGGAGAACCGGGTGTGGGAAAAACCGCCATCGTGGAGGGCTTGGCCCAAAGAATCGTCAGCGGCGACGTTCCTGAAAACCTCAAATCAAAAACGTTGATCTCCCTGGACATGGGCTTGCTTGTCGCAGGAGCAAAATACAAAGGGGAATTTGAGGAAAGATTGAAGGCCGTCATCAAAGAGGTTACTGATTCCGAGGGTGAAATTCTTCTTTTTATCGATGAGATTCATACCCTGATCGGTGCAGGAGGAGGCGGAGATGGGGCGATGGATGCAGCAAATCTATTGAAACCGGCTTTGGCAAGAGGAGAACTGCATGCCATCGGTGCCACCACTTTGAAGGAATATCAAAAATACATAGAGAAAGACAAGGCACTGGAAAGAAGGTTTCAGGCAGTAATGGTCGATGAACCTGATGCAGCCGATGCAATCTCTATCCTGAGGGGTATCAAAGATAAGTATGAACTTCACCATGGTGTCAGGATCAAAGATGATGCGGTAATCGCTGCGGTAGAACTTTCCCAAAGGTATATCTCAGACAGGTTTCTTCCTGACAAAGCCATTGACCTTATGGATGAGGCAGCAGCAAAACTGAGAATGGAAATAGATTCCCTTCCACAGGAACTCGATGAATTCAACCGACGAATCATGCAGCTTGAGATCGAAAGAGAAGCTATCCGAAGAGAGAATAACAAAGACAAGGAAACGGTATTGAGCAAGGAAATTGCCGAACTGTCTGAAAAAAGGCAAAATGTAAAAGCCAAATGGGAAAGTGAAAAGGCAGTAATAGTCGGTATCAGAAACGAAAAGGAAAATATTGACAAACTGAAACTCGAAGCCGAACAGGCGGAAAGAGCAGGTGACTTTGGGAAAGTTGCCGAAATCAGGTATGGCAAAATTGTAGAGGCAGAAAAGAAACTCGAAGGCTTCAAATTCCAGCTAGAGGAAATGCAGCAAGGTTCTCCTCTTTTGAAAGAAGAAGTCGATAATGAGGATATCGCGGCTGTTGTTTCGAAGTGGACAGGAATTCCGCTTTCCAAAATGATCCAAAGTGAAAGAGAAAAACTCCTTCACCTCGAAGATGAACTTGGAAAAAGAGTTGCAGGACAACATGAAGCCATCGTCGCTTTGTCTGACGCGGTCAGAAGAAGCAGGGCGGGCCTGCAGGATCCGAGAAGGCCTATAGGTTCCTTTATCTTTATGGGGACCACTGGTGTAGGAAAAACCGAACTGGCCAAAGCCCTGGCTGAGTACCTCTTCAATGATGACAATGCCATAGTAAGGATAGACATGTCAGAATACCAGGAAAGACACTCAGTCAGCCGCTTAGTAGGAGCGCCTCCGGGATATGTGGGCTACGATGAAGGCGGTCAGCTGACCGAAGCTGTGAGAAGAAAGCCCTATTCGGTGGTACTTTTGGACGAAATTGAAAAGGCACATCCTGATGTTTTCAACATTCTGCTTCAGGTATTGGATGATGGGCGATTGACAGACAATAAAGGAAGGATTGCCAACTTCAAGAACACCATTATCATCCTGACTACCAACATCGGTTCACACCTGATTCAGGAGCGTTTTGCCGAAATGGAGGAATGGAACGAGGAAGAGATCATGGAAAAAACCAAATCAGAAGTGTATGATTTGCTCAAAAAATCCGTGAGACCCGAATTCCTAAATAGGATCGATGAGACGATCATGTTTGAACCACTCAATAAAAAAGTGATCCGAAAAATCGTCGACATCCAATGGAGAGAGATCCAAAAAAGATTGGCCGAGTCCAATATCGAGATTGATGCCACCCAAGAGGTTTTGGATTATTTGGGAGAAGTTGGTTTTGATCCGAATTTTGGTGCAAGGCCTTTGAAGAGAACAATTCAAAAACTGATTCTGAATGAACTCTCCAAGCAGATTCTTTCCGGATACATCAAAAACGATTCCGCAGTTTTGGTGGATTTGGATGCTGAAAATCAGGTCTATTTCAAAAATATAGAACATGCAGAAATGGTATAATATGCCTGATCATAAATGACAAATAATTAAAAAACCTGCACGGGATCAGATGCCGTGCAGGTTTTTTTGTTTGGTAACCAAACCAATACCTTTGACCAAAGTTAAAATAGATACTGTAAATTCTTAAAACCTATGCTTTTCCACCAAAACAATTCTTTGGAAGAAATTTTTCATTCTGTCAAACATGAACTCCATCGGGGAGCACTGGACGCCAAGCATCCTTTTCGATTTGTCACACTGGCAACCAAATCTCAAAATGGTGTAGATGCCCGGTATGTGGTGGTCAGGTCAATAGACGATGCGTTGAATGTTTTCCTCTATACCGATTCCCGGAGTTCCAAAGTGGAGCAGTTGATAAACTCTCCGGAAATGGCACTTTTATTTTACCATCCTGCCAAAAGAACCCAAATCAAAATTTTGGGTAAAGCCCAAATCCATAGAAATGATGAGTTAACAGCAACATTTTGGTCCAGAATCCAGGGAGATGCCCGAAAAGCATATAATCAGATCCTTGCCCCGGGAACTGCCATTCAGGACCCACGAAATGCTTTTGATTGGAACGAACCTTTGATAGATACCAACTTTACCCTTATCCAAGTCAAGCCGGTGAAAATAGATGCCCTTCAACTGAATGGAACAGAGCATCTGAGAGTTCTTTTTAAACTTGAGGAGAACATATGGATAAAGAAATGGATAGCTCCATAAAAAAAATCTTATTGCAAGTTCATGAGGATTTGTTGGGAAAATATTTTGTATTTTCATGATTTACAAAATATCAACCTATGGCAGATACACCACCTGAAAAGAAAGAGAAAGAAAAAGACAAAACCGAAAGAGAAAGACAGACTTTCTTTAGAGTTACTTTCAAAAACAATTGCAATCTTCTTCAGATAGCAGACAACAAAGCCAATATGATCATTAGTATCAATGCGCTAGTGATCTCATCCATTATTGCCATTACAGGTTACGGGACCATTTCCCATCAACTAGATGTGCAAGGTCCAATGACACTAATACCGATATTATTGTTACTTTCTACCTGCCTTTTTTCGACGATTCTGGCGGTACGTGCTGCAAAGCCAAAGATCCTCGGTCAAAATCAAAAGACCCTGGAAAAAGGAAAATCAAGCATGTTGTTTTTTGGAGAAAGTGCTACCTATAACCTCGAGGAATATCTTGAAGAAATCGATAGGATACTTCCTTCAAAACAGGAAATTAACCAACAAATGTCCATTGCGCTTTTTTATCAGGGGAAAGTTTTGAATAGAAAGTATAACCTCCTTGGACATGCCTACAATGTTTTCATCCTAGGATTGGGAGTTGGGGTAGTTACGTTTTTGATCCATTTGATAGTGTCCTCATGATTTGAATGGGGCTTAGTATTGTTTCAGGATTTTCACAGTATTTAAAAAAATTAAAGAATATGGAAAAATCATTTTCAGTACCTGCATTGTCTCTTGCCCAAAGTCCTACCCACATTTCGGGCAAGAAGCCTTCAAAAAGTCAGACAAATAGAAATTGGTTTCTCTTCACTTTTTTAATTTTCTTAATTCATGTTCCCATTTTTGATTCCTTTTCACAGGAGAAGGAGGAGGATGTTTCCAAGCTTTTCAGAGATGAAACCCCCTTGGATCTCAAATTGGGTTTTTCCTTCAAAGACATCAAAAAGTCAGACAAAGAACAAGCTGTATCACAGGAGTGGCTTTATTATAAGGATAAATCTGGGGAATGGGATTCTCTGGAAGTGGAATTGTTTGCCAGAGGAAATTTCCGGAAGGACCATTGCTTCTTCACCCCACTCAAAATCAAGATAAGCAAAAAAGAAAGGAAGGGGACGATTTTTAAAGGCAACAAAACTCTGAAATTAGTGATGCCCTGCCAAAACAACAAAACAGCGGATGACCTGACTATCAAAGAATACATGATTTACAAAATGTACGAGGAAGTCTCTCCCTATCATTTCCATACCAGATTGGTAAACCTCAGCATCACAGACAGGAGTGGCAAGCAGGGAAAAACCTATGAAATCAAAGCATTCCTGATTGAAGATGATTCCAAAATAGCAGATAGGTTTGAGGCCACCTTGAGAAAAGACATTCAGTTGAATCCCTTCAGATTCAAGGATACGGTTTCGATCAGGCAGGATTTTTTCCAGTTTATGATCGGAAATACAGATTGGTCGACTGTCGTCCAACATAATATCGCCGTCATGCAGCTAACCAACAAAGATTACATTCCCTTATGCTACGACTTTGACATGTCGGGCTTGGTAAATGCCCCCTATGCCGTGGTCAATCCCCTGATTCCGATCAATTCCGTCACCGAACGCTACTATTGGGGAGTATGCAGGGACGAAAGCTTGTTCAAAAATACAAGGGAATATTACCTGTCGATCGAAAACAATATTTGGGATGCCTACGGTAAAGTCTCCCCAAGCCTGAGTCCCAACGAACAGGAAAACACCAAAAAATTCCTGACAGCCTATTTTGATATCCTCAAAGACGACAGAAAATTCAGGGACAATATTTTTTCCAATTGTAGGAAATAGCTCTGATAATTTTGATCCAAATGAAAAACCATCTCAATGCTTGGATTAGCAGCATTGAGATGGAGATGTTATTTTGAAAGATTACTTTTTATTAAAGAATGTATGTTCGAAAAATTGTATTTATTTAAGCCCATAAAACTATTGTTTAATTAATTAATACTTCCTATTTTAGGATTAAGAAATCTGTTTTTTTAGATTTTCTGATGCCAACATTACCCGCTGCCCCTTTATTATTTCAATAATGGAGTCCAGAGACCATTCAAACGGGGCGTATCCGAAAAGCCATATGAGTAGGAAAAAACATTCCCCCCAACTAGTGTTATGGATTATTTCATCAGTGCATTGAAGAATTATGCGACTTTTACCGGAAGAGCAAGAAGGAGTGAGTATTGGTTTTTTTATTTGTTTTATTTTATTTTTCTAGTAATGGCTGTTTTACTTGACAATTTGCTTGGCATTACCATCGAGGACACAGGAATCGGGCCTCTTTACTTTGTATCGATATTTGCCATGATCGTTCCGGGTTTGGCGGTAACAGTGAGAAGGCTTCACGACGTGGGGAAAAGCGGATGGTTTTATTTCATTGTACTCATACCGATCATTGGTAGCATTTGGTTGTTGGTATTGATGGTTACCGACAGTCAACCCGGCCAAAATCGATATGGCAAAAACCCCAAGGGAATAGGGAATGAAGTGGTACTTTCCTAGTATTCGCACAAGAAATCAGAAAAGCCTGATGCCGGATAGGTGTCAGGCTTTTTTTGGATAGCATTTCATTTTTTTTCAAGTGGTAAATAAAAAAAAAAGACCCACATTTCTGTGAGTCTTTGGTGGAGGATAACGGATTCGAACCGATGACCCCTACACTGCCAGCGTAGTGCTCTAGCCAGCTGAGCTAATCCCCCTTTTTTAATTGGTCTGCAAATATAGAAATGCTTTTGGATCAGACAAAAGAAAATCGCTATTCGGCAGAATAATTTACACGTGTCAGGATACTCCTTCCTAGGGTCACCTCATCGGTATATTCCAATTCTCCGCCAATGGGAATCCCCCGGGCGATGGTACTTACCTTGATGCCAAAATCCTTGAGCCTTCTGGTAATGAAAAATGAGGTGGTATCGCCTTCCATAGTGGAAGGCAAGGCAAGGATAACTTCCATTACTTTTTCATTTTCCGGAGCATGGACAATTCTTTGGATCAGGGATTCGATCTTCAGGTCATCGGGACCGATGCCCTGAATAGGAGAAATCACTCCCCCGAGGACGTGGTAGAGACCGTTATATTGTGAGGTGTTTTCGATGGCAAGGACGTCAGGAATGTCTTCTACCACACAGATGATACTCCTTTCCCTTCTTCTTCCCGCACAGATGCTGCATACATCCGCATCGGATATGTTGTGACAAAGGCTGCAATACTTGATGTCTTTTCTGAGGGAAAGCAAAGAACGCGTCAGCTCTTCGGTGACGTTTTCTTTTTGCTTGAGGAGATGGAGGGCAAGTCTGAGTGCAGTCTTTTTGCCTATTCCAGGCAGACGGCTGATTTCATTGACTGCTTCTTCAATCAGTTTGGAGGGGAAATTCACTTTTCCGGATGGGTTAGACGATGGCAGCTTGGATACCTGCATCCAAAATCGCCTCGCACATGGGTTTCAATTTGGTACGGCTGCCCTTTTTGACGGAACATTTTCCTTTGTAGTGAATGATCAGCGTGCACTGTTCAGCTTGTTCAGGGGTATGCTGACATACTTTGATGAGGATCTTGGCTACGTGTTCAAAAGTATTGATATCATCATTAAACACCACCAATTCGCATTCGTCTATGTCTATCAGTTCCTCCAAAAGGACCTCAACCTCTTCCAACATGGGATATGCCTGTGTATGGTAATTCATTTTGCAAATTTAATAATTATGGGCAATTTAGCGAATTCTACCCTTAAGCCACTATGGATCCAAAGTTAGTTCTAATCGTCATAACTTCATATTTTGCGCTCTTGTTTTTGATATCTTGGTTTACATCAAGAAATGTTTCCACTGACACTTTTTTCACAGGAGACAGACAATCACCTTGGTTTTTGGTTGCTTTTGGGATGATCGGAGCATCTCTTTCAGGAGTGACATTCATATCCGTGCCCGGAGAAGTAGGCAATACGAGTTTTCATTATTTTCAGGTCGTCTTGGGGTATACCTTGGGGTATTTTGTGATTGCAAAAGTGCTGCTTCCATTGTACTATCGGTTAAACCTTGTTTCCATTTATTCCTATTTGGATGAGAGGTTTGGCTTTTGGTCTTATAAGACGGGTGCATTTTTCTTTATTTTGTCCAGGACTTTAGGATCTTCTATCAGGGTATTTCTTGTGGCAGGCGTACTTCAATTGGTCCTGTTTGACAATTGGGGGATTCCCTTTTGGGTCTCGGTATTGATCACAGTATCCTTGATATGGCTGTATACACACCGCGGTGGAATCAAAACCGTAGTCTGGACTGATACTTTGCAGACACTATTTATGCTACTTGCAGTGGTCATCAGCATTTACCTGATAGGGAAGGACCTGGGGATTTTGACTATCAAGGAATTTGTGGGGACCATTGCGGATGATCCCCGTTCCGAAATTTTCAATTGGGACTGGAAATCCGGGACCAATTTCTTCAAGCAATTTGCCTCCGGTGCTTTTATCACTATCGTGATGACGGGATTAGACCAAGACATGATGCAGAAGAACCTGACCTGCCGCAATATCGGAGATGCCCAGAAAAACATGTTTTGGTTTACCATCATCCTGGTAGTAGTCAACTTGCTTTTCTTGTCTTTGGGAATTCTTTTGTACCTCTATGCGGAGACAAATGGCATCGCACTTCCTACCAAAACAGATGATTTATACCCTTTGCTTGCCACTACTTATTTCAGTTCTTTTGTTGGGATTGTATTTATCTTGGGTATTACGGCGGCTGCCTATTCGAGTGCTGATTCTACGCTTACTGCTTTGACGACTTCTTTTTGTTACGATTTTCTTGAAATAGAAAAAAAATACAAAAAAGAAGATCAGGTAAAGGTCAGAAAAAGGGTCCACATCGGTTTTACAGCCCTGATGTTTTTTGTGATTTTGATGTTCAGGTGGATCAATGACCAAAGTGTGATCAATTCCGTCTTTGTCATTGCCGGATATACTTACGGCCCTTTGCTAGGATTATATGCATTTGGATTGTTTACCAAATGGCAAGTCAGGGATAAGTTTGTGCCTTACCTTGCGTTGACAGCGCCTTTATTGACCTTTATCATAAGTCAAAACTCCCAGCAATTACTTTGGGGCTATAAGTTCGGCTTTGAGGCTTTGATTCTCAATGGCCTTTTGATGTTTACGGGACTTTATTTGGTAAGAAAAAAATAATCAAAGCTCGTGTCTTGCGATAAGGTCATTGATTTTCTTCAATCTTTGGATGTTGCTCTCCAATTTATTTGAACTGCCATCTAGGTCAATCAAAATTGAAACCAATCCACTTTGCTTTTTTTGTGATTCTTGTGCCTGATTTACAGATGGTATTTTGGATATCAATTCCTGCACATCTACTTCATATAAATCTGCCAACCTGATAGCGTCTTCCATCTTGAGGTTGGACCTGCCTTGTTCATATCGGGAATATGCAGTGTAATCCTTCTTGCCCAAATATTCGGCAATGTATTCCTGGGTATAGCCTCTCAGCACCCTGTGCTTTCGGAGGTTTTCTGCGATGTGACTTTTCAATGCTGTTTCCATATTCAATGAATTTTGAATGGATATTGCAAAAAGCATACACTTTTGCGCCTCGTAGGTAAAAAATCTGTATAAAAAACAAATAATGCGCTCAAATAGTCCAAAAAAGGGGATTTAATCTTCTAATTTAATTTCTGTTGGATTCCAAAAATGAAGGTCAAAATTCTGAATTTTATCGTTCACTACTTTGATACCTTCTGCTTCTAAAAGCTGTTGCATCCTCTCCGGTGGAGAAAAATGATGTTTGCCTGTAAGCAAACCCACCCTATTTACTACCCTGTGGGCGGGGACATCAGGCTGTGTATGGCAGGCATTCATCGCATAGCCGACCATCCTTGCACCGCTTTTCAGCCCAAGATAATTGGCAATAGTTCCGTAGGAAGTCACTCTACCTTTTGGAATCATACGGACCACCTGATACACCAGATCAAAATAGTTTTCCTTCTCAGTTTTCATTTAAAAGATCCAATAAGTATTGTTGGAGTTCTGATTTTATTTTGGTTTCATCAGTCAGGGACGACTCTAGAGAAACCTTGATGCTGTACACTTCTTTTTGGATAGCGACCAACACTATTTTTATATTAGCTACTTCTTTTTTCTTTATTCTTTTTTCAAAATTCTCAACGAGGATTCCTTCAATTTGGGTGAGTTTGAATTTAGTAGGGAAGGGCATGTCCATTTGAAAATCTACTTTTCTATGGTCCAATCTGCTATAATTGGTGACCTGAACCCCGAGGACGAGATTGTTTGGAATGATGGTTTTATACCCATCTTCTTTTTTGATTACCACATTAAGCAAGGTAATATCCTCAATTACACCTGTGTTTTCACCGATTTTGATAGTATCTCCGAGAGAAAACTGATCTGTAAACATGATGATCAATCCATTGATGATGTTATTGACATAATCTTTGGTCAATATCGCAATGGCAGCAGCCACGATGGTCAGACTTGTAAGGAATTCCAGGGGTCTAATGTCAAAAGCAAGCATCAGGGCAATGACAAAAACCATTGAATTGAGTATATTCGAAATCCAGGTAATACCGATCAGGAAATTGCCGTGAACCTTTTCGTCTACGGTCTTCCTTAAGTAAATGCGGGCGGTAATTATCCTACCAAGAGAAATAAGGATATTGCCACCCAATAAAAATAGTATGGCACGATGAATACTGTTGATACTTGGATATTTGATGAGGTATTCCTGTATTTCAGGAATGAATTTTGCCCCTAGAAAAAGTATCAGGTAAATGACTAATTTCAGAATGAAGACCCTTTTCTTTTTCGATTCGGTAGTTTGGATCAGAGATTTTTGTTTTTCCATGGAAAAGAAAAGCATAGCTTAATTTTGGTAAAAGTAACAGAAACAAAAAAAGTTTGATTTATGGAAAGGAATTTAATTATCACGGGTGCTGCCGGAAATCTAGGGAAAGCAGTCGTTGAAAAATTTAAGAGGGAAGGATATAGAGTTATTGCTACTGTTTTGCCCGGTTCGGGGGAGTCGGTAGAAGAAGCTGACGATGTCTATGAAGTGGATGTGACAGACCAAAAAGCTGTCAGCGATTTTAAAAATGATTTTATCCTGCAATATGGAGAAGTAGATGCCATCGGACTTTTGGTGGGAGGCTATGCAGGGGGAGACATTGAACATACAGGGCTGGATGAACTGGATAAAATGATCAGGCTTAATTTTTATTCTGCGTTTAACATGGTAAAATGCTTTCTGCCTTTGATGAAAAAAGCTGATTTTGGAGATTTTTTGTTTATCGGGGCTCGTCCTGCACTGCAACCCGAAGATGCAAAAAACGTTGTGGCATATGCATTGAGTAAAAGACTTGTGATAGAACTTGCCAACTATGTGGCTGAAGATGCCAAAAATACCAAGATCAGGGCGCATGTTTTTATCCCGAGTATTATCGATACTCAGGCCAACCGAGAGTCGATGCCCGATGCAGACTTTACCAAATGGGTAGGGACTGCTGAAATCGCCGAGGCAATGCACTTCGCCGTCAATAATCCCTCTTTAAGGAATATGACCTTCAAATTATATGGTGGAATCTAAACCTAACACGCAATATGAAAATGAAAATTAAACTCATTGTTTTTGCTCTTTTAGCAATTGTCGGTATCTCAAATGCCCAAACACAAAACGACAGCCGGCCAATGCGCGATTTTAATGTTATAAAAGTATCGAATGCCATCAAAGCTGAATTGGTAAAAGGAAATGAAAATAAGGTAGAAATCACCGCTAGTGGGATTGATGTCGGCAAAGTTGAAACTTCCGTTGTGGGAGATGCGCTTGAAGTCAGGTTGGCAAGAGGCAATTACAGAAATCACTCCGTAAGGGTAGTAGTGACTTATGTGGATATTCAGGGCATTGAAGCTACTTCAAGTGCACAGGTGGTGGCCAAAAGTAAAATAGAAGCCCAAGAAGCTTATTTGGCTTCCTCCAACAATGCATATTTGGAAGCAATTGTCGATGCTGAAAAGCTAAACCTGGAAGCTGCCACAAATTCGCGGATTTTTATTAAAGGTAAAGTCAGTCAATTGGAAGCAAATGCCTACACCAATGCGCAGATTGACGGCTTGAATCTTGTTGCAAAAAATGTGAATGTCCTAGGCAATACAACTGCAAGCATCAGTTTTACGGCGACATCTTCCATCAACGGTTCTTTGGCAACAGCCGCTAAAATTGTCTATGACGGCAATCCAACCGAGATTAATGTCAAAACAGGTACAGGAGGCAGCATCAAGAAAAAATGAAAAGGACCTTTATTGCTTCCGTGATTTTATTTTCTCTGTCGGCAACTTCCCTTTTTGCGCAGCAAAATGAGGAAGTCAGGCAAGTGATTGCCTCCATGTTTGAGGGAATGAAGTCAAAAAATACCGACTTGATAAAAGCAGCTTTTCATCAAGATGCGACTATGCAAACTGTGAAAAGCGGCGAAAGCGGATCTGAATTGGGTTCCAATTCGGTTGCGGATTTTGTAAACAGGATCGCCACCACTCCGGCCACTACGATCTTGGACGAACGGATTCTTGACTATCAGATTAAAGTCGACGGGGACATGGCAGCGGCTTGGACACCTTATGAATTTTATGTCAATGACAATTTCAGCCACTGTGGAGTCAATTCATTCCAATTGATCAAAACAACAGAAGGCTGGAAAATCACTTATATCATCGATACCCGAAGGAAAGAAGGGTGCAAATAAATTCAGATTTCGATTAAGTTTCCATCTGATTGGAATGAAAATTAATCCGACATAAACGAAAAAAGGAGAGGTCAACCCTCTCCTTTTTTTATGACTTCACATCCTTAAATATAATTCTTTGGGGTTTTTGAACCATCAATTTATGATAGCAATTACCTTGAATTCTGTTCTTCTATTGGTCTGATGTTCTTCTTCTGTTTGGGCATTTTCGATGATCAGCTGTCGCTTGCCATAACCTTTGGCTACTAACCTGCTTGCATCTATTCCCTGTGAAACCAGGTAAGCCACTGCAGATTCAGCCCTTCTTTGGGTCAGGGCATCGTTGTATTCATCAGTCGCACGTGCATCAGCATGAGAGCTCAATTCTATCCTGATGCTTGGATTGTCTTTTAAGATCTTGACCAGTTTGTCCAATTCCAATGCCGCATCGGCACGGATATCCGCTTTGTTCAGATCATAATAAATATTTTCGAGCACAATAGATCTCTCTAAAATCAAAGCATCCAAAACTACCGTGGTGTCAAGTGTAATATTGGTAACTTCTTGGATGAGATCCTCAGGTCTTGGAGTTTTGCCTTTAGTGCTGTAAGTTATGCTTTTGCTGAAGTAGCCGCTTTTGGAGGCGATGATGGAAAAATTGGCTTCAGGTGCCAATGTAAACCTCAGCCTACCGTTTTGGTTGGAGAAATCACCTCCGATGTTTTTATTGGTACCGTCATACAGTACAACTCTTGTCTGTGGCAGAATCACCTCAGTTCCATCATCTTTTTTCTCTTTGGTAGTCACGTTGAGAAATACATTGACGATTTTTGGTTTCGGTGTTTTGTCTTCAAAGAAATAAATATCATCATCTCCCAATCCGCCTTTCCTATTGGATGAAAGAAATCCTTCAGAAGGATATTTGGAAAAAAAGATTCCAAAATCATCGGCCACAGAATTGATGTTTGGACCAAGGTTCTTCACTTCCCATCCTTTTTCTGTCCTTTCGGCTACGAAGAGATCCAACTTCCCAAAACCGGAGTGGCCATCAGAAGCGAAAAATAGCTTACCGTCTGAGGCTATGTAAGGAAACATTTCATTGCCGGGAGTATTGATTTGGTTTCCCATATTCACTGCATTGCCAAAATCTCCATTGGCAAGTTTGGTCGCTTTGTACAGATCCAATCCTCCTTTGCCATCAGGTCTAATTGAAGAAAAGTAAAGCTCATTTCCGTCAGGACTGAAAGCAGGTGTAGTATTGGTGTAAAATTCATCCTCATTTACCGGCATCCAAATCGGTTGGGTATATCCTCCGCCTCGGAAATACGAGGCGAACAGATGAACGTCCGGCAAGTCTTTTGGAGAGGTTGAATTGGCCCTTGCATAGATCAGGGTATTTCCATCAGGACTGACAGCCATAGAACCTTGGTTCAGGTTATCCTCATTTCGGAATTCGGGAAGCTGCTGCACGTTTTGTACATCTACTTTGATTCCTTCCGCTCTGGTACGGAACATTTTTAGGTATGGTGTCCCTGTGGCATCATAGATTCCACTGCTTTGTCTGTTGCTGGTAAAATACAGAAATCCACCGTTCACTACCGGAGAATACTCAGCAAGTGGGGTATTCAATAACTTGTAATTTTCCACCTGCATGAATTCCCAATAATTCTGGATTTCACCGATTTTTTTTAGATTGGAAAGTTCAAGTTCTACAAGTTGGAGATTTTTATCATCCAAGGTCAGTCCCTTGGCTTTTTCAAATGCTGCTGTCGCCTGTTCATATTCACCTTGGCTTTTTAGACTTTGTCCCAGCCTGAAAAATGTCTCGTAAGTTTCCTCCTCTGCAGCAAGTTTTTCATAATAAGCTTTGGATTCTTCTATCCTGTTGGATAGCCGATAGCTTTCTGCTACATAAAAATTAGCTTGCTTGTTTTCCGGTTCTTTTTCAAGAATCTTCGAAAAAGTGTTGATAGCAACTTGATATTCACCTGACTGAAACTGGTTTTGGCCTTTTTGGTACATGCTAGTACAAGCTCCTAGCAATATGGGTATCAAAACAAGAAATAAAGCAATTCGCTTCATAGTTATTTTGGAATGTTTTCTTAATGTTTTAAATATAGGATTTTTATCAAAATTAATTCTCAAAGAATTTGTTCAGCCAGGATTCTTTTGCCTTGATTTTCCAATTATTCTCCAAATCCGCCTTATTCTTCACCACAGGATTCAATACGATGGTTTCGGCCTGAAGGATTCCCTCTGTTACTTTTGATTTGATCCCGAGGATAGGATTTACTTCCAAGTCCCCTTCACTTTTGATAAATGAAACTTTCCCCTGATTGAGCAGGTCGATGTCCAATTCATTTTCTATATCTCTCAAAACCCTGACTGAAGAATCTATCGAGCAGCCACTTGCTCCCAACCGGCTTTCATCCACTGCCAAAATGATGACTTGATCAAACTGGATTTCAAAGGAAGTGGGCATCAAGGCGCCGTGGGTATTCCATTGCTCGCAAAAAGCAGACAATCTCGAAGATAAAATCTCCAGTTCGTCTTTGTCAAATCTTCTGGTTGAGGTATATGTCCAGATTCTGGCATTGGCAGGCATCTGATCAAAGGGCTTGTACATAATTTGTCTTGCTTAGCTACAGTAAAGTATTTAGGGCTGCTTTTATTTCTTTAACCTAACGGTAATTTTTGAGAAAATGGTTCTTTTAATCAAACAAAACTCAAAAATAAACCCCAAATTTTAAACTTGGGGTTTTGATTTAGAATTTTCAGGTTTTCAGATGCCCATGTCTTTGGCCAGCATTTCTGCAAGGTCATAGACTTTAACTTCATTTTCCTTTTCTTTATTCTTGACACCGTCAGACATCATCGTCAGGCAAAAAGGACAGCCAACGGCTATGGTAGTAGCTCCTGTTGCCAAGGCTTCTTCTGCTCTTTCTACATTGATATCTTTCTTCCCGGGCTCAGGTTCTTTAAACATTTGCGCGCCGCCGGCGCCACAGCATAGCCCTTTGGTCTTGCAGCGCTTCATTTCTACAAGTTCTACATCCAAAGCTCTGATGACATCCCTAGGTGCTTCATAGACATCATTTGCCCTTCCGAGATAACAGGAATCGTGAAAGGTGATTTTTTTGCCTTTGAACTCCCCGCCACCTTGAAGGATGATCTTCCCTTCATTGATCAGCTGCTGCAAAAACTGGGAATGGTGGATGACTTCATAGTTTCCGCCAAGGGCAGGATATTCGTTTTTGATGGTATTGAAGCAATGAGGGCAGGCTGTCACCACTTTTTTGACTTCATAGGCATTCATCACCTGAATATTGGAAACCGCCTGCATCTGGAACAGGAATTCATTTCCTGCCCTTCTCGCAGGGTCACCGGTACAGGCTTCCTCTGGTCCGAGAACTGCAAAACTTACCCCTACTTTATTCAATATTTTTACAAATGCCTGCGTAACGGATTTATAGCGCTCGTCGAATGAACCTGCGCAACCTACCCAAAAAAGAATTTCAGGGGTTTCCCCCGAAGCGGCCATTTCGGCCATAGTTGGTATTTTATATGTTGACATGATATAGATAAGAGACTTGAAATATGAGATATGAGACCTTAGAAACAAGAAACGAGATCAGAGAAACAAGACATTGAAATCAAGAATAAATTATTAGAAGGTATTTCAAGTAGAGTTTTTGATGTAGAATTGATGAAAGTGAGCCATGGAAATTTGGACAAGTGGTTTGGGATTCAAGAATATTTAAACCTCAGTGGAGTAAAATCTCAAATCTCTAGTCTCAAGTCTCAATTCTCCTTTATTTCTTCATTTTTTAATTTTTCTGCCCAATTGAACCTGTCAGAAGGAGGGAATTTCCAAGGGGAAAAAGCCGTTTCCATATTCTGAAACATGGCATTCCACTGTGCAGGTGCAGCGGATTCTTCCATAGACACATACCTTCTCATCTGAAGTATGATGGACAGCGGATCTATATTGATAGGACAAGCTTCCACACAGGCATTGCAGGAAGTGCAGGCATTGATTTCTTCTTTGCTGATATAATCCCCAAGCAGGGATTTGCCGTCAGCCAATCCAGGTCCACCTGCATCCATGCTCTTCCCCACTTCTTCTGCCCGGTCCCTTACATCCATCATGATTTTCCTAGGAGAAAGCTTTTTGCCTGTGATATTGGCTGGACACTCTGCTGTACAGCGACCGCACTCAGTGCAGCTGTAGGCATTCATGACGTTGACCCAACTGAGGTCATTGATGTCTTTGGCTCCAAACCTTCCGATCTCGGCAGGAGGTTCTGCGCTTGTCTCAGGAGCTATACCTAGCATCATGTTGACTTCATTGGTCACCTCAGGCATATTGTTCATTTCTCCTTTTGGCTTGAGGTTGGAATACCAAGTGTTGGGGAAGGCTAGGAAAATATGCAAATGCTTGGAGTAGGTCACATACACGGCGAAAGCCAGAATTCCTACTATATGAAACCACCAAGCAAACCGCTCAATAAATACCAAAGTGCTGTCTGACATTCCCTGAAAAATTGGCTGAAGGAAATTGCTGAAAAACAATCCATTCAATAGGGTATAATGTGGAACCCCGCGGGAAGCCAAGATTTGATCTGTAGCATTCATAGTGAGAATGGCAAACATCAAAATGATTTCGATGACCAGAATGAGATTGGCATCCATGGCAGGCCAACCGTTCAATTCAGGTTTGGTGAAGCGGTCCACTTTCATGACATTTCTCCTGATCAAAAAGGCGAAACAAGAAACCAACACGGCAATGGCCAGAAACTCAAAAATATTCATGGCCACTCCATAGGCTGATCCTAAGAAAGGGGCAAAAACCCTATGCGTACCGAAAATACCGTCAATGACAAATTCCAGTACTTCAAGATTGATGATGACAAAAGCTACATAAATTAGAAGATGCAGAATCGCAGGGGTAAACTTTTTGAACATTTTCTGTTGTCCAAATGCTACCAATAACATGGTTTTCCATCGCTGATCAGGGAGATCATTTCTGGTCTCTCTTTTTCCTAGGAAAATGTTTCTGCGCAGGAAGCTGATTCTTTTGAAAAGAATATAGCCTGCTACCGCAAAAACAAGGAGAAAAATTACTTGGGGTAAAATGCTCATATTGTTTGTATTAGCGTTTTTGGGTTGGGTTTAGTCTAAATTTTTTAATCAAATGGTTTGGATCAATGTTTCAATTACCTACATTTGCATCACTTTAACGGAATCGGTGATATAGCTCAGTTGGTAGAGCATCGGACTGAAAATCCGTGAGTCGGTGGTTCGAGTCCACTTATCACCACAAGCCCTGAATTTTTCAGGGCTTTTTTTATGCCCAATTGATGTCTTTTAAGGATGAGGTTGGTTTTCATTTGTTGAATCATTGCATTGCAAAATAATAAATAGTAGGCATGCATACTATTTTTTGCCTAATTTAAATTTAATCTAAAGTTCAGTTTTTTTTTCAAATTGCTGTAACATTCCAATTTCCCGATCATCATCTACCTGAATGAAGACTTTTTTTGAAGCACACATCTGGTCGCTAAAAAACAAACTGTATCGTATGGCTTTTCTCTGGGTCAAAGACAGAGAAGTTGCTCAGGATATATTGCAGGCTGTTTTTGAAAAAGCTTGGCTCCGAAAAGATGAACTTCAAAGAATGGAAAATCCTACCGGTTGGCTGGTGAGAAGTCTGAAAAATGAAAGCCTTCAGCACTTTCGGATATCAAAAAAGTTTGATTCCATAGTGGATTTTGATATTGAAGCAAGTGAAGAAAGTCTTGACAGAAGTGAGGAAGTGAAGCTCGTTTTCAGGTTTTTGGAATCACTTCCTGAAAAGCAGCGGGAAATATTTCAGTTGAGGGAAGTAGAAGGATTGACGTATGAGGAAATCGGGGAGTACCTCGAAATTTCATTGGATCAGGTGAAGGTCAATTTGCACAGGGCAAGAAAGACATTGAAGGATTATTTGATGCAGCAGAAAAATGGAAAATAGGTTAAGCTCATTATTGAAAAAATATTGGGAAGGCGAAACTAGCCTTGAAGAAGAAAGAGAAATCAAAAACCTTCTTCAAAACGCGAAAGACTTTGAAGAGGAAAAGAAGTTCTTTTTGGGAATTGCCGGAATTTCCTCAATTCAGCCCAAAGAATTTGAATTAAAAAACAACATTAAAAAGCCATCATTTCATTGGATTAAAATAGCAGCCTTGTTTATCATCTTTCTTGCAGTTGGGGCCATATTGTATAGATACCAAATGAAGAAAGCCGAAAGAGAGGCTTTTGAGCAGGTCATGGAGGCTTTCAACCTGATTCAAACCAATATGCAAAAAGGAACTGAAAATCTAGGTGCCATGGGAGAAATGAGGCATTTGAATACGACCCAAGAAATCTTTAATCTTAAAGAACAAAAACAATGATAAAGAAAATTTTACCACTGATTGTGCTGACACTTTTGGTGACCGGAGCAAATGCACAGGATGATGCTATCAGCAAATTCTTTTCCAAATACATGGAGGATGAGAATTTTTCAAGGGTGTACATCAGTCCAAAAATGATGCAGATGGCCGGAGGATTCCTGAAATCGGCAAGCAAGGATTTAGATCAGGAGGCGGAGGATTTAGGAGAGTTGATATCCAAAGTCAGAGGAATCAGAATCCTTTCTACGGATACTCCCAACGGAAAAAATCTCTACCAAGAAGCCATGGCCACCCTTAATAAAAACAGGTATGAGGACTTGATGGATGTGGCAGATAAAGGTTCCAATGTCAAATTTATGGTGAGGGAAGAAAATGGCTTAGTAAAGGAATTATTGATGATATCCGGTTCCGGCGAAAGTTTCACCTTACTTAGTATGTTGGGAAGTTTTACATATCAAGACCTTAACATTCTCGCTGAAAAGACCAACATGCCCGGAATGAAGGAATACCAAAGCGGAAATAAAAAGAAATAAACAAATCATAAACCAATGAAAAAACTTCTGTTGATTATCTCTCTTGTCATGTTTGTGCACATGGCCCAAGCCCAAAGCAAAAGTGTAGATGCACTTTATCAAAAGTATAAAGCCAATGATGATTTCTTTCACATGGACATAGGAGGCAACTTTATGAATTTTGCTGAAGGATTCAATGTGAAATTGGATGAAGCAAAAGTGGAAGGAATCGTCAAATCCCTAGAAAGGGTCAAACTTTTCAAACTCCCTGAAAATAGTCCCACAGGTCAGGCGGAGTTCAAAACGTTATATAAAGCCTTGGAAAAAGAGAAATACGAATTGATGATGGAAACAAGTGACAAGGGAAATGGAATTTTGATTTTCACCAAAGGGGATAGGATGATCAGCGATGTCGTCGTACTTCTCAATGATAAGGGAGGGGACTTAATGGTCGTCGAACTGCTTGGAAATTTTGATTCTAAGTCCTTGGCTGAGGCCGGAAAAAGTATGAAATAAACAAAAAAATAGCCCAATAGGGACTGATTTGAAAGAGCAGGGAGCCAAATCCATGCTCTTTTTTTATTTTTTGGATAGTAATGAACAGTATATTTAAATATTTTTAGATGTATACACAAAAAAATATTATTTGGTTTTATGAGGAAATCCAACATATAGGAACTAAATGACATCGATTCCGAAAAAATAAAACACAATTATTAAATCATTAAAAATTATTTTATTTTATTATAAAAAATGTAATAAAAATAATAATTGTTAAATTATTTGCAATAAATAAGCAATCTATCTAAGTTTGTATCGAAGTCAAATACCAAATGGCTTCATCCCACCCCTGAGTAACCGACCTCATATTGTTTGAAAACGGAGAAATCCAACCGAGGTAAACTTCATAAAAAATCTCTTAAACCAACTAAATTTTATTACCATGAAAGCATTTATTGCATCAATGATTATTGCTGCGGGCGTTTCAGTAAGCGCTATGGCAAACGAGGCAGGTTCTGAAAAACCTACAAAATCACCGGTTTCACTTAGAAAAGTGGATGAAAAGAAAGTTCAACTTCTGTATGGACTAAACCAAGCTAAAACAGTAACAGTAAAGATTTATGATGAAAACAAATTTTTGGTCCAAAGGGACAAGATTGTTTCTGAAAATGCCTTTGCAAAGTATTATGATTTTTCAAAACTCAAAGCGGGAATTTATTCCATGGAGGTTTATGAAAACAATGTCGTGATAGATCAATTGGATATAGATCTCAATGATGTTGTAGCCTCTCCGGTAATCTATTCCAAACTTGAAAAGGTTGAAAACAACAAGTATAAGTTGCTAGTAAACGCCCTGCTTCCATCTGATTTATCAGTAATGGTTTTTGAAAATGACAAATTGGTCCATGAGGAAAAAATCGATAATTCAATCGGATTCCAAAAACTTTACACATTTGAGCGTGTCAGTCCTTCTGCTAGGGTTGAATTCTATGTAAGAAGTACTGATGGATTTGCCCAATTGATGGCTGCTAAATAGTTGTTATAAAAGCTAAACCAACAAAAAAGGCCTTGGATCAATCCAAGGCCTTTATTTTTTACTAAAGGATTTATAAGAAGTATTTGAGCTTAATCACTTCTTTTTCGGAAAGGAACCTGTATTTTCCTCTTGGAAGATCTTTTTTATCCAATCCGGCAAAAATAACCCTGTCCAAGGCTTCAACCTCATAACCGAAGTGTGCAAATATCCTTCTTACGATCCGGTTTCTTCCCAAATGTATTTCCAGACCAAGGATAGTTCTGTCCTTAGAAAGTACTTGCATGTCATCAACTTTTGCCGGGCCATCTTCTAAAGTAATTCCTTCTAGGATTTCCTTTTCGTCATTGGCGGTCAAGGGCTTGTTTAACGTAACCTGGTAGATTTTTTTGACATTATTGGAGGGATGAGATAGTTTCGCAGCAAGTTCACCATCATTTGTAAACAACAATAAACCTGTCGTATTTCTATCCAATCTTCCTACAGGAAAGATCCTTTCTTCACAGGCATTGGAAATAAGGTGCATGACAGTTTTTCTGGCCAAGGGATCTTCCGTAGTGGTGATAAAATCCTTTGGCTTATTCAAAAGCAAGTAGACAGGTTTTTCAGGATTGATGTTTTTTCCTTTGTAGATTACCTTGTCTGTCCGGTTTATCTTGTGACCCAATTCTTTGACTACTTCACCATTGACCTGGATTTCTCCATGTTGGATCAAAACATCCGCTTCTCTCCTTGAACATATTCCTGAGTTTGCAATGAATTTATTTAATCTGAGAGCGTCTGATTGAACTTTTGGATTATGGTTCTTCTCAAGTTTTTCAAAATTATAATTTGGCCTTTCCCCCGAGGTGTCGTCTGTGAATGGCTTTCTTATCTTTTTTTGAAAGCCTGTTTCTTTTGGAAGATCTGATTTTAGGACTTTTTCATAAATAGGTTTTTCATCCTTTCCTCTTCCACGGTAAACGCTTTTGAAATCTTCCTCTGCAGTAGGTCTTTTATTAAATCCTATTTCGGCATTTCTTTTGCCGAAGGCAGGTTTGTCATCTTTTGAGAATCTCTCTGATTTTCTGTAATCAGATTGGTCTGTGCGCGATTCGTCGGTATTCTCTTTTTTTCTTTCAGGGAACTGACCTTCGTACTTAGATTTTTTAGGTCCTTTCTTTTCTGATAAGTCTCGTATTCCTTCAAATTCCTCTTCCTCCTTATCCTTGCTGTTCTTTTGCGCTATCCTTGGAAAATCATTTCTGCTTTCTGCTCTTCTTGATGCTCTCTCCTCATCAAGTCTTGGTTTTCTCGGCCCTTTTTTTTCTGAAGTTTGGTTGAAATCTTCAAAGTCATCAAATTCATCAGCTCTTCTGCTGCTCAAAGGCGAATCGCTCTTGTTTCCAAATCGTCTATCCGGTTTTTCATTTTGGGATTTGGGAAAAGGCTTTTTTTCAGAGTAATCTTTCTTTCCTTCAAATCTTCCTTTGTCTCCATAAGTACGGGGGGAACCTTCACCCTTAGAATAACCCGGCTTTTTGTCGAATTTTCTTTCTCCTTCAGGCTTGGAACCTCTGAATTCCTTTTTATCGGAATAGTCTTTTTTTCCTTCGAATCTTCCCTTGTCTCCATAAGGACGGGAAGAACCTTCACCTTTGGAATAGCCTGGCTTATTGTCAAAGTTTCTTTCTCCCTCAGGTTTGGTACCTCTGAATTCCTTTTTGTCGGAATAATCTTTTTTTCCTTCAAACTTTTTGTCTCCGTAAGGACGGGCAGGTCCTTCACCTCTAGAGTGATTGGACTTTTTGTCAAATTTTCTTTCTCCGGTTGGCTTTGAACCTCCAAAATCTTTCTTGTCAGAATAATTCTTTTTTCCATCAGATTTGCTTCCTCCTTTATAAGGTTTGGAACCACCTTCATTTCTGGAGCCCGAACTTCTGTTATTTTCTTTTTTCATTGTGTTGCAGCATCTCTGCTGTATTAAGATGTAATCTTTTTGATTCAGGTACTAAGTTGCTGAATTTAAAAGGGATGCAAAGATAAGAAAAGTTAGATCATAATCAGAGTCAGCCTTCACTCTTTTGAAAGAAAGCCTCTACCGCGGAACGTACTGATCCATATTTCAAAAGTAAATCCTTGGCTTCATCTTCAGGGCTGCCGGTTGATTCCATGATCATACGGATTCCTCTGTTGACTAGCTTTCTGTTGGATAGCTGCATGTCTACCATTTTGTTTCCTTTTACCCTTCCCAGTTTGATCATGATCGTTGTGGAGATCATATTCAGCACCAGTTTTTGGGCTGTTCCTGCTTTCATTCGTGTACTTCCTGTGACAAATTCAGGGCCGACTACTACCTGAACAGGAAACGCAACGGCTTTGGAAAGTGGAGAATCACTGTTGCAGGTAATGCATCCTGTAAGAAGCCCGGCTTCTCTAGCGGATTTGACACCACCTATTACATAAGGTGTGGTCCCTGAAGCGGCTATTCCAATGACTGTATCTTCTTTCTTGAATCCAAATTTTTGAATATCGATCCAAGCCTGATTGGCATCATCTTCAGCATTTTCGACAGCTTTTCGGATGGCCGAATCCCCGCCTGCAATAATTCCTACAACCCAATCATGGGGCACTCCATAAGTAGGCGGACACTCAGAAGCATCCAAGATTCCAAGTCTTCCGCTGGTACCTGCTCCGATGTAAAAAAGCCTTCCTCCCTTGTTCATCCTAGGTATAATTTCCTCCACCAAAGCCTCTATTGCCTTGATTTGCTTCTCTACAGCTATTGCCACTTTTTTATCTTCATCATTGATTTTTTCTAGCAATGAAAGAGTGTCCATATGCTCGAGATTGTCGTAAAGTGAGCTGCTTTCGGTCGTATTCATAGTAGTTCTTTGTGGTAAAGGGTTAATCCAGCAATAGGTCCTTCCAAAATTAAATTGACGTGGATATCGGCATCATAAGCGGCCTTCCTCAGAATGTCACTGTTGTAAAAGGCAATAGAGCCTACAAAACTCACGGGTTTATTTTTATAATCATCATATTTCAAGACAGTTTTTTTGAAAAACTCCTGAAATGAATTATAGTAAAGCATATAGCAATAAGGGTCTGCAGCATGCTCAGAAATAAACCTGCAAAAACTCGCCATATACCTTCCCGGAAATGGCCTTTGATAGACATTTTCGATAATTGTCTGGGTATCAAGATGGAATTTGTCGATTACCTTCTCCCGCAGTTTATTGGGCATTTCTTCATGTATAAAATCCTGTAGAAATTTTCTTCCAATGTACGCTCCACCGCCTTCATCACCAAGGATATATCCTGGTGCAGGTCTTTTGTTGATGATGATTTCACCATCATAATCACAGCTGTTAGAACCTGTTCCCAAAATGCAGGCTATGCCCGGCAGGTTACCGCATGTGGCCCTTGCTGCCGCCATGAGGTCATGGTCTACGTTTATTTCTGCTTTTTTGAAAATACTCCGGAGGGCATTTGTAACCTGTAGCCTATTTTTTTGAGAAGCACAGCCTGCTCCATAATAATAGATGGTATCGATATCATCCCTTAGGTTTATTAAGTAATCCTCCTGAAGTTCATTTGCCATTTCTTCAGCCGTTTGGTAATTGGGGTTAAATCCAATTCCTCTATGTTGGCTGATTTCTCCCTTTTCATTTATCACTCTCCAGTCTGTCTTACTGGCACCGCTATCTGCAATCAATATCATATCATTCTGTCAAAAGCCCAATTATTTTAAATTTTCTAAAAACCTCAGCCGTATGTGGTGCATCCGGCAGTTCGTCTGTTAGATCCTGTCCAGCCCAATGCTCATAATGCTTTCCGTTTTTCCAAAGCCTTGAATCAGAAACATCATATATTTCACCATGGTAAGCGACCCATATTTCCGGTTTATCCTGACCATTGCGTAGCGCCAATTGTTGTTTGGTATAAGTTTTCATCAAAGAAGTTTTAACTGGGCATTGATCCACCTTTCTGGTATTTCCCCTGATTGGGCCATCTGATAATCTTGGTAGCTACAGGGAATAATAGTGTTTCTGTCAAATTTATCCAGATCTTGGTGGGGGATTTCCATCCACCATTTTTCGCTCCTTTTGCTTTTATAAAATACTAAAGTCGAAGGTTTCATGTCCAATGATACCGTATATTTGATATAGTCATTGCCTTTAAAAGACAAAGTGTCTTTTCTGTCATAGAAGCCCTCTATGAAGTACCATACCATCGTGGCTATGACTGAGGCGGTTTTGTTTCTGTTATCGTCGTAATATGGCTGGTATCCAAAAATCCCAAAAGAGGAAAGTTTTTCGTTCATACCTGCAAACTTACAGATCTGGCAGGCTTCCTCACCGGAAAGTCCAAATGGCTGTGCATCTGCCGCACCGGGTGCATCTGATGATTGTATTGCACAAATGTCAAAGCTCAGCAAATCCGCATTCCTGATAATGGGCTCTATTTCTTTGAAATTGCTCCTGACATGTCCTAAGCGGATATGGTCAAAATAAAGTTTTTCCATCACACCGGTAAGGTCTTTGTCTACCAAAAAACTTTGATAGCCTAAGTGACTATAATTGAAAAGGAAATTGGGTTGATGCAAAATAATTTCTTGGGAATGGTTTTCTGAAGGTGTCCCTACTTCTTCCATATCCACTTTTGCATCGACGGTCACCAGGGAAACAAGTTTATCCAGGTTTTGGTACGAAAGGTATTGTCCCAAATCCAAGTCATGTGAGCCTCCAATAAAAACAGGTAAAATCTGTTTTTTGATCAGATATTCTCCAACGGTAGCCATCGTTTGGATAGATTCTTCCCTTGTTGCTCCCCTTTTCAAATCCCCCAAGTCTGCTATTTTGTATAGACCATGTCCTTTTTTTAAGTGAAAAAGTTTGTCACGGATCTCTGAGGCACTTCTTTCAATACTTTCTCCTTTTGTTATACCACGATTTTCACCCAGTCCAACAATGGCTATCTGTAAGCCTTTCAAATCAGGAAAAGTTTCTCCATGAAAGTGTATGAAATTGAAAAATGAATTGGAGCTGTATGTTTGGGTGGTGATGAATTCCGGAATCGGATCAAAGTATTGTCGAATATTCATGGACGTGATTTAAAGACTATCCAAAAATAATTAAAAAATCCAGAGTGAAATAAAAAAGTCCCGCTATTGCGGGACTCTTGATATCTATGTTAGCCTCCAAAATCATCAAACCTGATATTTTCTTTGGGAATTCCCATATCATCTAACAGTTTCAATACTGCAGCGTTCATCAATGGGGGACCACAGAGGTAGTATTCGATTTCGTCTGGTTCAGGATGATTTTTTAAGTAATTGTCATAAAGCACCTGGTGTATAAATCCCACATAACCGTCAGCTTCAGCATCTCCCAGTTCTTTCTTGATTGTCCAATTATCTTCAGGTAAGGGTTCCGAAAGACCTATGTGGAATTTGAAATTTGGAAAATCCTTTTCGATATCTCTGAAATGAGGGACATAGAAAAGTTCTTTTTTAGACCTACCACCGTACCAATAAGATACTTTCCTGTCGGATTTTTCTGTGTGGAATAAGTGGAAAATATGAGATCTTAAAGGAGCCATTCCCGCACCACCACCTATGTAGATCATTTCTCTTTGGGTAGGGTTGATATGGAATTCACCATAAGGACCTGAAATTGTCACTTTATCACCTGGCTTTCTTGAGAAAACATAGGACGAACAAACACCCGGATTGACATCCATCCATTTATTATTGGCTCTATCCCAAGGTGGGGTAGCAATACGTATGGTAAGCATTACAATGTTGCCTTCGGCGGGGTGGTTGGCCATAGAATATGCCCTGAAGAGCTCTTCATCATTTTTCATGACCAGATCCCAAAGTCCAAACTTGTCCCAGTCGCTCTTGTACACATCTGCCGGGTGTCCGAGTTCAGGGTGGGGAGCAATATCAATGTCCTTAAAATTGACAGTGATTACAGGTACATCTATCTGAATATATCCCCCTGATTCGAAGTGGAGTGTTTCTCCTTCAGGAAGTTTTACTTTGAATTCTTTGATAAAAGTGGATACGTTGTAGTTTGATAAAACTTCACACTCCCATTTTTTGATTCCAAAGATTTCCTCAGGAATCCTGATTTTCATGTCTTGTTTTACCTTTACCTGGCAAGAAAGCCGTACGTTGCCCTGCTTTTCAGCCCTGCTGAGGTGTCCCTCTTCAGTTGGTAACACTTCTCCTCCGCCTTCTTCAATGACGCATTTACACATAGCACAAGTACCGCCACCGCCACATGCTGAGGGAAGAAATATTTTTTTCCCTCCGAGCGTACTCAAGAGCGTAGAACCTGCCGAAGCGACAATCGGATTGCTTTCATCGCCATTTACAATGATTTTGACATCACCTGAGGCAACCAGCTTGGATTGGGCAAACAACAGGATAAAAACGAGTAGCAAAATGATAAGCGTAAATGCTACTATAGATGTAATAATTACTGAACCCATTTAATGATTATTTTACTTTTTAATTTCAGCATTAAGACCCGATTCGGGAACACAAATATATTTATTAATCAATATAATTGACCAAAAAGAACCTGATTTTTGAGGTATTCCTTTTTTTCAATTTCAATAGATAACTTCTTAATTCCTCAGAAGGTTTAGAAGTGTCGTTAATCTGTTTTTCAACTGCCTTCTATCGATGATAAAATCCAAGAACCCGTGTTCCAACACAAATTCAGAACTTTGGAACCCTTTTGGCAAATCTTTACCAATAGTTTCGCGGATAACTCTCGGACCGGCAAATCCAATCAAGGCTTCAGGCTCTGCTATATTGAAATCACCCAACATGGCATAGGAAGCAGTGACACCACCGGTAGTAGGGTCAGTCAACAGCGAAATGTAAGGGATTGCAGCCTTTTCCAACAAAGCGAGCTTCGCAGATGTCTTGGCCATCTGCATCAGGCTGAATCCGGCTTCCATCATTCTTGCTCCCCCTGATTTGGAAATCATCAAAAAGGCGATTTTGTTTTTTAGGGAATAGTCAATTGCCCTTGCGATTTTTTCACCAACTACTGACCCCATGGAACCGCCGATAAAATTAAAATCCATACAGGCCACCACAAGATCCAAGTCATTCATCTTTCCAACTGCTGTCCTGACTGCGTCATTCAATTCAGTTTTTTGGATAGTGGCGGTAATTCGGCCTTTATAAGGTTTGGTATCCACAAAATTTAATGGATCGCCGGACTTCATTTCGGTGTCAAGTTCTTTAAACTTGTTTCCATCAAAAAGAATTTCAAAGTATTCTTTTGACCCTATTTTGACATGGAAATCATCGTCAGGGCATACATATGAATTATTTTTGAGTTCTCTCGTATGGATGATATTTCCCTGAGGGGTTTTAAACCATAAACCATCCGGGGTATCTTTTTTTTCTTCAGTCGAGGTTTTTATTCCTTTATCTGTCCTTTTGAACCAAGCCATATTTTATTTTTTTACGCCAAAACCTGCGTTTCGGGGAGTACAAATTTATAGGTATTATCCGTTAAATAAAACCTGATGGTTAACTTCATTTTTCCAAGCTCTATGACAGATTGGCTAAAAACAGAGAAATTCAGAACTTTTTACCTGCATGGTCCTAAATCCCGAGAATATAATTTGTTATTTGATCGATTTAGGGGAAATTCAAGGTTTATTAGCCCAAAATAAAATGACACTTTCAATTTTACTGATTATATCTGCCACTATTCTGTTTCTTGCCTATTATACTTATGGGAAATTTGCCTATAAAAAATTTGGTCTTGATGACAAAAGGAAGGCACCTTCACACCTCTATGAGGATGGCATAGATTATGTTCCTAGCAAGCCAATCGTGGTGTTGGGTCACCATTTTGCTTCTATCGCCGGGGCAGGCCCCATAGTAGGTCCAATCATTGCGGTGACATTTGGTTGGATTCCGGCTGTGATTTGGATTTTGGTGGGAGGGATTTTCTTTGGTGCTGTCCACGATTTGGGGAGTATGGCCGCTTCTCTGAGAAACCAAGGGAAATCCATAGGAGTGATTATTCAAAACAATATTGGAAAAAGCGGAAAGCAGCTTTTTATTATTTTCAGTTTCTCTACGCTGATTCTCGTGATTGGGGTTTTTTCAGATATTATTGCCAAGACTTTTGTCAGTAATCCCGGTGTGGCTTCCGCATCTATTTTATTTATGATACTTGCAGTTGTTTTTGGCTATGTGAATAAATTTCTCGGAGGAAACAAAACCGCTTTTGTGATCAATACTGCCATAGGCGTGGCTTTGATGTATTATTTTGTATATCTGGGAATGCAGCTTCCGTTTGCACTTGATTACCAGCTTTGGATTTATTTACTGCTTGGGTATGCTTTTTTTGCTTCTGTCACTCCTGTGACATTTTTGCTTCAGCCAAGAGATTATTTGAATAGTTTTTTGTTGTATGGATTGATGATTTCTGCTGTTATAGGCGTATTTATATCCAATCCGGAAATCAAAATGGACAATCAGGTTCATATCTCTGCTGAAAATTTAGGTTACTTGTTTCCTGTATTGTTTGTCACCATTGCCTGCGGTGCTATTTCAGGTTTTCACTCTCTTGTGGCCTCAGGTACTACTTCTAAGCAACTGGATAAAGAGAGCGACGCAAAGATAGTAGGCTATGGAGGGATGTTGATTGAATCTTTTTTGGCAATTATTTCTGTAGGCGCTGTAGTGGTCCTGTCTAGGGGAGAATACCTAAGCAGAATTGGGAATGAAGGGCCGGTAAGTTTGTTTTCAACCGGATTGGGAGGTATGATATCTACTATGGGGATTTCCGAACAATTTGCAGTAGGTTTTGTCGCCCTCACTGTTTCTGCTTTTGCCCTCACGACTTTAGATACCTGCACGAGATTGGCTAGATTTACTTTACAGGAATATTTTGAAGATGTAAAAAACCCTATTGGGAATAAACTTTCCCAAAATAGGTATTTATCCACCTCGGTAGTTGTCATTCTTTCCGTTCTGTTGTTGGCATCAGGAAGTTTTACTACCCTTTGGCCAATTTTCGGTTCGGCAAATCAATTGTTGGCCGCTTTGGCATTATTGACCATTGCAGTTTGGCTGATTAGGCAAAAGGTGAATGCTACTTTTGTGACCATTCCTATGTTCTTTATGTTTACAGTCACTTTGACTTCATTGGGATTGTTTGCCTGGAATAATTTCAAGCAGGAAGTATATGTACTTTCAGTAATTGCTGCCTTGCTTTTTGTTCTTTCCATTGCATTGATTGTATTGGCATCCAAGAGTCTGAGGAAAGAAATAGAACAGCCTGTCAAAGTAGGATAAAAAAACAGCCCCGGCCTATTATCCTAGCCGGGGTTGTAAACCAATCAAACCCTTTTTAATTCTTTACTCTGCACCATCATTTTTGGCTCTGCTTACTGCATATGCTGCGACATTTTTTCCTTGTGTGATACCTACTTCTGCATCAAACCGGTAATGAATACCTCCATATAGCCTTGAAACAGCAGCTTCCTCTGCCCTAGCTCTAAACTGGGCTGCATCTGAAGGAAAAAAATGCGCAAGTACTTCCGCCCCTGCCGCAGAGAAAGTGCTATGTCCTGAAGTGTAAGCAGGAAAGTTGGGTGTGCCTAGAATGGTTTTGAATCCTGCAATCGTCTCTATAGGTCTTGGGTAATGGTAGTAATATTTTGTATCCCAACATGCCACGCCTGCGTCCATGATGGCAGTGTTCATGTAAGCAAAAACTCTTGCAGACCTAAGTGGATTGAGTTTGGCCTTTACTATTGCTTCTTTGGCAAACTTGTTCCAATGTCCCGGAGGTGTATATGAACCAAGGCCATCTTCCCACCAATTGGCAATTCGGCGTTGGCTTACAGTCATGTGAGAAGCAAACTTCCGAATCTCTGCAGCATCTTTTTCAAATTCCATAGAACCGGGAGCGGGTGGGGGACCGGGTCTGACTTCTTCCACAGTAGGGACATTCCACATTCTAACTTGACCGAATAGAGGAGTCAATCCGACTGGTCTTTTGGGAGTTTCCATATTTTCCCATTTCCACCCAAATCTCTCAAAAGCCGCATTTGTAATTGAATCTGAAACAGATTTTGGAGTTTGGGCTTTGGCCATCCCATCAGTAGATGCCCGTTGCTTGGCCAATTTGACGACTTCCGTACCAATGATATTACCGGCAGTGATGTCACTTGGGACGTTGATCCCAGCATGGACCAGACTGGCAAGATGCTCTTGGTACTTATTTTCAAGATAAATGGCCTCAAGCGGAAACATGACAGTTAAGATTTCCTTGGATACTGTGGCAATGGATGCCCCATCGGATGGATAGGAAGGAAGTTGGCTTTGGGAATATGCAGGTTGAATCGTATTGTCGATCTGGTATGGAGCAGGACGGTTAAACTCGTATTTGTAGTGCCAAGCGACGACCAAAGCATCAAATTGAGCTACACTCAAATAGGCCAGCATCCTGCTGGTGTAGGGTGGATGGGCAAATGGAAATGACGGCGGTCCTACAGGATTGGCCGGATTTGGGAGTGTGTAAGTTCCGTCTGCATTGGGACCGGGGATTAAGTTGTATTTGGCTGCGAGTTCCAGTGCGATTTCATTCCATCTCAAAATGGGATTGTTGGTCCAATACTTTACAGCCGCTGTCTCGGAGGGTGTCAATCCTGACATTTGTAGCTTCACTTCATTCACTTCATTTTGGTAGACTGCTGAATTTGTTGCCTCTGGCCGTGGAATAATTATTTGGGTAGGAGCGCTGACCAGAATTGTTTTCCAAGTCCCTCCGTTTTCATCAAGATTTTCGAAAGTATAACCCTCGAATTCATAATAATTAGGGGTTTCCTCAATACAAGAACTTACGATGAAGGTGAGTAAAAACAGATATTTATAGAATATTTTGAGCTTTTTCATTTCGAGTTGAGATTAATAGACTTTAAACTGATAAGTAAGACCCAAGCCGATGGTGGTGGCTTTTCCCATGTTTCGGCCATTGATGGTTTGGCTGAAATATGCCAGAGCACCCAGACCTTGCTCAGACTTTATAAAATATTGGATCCATGCTCCTACTTGGCTTACCTCGGTTTTATTTGTTGGCTGAGGTCTATTATAGGAGCGGATGTCATCTCCGGTCAGACAATTGAGGCTCATATATGTAGCTTCTAATCTTAGTCTATTATCTAAGGCCCAATATCCAATAGCACCATGAATATTTAGGGCATTAGGTACATTCATAAATGAAGAATATACACTTCCATTTTCGTAATAATAATCCCTCTCCACTTCTGTTTGCCCTCTCCATAAGTAAGCAAGTGCTGCTCTAAAAACAAGGCCATTATCCATTTTATACCCCCCAATACCTCTCAAACCTAGTTCTGGGGCACCTCCTCCGATGCTAAAAGGCATATAATCTGATAGGTAATTCCCAACTGGGGTGCTGAAATGGGCATTTGTAAGGAAAAGTAATCTTCCGCTCCCAAGTTGTTTTTGAAGCCAGTCAACCTTGGCATTGATGCTGAGGTCTTGGATTCCTGATTGGCCAACTTGTGTACCACCGGAAGCCTCAGTGCTGATGAATGGAAGGCTTGCTATGATATTGATTTTTTTAAAAATGCCCATTGCTACCATGGGCATGGCCATTTGTCGGGTAAAGGTTCCGATATTCGCATTTTCTCGGAGGTATGTACCTTCCCAATATTGATTCCAAGAGGAGTGCTCGTATAGCAAAGCTGTACAAATTTCTCCTTTGCCCATCATGACTTCATCCCAAGGAGTTTGGGCATTTAGGTTTGATATGCATAGTTTCATCAATGTCAATAGAAATATTGACTGTATATATCTTTTCATTTTTATAAGGAATAAATGTTTGATTTTGGATAAAAATACTGTCGCAGACCAAAGTCCCTTATCTGAATCTTCAGAAAGACTACCAAGTGATAAAGGGACACCACTTTTAAATTTGGAAGAAATCATGCTGCGGTATCATTTCAGTCTAAACCGAAATGAAAATGGATGATAATCTGCCTCAAGTTATTTTTATGGCAGCATCTAAACTGTTTAACCGGTAATGGTTAAATGAACTGTAGTCGATGTTTCGCAGCTTTGAATCGCTTCAAAAGAAAGGTATCTGGTCTTGTAAATCAAACAAACTCCGGAGGAGGAGAATTGAGATTGCCCTCGATGCCGACAAAAGCCGAAGGAATAAAAAGCGAATAATTTTTTTCTTTTTTAGACTTGGTACAAAAATCAAAAACGTTGGATGGCTGGGTATAGTCCTTGGTAAATAATTTTACGAGAAGCGAATTATTACCTGAGTCAGGCATTTCATCTTGAACCAAAGAACTTACCCAAAGCTTGATTGTATTGTCAAGTGTTTTTGTCGCGGTATCCAAAACGTAAACTACCTGAAGCGTATCTTTCAGGTACCTTTGTTTGATGGCCCTGTATGTTTGGCCGTCCTTTTCAAAAATGGTATTGGTAGCTCTAAATTCCTCCTCATCTGCCATATAGGGCATAGATAGTGGAATTTCCAATAATTTTTCGCTTAAATCATTTTGATCTTCACTGTAAATTTTTTCCATCCATTGATTTTCGATCTGTAACCGAAAAGAAAAATAAGCCACATAATATCCAAAATGGTACAATGCGAAGCAACACAAAAGTAATATGGAAATCGTTTTTCTCAAGAGAGTTGATTAATGAATTCTAAATTTAGAATTTTTCTCCAAAAAAACATGAGGGTTGTCAGGTTTTTGTGATCTGATGGGGTATTTTACCTGAGACTTATAAGAAATTCCATTACTACCCAAACTATCAATAGGCCTAATGTACATGATCCATAAATCTTAATGACAAGAAGCCTATTGAATCTATCCAAAAACCATAAAACCAAAACAGGCCGAAACAGTCCTACTATTAGGCAAAAAAAGGAAAGGAAAACCAAGATTTGGATAAATGAGAGTAGGGCATTTAGCATAGCGACAAAATAAAAAAAAGGAACAGCTTTGGCCGTTCCTTTTTCCTAAATTATTTATAATCCTTTATTTTTTCTTCTTGATTTCCTGCATCATGTAACCTTCCATAGTATCATCGATTTCGATGTCATTGAAGTTTTTGATAGAAATACCACACTCATAACCGGCTTTCACTTCGGAAACATCATCTTTGAATCTCTTCAATTGGTCAATCTCGCCATCATGAATAACAATACCCTGCCTGATGATTCTGATTTTGTTCTTTCTGGTGATATGGCCATCAGTAACATAGGACCCTGCTATTGTTCCGATTTTTGAAATTTTGAAAACTTCCCTTACAAGTACATTTCCGGTGATAATTTCCTCAAATTCAGGTTCAAGCATACCCTCAATGGCATCCTTGATCTGGTTGATGGCATCGTAGATAATAGAGTAATGTCTGATTTCGATTTCTTCCTGTTCAGCAAGTTTCTTGGCATTGGTAGAAGGTCTGACATTGAAACCTAATATAATGGCGTCCGATGCTGATGCCAAAAGTACATCTGACTCAGATATTTGACCCACACCCTTATGGATAATACTGACAGATACTTCCTCTTTGGAAAGTTTCAATAAGGAATCTGAAAGTGCTTCTACAGAACCATCCACATCTCCTTTGATAATAATATTGAGTTCTTTGAAACTTCCGATTGCAAGACGTCTCCCGATTTCATCCAAGGTAATATGCTTCTTAGTACGCATACTTTGCTCTCGCAAGATCTGTTCCCTTGAATTGGCGATTTCTCTTGCTTCTCTTTCAGAATCGTAAACTTTGAAAGTATCACCTGCCTGTGGCGCACCTGCCAATCCCAATACCTGAACCGGCGTAGATGGTCCTGCTTTGGTAAGTTTCTTTCCTTTATGATCGGTCATGGCTTTGACACGGCCATAATGTGGGCCTGCAAGCATGATATCACCGATATTTAATGTTCCTGCCTGAACCATCACCGTTGTCACGTATCCACGACCTTTGTCCAAGGAAGCTTCGATTACCGTACCAACAGCTTTCTTATTGTAGTTTGCTTTTAATTCTAGGATCTCAGCTTCCAACAACACTTTTTCAAGGAGATCATCGACTCCCAAACCTGTTTTGGCAGAAATATCCTGGGACTGGTATTTACCTCCCCACTCTTCTACCAATAGGTTCATATTGGCTAATTCTTCCTTGATTTTATTTGGATTGGCGTTTGGTTTGTCAATTTTGTTGATGGCAAAAATCATAGGAACTCCTGCTACCTGCGCATGGTTGATGGCTTCCTTGGTTTGCGGCATGATGCTATCATCAGCTGCAATTACAATGATGGCAACGTCTGTGATTTTTGCACCCCTAGCTCTCATGGCAGTAAATGCTTCGTGTCCAGGAGTATCCAAAAACGCAATTTTGTGTCCATCTGTGGTCGTTACATCATATGCCCCGATATGTTGGGTGATTCCACCCGCTTCATCAGCAGTGACTTTTGATCTTCTGATAAAATCGAGCAAAGAGGTTTTTCCATGATCGACGTGACCCATAATGGTCACAATTGGTGCTCTTTCTTGTAATTCTTCGGCAGTATCTGCAATTTCTTCAACCTCAAACTCTTCGTCAGGTTTTGTGAATTCGACTTCAAAACCGAATTCATCAGCAATGATTGTGATGGCTTCTGCATCAAGTCTTTGGTTGATGGAAACAAACATCCCTAGAGAAAGACATGCTGAAATGACTTCATTTACAGATATGTCCATCAGGGACGCCAAGTCATTGGCGGAAATGAATTCAGTAACCCGAAGAATTTTAGAATCTTCGATTCCCTCTTGTTCTTCTCTGTATCGGTCTGCTTTTTTATCCCTTCTTTTTGATTTTCCACTTCCAGATTTCCCGCCTCCCTGCAATCTTGCAAGAGTTTGTTTAATCTGATCTTGGATTTCTTTTTGAGTAGGCTCAGCTTTTTGTATCCTGTTGGTATTTTGCTGGGGCTGACCCGGTCTTTGCGGACGTTGCTGGGCTGGTTTTCTATCCCTTTGGCCGGGAGCAGAAGCCTGCCCGCCTTGGCCTTGACCGGCAGGTCGTGGCTTATTTGGATCAGTTTCCGGGCCTTTCGGTGCAGGTCCGCCTTTTTTATCTATCCTTTTTCTAATTCTCTTTTTCTTGTCCTTGCCTTTTTCGTCAGAAGAAGCCACAGGCTTCCCCTTTTTCTTTGATTTGTCATCAGGGAGTTCAATTCTACCCAAAACAGTAAGTCCCTTCAAAGCATCAGCTTTTGCGGCAATCACCTTTTCTTCGGGTTTAGACTCTACTTTCTCTACAGGCTTTTCTGCTTTTTCTACCTTTTCTGGTACTGGTTTATTTTCAGGAGCAGTTTTTGGTTTTGATTCAATTAGTGCTTTTTCAGGAACAATGTTTTCCTGAATTTTCTTAGTGATGTCTTCTGTTTGAGGCTTCACAGCCTGAGGTTTCGGTTCTACTTTTTCTTGAACCGGAGCTTTCTCCTCTTGTATTACCGGAGGTGAAGGAGGGGTTACAGGCGCTTGAGGCTGGGGTTTTACCTCTTCTTTTTTAGGGGCTTGCTTTTGGGCTTCTAAATCAATTTTACCCAAAACCGTTATCCCCTGTAATTTCGGAGCGTCAATTACCACTTTTTCTTGTGCTGGTTCTTCTGCCTTTGGAATTTCAATGTTTGGCTTTACCGGTTCAGGTTTTTTGACTTCAGCAACAGGCTCTGTTTTCTTTTCCTCTTTTACTTCAGATTCTGCTTCGATGGTAAAGGTTTCATGATGCCTCTTCCCTATCGAAAGGTGGGAGGCCTCTTCCTTTTCCTGCGCAGAGGATTTAAACTCCTTGGCCAGCATATCAAATTGCTCTTGACTGATTTTGGAGTTGGGATTATTTTCGACATCGAAGCCCTTCTTAGCCATTGATTCCACAATCGTAGAAATACCTACGTTGAGTTTTCTGGCTATCTGGCCTAGTCGCATCGTTTTTTCTTCTGACATACACTAAAGCACTTTCTTAATTTGATGGCAAATATAGGCCAATTATTGGGTATTTCTGACCTAAATTACTGTTCAAATTCTTGTTTTAATATTCTGAATATTTCGTCAATTGTTTCTTCTTCAAGCTCTGTTCTTCTCAAAAGATCTTCTTTTGTAAGTGAAAGAACACTCTTGGCAGTATCCAAACCGGTTTTTTTCAATTCGTCAATTACCCAATTGTCGATTTCATCACCGAATTCCTCTAGATCCACATCTTCCTCCTCGTAGTCATTGAGCTCTCTAAAGACGTCGATTTCATAACCAACCAATCTCGATGCAAGTCTGATATTAAACCCACCTTTTCCGATGGCCATGGAGACTTGGTCGGGCTTGAGATACACTGAAATCCTTTTATTTTCTTTGTCTATGGTCAATGAAGATACCTTTGCAGGGCTCAATGCCCTTGAGACATAAAGGTCAAGGTTGTCTGTGTAATTGATCACATCGATATTTTCATTCTGAAGTTCTCTGACGATTGCATGGATACGGCTTCCTTTCATACCGACACATGCACCTACCGGATCAATCCTGTCATCGTAAGATTCGACTGCAACTTTTGCTCTTTCTCCCGGTTCCCTTACAATTTTTCTTATGGTAATCAAACCATCAAAAACTTCAGGAACTTCGTTTTCAAATAGTCTTTCCAAAAAAATCGGGGACGTTCTCGAAAGAATAATTCTTGGATTACCGTTTACCATTTCCACTTTGTGTACTATAGCTCGGACTGAATCACCTTTTCTAAATCTGTCTTTAGAGATTTGCTCTCCCTTAGGAAGAATCAGTTCATTCCCCTCACCATCGATTAGGAGAGTTTCTCTTCCCAAGATTTGATAAACTTCTGCTGAAATGATTTCACCTACCAATTCTTCATATTGATTGAATAGCAAATCCTTTTCAAGGTCTTTGATTTTTTGGATCAAAGTCTGTCTTGCCATCATCACTGCCCTTCTTCCGAATTCTTCCAATTCGATTTTCTCATAGACATCTTCACCTACTTCAAAATCCGGTTCGATGTTTCTGGCTTCAGTCAGGCTTATTTTGTCAAAATCCCAAATGTCTTCGGAATTGTCGTCTACAATTTCTCTGATCCTCAAGATTTCAAGGTCACCTTTGTCTGCATTGATGGTCACATCAAAATTTTCATCAGTTTCGAATTTTTTGCGAATCATCGCCCTAAATACGTCTTCAAGTATGCGGATCATGGTGGGGCGGTCCACATTTTTAGACTTTGCAAATTCTGCAAATGATTCTATGAGTACTTTAGCATCCATTTTGTTTATTTAAAAGAGACTAACACTATTGATTTTTTTATTTCGTCGAGGGGGATTGTAATTTCTCTATCCTCAGCTTTTTTTCCTTTTTCTTTGATTTTGCAAAGAATTTTAACTTCCGCATTTCCTACCTCCTGAAGTTGACCTTCAAGTTCTTTTCCATCATTTAAGGTCAACTTCAATTTTCTTCCGACATTTTTGGTATATTGTCTTTTGGAAGACAACGGAAAATCCAAACCAGGGGAGGATACTTCCAAAATGTAGGCATCGGCCAAAAGCTCTTTTGCTTCAATTTCCTCAGCTATCTGCCTGCTTACTTTGGCACAGGCCTCTATGTTCACACCTTGGTCGGCATCGATGAGAATTGTCAACTGGGATTTTGGACCTTTCTCTACCAATTGAACATCTACTAAATAATAGGTTTCGTCTGGTAGATGTTTGGATACAATTTCCTCAAGGGTACTTTTTAAGCTCATTTGTTCAGGTATATGAAATAAAAGAGGGGACTTGTGTCCCCCCTCAATTCTGGTAATACATTGCAAAGGTAATAAATTTATTCCCACAAAAAAAAATTGGATTCTTGTAATAAATTGGGAATTAGATAATAATTTTGCCCACCCACGTTAGAAGTTCTGCACTTCATTGTTAAATTTATAAGATTATCTATCATCAACTCAATCAAAAAATAATGGGATTATTCGATTTTTTTTCAAGTGATATTGCGATTGATTTAGGTACTGCAAATACCTTAATTATACATAAGGATAAAATTGTGGTGGATGAACCATCAATAATAGCGATTGACCGGACCAATAACAGGGTTCTAGCAGTGGGAAAGGACGCAATGAACATGCACGAAAAAACGCATGAAAACATCAGGACAATCAGACCTCTTAAAGACGGTGTGATTGCAGACTTTTATGCCGCCGAGCAGATGATACGTGGATTGATCAAAATGATCCCGGGGCACAAAAAAGGGATGTTTCCCAAATCCCACAGAATGGTGATTTGTATCCCATCAGGAATTACTGAAGTCGAAAAAAGAGCTGTAAGGGATTCCGCAGAACATGCAGGAGCCAAAGAAGTCTACATGATATATGAACCTATCGCTGCAGCCATAGGAATTGGGATCGACATCGAAAAACCGATGGGTTCAATGATTGTGGATATCGGAGGAGGTACTACCGAAATCGCGCTAATCGCCCTTTCGGGTATCGTGGCGGACCAATCTATCAGGGTAGCAGGAGATACTTTTACCAAAGATATCCTGGATTACATGAGGAGACAGCACAACTTGTTGATTGGCGAGCGCTCTGCTGAAAAGGTAAAGATAGCCATAGGGTCTGCTTTGACAGAACTTGACGATGCTCCGGAGGATTATGAAATCAGAGGAAGGGATTTGATGACCGGAATTCCAAAAGTCATTAAGGTTTCCTACTCTGAAATTGCATTTGCCTTGGATAAATCGGTGTCCAAAATTGAAGAAGCGGTATTGAAAGCTTTAGAAATTGCTCCTCCGGAACTTTCCGCCGATATCTACGACAATGGCATCCACCTCACAGGTGGAGGCGCATTATTGAAAGGTCTTGATAAAAGACTACACCAAAAAACCAAATTGCCCATCCACATTGCTGAAGATCCTTTGAGGGCAGTAGTGAGAGGAACAGGCACAGCGCTGAAAAATATCAATAATTTCAGGACGGTTTTGATGACTTAATTATTGGATGCAGCGGATATTCCTCTTTTTATACCGAATAAGGGCGTTTTTGTTGTTTGTATTATTGGAGGCAGTAGCGGTTTCGTTGATTGTATCTAGTAATTCTCAACAAGGTTCAGCTTTTTTTAATAGTTCAAATGAATTGAGTGGCTCCGTGTTTCAGACGCAGAGCAACGTTGTGGAATATTTTTCCCTTTCTTCTGTGAATAAAAGTCTGATGGAAAAAAACGCAGAGCTGCTTACTGAACTAGAAGCGCTTAGAAGACCGGCAGATTCTATCTTCATTCCCCTTGACAGTGCGTTGTTTGCTACCATCCAATTTAAAGGAGCAAAGGTTATCAATAACTCATTAAGGCTTTCTCAAAATCATTTGACCATCAACAAGGGCTCAAATCATGGGGTCAAAACAGGGATGGGGGTAATAAATGAACAAGGAGTTGTCGGGAGAGTCAAAAGCGTCAGCCGAAATTTTTCTACCATCATATCTTTGTTGCATACTGACTTATTGGTTTCCTCCAAAATCAAGTCAAATGATGTCTTCGGATCGACTAAATGGGATGGTTTGAATCCCGAGCAGGCAAAACTTATGTATGTGCCCAGACATGTGGTGGTAGAGATGGGTGATCAGGTCGTGACCTCGGGTTACAACTCGATTTTTCCCGAAGGAATTCCGATTGGTACTGTTATTGAAGTCAAGCCGGGAACCGATACCAATTATCTTGACATTACGCTCAAGCTTGATACGGATTTTTCAAAAATATCTTATGTCTATTTGGTGGAAAGTTTTCAACAACAAGAACTTGACTCCTTATACCAATCAACCGAAATAAGCAATGAATAGTATAAGGATTATCACAATCTTGCTTACCGGATTCCTTTATCTCCTGTTTCAGATATTGGTTCTTAAGAATCTAGTGCTTTTCGGTGTTGCCTTTTGTTTTTTGTATGTGATCTATATTATTTTACTTCCCTTGGATTTAAAGACAATACCGGTACTATTGATCAGTTTTTTCTTAGGATTGGGTGTGGATTTATTTTATGATACTTTGGGGATTCATACGGCTTCCCTTTTGCTGATCGCTTTTTTAAGGCACCGGTGGTTAATGGTTTTGGTGCCAACAGGTGGATACGAAGATGACCTTCAGCCAAGCTTGCTAAATATGGGTTTCGGTTGGTTTCTTTCCTACAGTATACCCTTGGTGCTAGTCTATCATATTTTGTTTTTTTACATTGAGAGTTTAGGTACAGATTTATTCATCACATCTCTTCAAAAAATAATTGCTAGTGTTATTTTTGTCCTAGTAATGAGTATTATTGTTCAACTGTTATTTTACAGGAGAAGGAGAGGGATTTAATGAACGAGCAAAGGCCGATTACAATTATTGTCGTCATCATTGTCATAGGGGTGGTGCTCCTTACAAAATTGTTTTTGATACAGGTTGTTGACGATAGTTTTTTGAAAAAGGCTGAAAGTAATGCCATTCAAAGAGTTGTAGACCACCCTTATCGTGGTCTTGTTTATGACCGAACAGGCAAAATACTTGTCTACAACTATCCTATTTTTGACCTGATGGTTATCCCCAGGGAATTTCAGGTTGGTGATACCACCAGGTTTTGTGAGATTTTTAAGATCAGTAAAGAATACCTTATAGACACTTATAATGCTGCACGGAAATATTCCTCAGTCAAACCTTCCCCTTTGATCAAACAGATTTCGACCACGGACTTTGCAAGGATTCAGGATTTTTTGATTGATTATCCCGGCTTGTTTGTGATGACAAGATCTGTTAGGTCCTATCCCCAGCCAAGTGCTGCTAATGCATTAGGCTACATTGGAGAAATAAGTTCAGGCCAACTTGAAAGAGATTCCTCCCAATACTACAAACAGGGGGATTATGTCGGTCTGAGTGGTATTGAAGGATTCTATGAAAATGACCTTCGTGGGGTAAAAGGTGTAAAATACAAACTCGTAAATGTGAGGGGCGTAGATAAGGGCTCTTTTAAAGACGGAGAATTTGATACCGCATCGGTGGCAGGTAAAAACCTTGTTTCAACCATTGATTTGGAATTGCAGCAATATGGCGAAATGCTTATGGCAGGTAAAAGAGGATCTGTAGTAGCTATTGAGCCCAAAACAGGTGAAGTCCTTGCCATGATTTCGGCGCCTACCTATGACCCCAACTTATTGACTGGGGCTCTTTTTGGGAACAATTACATGGAATTAAACAGAGATGAAAGCAAGCCTTTGTTTAACAGGCCAATCATGGCAATGTACCCTCCGGGATCTATATTTAAGATTGTCCAGTCTTTGGTTGGGCTTCAGATGGGTGTATTGACACCAAATACTACTTATAGCTGCAATAGGTCCTTGGTGGCCTGTCACAACCATCCTAGTCCTGTAAATCTTTTTGGGGCCATTCGGAATTCCTGTAATCCCTATTATCATCAGGCCTACCGTGCTATGATCAATAGGGAGGTCTCTCGCAATACTTTCAAGGATACTGAATTGGGATTGAATACCTGGAGGGAGTCAGTTTTGAAATTTGGGTTAGGTTCTCCTCTCGGAATTGATATCAAAAATGAAAAGGGAGGGTCAATTCCTTCTTCCACTGTTTATGACAGAAAGTATGGTGAAGGCAGATGGAAGTATTCTACCATTTACTCACTATCTATCGGGCAAGGAGAGATGCTTGTCACCCCCCTACAGATGGCAAACCTCGCGGCAATATTCGCTAACAAAGGTTATTATTATCCACCGCATATGATCAAAGCCATAGACGGCGATTCAAATAAAATACCTGAGGAATTCCGTACAAGAAAAAATGTAGGGATAGATGCCCATCATTTTGACCTGATTCAAGATGCAATGGCAGAAGCAATCTATGGGACTGCCGCAAGAGCGGCTATACCTGATATCACAATTGCGGGAAAAACAGGTACAGCCCAAAATCCGCAAGGTGAAGACCATTCTGTTTTTATTGCCTTTGCTCCCAAAGAAAATCCCCAAATAGCCATCGCAGTCTATGTGGAAAATGCCGGTTGGGGCGGCAGGGCAGCGGCAAGCACCGCAAGCTTGATGATAGAAAAGTATATCAGAAGGGAAGTGAAAAGACTTGATTTGGAAGAATATGTCTTGGTAGGGAAATTTATGTAATGTGAGACAAGACGACCTCTATATCAATAAAATAGATTGGATTTCTATCGCTATTTATTCCGTTTTGGTAATTATAGGATGGATCAATATCTATGCGGCTGTCTATGATGAGCAATCTGTCAAGAGTATCTTTGATTTTTCAATTAATTCTGGTAAACAACTTGTTTGGATTGGTACAGCCATATTGTTGATTACTGTAATCATGGTGGCAGATTACAGACTTTTTGAGAACCTCTCTTTAATTTTGTACGGATTTTTTATTATTCTCCTCATAATCACACCATTTATAGGAAAGGAAGTAAATGGACAGATACTTTCGGTTGGTTTTGGTTCATTCAGAATTCAACCGGCGGAATTTGCCAAATTTGCCACAGCGCTGGCATTGGCAAGATTGATGGAAAGATCAGCTTTTGATCTGAACCAAATCAAATATCAACTTCAGGCGATAGGTGTGATTATGGTGCCTGTCATATTGATCATGCTTCAGCCCGATACCGGGACAGCAATGGTTTATTTTGCTTTTTTCATAATGCTATATAGAGAGGGAATGCCACAGTGGTACTATGCATTTGGATTGTCATTTATTGCAATCACACTTTTATCCTTGGGGATTGAAAACAACTTATACCTCGCCATCGGAGTCGGAGTAATTATCTTAATACTTATTTTGTTAGGAAAAAAGAAGGTTTCAAGAATAGTCAGTCTTGTTGGGATTGGGATTTTGATCGTGGGATATTCGTATAGTATTGATCTTGTGGTTTCAAAACTTCCCGAACACCAGCAAAATAGAGTTATGGTTTTGTTCAATCCAAATCTTGATCCTCTCGGGGTTGGATGGAACGTGACGCAATCAAAAATAGCAATAGGTTCAGGAGGTTTTTTTGGGAAGGGTTATTTGGAAGGAACACAGACTAAATTTGATTTTGTACCTGAACAACACACAGATTTCATCTTTTGTACTCTCGGGGAAGAGTTTGGATGGGTTGGAAGTCTGGTTGTAATCGTTCTTTTTTGTGCCTTATTGATAAGATTGGTGATCTTGGCGGAGCGTCAAAAAAATAGATTTTCGCGTATCTATGGGTATTGTGTGATTTCAATCCTACTCTTTCATTTTATGATCAATATTGCGATGACTATTGGTCTTTTTCCTGTTGTAGGTATTCCCTTGCCTTTTTTCAGCTATGGAGGTTCTTCGCTTTGGTCATTCACTATTCTCCTATTTATTTTTATCAAACTTGATTCCCAAAGGATTCAGTTACTCAGCAGGATTGGCTAATAATTTTCGTTTTTAATGATCTGTTTTAGCCAAAATTGTTTTTTGGGCTCGCGGTTTTTTTGAGCAAATTCTGTATGAAATGTGTGATTTTTCAAGAATTTGATCTGAAGCTCCACCCAATCTTCCCTGGTTTTGATCATGCCGGTAGATTTCAATTCCTCATAGAGTTTGCCACTGATTTCCATATAATCTTTTCTCCCAAGATAATCCAAGTCTGAGTCGCAAATTATCCTTTGAAGATCAGTTTTGGGATTTTGGGGGATTTTGGTAGCCATAATGAGACTCTTTACTATTTCAATATGGGCAGGATCCATCTTTAATGACTCCATTATTTCTTGGGCCATCATCGCACCTACCTCTTCGTGGTTTTGGGTGGATTTGGTAAATCCCAAATCATGGACCAATGCCCCAATCCTCAATAGGTATGCATCTATACCTTTGATTTTATTTCTTTTGATATATTGGTTGCATACATTCAATACATCTAACACATGATCTACATCGTGGTATGTTAAATTTCCTGGGAGGCCATTTTTCAATTGCTCCAAAACAATGCGCCTTAGCTTAAAATAACCCGTCATTATTATCTTTGAATTTCATCAAAAAGTCAACTTATTGACCATGTGCGTTGAATATTAAGAAATATAAATATCAAAACTACACTTTCAGCTAAAAATTTTATAGGATTTGTAAATTTATTGCTTGAAAATTTTGAAGAAACCGGCTTAAAGATTTAAAAACAGAAGAATTTGATCATTGGGTAATTGAATTTCATGGATATACGCTTCTATGCCCGTAACCCTTTATTCTTTTTATGAGTATCCGCAATGTCGGACTTTGGGCTATAGAAGGTAGTATCGAATGCGGATACTCTTCCACAGACGACAGTCCACTGTCCTCTAGGTGTTTAATGGCTCCTCCAACAAATTATTGTTTGGCTAGGTGCAAGAATGCGGATACACATATTCTTCTTTATCAGGGACGGAATTCCGAGCTATCGGAACGAAGTCGGTACACCCAACCTGTCGTCGGGCAAGGGTATGCCGGGAAATTAAGTATGCAGACAAGAATTAAAATGGATATCTTGTCTTACTGCATGATTGTGGACATACATATTTAATTTTTCACTTTTCAGGCCCCCAATTTTGTCCGAAAAAAATTCGGATTATCCTCGGATATCAAACTTTCTGAATATAAGCTGAAGAAATTCATCCACGACTTCATTGTCCTTGTTCCAGCCAAGTTCACCTACGTATCTCTCATTCAACAAATGTATTGCTTCCACAAAACTTCCGCATTCATCTATTGATTTTAAGGCATGTTTCAATAAATCTGGATTTCCGTCAAAAAGGTCTTTCGTAAACATGAATCTTTGATTTAGCCCGATACTTTCCGACAGTTCTTTGATGCTGCCTTTCATAATTGAGTATTGCTCTGTTTCAAATCTAGCCCAGACCTTTGCCGGATCTATTCCCTGATCGGGCTTTATGGTTTTGAAAAGTTTTTCAGCGGGGATGTTTTCAAGTACAAGCTCTTCTTCCTGGACTATATATCCTTCTAGCCCTTCTTCTAGATTTGGTCCTTCCTGCATTTCAAATTCAGAGTCCTTGATTTCTTCCAAAGTGTCAAAGAAAGAGGTGTCAGGTTCTTTGGCTTCAGGAGCAGGTTCTGTTTTTGGGGTTGGCTTTGGTGATGTAAAGTCAACCTCAGTAACCTGATCAAAATCAAGAAATACCACCTGATCCATGCTGTTCAGAAGTATTTTGTAGGACTCCAATTTTTCTTTTTGGTTCAAAAAGTTGGTCTTTAAAGCATCCTCATAGGCTTCATGGGTGTATGATAATCCGGCTTTATCAATCAGATTGGTGATCAGATTGCTGTGCCACTTGATGTATTTTTTATTTTCCTTTAGGTATTGGTTTATTTCATTTCCCTTTAATTTTCCAAATTCATTTTTATAAAAATCCAACGGGTTGACGGCTAAGAAAACGGATTCTTTTACAGCTTGCTCGAGCAGCGGCTCAAAATAGACCCGCTCAATCTTGATGGTCCTTGAAAGGACATTCATAAATTCCCTCAATGCCTCGTGAACCGCTTTGTCTCTATAATCAAAAAAAGGATTGCTTTTCAATTTTTCCAGCTCTAGCTGCCATGCCTCAAAAAGGGTTTTGATAATGAAGAAATTGACTTGGACACTTGGTGTAAGGGTGATTATATCCTGACCTGTCATGTACTTTTTGGTTGGAAAATACCCCTCACAGATTTTTTTGCTGAATTCCTTGGCGTAGTTTTCTACGTATTTGCTGTTTAACTTAGCAGACATATTTATTTATTGTATTTTTTATGAATTAAGCACAAATCATGCTGAAAATTATTATCCAAAATTTATTCCAAAAAGAGATATTTTCACCTCTTGAGGAGTGTAAAGTTATTGATTTAATCCATGAAAACCGCATTGATTGGATGCATGCTTGCGGAAAAAAAGGGAGATGCACCACCTGTAAAATCATAGTCCTTGAAGGGATAGAAAACCTATCCGCACCCACTGAAAGGGAGGAATTTTTCAAAGAAAATGGAAGATTAACAGAATATGAAAGACTATCTTGCCAAGCAAAATTGACAAAAGGAAAAATAATCATTCGTGTTGCAGAAGAAAATAAGTTTCCACATATGACCTACAGTGAATAGCAGCTCATGTTTATAGAAAGTACCATCGGCAAATCGAAGGGTCCCGAAAGGAAGGGGCATATAGAGGTCATTTGTGGATCTATGTTTTCGGGTAAAACTGAAGAACTGATCAGAAGGCTGTATAGGGCTTTTATAGCCAGACAAAAAGTGGAGATTTTTAAGCCTTCGATAGACAAAAGGTACCATGATACAGACGTGGTTTCTCACAATGACAATGCAATCCGTTCTACCCCTGTCAATTTTGCAGATGATATTATCCTACTTGCGGGAGATTGCGATGTGGTAGGTATAGATGAAGTACAATTTTTTGACAATAGAATTGTGCATGTGGCCAATGTTTTAGCTAATTCCGGAAAAAGAGTAATTCTTGCCGGCTTGGATATGGATTTTGAGGGCAACCCTTTTGAACCAATGCCCCAATTATTGGCTATAGCAGAATATGTGACCAAAGTACATGCTATCTGTATGAAATGTGGGGATTTGGCATCTTATTCCTATAGACTCGTCGGGACAAAAGAAAAGGTTGTGCTAGGAGAAAAAGAATCATATGAGGCAAGGTGTAGAAAATGTTTTTTAGAGAAACTATGATGCATAGAAAAGATATGTCAGCATTAAGTCTCCAAATGGTTTTCTGTTTCGGATTTTTATCGGAAAAGGCAGGAGGAATGTTTTTATTCAGATATTCTGTAGCGTTGTGAGACTGAAAAAATCGAGAGGTATCGTTTTGTCTTATATTAAATATAGTGAGACCTCTATCATTGTAAGGATATTTACAAGGGAATTTGGGCTCAAATCCTACATCATCAATGGGGCAAGGTCAAAAACCTCCAAAAGCAAAATGGCATTTTATCAGCCATTGACCCTGCTTGATTTGGTGATCTATGATAAAGAAGGCAGTAATCTCAACCGAATTTCTGAGGCCAAACTGCTCATTCCATTCCAGCTAATTCCTTTTGACTTTCTAAGGTCAGGAATTGCCATGTTTATGGCGGAGGTTATGGGGAAATCAGTTTTTGAAGGGTATCAAAATGAAGAGTTTTTTGATTTTTTAGAATCAACAATTCAATTATTGGATAACAAAGAAACATCTCTTGTCCATTTCCCATTGGTTTTTTTGTGGGAAAGCTCAAAGTACCTAGGTTTTGCACCTGAGGATTCGGAGTCTTTTTTTATGGAATTGAAGCAGTATCCTGAAGGTCCTGATGTCATGGAGGAGGAGAAGGATTACCTTAAGTCGGTAATTTCCAAATCATTTGATTGTGATGACAAGGCCCCTTCCAAAATCAGAAGGAATATGTTGGATCATTTTTTGCTATTCTATGGAAATCACCTTGATTTGGCCTATGATTGGAAATCCGTAAAGGTCCTGAGGCAAATGATGTCCTAAAATAAATTGTCATCTCTTAGGAAATATTTGTTATTTAATTGATGAAACCTTAATATTGTAACATCGTAGTATCGCAGAGTCCTTCTCCCCTTGGATTTTACCTATTCTGAATCCCTTTTTCATTCAGTTCAGAAATACTCAAGACACATCATCACACATTCACACATCTTATTTATAATTCCATAAGCTTTTTATGTATAACATAGAAGAATTAAAAATCAGGCTACTTTCTGAATTGAAGGAAATTGCTGAAGAATTAGGCGTAAAAAACTTCAAAGCGCTTAAAAAAGATGAACTTGTATACGCCATTTTGGACCAGCAAGCCATCACAGATGAAAAAGCACTTCCGAAAAAAAGACCTACCGTAGTGGAGGTTGAAGCTATAGAACAAACGTCCAAACCTGAACCAAAAAAGTCTCCTGAATCACCCCAAGCCGTTTCACAGGAGAATAAATCAAAATTCAGGAGGGAAAATGTAACAGCGATTCCCAAAGAAGAAATCCCCGTCGAATCTAAGGCCAAACCTTCTCCTAGAAGTGAAGACCGTCCTCCAAAAAGAAATGAAGACCGTCCTGTAAGAAAACCTGAAGAACAATCCTTCAAAAAACAGGAACCAATTAAGCCTGAAAAGGCCATCGCAACTGAACCTTCAAAACCGATTGCAAAAGAATCTCTTCCTGTACTTACTGCCGAAGATGAGAAACCAAAGTTTATCAGACCAAGAAGGAAAGTAGTAGATGATCCTGAACCTATAGCTTTTAATACTTCCACTGAAAAGATCACTTCAGTACATGAACCGGAAGTTGAAATTCCAAAGAGGAAAAACTTCAAGGATATTGAAGAAGTTCACATACCTTCAGCCGAGGTTTTTCAAACCAAAAGAAAGCCCTATGTCAGCGTAAAGGAATTTGAAGGAATTATTGAAAATGAAGGTGTATTGGAAATCATGCCTGAGAGCTATGGTTTCCTCCGCTCATTGGACTATAACTACTTGGCTTCTCCTGATGATATTTATGTATCCCCTTCTCAAATCAAACTTTTTGGTCTCAAAACCGGCGATCATATCAAAGGATCTATCAGACCTCCAAAAGAAGGAGAAAAATATTTTGCGCTATTAAAAGTCATTACTGTCAACGGAAAAACCTCTGAAGAAATCCGTGACAGGGTTCCATTCGAATACCTTACGCCACTTTTTCCTGAAGAAAGACTCAGGCTTACCACCAAGCATGACAATTATTCTACCAGAGTTTTGGATTTGTTTGCACCGATAGGTAAAGGACAAAGGGGTATGATCGTCGCCCAGCCAAAAACGGGTAAGACCATGCTATTGCAACAAATTGCCAATGCAATCTCCGAAAATCATCCTGAAGTGCATTTGATGATCCTTCTGATCGACGAAAGACCTGAAGAAGTTACTGATATGGCACGTTCGGTCAAGGCAGAGGTAATCTCTTCTACTTTTGATGAACAGGCTGAAAGACATGTAAAAGTCGCTTCCATAGTTTTGGAAAAAGCAAAAAGGATGGTTGAATGTGGTCACGATGTGGTCATCCTGTTGGATTCTATTACCAGACTTGCAAGGGCTTACAATACAGTAGTCCCAAGTTCAGGCAAAATCCTCTCAGGTGGTGTAGATGCAAATGCCCTTCACAAGCCAAAGAGATTCTTCGGTGCTGCCCGAAATGTAGAAAATGGAGGTTCATTAACCATCATTGCCACCGCTTTGGTAGAGACAGGCTCTAAAATGGATGAAGTTATCTTTGAAGAATTCAAAGGAACTGGTAACATGGAACTGGCTTTGGATAGAAAACTTTCCAATAGGAGAATATATCCTGCTATTGATGTTACAGGATCCGGCACAAGAAGAGAAGAGCTCCTGATGGACAAAGAAGAAATGCAGCGAGTCTGGATTTTGAGGAAGCTAATGTCTGACATGACTTCTCAAGAAGCTATGGAATTCTTGCTTCAAAGAATGAAGGGTACCAGAGATAATACTGAGTTTTTGATCAGTATGAATGGTTAAAAAAAACATGAGTATCCTCAATGTTGCACGTTAGGCTATAGGAGGTTGTATCAAATGTGGATAATCGTCCACAGACGACAGTCCACTGGGGGTTTAATGGCTCCTCCAACAAATTATTGTTTGGCGACGTGCAAGAAAGCCGATACACATATAAAAAAATTACAAATGTTTTATTGAAAGCCCCTTTCCTTATTGGTTTGGGGCTTTTTTGTAGAAAAAAATGAATTTCATAGCAGGATTTTTGTTATGTAAACTAAAGATTTTTTTTATTGATTTTCATTGATTTATTTTAAGAAGTTTTTTTGGGGTGTAGATATACCTCATAGCTTTTAGGGTCAGCCAAACTAATTAGAATTACAAAAAATGAAATTTATTTTTATAAAATTATTGACTTCCCATTTTTTGAAATCAGGCGATTTCAAAGTTTTCAGTTTAGGGATAGTTTTTTTATTCATCACCGGATTATCCTTTGGAGAGGGATCAGGGAATTGGGGTACTCAAAGTAACAGGCAAAGTATGCTATGGTATCCAGGTAATTCAGGTTCCGGGGGATTTGATAGCAGGGGGTATATGCTTTTGCCGTCCTCAGTCTCAGGCTATAATGCCGGGCACAGGTTGTACGTTTATGCTAAAGCAGGTGAAACGGTTTTTTGGGGATTCAGAAGATTTGGTACAGGAAATATCCGGGTGAGGTGGTTTTATGACGCCAATACCTCTGACTTTTTTCCTACAGGTACTTCAGGTTCTGCTAGGACACAGATTTCATTTCAGGAATATAATGCACATGGTAGTGGTGGTGTTCAGGGTAGACCTAGTAATGCTTCAAGTGCTTTGAATGGCCCTTCTCAAATCACAGGCACAGGGTATCAGGCTTTTTCCTTTGTGAATAATACAGGGGCTGCAAGGGCTTTTTGGGTTGAAATATCCAATACTTCAAATAACCATATTACAGCCGGATTTAATATAAACTTTTGGGACATCACTGTGGCCTCAAGTTCATCAGGTGGGTTTAATGAACATACAGGCCGGGTATATTCTAGATTCTGGAGTATTGCCAATTCTAGGCAAGACCCCAATGGTACCACTTTGACACTTACAAAGTCTCTCCCTGACAGCTATTCATTTCATGATAACTTTGGATTTTATGTGCCGGTGGATAATACATTTACCGCTGCAGGAGATGATTATTTTGTCAAATACATCAATTTTGGAGGATCTAGTGGTGGTTGGACCAATTTTTTTGCCAATAAAGATGGGCCAAGAAATGATTTGTCTTTTGAGGAAAACAGGAGATCCAGACCTGGGGTTTCCTCTAATTTCCAATACCCATTGTTTATTTCGGATCCCGATCCATCTATTTGGAAATCTACAGCACCGCCTTCTGCCAGTCTTTTGATAGAATATGAACCCAAGCCTGCACCCGAAGTCGGAGGTGAGGCTACAGTGAACTTGACTATCAGCTTGCCTGCAGTAGTCGATGTTTTGATAGACCTAAACGGAAACCTAACCTATGATGAAGGAATAGACATTGTTATTTCTGAAAAATATGACTCGCCCGGCACCTATCAAATATACTGGAATGGAGAGGATGCGGATGGCAATGTGGTTCCTCCTGACAGTGATGTAGAGGTTGTGGCTACGGTTGTTTTCTTTCCTGTCCACTTTCCAATTTTTGACCTAGAGCAAAGCCTTGGCATGAAAGTCACCAATATCAGGCCCGGGTCGGTAGTGAACAACAGCATATTTTGGGATGATTCTTTGATTCCCCGAACCGGATTGACGCCAAGTGATAGCCCACAATCTTTGATGGTAAATACTACCGGAGTTTTAGGTCCGGATCATATTTGGTGGGCATCAGGTGACAATGGGTTTAGCAACAATATCACTATCAATACCTGGGCAGGCTCATACAATACAGAAGTTCAGGGGTCCTTTAGAATATTGCCTGTTCAATGGCTGTATTTCCGGGGCAAGGCCATTGAAAACCGTATCAGGTTGGAGTGGGGCACTGCACAAGAAAAAGACAATGAAAAATTTGTCATTCAAAGGTCTAAGAATGGAAAGTCCTGGACGGACATTTCTGAAACTGAAGGGGAAGGAAACAGCGAAAAGCCTGTATATTATCTTGGATGGGATGCCAGTCCCATGGTAGGTCCAAACTACTACAGGCTGAAGCAAATCGATTTTAATGGCAAAGAAGACTATACCAGTGTTATAAGAGTCGATTTTATCCCTGATTGGGAAATTCACTTGTATCCTAATCCCGTTTCTGACGAATTATTTATTCAAACTAAGGATGTGGATAAACTTGAAGTAGTACTTGTCGATAGTCAAGGGGCCAAAATACCTCTTCAGGCCAAAATGTTGACTGAAGATAAATTGGTTTTTGACATGAAGGAGATCAGTGCCGGACTATATCTGGTCTACGTATTTAATGAAGAAAAAACCTTGGTCAAAAAACTGATTAAAAGGGATTGATGAAATGAAGTTTCAAATATTTCTGGGCTATTGACCAACAAATTTTAATCTAACTGTTTATTCTTAATTTATTTAAATTTAAAATCATGCGTAAATTTTTGTCTTTTGCATTTTTGATTTTGGGCACGTTTTCCTGTCAACCTGACGCAGACGGGCCTCTTGCTGACCCTACCGTATTGGTCAATTCGGATACCGAATCTTTAAATACCAGATTTTCTCTTGAAGGAGCGGGAGTCGTTGGGATTATTTCCTCAGATGTTATTAATGGGCGTTTGAAGGAGGATGAAGAACCTGCCGGTAAAGTACCCTTGATGATGGTTTCGCAGGTCGATCCTCCCAAATATGAGGGTAAAATACTAAAAGCTACTCATGTAGATATTTCTGAAAATTACGCATATGTAAGTTATAACACTGAGGGAGCAGAATTTCTTGGTGCCATCGAAATATTCGATATCTCAGATCCGCTTTATCCTAAAATCACAAGCCAAGCTATATTCAAAAATGCGGATATAAATTCAATCACTTATAAGCAAGGAAGGATTTATGCAGCAGCAGCGTTTGATATTGATAAAGAAGACGGGATCAAAACACCCGCCCAACTTGTAATTGTCAATGCTAGTAATGGATCTTTTACTTCTGAGTTTTCCAAATTTAACATAGAGGGTTGGGCCGCAGTAGACGTATCCACCACTGAAAAAGATATTGCTGTAGCTAGTGGAAGCAATGGTTTGGTAGGACTGTTTGACTCAAAGGGTCAAATGAAAAATGAATTTCCTCTTTCCGACCTCAGGTCTGTCAAATATGGGAACGGTGTTCTTGGGGTTTTGAGCGGTACAGATGGTATCAAGATTTTAGAGCCTTCCACTTTGAAGGTGATTTCTTCTATCAGCCTTGAAAAAGACATTGCAGAGTCCAAAAGAACTTTGGACATGGGGCCTGGATTATTGTTTGCCTCTGAAGGTACAAGAGGGGTTGGGGTGTATTCAATAGCCTTGGGTTCGAATCTGCAAAGACTACCTATCCCACTAAAACCTGAAGGAGTAGAGGAGGAAGACATTGTAACGAATGCAGTTTCTTTTGATGATGGAAAAGTATACATGGCCAATGGTGGTGCAGGGATATCTGTATCACAATTAGTTGAAAATGATGTATTGGAGGAAATTGGAATATTGGGAATAAGTGGGTCTTCAAATTTCATAAAGGCACACAAGGGGTACATATTTGTTGCTTCGGGTCGTCAGGGACTACAAATACTAAGCCTTGCTGAAAAAGATGAACTTCCATTAAATCCCGGGATTGACTGCGGTAGTCTTTCACCTTATTCAGGGAGCTCTAATTTGAATGTGAATTCCAATGAAAAATTCCGGTTTTCCGGAGCAAATTCCCTTAAAAACGTCAACATAGGAGGAGAACTCACCTATTGTGGCTCACTTGCTATTGAAAGTAGCCTTAACATCAATACGGGAGGATTGTTTATGATGAATGGCTCTTTTGTCTTTGGACAATGGAACCGAAACAACAAGTTGACTGTGAATAGCAATGCTACTCTTAAAATCTCAGGCTCTGTCGTTATTTATGGGGACCTAAACCTCAACTCCGGTGCTACAATAGAGTTTGTAGGTGAAGGTAATAATGTCACGGTTTTTGGCAGAGTACAAAAAGGACAAAATGTTACGATCAAAGGTGACTTTGTCGATACCGAAAATAAGTTGAAATAAGCTTTAATTCTTAGGTAAGATTAATTTTTAGTTTAAAATCATTGGTATCATGAAAGAACTCAAATAAAAGAACATAAATAAAAGAACATAAATGTTTTTTCTTTCAATTGTTAAGCAATACGTGGTTAAAAGTCATACACTATAGGTTTATCAGAATGCTATTGTTATTTTTGAACATATTCTGTCTGATTTAAGCAATTACCTCTGTATATCCTTGATTCATCCTGCAGGTAAAACAGATGGTCATCCTTCATTTTTATTATTTACATGAAAATATAAATAATAAATATTGATATATATTATGAATTTTAAGCCAACCAGTATTTTCATTTTTTTTTTAGTATTCGCAATTTCCACAATTCAAAACATTGTTTTTGCTCAATGTACAGGTTGTACAGTAATCGTAGGCGCTACCGGAAATCCTGCAATATCAAACAATGACGTAATCTGTATCAATGTCAACAGATCGGCTCCTTTGAATCTCAATAATCGGACAGGACTGACTGTTTGTATCTCAAATGGTATCACCATGTCAGGTGCGCTACAAAATATCGGTAATCCAATAACCATTGATATTTATGGGATTAACTCATCTGCCTTCACTCTTGGAACTGGTAGCGTTTTAAATGTCTTTGGAGGTCAAGTAGGTAATATCACATCAAACAACGGTGCAAGCATCAATAACTCAGGTTCAATTTCGGGGGCCATAACACTTAATTCCACCAATGCTACCTACAATAATACAGGTATCCATACCGGGTCACTAACCATGAATAGTGGGAGTACGGTTGTCAATTTCGGTATTTTGAACCTTTCAGGATTGACCTCTAACAGTGGTTCTATTTTTTCCAATCTTTCTAATGCGACACTTTCAGTTTCTGCCGGGGTAAATATCAATGGTGTTTTAAATAATGATGGGAATATTTCCATTTCAGGTAACGTGGCTACCAACAGTGGTTCTCAACTGAATAATTCCGGGGGTTTGACTATTACGGGTTCATTAACCAATAACAGTCAGATCAATTCAGCTTTGGGAATTATCAGTATTGGCGGTAATCTTACCAATAATGGGGGTAGTGTTTTGAATATTGCTAGTGGTTCTGTTGGTGGAAACGCCATCAACAATGGTACTATTAATATCAGCGGAGAACTTTCCATTAATGGAAATCTAACTATGAACGGCGGTTCCAATATTTCTGCAGCAAACGCTGACCAGCCAAATTACTTATCTGTTGGTGCTGCTTTTTCAGGTGCTGGCTGTCTCAATGGAACAAATGGCGTACTTTTTATAAATAAATTCCAATCAGGCGGGTCCTGCATTAATGATGAAGTTTACATAGGTGGAAATCCGGGATGTTTGGAATTGATAGAAATTCCATATCAATCTGGAGGTGAAGATTTACTGGAAAGAATTTACATTTTTAGATGCAGCACAGATTGGACTATCCCGGATTCTTCTATTCCCGGCGAAACATTACTTGATGCGGAGGTTTTGATAGTAGGAGGTGGTGGAGGCGGTGGCAGAGGCGCAAGTGCTGGTGGCGGCGGAGCCGGTGGATTGTTGTATTTTTCAACATTCACATTGAGTCCGGGATTCACCATCCCCGTAATAGTTGGGTCAGGTGGTTTGGGATCAACCTCTGCGTCATCCCCTGGTGCAAATGGAGGAAATTCAGGATTTGTCTCCAATGTTGCTATTGGTGGAGGTGGTGGGGGATCCTCTAGTGCAGGTGGTAGAAATGGTAATGCAGGAGGTTCCGGAGGAGGAGGTGCCTTTGTTGCTGGAAATCCAAATGGCACTGCCGGATCAGGTACTCAGGGGAATGATGGTGGACGGGGCAATAATACTCCTCAAGGAGGAGGAAGGCGATTTGGCGGAGGTGGAGGTGGCGCAGATGCAAATGGAGGATTAGGCCCTGATGGATCTTCCCAAGCGGGTGCTAGAGGTGGTAATGGAAGATCTTTTGATATTTCAGGGTCAACCGCGATTTATGCAGCGGGAGGAGGAGGAACTGCCTCCGGTCCCGGTGTTTCTCAAGGGATTGGCGGTTCGTCTGGAGTAGGGGGAAGTGCAAATGCTTCTGGGGCTTCCAGAAATGGACTAGCCAATACTGGCTCTGGAGGAGGTGCTACAAGTAGTGGCTCTGGAGGAAACGGTGCTGACGGCATCATTATTGTTAAACAATCCTTTAGAATCTTGCCTGTGGATATACTTTATTTCAAGGCCGGTTTAATTAATTCAAACCGTGAAATTTCCTTGAATTGGGCCACATCAAAAGAGTGGAATAATTCTCATTTTGAAATAGAAAGGTCCACAGGCAATGCCCATAACTGGCAAAGTATAGGACAAGTAGAGGGCATTGGGTGGTCGGATACTCCAAAGGATTATGAATTCTTAGATATCAATATCCCCAAATCGGGAGCATTGGTCTATTATCGATTGAGACAGATAGATTTCAATGGTTCCTTTTCCTACAGCAAAATTATTTCTGTCAAAAATATTCCAGCCTATACTAAATCAGGCGTTTCTTGGAGCGTTTATCCAAACCCTGTGAAAGGAGAAAGACTTACTCTGGAAAGCTTGGATCCAACTTTTAATCAAGATGAGGAAGTTTTTATCACGTTGATGAATTTTTCTGGAAGTAGTTTTGTCACCTTTGCAGGTGATATAAATTTAATTTCTGATTTGCTGTCAGAAGAAATTCAAAATTCTAAACCCGGAGTATATATCTTAAAAATTTCAACGGGGAAAAAAACTGAATACCTCAAAATCGCCAAGTAATAAATCAATACCCCCATAATTGTATTCGGTTTTGGGGATACTTTATAGGATACTCTTCCACTGAAGACAGGCCACTGAAACCTAATTGCTCCCCTGCCATTATTTTTTTGCTACCTGCAGTAAGACGGCTGCAAATCATTTTTTTCCTTTCGTCGGTCCCGCATCAAAGTCCAATTATACGGATATAACTCAATGTCCAATAATCAATTTTATTTTTCATGGATATACGTTTCTTTGCCAGTAACCCTATATTCTTCTTCAGTCGGGACGGATCCCGATAGCGGGACGAAGTCGGAAGACCCCCGCCTGTCGCCGGGCAGGGATGTTCCGTGTATTTAAGTCCGAAGCCAAGAATTTGAAAAGATTGCATACCTACTTGGATCATTGCGTACATACATATTATTCTTTATCTATTGGAAAATTTCACCTCATTCAGGCTGGCAAAAGCTGCATCAAAACCCAAAACCTGGACTTAGAAAATTAGCTTGAAAAAGACAATTATGATCCCTAAATCATCTCTTTAAAACGTAGTTTTTTCAACATCTACCTGTTTTTCAGTGATTTTTTGAATTTTAAGTACAAAAAAGTAAATAAAAGTCACTTTTTTTATTTTTTATTTTTTTATATGAAATACAAAAATGTATATTTGTAATACAATTATATATGTGTCTCAATTATATGAAAGTTTTTTACGTCTTTTTGTCCGCCTTTTTGTTCTTTGCCTTTGCGCAAAGCACCCAAGCTCAGGTCACATATACCTCGCAAGCCTGTACCCCTAGTTCAGGCAATCCATTTACTTCATCCAATTGTTGGGTTAAGACAGGGAATAATTGTAATGCTTCAAATTTTCCTCCTTCAACAGCTGGCACTTTAGCTTGTCCTATAATTATTGTAATTAATTCTGTCATTACGGTTCCTTCTTTAAACCTAAACAACTTCCATACATTGGAAATAGGTCCTAATGGTATCCTCAATATTACTGGAAACATTACTCAAACAAGTCAAACAACAGCAAATATTAAAATTGATGGTGGGGAATTGAATATTGCAGGGTCTTTAATTGTGAATGCAGGTGCAAACAACGGTACAAAAACCTTGCTGAATATTGATTTAAAGAATAATGGTGTTTTTAATGTTACAGGAAGGTTAGATTTGAAAGGAAATACCCAAACTGAAGTTACAGGCGATGATTCATTCAGCATGGAAGTGGGACTTATTGAATTGGCCCAAAAAGCGTTTTTAAATATTCGTCTCGGGGGAGGAGTGATTTCTTACGGTGAAACCAACTATGCAGGAAATGATTCCGAAATCAATGTCTGGGGCTTTTTTAGAACAGAATCTATAAAGGTCAGTGGAGGAAGCGGAAAGCAATTAAATACTTTTGGAAGCGCTGAGGTTGTGGTGGACGGAAATGTAAGGGTTGATGGGAGTGGTAGAATTACTTTCGGTGGAGACAGTGATGTGTACATTGATGGTGATGTGATTCTTAATGGGGCCGATGATAGGTTGATTATTAAAGATAATGCAAAGGTTGTCGTTTGTGGTGAAAATACCCAAACTAGTCCTGCTCCTCCCACTGTTGATAAAGATGGCCTCAATGAATGTTCAGATCCAAATAATTGTCCTAATGGAGGGTTTTATGTAAGCTGTAGAGTACTTCCGGTTGAGATGTTATATTGTGAAGCAAAAATCTCCTCGTTTGAAAGGAATACAAATCTCTATTGGGCAACAGCCAAGGAAGTAAATAACAGTCATTTTGAAATCGAAAGGTCTGTAGATGGTATCAAGGAATTTCAAAAAGTGGGAGAAATTCGGGGAATGGGTTCGAAAGAATCCATTACAGAATATGCTTATGTGGACAACAACCTCCCTTTGACAGGTGGAAACATTTTCTACAGGTTGAAGCAGGTAGACTTTGATGGGAAACATACTTATAGCAAAGTACTTTCTGTAAAAGTGTCCAATATCCAATATTCAAAGGGAGTTTGGAGAGCCTATCCCAATCCTACTATGGGTGATCAGTTGAAGATCAATCTTTTGGATGGGGCACAATATAAAAGGGAAACAATCACTTTTAGAATCATTCACCCAAGTTATACCTCCGAAGCTGTAGCCGTTGATTCAGAATATTCGCTAAACGAGTACTTGAGTCGATTGCTTCCCGGCATTCCGTCCGGATTATTTGTGATAGAGGTTTCTTGGGGAGACAAAGTAGAACATATCAAAGTATTGAAGAAAGGATAAATCCGAATATTTTTAAGACTAATAAATTAAATATAAATAAAGTGCTTGAAATTATTTAGAAATAAAATGAATAAAAAAGAAAATTAAAAGCATTTGTTTGATTATAAAAATCAAAATACTACATTTAAAGAGTTTTGAATAATTATTTAACTAAAAAAATAATGTTTAGACTTTTTAAAGTGCTTTTGATGTTTTCAATACTTTTTTTTGCTTCATGGGAAGGGTATGGACAAACTTTTGTGTTTGATACATCCAGGGCTGGATGTGATGGGACATGGGCTGACGGTGATTGTTGGGATGTTTTAAATTCTTGTAGTGTCTTGGGAGGTTTTACGAATCAAACTTCACCACCTTCAACTAATCCGACCACGACATGCCCTGTGGATATTATTATTAGGGGAGATGTTTCGATATCAGGAATCCCAATTAGTTTTGGGGGTTCTCTGCAAAGTGTAAGGGTAGAAAATGGGGCAAACTTTGAAATTATAGGAGATGCCTCAATAAGTTCAGACAGCGAGGTTTTATTCGATTTGGTAGAAAGCAGTTTTTTTAGAATTACTAACGAGCTTATTGTTTCTCAAGGCTCATCATCAGATTCTACGTTGTTAGTTATTGATGGGGATGGATCCTCAAGCGTGGTAGTAAATAGTATTGACCTAAGAGGCAGGGCAGTTATTTTGGTTGAAGATGGGGGTTCCTTGATTAGCGATGGACCGACCAAGTATAACGGTAATAGTTCTAGGATTGATGTATATGGCTTCTTCAGAACATTAGAGGTGGAAATAAAGGGAGGAAGCAATCATCAATTGAATTCTTATAGAAGTGCTAGGATAATTGTGGAAGAGGATATTATTCTTGGAGTAACATCTGACATAACTTTCAATGGGGATAGTGAGATCGATGTTGGAGGAAATATTGATAACTCAGGATCGGCAAAAATAATTGCATCAGATAATGCGAAGGTTTACTTTTGTGGAATAATTAAAACGCCTAAAAATGCTGTCAAGGAAGGTACGGGCAGCTCGGAATTTATCAATTCCTGCCGTGTTCTACCCGTCGACTACTTATATATCGAATCCTCATATTCAAAAGCCTCCAACTCTACCTCCCTTACCTGGGCGACAAGCAAAGAGTGGGAAAATAGCCGATTTGAGATTGAAAGGGCCATAGGCACCATAGATCATTTTGAAAAGATCGGTGAGGTTTCCGGTATGGGTTGGAAAGACAACATCACTGAATATGAGTATTTTGATTCCAGACTGCCTTTGGCAGGGGGCAATATTTATTACAGGTTGAAGCAGGTAGATATCAATGGGGAATTCATATTGAGCAAAGTATTGTCTTTGAAAATTCCCGGGGTACAATTTACCCAAGGCGTATGGAGGGCATACCCTAATCCGACTGAGGGGCATCAATTGCGGATAAGTTTACTTGACCGGTCACAGTACAATCAGGAAAAAATTTCCTTCCGAATAATTCAGCCAAATCATGTAAGCAAATCCCTTACTGTTGATTCTGAAAATGAATTGAATGAATACTTACGCCAAATTATACCTTCAATGCCAAGTGGGGTTTTTGTAGTAGAACTCCAATGGGGGCAAAAATTGGAACATATCAAAGTGCTAAAACAAAGATAGAATAACTTTTTTATTCAAAAGTAAGGACCAAAAGGAACATTATTTTTTGGATTATTTGGAATTAAGTTGCTGAAAAACAGCAGAATAACACATTAGATAATGTATTTGCTTTATTTTTTAAATAGTACTCCTTCCCATACAGAGATGCATACATGCCCGCCACTGCTTTTTTTGGTAACAAATGCCATTTTTCAATCTATATCAGTCATTTAATTATCAAATAATATCCATTAGTTTATTTTATATTAACTATGATAAGTTCTTTATATGAATAAAATAGATTAAATATGGGTTAAAAAATATAATTTATTATAAAATATAATAAAAAGAATAAAAAATAATAACATAAATAATTATTAAAGATTTGACCCTTCTTTGGCTTCTTTTTTATTTAATTTAAAATACGTTAATTTGTATTTGAAATACAGGAAAATAAATCTGTATTTCTTTTTTCAAGTCTCAATCACCCATATAATGAATAAGTCTTACATATTTTCTTCTATTCTTGTACCGGTTTTTATTTTGGTTAATTCTTTCTTTTTTGTGGAAGAAGCTTCTGCGCAATGTCAGGAGGTTATCACTGCTAGTGGCGAATTCAGGGTTCCGGTTGGTGTTACTTCCATTACTGTAGAGGTTTGGGGTGCAGGAGGTATGGGTGGATCAACAGGTACCACTGGCAGGGGTGGGGGCGGAGGTGGAGGAGCCTATTCTAGGAGTATTATTTCTGTAACACCCGGACAAATGTTTGATTATAGTGTTGGGGAGGGATCTAGTACAAGCTCAACAAGTACTGACATTGTTTCCGGCGGGGATACTTGGTTTGGTTCTCCTGCTTTGCTAATGGCAAAAGGCGGTGCATCAGCAGTTATCAATACTACAACAGGTGCTGTCGGAGGTCAAGCTTCAGCGGGAGTTGGAGATGTTAAATATAGTGGAGGAGCAGGTGCGCAGGCTGGAAATACAGGTAATAATACAGGTGGTGGCGGTTCATCTGCAGGTTCAGGCTCAGATGGGAATCCAGGAACGAGTACAATAACAGGTGGTATAGCTCCTTTAGGTGGTGGTAATGGTGGTAACGGTGGTAATGGTGGCAATGCAGATGGAGAACCTGGTGTAAGTCCTGGTGGTGGTGGAGGCGGAGCCAGAAGATCAGGTTCTGGTAATCCTACCAGATTTGGCGGCTCTGGCGGTAACGGTCAAATAATAATTTCCTATTCTTGCCCATGCTATACTGTATTGGACAATGGAGCCTTATCGGGAGTGACTATCATTCGGTTTAACGATGATTGTACTTGGGAAGCTCCTGAAGGTCTTTTGGATTTTGAAGTATTGGTGATTGGTGGTGGTGGAGGTGGAGGTTTTCGCAATGGCGGCGGTGGCGGCGGCGGCGGTATTGTGCACGCTAGAGTCAACATCGAAGACAGAATAGTGACAGGATTGCCTGCCGGAACCAATTTTGAAGTTTTGATTGGGAATGGGGGACTTGGTGCAGTAAATGATAACAATTGGGGTGGAAATGGTGAAGACAGTGCTTTTGATCCAGGAGGATTGTATAGAATCATTGCTGGCGGAGGTGGTGGTGGTGGTTCGGATAATGATGGGCGTGGTTTAAATGGAAGACCTTCCGTTTTGAATTCTACGACAGTCGGGTTTAGATCTGAGCTATTAAGAGGTGGATCGGGAGGCGGAAGTAAAGATGGCAGTAATCGAGGAACGGGAAGTAATGGTGCAGGAAATGGTGGAATCACTGGTAGTGGAGGAGCAGGGGGTGGAGGAGCCGGAGGTAATGCTCAGGGAAGAAATGGTGGTGCAGGTTTACAATTCTCCAGTTTTGATTCATTTAACCGCTTCTTCAGTACTGGTGGAAGTGGAGGAAATGGAAATCAAACTGGCCTAAACGGAAACACACCAGGTGCAGGAGGCGGTGGAGGTGGGAATGTCAACAGAGGAGGAGGCAACGGTTCCAAGGGAATTGTATTTATTGGTTATGCCAATGCAAATATTTTACCTGTAGAATATGCTTCACTTGAAGTGGAATTCATAGCTGAAGAGAGGAAAGCGGAATTGACATGGACGACATCTATGGAAAGGGAGAATTCCCATTTTGAAGTCCAAAGGTCAACAGACGGATTGAAAACCTGGGAAGTCATAGGAAATGTCGATGGAATGGGTTGGTCTGATGCTCCTGTAGCTTATAAGTTTGAGGATGTGAGTCCTAGTATTTCAGGGGGAATCATTTATTACCGTCTGAATCAGGTTGATTTTGATGGAACCTCAAGCCTCAGCAAAGTGCTTTCGGTAAGGGTTTCGGGAGTTCAATTTACACAAGGCGTGTGGAGGGCATATCCTAATCCCACAAGTGGAGGGCAGTTGCGTGTCAACTTGCTTGACAGGTCACAATACAATCAGGAAGTAATCACTTTCAGAATAATTCATCCTACATCCATTTCAAAGGAGTTTACTGTAAACTCAGAAAATCAAATGAATGAAGTGATCGCTCAATTGGTGGGGAATATTCCTACTGGAGTTTTTGTGATAGAAGTGAAGTGGGGTCAAAAAATTGAACATATCAAAGTCCTCAAGAAATAATCAGAAACCTATTTGAAACAAAGCCTCTAAAAGTCATCCACTTTTAGAGGCTTTTTTGTTGGAGTAGCTTAAGCTGATGTTGAAATTTTTTAATTGACAATCATGTTCATCTAAAACCAGCGTCCTGAATAATATCCATTAATATCCAATATCAATCAATATCCAGTATCAATCAATATCCCAAATTACCTCTTCTCTTCATACCAAGTCTTATGGACGATTTTCCATTGGCCATCCTTTTTGACCAATGTCAGGAAATCGAAATAGTAGATCCCCGGCCATAAAAGTTCGGTTTTGGCCAAAGCAGTATTTCCCTTCACTTCAATCTCCAATAGCATGTTTTTATACTTTGAAGGATCCCTTTTTTCTCCCTTTGCCGTTCCCATTGCCCAATCCTCGAAAGTGGTAACCGTAAAATTCTCCCCACGGTAACCTATCAACCTTGCTTCAGGGATAAAGGCTTCTTCAAGTTTCCCCTTGTCCCTTTGGACCATTCCATCAAAATACAGTTGCACGGTGACTGCAATTGCCTCCTTTTCCAACTCTTCTGATTGGCAAAAAGCCTGAAGAGAAAACAGAAATAGGCATGTAGCAAAAAGATACTTCATCGGAATGGGATTTTGAGGGTAAAATCTTTTCCAAATTTTAAATCTTTTTCAAATTTTAAATCTTTTCCAAAGTTTAAAACTTTGGAAAAGGTGTTCTAGGTTTTGGAAAAGTTATTCTAGGTTTTGGAGGATTTAAATTAAAGATATCAGACTCCTATGGTATCAAATCCGAGATATGGCACCAAAACTTTTGGCATTTTGATGCCGGTTTCGGTTTGGTTATTTTCCAATATGGAGGCTACAATTCTCGGTAATGCCAAAGCACTGCCGTTGAGCGTATGGGCCAAAGTGGTTTTTTTATCCTCACCTTTAAAGCGGAGCTTAAGCCTGTTGGCCTGAAATGATTCAAAATTGCTCACAGAACTTACTTCCAGCCACCTTTCCTGCGCGGCGGAGAATACTTCCATGTCATAGGTAAGCGCAGAAGTGAATCCCATATCACCGCCGCAAAGTCTCAAAACCCGGTACGGCAACTCGAGCTTTTGTAACAATCCCTGTACATAAAGGCTCATTTCCTCCAAAGCTTGGTAAGAATGCTCAGGATGGGATAGGTGGACTATCTCCACTTTGTCAAACTGATGCAGTCTGTTCAATCCTCTTACATGTGCCCCCCAACTCCCGGCTTCTCTTCTGAAGCAAGGGGTATAGCCCACATTTTTGATGGGGAAATCCGATTCATTTAAAATTACATCTCTATATATGTTGGTAATCGGAACTTCTGCGGTGGGAATCAGGAAAAGCTTATCCGCTGTAGCCTCATACATTTGACCTTCTTTATCCGGTAATTGCCCTGTGCCGTAACCGGAATCTTCATTAACTAAAATAGGTGGCTGTATTTCCAAATAACCTGCTTTCAGGGCTTCATCCAAAAAGAAATTGATAAGCGCCCGCTGCAATCTTGCTCCTTTACCTTTATACACAGGAAATCCCGCACCGGCTATTTTGGTTCCAAGCTCAAAATCTATGATATCATATTTTTTGATCAGTTCCCAATGAGGTTGTTTGCTTTCGGGCAAAGCAGGAATTTCTCCCTGCGTCAGGATGATTTCATTGTCCTCGGCTGACTTTCCTTTTGGTACTGAAAAGTGTGGAATATTGGGAATGGTGTATAAAATCTGCTTGAGATCTTCCTCTGTTTGCGTGAATATGTCCTCTAGGGATTTTATTTTTTCTTTGATCTCGGAGGTAAAAGTTTTGATTTTTTCCGCTTCTTCTTTTTTTCCCTCCCTCATCAAAAGACCAATCTCTTTGGAGTAATTGTTGGATTCGGCCTGCAGGGCATCCCTTTGGGATTGGGTTTCTTTTCTTTTGTTGTCCAGGTCCAAAACCTGAACTAAAGTGTCTTGGGCATTTGGGAAATTACGCTTTTGTAATCCCGCCAAAGTATTCTCAAAGTTATCCCTGATTGTATTTACAAGTAGCATGGCGTATAATAATGTTCTGTTGCTTATACAAAGATAAGGATGTTCCCCAAATCCAATCGGGAAACCCTGACTATCTCCTGACTGTTATTGGACTATTATGGTCTTTTGGACACTTGAAAAAGGACCATCCAACTCTTTGCCGTCCTGATATGAAAGGTTCAATTGTACCAAATGTTCACCTTTTGGGAGATTTAAAATCCTGACAGGGTTGATTTCGGTAATTTCATAATGAAAATCACCTACCTTAATTTCCACTTTTAGATTGTCTAGAAGCATATCTCCACCAATGACCAAAAAATCTATGGTAACTTCTTCCCCTTCCAAATAAGTTTGTCCGTTGGCTGGTAAGTTGAGGGCGAGATAGGGTTCGGCCGAGTATGGAAATGGCCTTGTATTTCCCACCATAAAATCCCTATCGACATAATTGCCAAATTCTTTGAGTGCCAAACCCTGACTGTCTACCAGATAAGCCACTATCCTGTAGGTACCTTCGTTCAATTCCTGTTGAAAGATCGGAGAATTATGTCCTACAGGATCCCCGGAATTCAAGATTGTATTCAATTTAAATCCATCCAGATTTTCGCCGAATGGATAATTTTTGATATTAAATTCAAAGGGTATTCTACCGGAACTGAATTTCTGATTGCTGAGTGGGGCAAACATTTCTATGATCGCGTCCGGATACTCTTTTTCTTCTTCATAAAAATAGAAGCTGACCTCTTTTTTTTCCATTTCTAGACTGTCTGCACCTACCAATTCAAAGATTTTTTCTTCCCGCTTTTCTTTTAAGCCACAAGAATCAAAAACCAAAAGCAGTATTGGCAAACAAAAATAGAGGGTCGTTTTTTTCATAGTGATGAAGGTCTGAAAGCGAAATTATCTAAATTTGGGATATATTGCTGAATAATAAAAATCAAAGTTTCGCTGATGAAAGATATATTATTTAATGAAATCCCTTCTTTGGATCTTGCGGATTTCACTTCGGGCAACCCTGACCAAAAGCAGGCATTTGTCCAAAAGTTGGGAGAAGCTTACAACAACATCGGATTTGTGGCCATCAAAAACCATGGACTCAATAAAGAACTACAGGACAAGCTTTATGCTGTGATCAAGAAGTTTTTTTTATTGCCTGACGAGGTGAAGTCAAAATACGAGAAACCTGAAATCGGCTTTCAAAGAGGATATACCGGTAAAGGAAAAGAACATGCCAAGGGGAGGAATACCGGTGATTTAAAGGAATTTTACCATGTGGGTCAAGAGCTGGATGCTATCCCTGACAGCGACGAAACCAAAAAAGAATATCCCGGAAATATCTGGCCATCGGAAGTCCCCGAATTTAAAGAAATCGCCAATGAAGCGTATAGAACATTGGAAGCAGCGGGAAAAAACATGCTCAAAGCAATAGCCCTTTATCTGGAATTGGATGAAAATTACTTTGAAGATAAAGTGGCTTATGGAAATTCCATTTTGAGGCAAATCCATTATTTCCCTATCGAAAACCCGGACGCTGTCCCTGCAGATGCAGTCCGTGCTGCCGAACATGGAGATATCAACCTTATTACCCTCCTAATGGGGGCAAGCACAGATGGACTGCAGGTGTTGAGAAAAGACGGGAAATGGATTCCTATCACTGCACTACCTGACCAGTTGGTGGTCAATGTAGGTGATATGCTCGAAAGGTTGACCAATAAAAAACTGAAGTCTACCATACATAGGGTAGTAAACCCACCTCGAGAAATGATGCATACCAGCAGGTATTCTATTCCGTTCTTCATGCACCCAAGGTCTGAAATGGACCTGACTTGTCTCGACAGCTGTGTGGATTCCGAGCATCCCAAGCAATTTGAAGATGCGACTGCCGGAGAGTTTTTAGATGAAAGGCTCCGGGAATTGGGTTTAAAGAAATAAGCCGTGTCAGTCAGGAAGGTCAGGTATTATCTCTATCTCAAAGATGTTTTATTACTATCTCTGACTGCATTTGGAGGTCCACAGGTTTTTCTTGCCATGGTCTTGGATACGATGGTGACAAGGAGGGGATATATCAAAGAACAGGAACTTTGGGAGTTGAATGCACTCTGTCAGATCCTTCCAGGACCTACTTCGACACAGACGATTTCTGCCATCGGATACAGGGTAGGCGGGCCAAATCTCGCCTACCTTTCGCTTTTTGTATGGGTATTGCCTGCTACGCTATTGATGATTACTGCAGCTTTTTTAATTGATTTTCTGCAGGAAAATACCCCTGGAGCTTTGAGTTTCGCTAAATTTATTCAGCCTATGGCAATAGGTTTTATCATCTATGCCGCCCAAAAGACCATTTTCAAAATGGTCAAAACCACAGAAGCATCTGTCCTGATGATGTTCTCTACTTTTATTTCCTTTTTCTACAATTCTCCCTTTATTTTCCCTCTCTTACTTCTTGTTGGCGGTGTGACCACTTCCTTGAAGTACAGAAATGAACCCAAAGAAGAGGGTGACAAAAAGCTTGTAATTACTTGGGCAAATTTTTACCTATGGGGAGGGATTTTGATATTTGCAGCTATTTTGGGTGCTCTGACCAAAAATCAGGCAGTGCTTCTATTTGAAAATTTTTACCGAAACGGTAGTCTGATATTCGGGGGAGGACAGGTATTGGTACCTTACCTTTTCACTGAGTTTGTTGAGTTTAAGAAATTTCTTACATCACAGGAATTTTTGACAGGATATGCCATATCCCAGGGGATTCCCGGTCCGACCTTTAGCATCAGTGCTTATGTAGGAGCATTGTCAATGCGCGACCAGGGTGTATTGGGTTTATTGACAGGTGGATTTATAGCTTCGGCGGGCATCTTTCTTCCCGGAACTTTCCTGATATTCTTTGTCATCAAATTTTGGGATAAATTGAAAAAATTCCGTCCCGTCCGGGCAGCATTGGAAGGTATAAATGCAGTCAGTTGCGGGATGTTGATCGCTGCAGCTTACTTGCTTTTTGAGCCTTTGGAACCTGATTTTTTTAATATAGCAGCGATTTTGGGAACTTACCTGTTATTGAATTTTACAAAGCTTTCTTCACCTCTGATTATTGCTGTGGGGATTTTAGCAGGAGTTGGATTCAATTGGCTGTTTGCTTGACTTTTATTGGGGTCAAAAAAATGCAATTCGTGTAATTGTGGAGTTATCAACAATCAAAAGATATTATAAGAATCCCCAATGTTGCAGGTTGGGCTAGGCAGGACTTTTATCGGATGCGGGCTTGCCCACGGTCGACAGCATTTGGCTACTAAAATGGAACTTCAATCCGAGTTTTATTGTGGTTTGTGGGGATAAAGCTTACATAAAAAAATATTATATGATTATCCGCTTTTATGCCGGTAGCCAAATATCATTTTTCTCCACCTTTGCCTCGGTGAACGGATATCGCGAGATCTCAATATCAATAAATTCTGGTTGTCGATCCCGATCATTATCGTGGACAAGACCATTCTGTAAGTAACCCTATACCGGTAAGAAGGCGGATATACATAAAATATTATTTACAATGGAAATCCCCGCTTTCGGCGGGGATTTAATATTCATTGGTTTGCCAAGACTACTTTTTCCTTAAATTTTTTGAGTTGCCGGCGAAGTCCCTCAATGGCTTCATCTGTAGCGGCTTCAAATGAATCACTTTGATTTTTGGCAAAAAGTGTTTTGCCCGGTACATTCAATTTAATTTCAACAATTTTATTTTCATTTTTTTCATGCTTATCGAGTCTCATAAAAACTTCACCGTCGATTATTCGATCAAAATAGGTGTCAAGTTTATCGGCTTTTTTTTGAATGAAATCGATAAGTTTTTGATCAGCATCGAAATGGATGGAATGCATTTGAAGTTTCATAACGTAAATGGTTTAAAGTTAAACTTATATTAAGCTTTCGGATGTGCCTGTTCAAACACAGCCTTGAGTTTTTCCATGGAATTGTGTGTGTATACCTGCGTTGCGGCTAGGCTGGCATGCCCGAGAAGGTCTTTGACAGCATTGAGGTCAGCGCCTTTGTTGAGTAAATGAGTAGCAAATGTGTGTCTCAAGAGATGTGGGCTTCTTTTGGTAGTCTGAGCAAAAAGGTCTAAATGTTCTTTCACAATGCGGTAAATCTTCATCGGGTAAGCTTGTTCCTTGTTGTTTATAACGATAAAATAGTCACTATCTTGTAGATTTGAAAACGTTTCCTGAAATACTTTTCTGTACGAAACAATATTCTTTTTGAGTCCTGCTGTGATCGGGATTATTCTTTCTTTCTTCCGCTTTCCGAGAACTTTCACCGCTTCCCCTGCCAAATCGATATCCTTCCACTTGAGTTCCAATAATTCGGAGAGACGGACACCTGTCAGGTAGAGAAATTCCATGACGATCTTGTCCCGCTGTCCGTCAAAATCAGGCTCAAACTGCAATTCATCCAAGACTTTATCAATGGCATCTTCCTGGACAAATTCCGGCAGCCGCTTCGGCGTCTTCAATGCGCGGAGTTTGTAAGTCGGGTCTTTGGTGATTTCTCCCGAGCGCATCAGGAATTTGTAAAAAGAACGGAGGGTGGCTATTTTTCTATTAACTGATGTTGAACTCAGTCCCTGATCGACGAGATCGATGATCCAAGCACGGATTTCCGGGTGATCTGCGGTGCTAATGTCTTCTTTTTCGAAGGAGAGTAAACAAAATTCAGTGAATTGCTCCAAGTCCTTTCTGTAGGCCAAGACAGTATGTCGGCTTGCCCTTTTTTCGAATTCAAGGTAATTGATAAAAGAATCGGTCATTGAAGCGAGAAAGATGTTGCAATGAAGTTAGTATAAATTTCCTAAGAAAGGAATCTATTCTGCATCATAGTATCCGGATTTTTGAACAATATAGGATCCTTAGGATTAAAAAATTTTATGGAATCGAGTTTCCTGAATATTTAAACTTGCTGTATGGGTGGACAAAAAAAGCGCATCCACTTTCGTAGATGCGCTTTTTGATTTTATTTCAAAAGTCAAAATTACTTCATCTCTGCCTCTTGCATTTTTTGCTTGTATGCTGCTTTGATAACTTGTTCTCTGTTTTTTACAGATGGCTTTACAAAGTGCTGTCTCGCTCTGAGCTCTCTTACGGCACCTGTTTTATCAAATTTCTTTTTGAAACGCTTTAGCGCCTTCTCGATTGATTCGTTCTCTTTTACGTTGACAATGATCATATGTATACACCTCCTTTCAGGGTTGCAAAAGTAGGATAATAATTTGCCAATACCAAAATATTTCCATTCATCTTCTGACTTCCATTTCCAAATGATTTTTAGAATTGGCTAAAAAAAACAAAACCCGGCTTTTCAGTCGGGTTTTGATTCTATTTAGGTTAATATTAATCGATAACTTTCTCAGCAAGGAGGACAATTTTATTGTCTTTGACTTCCACTACACCCCCTTCGACGGTATGGCTTTTTCTCCCTGCCTTTGTTGTATATGAGACCGTTCCTTTTCCCAATGCGGAAACAATCGCCGCGTGGTTGTTCAATACCTGAAAGGATCCGTTAGCTCCTGGAAAAGTAGCCTCCGAAACTTCCCCTTCAAATACCTTTTGGTCCGGTGTAATGATCGTTAATTGTATCATGTTGTGTTAACACATTAAATGTATCCGAATATCGGGATGAAATTACATTACTTCGGCAAGCATCTTCTCACCTTTGGCAATCGCATCTTCGATTGAGCCTACTAAGTTGAAGGAAGCTTCCGGCAAATGATCCAATTCTCCATCGATGATCATGTTAAACCCTCTGATGGTATCTTTGATGTCAACAAGTACACCTTTCAAACCTGTAAATGCTTCTGCCACGAAGAAAGGCTGGGAAAGGAAACGTTGAACCCTTCTCGCTCTGTGTACAACCAATTTGTCCTCGTCAGAAAGTTCTTCCATACCCAAAATCGCAATGATATCCTGAAGTTCTTTGTATCTCTGAAGGATCTCTTTTACTCTTTGTGCGCAACCATAATGTTCATCACCCAATACCAAAGGATTCAAAATCCTGGAAGTAGAATCCAAAGGATCCACAGCAGGGTAAATACCCAACTCGGCGATTTTACGGGAAAGTACCGTAGTAGCATCCAAGTGGGCGAAAGTAGTCGCCGGAGCAGGGTCAGTCAAGTCATCGGCAGGTACGTAAACGGCCTGTACTGATGTGATTGAACCATTTTTTGTAGAAGTGATTCTCTCCTGCATCTGACCCATTTCTGTGGCCAATGTCGGTTGGTAACCTACCGCTGAAGGCATCCTTCCCAAAAGGGCAGATACTTCAGAACCAGCTTGTGTAAATCTGAAGATATTGTCAATGAAGAAAAGTATATCTCTTCCCGTTCCTTCGCCATCGCCATCTCTGTAATATTCTGCCAATGTCAAACCTGTCAAGGCAACCCTCGCACGGGCTCCGGGAGGCTCATTCATCTGACCAAAAACGAAAGTAGCTTTGGATTCTTCCAATTTTTTCATGTCTACTTTGGAAAGATCCCATCCCCCTTCAGTTTCCAATGAATGAAGGAAATCATCACCATAGGTTACGATGCCTGACTCGATCATTTCTCTCAAAAGGTCATTTCCTTCACGTGTTCTCTCTCCGACACCCGCAAATACTGAAAGACCAGAATATGCTTTTGCAATGTTGTTGATCAATTCTTGGATCAATACGGTTTTACCTACACCGGCACCACCGAAAAGACCGATTTTACCACCTTTTGCATAAGGGCAAACCAAATCCAATACTTTGATTCCTGTGTAAAGGATCTCAGTCGCAGTGGAAAGGTCTTCAAACCTTGGTGCAGAACGGTGAATTGACATTCTTTTGGTTGACTTCACTTCAGGAAGACCATCGATTGCCTGTCCTATCACATTGAACAATCTGCCTTTGATCGCTTCACCGGTAGGAACAGAAATAGGACCTTCCAAATCGGTAACTTCCTGACCTCTAACCATACCTTCAGTCGCGTCCATCGCAATGGTTCTGACTCTGTCTTCACCTAGGTGCTGCTGAACTTCCAATACGACTACCAAACCGTCTTCTTTGGTAATGGAAAGGGCGTTCAGAATCTTTGGTAATTTTCCTCCTGCGAAGGAGACGTCCACCACCGGGCCGATTACCTGAGTTATCTTACCAATATTTGCCATTTTTTATTTTGATGTAAAAAGGATTGATGCTTTAAAATTCGAATGCAAAATTAATTATAAAAGCTTAATACCAAAGGATGTTTGGAAATATAATCCACTTTGTTTTTGGACTATTCAGCTATGAAATACATTTTTTGTCTATTTGACTGAAAGGATCATTTTAGTTTTTAAAAGGAAATGCCCCGGCTATCCATTCAAGTTTAGGTCAGACAAAATATAATTTGTTTCAATTGAATTCCTGACCAATGAATACCCTAATAGACAAAGTCTATTAAAACCCAAATTCAGTAAATGAATGATAGTTTTCAGTTTTTCATAGAAAATATCAATTAAAATTAATTTGGATTAAGTCCAAATAGAATGATATTTGTCCTGTTATTTTAAATCAATCTAAATAATGATAAGAAAGGTAAGTCTATTCCTCCTTGGAATAATTGTCTTCGGTTGTACTTCTAAAAACCCCGAAGTTTCCACAGAAAAAGTCAAAATAATCACAGCAGGAGGTACCATTACAGAAGTGGTGAGCGAACTGGGATTCGCAGAAGATATCATCGCGACTGACATTACCTCTACCTATCCTGCCAAAATGAAGGATTTGCCTTCAATAGGTTACCGCAATCAGATCAAAGCGGAAGGAATCCTTGCTTTAGGTCCCGATTTGGTCTTGGCTGAGGAGGGTTATATGTCTGAGGATGTGGTCAAGCAATTGGAAGCCGCGGGACTTCAAATTAGGTTTTTTGAAAAACCAAAGGATATTGCCGGCACCTACAGAATTGTAACAGAAATAGCCGATTACCTGGAAGTTTCTGATAAAGGCAAAGCCATCAATGCTGCTATCGAGTCTGATATGAAAGAATTGGGGAATTATCTACAAGACCAACCCGCAAAACCCAATATGGCTTTTGTAATGGCAAGAGGTCAGGAGATGATTTTTGTTGCCGGGGAGGAAACTTTTGCCGAATCCATGCTCAATATGGCAGGAATAGAACATGTAGGTAAAGGGTTCAAAGATTTTATCCCCTTGACTCCGGAGGCTTTGGTCTCCATGAATCCGGATTACCTGCTATTTTTTGATTCAGGGATCCAATCGATAGGTGGAATGGATGGAGTCAAAAATATCAGGGGAATAGAAAATACCACCGCTTTCAGAGAGAATCAGATCATTTCATTGGATGGACAATACCTTTCGGGATTCGGCCCTAGGGTAGGCAAAGCTGCTTTGGAACTTGCAAAAGCTGTTAGAAATTAACTTGTTTTGATACAAACACTGACATACCGTAAAAACAAAACCCAAAACTTGGTTCTAGGGTCGATGGGACTCGCCTTGGCGATGATGTCGCTCTTATCCTTGTCTTTGGGAGCATTCCAAATTCCCTTATACAATGTATTGGGTATTTTGTTGGATTCCATTGGTTTGGAATTGACGGAATTCTCCCAACAGCAATCCAATGTCCTTCTCCATATCCGCCTTCCAAGAATTTTGATGGCGATTTTGGTAGGTGGAGGACTGGGCATTACCGGAGCAGCCTTGCAGGGATTGTTTAGAAATCCACTTGTAGAACCAGGTCTCATCGGTGTAAGTAGTGGGGGGGCTTTGTTTGCGGTAATATTCATTGTATTTGGCAGTACACTTCCTTTTCTAAGTTACTTTGGTGGGATTGGGTTGCCTCTTTTTGCTTTCCTTGGAGGTCTGATCAATACCCTATTGGTTTACAAAATGGGGAGTTGGGCCGGTAAGACAGATATTTCTTTATTGATTCTCGCAGGAGTTGCCTTAAATGCACTGTCGGGAGCACTGATAGGGCTTGTTATCTTTTATGCTGACGATGCCGCCTTGAGGAATTTTACTTTTTGGAGTTTGGGAGATGTCGGTGGGGCCAATTGGAGCAAAGTCGGAGTTTCCTTTTTGCTTATTTCAGGCCCGGTTTTATTGGTTATGTCTCAATTCAAAAACCTCAATGCCCTTTCTATCGGCGAAAATGAGGCATTTCACATGGGAGTGGATGTCCAGAAAGTTAAATACATCCTACTCTTTTCGAGTGCCCTGATTGTGGGAACTGCTGTTTCCTTCACAGGGACCATTGGATTTGTAGGGCTCATTGTTCCCCATCTCATTAGAATGATGTTTGGCGCAGACCATAGGCTGGTACTTCCCGGTTCTTTCCTGTTTGGGGCTACGTTATTGACTTTCGCGGATTTATTGGGGCGTACTATTGTCATGCCTTCAGAGATGCCTATCGGAATCATCACTGCCATCATCGGTGCTCCATTTTTTATTTGGCTCATTATTAATGTTAAAAAAATCAGATCCTGATATGCTACAAGCAAACGATATCCATTTCTGCATCCGGAACATGCCCATAGTTGACAAGGCTAATGTTTCGCTCGCTCCGGGCGAACTAACGGTAATCCTTGGCCCCAATGGAGCAGGGAAGTCCACTTTGTTTAAAGTTTTGGCGGGAGAAATTCCCTGTAAATATGGAAAAGTGGACTATAATGGATCTCCTATCAATGGATTTTCTGCCAAAAATCTTGCGCTAGTTAGGGCTGTTATGCCACAGCATAGTTCATTGTCTTTTCCTTTCAAAGCTATGGAGGTGGTTGAGTTGGGCTTGTTGTCAGGTGGAGATTCATATAGGCAGGACCTTTTGGAAGAAGTCATGAGCGAAACCCAAACATGGCACCTCAAAGACCAACTGTATGGGAACCTTTCAGGCGGGGAAAAACAAAGGGTGCAACTTGCAAGGGTACTGACCCAGATTTGGGACAAAAAACCATACCCTAGGTACCTACTTTTGGATGAGCCTACCTCAAGTATGGATATCGCTTTGCAGCATCACGTACTCAGGATAATACACAAAATCAAAAAAAGAAATATCGGCGTACTTGCGATTTTGCATGATCTCAACCTTGCCGCCAACTATGCTGACAAGGTTATCCTTCTCAAAAAAGGTAGGATTCTTCACCAAGGCCCTGTCAAAGAAGTCATGTGTGCTTCCAATCTCGAAGAGGTGTTTGAGCATCCTATTCAAGTGTTCTCCGGATCGGAAGATTCTCCCATGATCATTCAAAGTATCCCTTTTATTCAAAATCATTTAGAAATCAAACTTGCATAAACTATGGAATCCACGATGCAATTTTCCTCAGTAGCTCCCTTGAAAGAAGCATGGGAAGACCTTAAAAAACAACAGCCTCAATTACGGGCAAGAGATGCCGCTCACAAGTTGGGTGTTTCTGAAGCGGAGTTGATCGCTTCCACTATTGGTTCAGATGCTATACGGCTCAATCAAAACTTTGCAGAGCTCATCCTTGCCTGTAAAGGTCTCGGTAAAGTCATGGCATTGACCCGAAACGAAGGATGTGTCTTGGAGCATAAAGGTAACTTTCAGAAAATAGACTTAATGGGACAGGCTCCCAATCAGGTAGCCACTGTAATCGGTCCTATTGAGCAGCGGATATTTTTCAGCGCATGGAAATTTGGATTTGCTGTTACCAACCATACTCCAAGGGGAGAGATGAGATCCTTCCAGTTTTTTGACAAAGCTGGCGACGCTGTCTTGAAAATTTTCCTACAAGAAAAAAGCAATCAAGATGCCTATGACCAAATCCTGATTGATTTCACGAGCGAAGAGCAAAGTATGGAATTGGAAATAGAGGCCTTTCCCAAACCTGAATTTGCCAAGGAAATTGACCTGGAATCTTTTACCCATGATTGGGAAAATATGAAGGATACCCATGATTTTTTTGGCATGCTGAGAAAGTACAATGTTCATCGACTTGATGCCGTAAAGTGGATCAATGACAAATGGGCCTACGAAGTGGATAGGCTTTCTGCGAGGAAAATAGTAGAGACTGCTTCAGCAGAAAAAATGCCGATCATGATTTTTGCCGGAAACAAAGGCAATATACAGATCCATCAGGGGAAGGTGAGAACTATCCGTCAGATGGGTAATTGGCTCAATGTCATGGATCCTGATTTTAATATGCATCTGAATGAAGACATCATCGACTCCGCCTTTGTGGTGCACAAAAACACCTCGGATGGCTTGGTTTCCGCTTTGGAGCTTTTTGACAAAGAAGGTGAAATGATTGCTCAGTTTTTTGGATTGAGAAAACCTGGAATCCCACAATTGGATACTTGGAAGCAGCTTATTGATCGCTTATAACACCCCTTCGGCGGGGTGAAATCCCCGCCGAAAAAATTTTCTTATAATGAATAGAATTGATCTAAATAAAATTAAGAACTGGATTTTCCTATTGGCTTTTCTCTTTTCTGCCAATCCTGTATTCGCAAGTGAAGAGGTCAAAGGCCTTGTGGTAGATCAAAAGGGTAGGCCTGTTCCTTTTGCATCAGTGATCTTCTCTGATGGGAAAGGTACTGTGGCTGATGCCGAAGGTGCATTTACATTTGAGTCTCAACCTCAAAATCAGAATATCAAAATCTCAGCCTTGGGATTTGAAACGGTAGACTATAGTATCAATCAGAAAGATGGTGTTATCAGGATCGAGATGAAAGAGGCTGTATCTGAACTCAGCGAGGTGGTGGTGACGGGTAATTTTGGGATGGAAACAGTTAAAAATTCTGTCTATCAAGTCAGGTCTATCGATAAACTTACTATTCAAAACCGAGCTGCCAACAACATTCAGGAAGTCCTCAATACAGAACTCGGAATCCGCTTTTCCCAAGATAATGCCTTAGGTACGAGCAATCTTGAAATGATGGGAATGTCAGGACAGAATGTGAAAATCCTCCTTGACGGCGTACCCATAGTGGGAAGGCAGGGGGTTTCCAATGAAGTCAATATCAATCAGATTGACATCAATACCATAGAGAAAATCGAAATCATTGAAGGCCCTATGTCGGTAGTTTATGGTGCGGATGCTTTAGCAGGAGTGATCAATATCATTACTAAAAACCCAAAACAACGATCAGGTTATTCTATTCAGACACGCCTTCAGGAAGAAACTGTGGGACAATCTTACAGTCCTATGGCCGGTGCCGGCAATCATATCAGAAATGTATCCGGTACTTACACATTTGAAAAACCATGGAAAATCGGGGGAGGATTTACTCAAAACAGATTCGGGGGTTGGAAAGGCAATCACTCTGGAAGACAATTTGAATGGCTTCCTAGAGATCAGGATATGGGAAATTTCTTTGTGGGAACGAGCGTCAAGGGTTTTGACATAGATTATGCTTTGGACATATTAAGTGAAACCATTAGCTCTTTTGGACCGGAAAACAGGCTGGAAGTTATTGACAGAAATTTTATTACCACCCGTTGGATGCATCGCCTTAATGGTAAATGGGATTGGACACCGACCTTCAAGCTTTCTTGGCAGGGGGCTTATACAGATTATCGAAGAGAGACGGAGACATGGGTAACCAATGTTCGGACGAATGAAACAAATCTCTCTGCAGCACCCGGGTCTCAGGCAGGTATTGCCTATCAGGGATTCACCTGGAGAATGATCGGGCAATGGCTGTTGTCCCCCAAACTTAGCCTCCAACCAGGTATAGACATCAATACCGAAAGAGGCTCAGGCGAAAGAATCAGTGAAAATGAAGGTATTCAGGATTATGCGGCATTCCTGACAGGGGAGTGGTCTCCTTCTGACAGAATCAAAATTCGTCCGGGAATCCGAAAAGCCTATAATTCTGCCTATCAGGCACCTCCTGTGATACCGTCTCTGAATACCAAATTTGTCCTGTCACCAGTTCTGGATTTGAGGTTGTCCTATGCAAGAGGATTCAGGGCACCTTCTATCAGGGAACTGTATTTTGATTTCTTTGATGCAAGCCACTCCATCATGGGCAATCCCAATCTCAGGGCTGAAACTTCCCATAGCTTTAACGGATCACTGAATTTTCAACAAGAAGAAAATCAAGGAGGTTTTTTCAAAAAAACTGTCTTGAGTGGGTTTTATAACGATGTCTCTGACAAGATTTCTTTTGGAATAGATCCTGCGGATCCGAGGATCACCACCTTGTTTAATCTTGATTCTTACCGTACAGCAGGACTGATGCTCAATCAGTCATTTATTCACCACAACTTCAGCGGTGAAATAGGGATTTCCAGAATCGGTAGGTACAATATGCTTTCTGCAGAACAGACAACGATTCCTGAAATGCTTTTCACCACAGAAATCAACACCACGCTTACTTACCTCATTTCCGTAATAGAAACCCATGTCAATCTATTTTACAAGTGGACAGGGGCATTGCCGGGATTTGAAATGGCCACAGATGGCAATGGTAACCAAGTGCCAAGAGAAATCAGGTTAGAGGGTTTCCACTGGATGGACCTGACTTTCAGAAAACAGCTTGGCGATAACCTTTCCATAAATTTTGGCGCAAGAAACCTCCTCGATGTCACTACTATCCTCAGTACTTCCGCAGGCGGAAGTGCACATGGAGGAGGGCCTCAGAGGCCTATGGGATATGGACGCTCTTACTTCCTAGGATTGACTTACCAATTATCAAAATAAACAATCACAAAATCACAATTAATATGAACAGATTAAAATTACCTATGCTCGGATTCACGGCTTTGGTGCTGGCAGTGGGAATGATTTCCTGCGGACCAAAAGAAGACCCTATAGTAGAACTTCCTCCTGCCGAAGAAGGATTTATAGAAATCAACGGAGGTGGAGCCACCTTTCCAAATATGGTCTTTGTCAACCTTCGGAAAGAGGAACAGCTCGCAGTGGGAAGAAAAAAATGGGACTTGGCATTCCATACAGGATCGGATTTCAAGGTTTTGATCAATGGTACCACGGGAGCCTTGGCTTATGAAACGACAAGTTCAGATATCAATACCGTCGGTGAAGCCCTAGCAGCGCCTCTCAGAACTTCCGGAGAGCTTGAACTCACCTTTACAAACCTCAGAAGCATCCTTTATGCGGATAATGCTCAGAATCCACTCTCCAATCCTGTAATCAAACCTGTAAGTGCTACGGATGGTGAAAATAAAGTCTATATTCTTAACAGGGGTAGCAGCGGAACAGAAGCAAGACCTTGGAAAAAAATCAGGCTTCTCCGTAAAGACGGAAAATATGTCTTGCAGCATGCTGATATCACTGCCACTACTTTCACTTCTGTAGAAATCACTAAGAATCCAAATCTCAACTTGGTTTACTTTTCTTTTGAGGAAGGAGTCGTATCGGTAGAACCCGAAAAACAAAATTGGGATTTTGTATGGACAGCGGGGACATCGGTAATACCTTTTGGTCAAGCAGTAAATGGAACATTGGCTTATTTCTTCCAGGACCTTGTCTACCACAATATTTATGGTGGTGTCAGTGTGGTTCAGGTTTTGGAATCGGATATCGCTTACGATAATTTTACAGAACAAAATATTGCCTCATTGACCCTAAATTCGGATAACAGACTTACTATTGGATCCAGTTGGCGTGGAGGTGGAGGCCCCAATTCTGCTCCGTCTATACGAATTGACAGGTATTATATTCTGAAAGATGTCAACGGGAATCATTATAAGGTTAGATTTTTGTCATTGACCAAGGATGGTGAAAGAGGCAGACCATCATTTGAATATGCATTGGTGAAAGCCGGATAAATTAAATAGTTATTTTATTTATATAGCCACCACAGGTTCCAGGAATGGGGCCTGTGTTTTTTGTTTATAGACAAGACGAGAAGCGAGAGACATAAGATTGAAATAAAGTGGAAATACGGTTGAAATAAATTGAAATAAAAAGGGAGACCTAGACACTGTTTGGTTATGATATGATATCGCGAAGCAGACAACTACAACAACAATTACAACCACTACAACAATTACAACTCAACAACCACTTACCAAATAACCAACTAGAAAATCCTCCTCCCAAACAAAAACGCTTTGGACCAATAAGCTTGATTTAGATTATCCTCTGTGACCCCTAGGGAAGTGGAGGAATGGATAAAAATGATATTTCCCTTTGACGTGTCCGTGACTATTCCGGCATGGGTTACCTGCTTTTTTTTCTTCCCCGTCGCAAAAAAAATAAGGTCCCCCTTTTCAAGGCTATTACCAGGTACTTTTTTCCCTTCTTTGCTTTGTGCTTCTGAAGTCCGTGGCATATTTATTCCCACACTGTAGAAAGAATGGTAGACCAAAGCTGAGCAATCCATCCCGGACCTAGTAGTACCACCATAGCGGTAAGGAGTGCCACGGTAGCTTCTCGCCGTTTCGACGACTTTGTTCACATTCTGTTTCCTGAGATTTTTACTGGACGAGCAAGCTCCAAGAAGTACCAGGCAAAAAAGTAACGGTAATATTTGATGTGAAAAGAAGCTTAATTTTTCTCTTGAATTTCTACTCATTTGTAACCGAAATATTTTAAATTCAATAATACATTCCAATTTTAGTCTTTCAAAGATTTATAGGTCTTAAAAATTTTATTCTGATGTTAAAAAAAATTCTTTTTTTCGGAATAGTTCCGCTGTTGTTTATTGGTTGCAGGGACAATATTGAAAGCCAAACGAAGATCCCGGACAATCAAATTGTCCTGGAATCGAAAGTTTTTCAAGGGATTGGCCTTCTTGGAGATTCCTTGTATACTGACATTGATACCTCTTCTCAAATCGGTCAAATCAAGAAATTGACAGAGGCTGAAAAATTGTATGGGGAAGATCCAAGTCTTGAAAATCTGATTTGGATAGGCAGGCGAGAAGCATATCTTGGAAGGTATGACCTAGCCATCCGGACTTTCAGCAAGGCCGCCAAACAGTTTCCTGAAAATTTTGAACCACTGCGGCATAGAGGGCATAGGTTTATTTCAATTCGGGAATTTGATCCTGCGATTCTTGATTTTTTGAAAGCAGCGGAACTGATGGAAAACCTTCCCCTACAGATCGAACTGGACGGGATGCCCAACAAGCAGAATATTCCGCTTTCCAATGGACAATTTAACGTATGGTACCATTTGGGATTGGCTTACTACTTAAAAAGAGATTGGGAAAAAGCTCTGGAGGCTTACCAAAAGTGCCTTGAAGTGTCCGACAATGATGACCTGATCGTGGCCACATTGGATTGGTACTATATGACTTTGGTCAAATTGGGAAAAACCAAAGAGGCCCAAAGCCTAATCAAAGCCGTAAATACCAATATGACGATAGTGGAAAATGATGCCTACTTCAAAAGGATATTGATGTATAAGGGGCAGTTAAAACCTGAAGACCTGATGGATGTGGACGCCGCATCGGAAGATCAAAAGCTGCAATATGTCACCCAGGGATATGGATTGGGCAATTATTACTTGTCAAAAGGTGATACAGTAAAAGCAAAATCCATTTTTGAAAATGTCATCGCGTCGGGATATTGGTCCGCTTTTGGCTATATTGCCTCTGAAATGGAATTGGCTGCACTGAAAAATGAGTAAAGAAGATTTCAACATATTACCGCTTCACAAAAAGATCCACATGCTTTATACAGAAGGGACATTTGTGGTAGGAATTCGATATTATACACATAAAGTAAACCTCTATCTTCTTGAAGATGAATACATAGAGGTTTTTTATAACCATAAGTTGGATAAGATTGACAAAATTGATTTTTTGGACCACCAGCATACCCGCATGAAATTCTATCTCGATCAGATTCAGTTGTCTGTCTGAATCGGTTTAAAAATCAAAGATTCAAAAGTTTTCTGTGGATTTCCAGAATCTGGGGTATCAGCATTTTGTTGTCGGTATTTTTGATAACGAAATCTGCCAATTTGTTCTTTTCTTCATCAGGGAGCTGCTTGTCAATAATGTCGTTTACCTGTTTTTCATTCCGATGTGGATCGCGCATCAATACCCTGGAAATGCGGATTCGGATAGGAGAAGATACAGTGATGACCTTGTCAAGGTCTTTGTAAGACCCGGTTTCAAAAAGTAAAGCCGCCTCCTTGAGTACATAGGGAGTATTTTGGGCATTTGCCCATTTTTCAAAATCAACTTTGACAGCAGGATGTACAAGTCCATTGATGGTTTTTACTTTTTTTTCATCCGAAAAAACCTGTGATGCCAAAAATGCCCTGTCGAGTACTCCTGTCTCGGAATAACTTTCCTGTCCAAAGTTATCTTTTATCTCTTTTTTTAAATCCTCATTATTGGCCATGAGCCACTTGGCCCTGTCATCTGCATAATAAACGGGGATTCCCAAAATTGAAAAAATCTTGGCAGCAGTAGATTTTCCTGAGCCGATTCCTCCTGTGATTCCTACCAACAAAGGCTTATGGTACGTCATACTTAAGTTTCAAAACCTCGGGTTCAAATTTGATTTTTTCTAAAAATGCCGGTTTTGGTCTTACCTCGACGAAGATAGTACTGTCTTCCCGGTCACGGGTGCTATAATTTAAAACTGCTTCGAATTCATATTTGCTTAGCTCTCCGACTTTCCTTTCATCAATGAAATATGACATGATGATATTAGCAGGTTCTTGTGCAAGACTGACATTTTTTGGAAAGTTGAGCATTTGGATTTTCAGCCTTTTGTTTCCTTCGAGCATTTGGTACACCTCAAATTTGACTTGAACACTTTCTTCTTCCAATGTGAGGTAATCAGTATAAGCCGATGGCAAAACAAGTGGGATAAGTTTGTTGAAATCTTTGTTGATTTTATCTTCCTCCAATTTCACTTTTAAGATCCCATCCAATTCCTGAAGGACAGAAGTTGGTCCCTTTATATCTACAAAGGGCGGATCAATACCAATGGCACTTCCAAGTCTGAAATTCTGTGCTAGGGTGGTAGCAGTAGTGTCAATTTCAATTTTGACTTTCCTTGTCACTACTTTATCAATGTTGAATTTGACCGTATCTGTGACCATCGACACCAAAACCGAGGGTGTAAGGTTTTCGGCAAGAGTTCTCCTAAGTTCGGATGTCAGGATATAATTTTTTGTGGAGGGGTTATTGATTTCGATCAAAAATGGACTTTCATTGATTTTGAAATACTTTCTCAATAAATCCCAACCGTTACCGTTGATCTCAATTTTGATTCTTTCAGGAAGTTTTTCAACTGGCATAAACTCCGTATCATCGAAAACAATTTCGATGGGATAATCCACGACAGTATTGTAATTGTCTTTGTTGAGTGCATTTAAAACCCAAAAAGTGGCGGCTGCTAAAAAACACAGCGCCGCCACTTTCATGTTTGCAATCTTTTGTGGATTAAGATTCGTGAGGAGTTTCGTAAGCTTGGCCAAGTTGAGTTTTATTTGATTCCTGTGGCTTTTTTGGTAAAATCAGCTGAAATCGCAGATTTTTCAACCTTCAACTTCATTCCTTTATCCAATTCCAAGGTTACGGTATCTCCTTCAATGGAATAAATTTTTCCATGTATCCCTCCGATTGTGACTGCTGTATCTCCTTTTTTGATTGAATCAAGAAAGTTTTTAGTCTCTTTTTGTTTTTTCTGTTGCGGTCTGATCATGAAGAAATACATGATCAGAATGATGGATCCGAAAAGGAAAACTTGTCCCATGATCTCAGTACTCATAAAGGACTGCAATAAAATCTGCTTGTTCATAGATTATTTCTTTACAGGACCCAATTGGTTAGGGTTTGCGCTTGCTAGCTTTGGTGTTACATTTCCTTTCAACCTCAACCTTGTCACATTAGGATTTGTATTGGCCTGAATGGTTACAGTAGGAGCTTGGGTTCCTGTTTTGGCAGTAGAATTAAATACCACTTTGACAAAACCTTCTTCACCCGGTTTGACTGGTGTTTTGGTCCAATCAGGGCTTGTACAGCCACATGATGCGGTGATGTTGGAAATCACCAAAGGCGCCTGTCCTTCATTGGTAAATTTGAAAATATGCTCTATCACTTTTCCTTCGTTGATGGTACCGAAGTCGTATTCCATTTCGGAAAAACCAAATTGGCCTAAAGAACTTGGGTCAGCGTCAGCAACAGTGGTAACATTGCTAGGCACTGGCTGTGCAGCTTCAAGTTTTGCAAGCTTTTCTTCCAAAGCAGCAATTTTGTCTGATTGGTCATCTTTTTTGGTTTCGCAACTTGCCGCCATCAAAGCTACGGCAAGGGTCAGTGCTGATAATCTGAAATATTTCATAATAAATAGGGGTTAATTAGCTTCTCTGTTGATTTGTTCGATAAGTTTATTTACATCGCTGAGTAAGTTCTCGGCTTTATTTTTTGCATCCGAAATAACCTTATTTCCTTCTGATTTTGCTTCATTAAAAGGAAGGTTTTTCCCGTCAATCAAGTCGTTGATTAGTTTTTCAAGTTCTTCTTTGTATTTGAAGAGCTGATAGGAAAGTTTGTCCCTAGTATTTTTACCTGTATCGGGAGCAAACAAAATCCCTAAAGCTGCACCGATGCCTGTCCCGACAAGTAATGCAATCCATGCGTTTGAATTTTTGCTCATTGTTTTGATATTTTTATTTGTTGTCCAATAGTCCTCTTCCACTTTTACGGATTTCTCCGTTTTCTGTTAATTCCTTTGACAAAACATCCAAAAGTCCGTTAACAAATTGCTTGCTCTTTGGGGTACTGTATGTTTTTGATATGTCAATGTATTCGTTGATGCTTACTTTGACAGGAATACTTGGGAAATTTTTCATTTCTGTAATCGCCATCGAAATGATGATTTTATCTGTCTGGGCCACTCTTTCGATGTCCCAATTTTGCGTTCTTTTTGAGATCAAATCTTTATTGGCATCGTCATTTGCGACTGTCAAGTTAAAGATATTTTGGAAAAATTCCTTGTCATCCTCCCAGTTGATGGCGATTTCGGGAAGGACTTCCTCTGAGGAATCATAGTGATCCTTCACATTCTTCAGCACTTTTGATGCCAAGCTGCGCACGATCGACTTGTTTTCGGTCCAATTAAAATCTTTTTCCGAAAAGAAATTCAATATCGCCTCAGTTTTGAAAATAACTTTTTTCAAAATTTCATCCACAATCTCGAAATCGTCCTCTAGTGTCGGGGCTGAGAGTTTGATATAGTTCTGATAAGCTTCCAATGGTTTTACATAATCTCTAAACCATTCTTTGATCTCAAGTTCGAGTTCTCCGATATCCACATGCTGTCTTGTGACGGCAGATTTATATTCGGTAGAATTTCTGATTTTTTTGAGTATTTTATTTTTTGCAAAGTTCAAGTCTCCTTCCGTAAGCAGGATTTTGTCTGAAGCATATTTCTTTTTTTTCTCCGCTTCACTTCCTACATGGTCTGCAAATGCTATCAGAAGTTCGATTGAATAAAGGTAGAGTTGTGGCAATCTTTCAGCCGAGGCAACCATGTTTTTAGCTAAAAAATCAAAGTCCCTCTTGTTGGCGGTATGGTAGAAATTGATCGCTCTCCTTGCTTCCTTTAGAATTCTATCATTTGTGTCGCTTTTTGAGATCAGCGTATCGCTGTTCAGGTTGTTGATAAAAATCTCCGTGGTGATGGCGGATTCTTTTTTGAGCAAATTCTTATCCTGTACCTCCATACTGTTTAGATCAGGCAAAAAGGCCTCTTTGATTTGATCTTTTGCGAGATTGAAATTGGAAGCCCGGCACTGCTCGTAGGCATAAAGGTTTTGGAAAGCCTTGACCCTAAGTATTCGTCTGTTTAACATACCTGAAATAAAAGAACGTAAATATAATTCAATTTGGGGAAGGTTAGGAAATGAATCTTGTTTTAACCTTTTAAGCTTACAAAAAACCACCTGATTCAGTTCAAAATTTGAAAAATCAGGTGGCTTTTATTGGAAGTATATCAATATGGCAATTTTACTTTGCCGATGGCTTCAATCCTGCTCCAAGCCATTTCAGTTGCGGCCTGTTGGGATGGGATGTTTTCCCTTTCGGATTTGTCTAGGATGGATGTACAGATATCGTATATCTTTTCAGCATGCTTATAGGTGAGTTCTCTGTTGTATCCGCCTACAAATTCCGCATAAACATTAATCAATCCGCCCGCATTGATCAGGAAATCAGGAGCATATGTAATCCCCTTTTCCAAAAGTATTTTTCCATGTATAGCTTCGTCCTGAAGTTGGTTGTTGGCTGCCCCGGCGATTACTTGGCATTTGAGTCTGTCGATGGTCTGGTCATTGACTGTCGCTCCTAAGGCACAAGGCGCGTAGATATCCATGTCCATGTCATAAATGCCACTGGGATCCACTACTGTCGCTCCTGTTTCCTTGGCTACCTGATTTAGTCTTTCTTCGAAAATATCCGTGATGAATACCTGAGCCTTTTCTTTAACAAGGTATTCCACCAAGTATTTACCCACTTGGCCTATTCCCTGAACCACGATCTTCTTTCCTTCCAGACTGTCCGAACCGTAGGCTTTTTTGGCAGCAGCCTTCATGCCCAAATAAGTACCATATGCTGTGACGGGCGACGGATCGCCTCCTCCGCCTCTTACCTCTGGCAAACCTGTTACGTATTTGGTCTCCATGGCGATATATTCCATATCGCTGGTTTTCATATTGACATCTTCTGCGGTGATATATCTTCCACCTAGACTGTTTATAAACTTGCCAAACCTTCGGAGATAGGCTTCATTTTTCAGTTTTGGATCTCCGATCAAAACAGCCTTACCTCCTCCAATATTGAGTCCTGAAATAGCTGCTTTAAATGTCATTCCCCTTGATAGCCTCAATACATCCGTAATCGCCTCTGCTTCGGAAGCATAATTCCACATTCTTGTGCCGCCCAGAGCGGGTCCCAATACTGTATTGTGAATGGCAATGATTGCTTTTAAGCCTGTCGGCTCATCGTAGCATACGACTAGCTGCTCATGTCCGAGAGAGGTGATCTGTCCATATATGGATCCTTCCCTCACTTTTTCCTCAGTTTTAATCTCTAGCATTTGAACTTGGAATTTTTTAATGTGTTATATTTGGGATTGATGTTTGAAAAACGCAGGACAAAATTATATATTTTGAATGAGGTTTTCTAACGCAATTAAAAGAGTATTATAAAAGAAATCAAGAGTTTTAAAAATTTTTCTTTCGTGAAATCACTTTGGCGCCTAAATAAATATTTTGTAAAATATAAGGGATATCTCCTAATGGGAATCTTATTTACTATCATTTCCAATGTTTTTGTAATTATTCCTGCCCAGCTTGTAAGAATTGCCATAGATTATGTTGTGGAGAGTTTTGCCTTCTATCGGGTATTTGCCGATGGAGAATTGGCTTCTGCAGCCCGTGGTGAATTCATGAAATACATACTCATTTTTGGAGTTTTGATCTTGGTAATGGCACTGTTGAGGGGTTTTTTCCTTTTTCTAATCCGACAGACGATCATCATCATGTCAAGGCTTGTCGAATATGACATGAAAAATGAAATATTCGAACATTACCAAACCCTTCCTTTGAGCTTTTACCGCAAAAACAGCACAGGTGACCTCATGGCAAGGATATCGGAAGACGTCAGCAGAGTCAGGATGTACCTCGGTCCGGCAATCATGTATGGAATGACGCTTTTATTTTTATTTCCGATGGTGATCGGTTATATGCTGACAGTCAATGTAGAATTGACAATATACTCGCTTTTGCCATTGCCGATCCTTTCTATCAGTATCTATTATGTCAACAATCTGATCAACGAACGCTCCGAAAAAATCCAAAGAAGCCTTTCAGGGCTGAGCACTTTTGTGCAGGAAGCCTTTTCAGGAATCAGGGTCATCAAGGCTTTTGTGAGGGAAGAGGACAGTACATCCCAATTTACCAAAGCAAGTGAGGATTATAAAGAAAAATCAATTGATTTGGCCATGGTCAATTCCTTGTTTTTTCCTCTGATCATGGGTTTGATCGGAATCAGCACGCTGATAACCGTCTATGTAGGAGGAATGCAGGTTATTGAGGGAACGATAGGCTATGGTGTGATTGCTGAATTTATCCTTTATGTCAATATCCTGACCTGGCCTGTGACATCCTTGGGATGGGTCACAAGCATTATACAGCGTGCGGCCGCATCCCAGACCAGGATCAATGAGTTTATGGATGAAAAAAATGACATCGTCAGTACAGAATATCTAATTGATCAAATTAGAGGTGATATTGAAGTCAAAAATTTAAGTTTCATTTATCCCGATTCAGGCATCAAGGCACTTGACAAATTGAGTTTTTCTATCGATTCAGGTGAGTCTTTGGCTATTATCGGTACTACTGGTTCAGGCAAGTCTACTATTGCAAACCTCCTCATGAGGATGTATGATGCGACTGATGGTAAAATTATGATCGACAAAAAAGACATCAAAGCCTATGATGTAGCCTCCCTCAGACGACAGATAGGCTATGTCCCTCAGGATGTTTTTCTCTTCAGCGACAGCATTGCCAACAATATCGGGTTTGGATTGGATACGATTGCGGAAGGAAAAGTAGAAAAAGCAGCCAAAGACGCTGATGTCTACGACAATATCATCGACTTTCCACAGGGATTCGAGACCAAGCTTGGGGAAAGGGGTATTACGCTTTCCGGTGGCCAAAAGCAAAGGGTATCAATTGCAAGGGCGATTGCCAAAGAACCGAGTATCTTATTGCTCGACGACTGCCTGTCCGCTGTAGATACCAAAACAGAAAATGCGATTTTGAATTCCCTCAAAAAGATCATGGAAAACAGAACCTCCATCATTATCTCCCATAGGGTTTCTTCTGCCAAACTTGCCGACAAAATCATTGTCCTAGATGATGGGGTAATGGTAGAACAAGGCTCCCATGATTACCTGCTAAACCTCAAAGGAGTATATGCCGATCTTTATGAAAAGCAGACTCATTCTGTGGATACTGTCGAAGAGTAATTATCATTTGTCTTTGTTTTTGGCAAAAAAATCAAACCCGATTTTTTGTGGATTGCCTAAACCGGAGATGTGTTCTATTTTTTGTTGATAAGTGATCAGCATGATGTCTGTAAAGGCGGGGGCCAGCAAGTCATTTTCCAAGGCCGATACCACCAGTTCTTCCACAAAATCACGCATCTTCTCAGGATTAATTGGGTTTTCTTTGAGTTCGGGAAAATTAAAAACAATTTTTCTATCCCCTTCAAGGAAGAATTTATTTTCCTTGTTGAGCATGATCCTTCCTATCAGGTAACCAGGATCTTCAAGCCTCCCAAAATCAATGGTGTCACTCAAAAAATTGTAGATGAGAATCTGTCCAAAATACCTCAGGGTTACATCATCTTTCAGGTACTTTGATTTGCTGAGGTAATTTTCATCAGGTAGCCTGACAATATTGCTCTGCAGGATGAAAATCAATACATCTCCTCCTATCCTAAAGATAAATTCAAACGGATTTGTCCTTTCGACTTTTATAGGAATTGGAATTCCTTCTTTGTTGGCCTCAACGATCTCCTTTGCTAATTGACCACTTATTTTTTCCAAATCAAGGAAAAGTGCCTCTGTCATTTCAAACAAATTATATTTGAGTTTGCTGGTAGTTTGTAGCTTAGTTAGTATATTCGAGACCATTGTATTTTTTATATTTAATCTAACAACACCATTATGGAAGCCAAAAAAACAGGATTTGAAGAAGTAGAATCTATTCTTCGTGATATAGGTACTAAAATAGAGGAATTAATTGAAAAAGGAACCCAAGCAGGCGGGGAGGCCAAGGTTGAGATTGAAAAAAAGATCGATGACCTGAAGGAAAAAAGGACGACTTTGGAAGCTGAGTTCAAAAAAGGCAAGGAAAAAGTTGAAAAACTTTACCAAGAAAAGAAAGAAGAACTAGAACCAAACATTGAAGAATCCAAAGAACATTTCAAGGAAGGATTCAAGCAACTTTTAGAAGGTGTCAAAACACTTTTGGGCAAAAAATAAATTTATACCTCCCTTTGGATGACCTCCCCTGTTGTTTTGTGTTTCAAAATCAGCTTAGAGACGCCCGAAGGGAGGATTTCTTTTTTGATTAGGAAATGATCTTTGTCAAATTCCTGAAATTTACCGGATAAGGAGTTCCCCTCATCTCCACGCCAATCTTCGATAATTACCGGCTCCCATTTTTTGGTTTTGGCAGAAAGAAATGCTGCGTCCAAAATTGCATTGACCACATATCCATCATAAAAAGTCTCCCGGGGAGGAATTCCTTTTTCCAAAGACTCAAACATATCCGTAAACATATGGGGATAGCCAAGTTCGTGGGCTTCATCCCCCACGGGAAACAACCAACCCGAGTTTGACTCAGCTTTTTCGGCTACATAGCTGTTTCCTTTACCCGTGCTAAACATCTCAAATCCTGTCCGCAAAAAACTATTGAGCCATATTGTTCCTTCTGTTCCCATCACTTCATCTCTTAAATCCATTCCTCCCCTAAATGTCCAGCTAACCTCAAATTGACCGATAGCCCCATTGTTATATTTGACCAAACCGATGGCATGGTCTTCGGCTTCTATAGGGTGCACTTGCGTATCTGCCCAACACATTACCTCTAGGGGTTTGATATTTTTCCCGATAAAATTCCTGCCAATTTCCACACAATGACAGCCAAGATCTATGATGGCACCGCCACCTGATTTTTCCTTATCCCAAAACCAATCGCTATGAGGACCGGGATGTGCTTCCCTGGATTTGGTCCAAAGAACCCTGCCGATGTTACCTTCCTCGATGCTTTTTACAGATTTGAGGAATTTTGGTGTGTAGCACAGGTCTTCTAAATATCCGGCAAAAATCCCTGCAGCTTCCACCGCATCCAACATCTCTTTGGCTTCTTTGGCGTTTCTTCCAAGTGGTTTGGTGCACAATACTGCCTTTTTTGCCTTAGCACATGCAAGTACTGCTTCCAAGTGAAGGTGATTGGGCAGAGCAATCAGTACGACTTCTGTTTCAGGATGAGAAATTGCCTCCCACATGTCAGAGGTAGAATAGCAGAGATGATAATCCTCCGCAAACTTACCCGCATTGGCCTGGCTTCGTGAATACACCATATGAATATGATCTTTTCTCCTTTGGGCATGGAGAGATTCAGCATAAAACCTAGCTATAAATCCAGAACCGAGAACTGCGATTTTCATGTGTTTTTTGGGTTATTGTTATTTTATGTCAGGCAATGCAAAAGCCACATATGCATCGCCCGATTTTGTTCCTTTTCCACCCCCGCAGGCGATGACGAGGTATTGTTTGCCATTTTTTTCATAGACAGCCGGAGTGGCATGGCCTGCAGCCGGAAGTTGGGCTTCCCAAAGGACTTTTCCGGTATCCTTGTCAAATGCCCTGATCTTCTCATCTTTGGTCGCGGCGATAAACACCAATCCACCTGCGGTGGTAACAGGCCCCCCGTAATTTTCGGTGCCGGTCGCTTGGATTCCCCTTGCAGTCAGTTCCTCAAATTCCCCCAAGATAGATTGCCATTTAATTCTTCCGGTATTCATGTCAATGGCCGTCAGCGTGCCCCAAGGTGGGTTGATGCCAGGATAGCCATCCTCAGTCAATAACCTGGAATAGCCATTCATATAGTATTGAGGATTGAGTTTTTCTTTTCCGCCTTCGAGTTCCTTCTTTTCTGCACCGGCATTTTCTTCGATCCCCATGAGGTAATCTACCAACAACTTTCTGTCTGACTCAGGGATATGTGCAAAAGCCGGCATGGCTCCTTTTCCACTTTTCAAAAGATCTGAAAGTGATGTATTGGTGTATTTTGCCTTCAGATTTTCAATAGCCGGCATGCTAGGAGGATTTCCCTTTCTTGACATTCCGTGGCAATTGGCGCAATAGTTTACATAAATGCCCTGACCGATATTTTCAAATTTTGGGTTTGCTGTCATGCGGATCACCCAAGGGATCTGATTGGCATTTACATACATGGTCTGCGTATATGGGTCAAATGAGGAGCCTCCCCATTCCGCACCTCCATCCATCCCCGGGAAAAGCACAATCCCATGTTGCTCGCTGGGAGGTAGCCACATATGGCCATATTTCACATTCTCCAACTTCTTTCTGATATCCTGTTCCCACTCGGGAGTTAGGTTCAGGATGTCTTTTTCTTCATATACCATCCGCATAAATGGTTCGGGCAAAGTCGGATGCGGTTGAGTGGGCCAACTTTGGTCGCCGGGAATGTCAGATTGGGGAACTTCCCGTTCTTCGATAGGCCAAACCGGTTCTCCGGTGACTCTGTCAAAAGTATAGACATATCCCTGCTTGGATGTCTGTGCGATGGCATCTAACCATTTCCCATTTTTTTTGATTCTGATTAAATTTGGATTGGCAGGGAAATCCCTGTCCCAGATGTCATGGTGGACTGCCTGAAAATGCCAGATCCGCTGTCCGGTGTTTGCATCCAAAGCGATAAGGGAATTGGCAAAAAGATTTTGGCCATGTCGGTAACCTCCCCAAAAATCATAAGTCGCCGAACCAGTAGGAACATAGACGATTCCTCTTTCTTCATCCAGACTCATTCCCGCCCAATTGTTAGCTCCACCGATCAACTCCCTGTATTCTTCCTGCCAGGTATCATTGCCAAATTCCCCAGGATGCGGAATGGTATGGAAAATCCATTCCCGCTTTCCTGTTTTGATGTTGTATGCACGAATGTGCCCCGGTGCGGCATCCAATCCTTCCGAAAGCCGCATGCCCAAAATCAGTTTGTCCTTGTATACCACTCCGGGAGTATTAGATACGATCAGGAATTCTTGTAAATCTGTATCAAGCTCCTTTTGTAAATCCACCTTGCCGGCATCCCCAAAAGTGGTGATCGGTCTGCCGTCATCGGCATTTAATGCCATGAGCCAATTCCCTGCAGAAAAAATGATGCGCCGATCCTCGCCTTCTTCCCAATAAGTAACCCCACGGTTGGTTCCGGCCCAGGAGTTTTGTCCACCAAGCATCTGATAGGGATTGAATCGCCAAAGTAACTTCCCGGAAGCCGCATCCAAAGCAAAAACATTCAATTGCGGACTAGTGGCGTAAAGAATTCCATTCGCTACAATTGGCTGACATTGGATCTGTGACCTGGCGGTAGAATCCGAGGTATGGTAAATCCATGCAACTTCCAGATTTTTGACATTCTCTTTGTTCACCTGATCAAGCGAAGAATAACGTGCTGCATCCTTGGTTCCGCCAAAAGTCTCCCAACCGGAATAGTCCAGGTGCTTATAGGAGTCGGATTCAGAACAAGAAAGGAGAAAAATACTTAGAAGTAGGGATAATGGTATTTTGGGAAATTTCATATTCAAAATCAGTTTTGGATTCATTGGAGGCTATCAGAGATCCAATTTAAAAATATTTTTGGGTAGAAATAATTCATTTCAGTTTGGAGGTGATCTAGGTTGATTTTTTTAGATTTGTCTAGATGGGTAAAAAAGAAGAAATCAAAGATTATGATAAAGTTGTTTCGCATTGGCTTGAAACATCTAATGAAGATTTTGAAACCATGAAAAAGTTATTTGAGTCAAAGACCTATCATTGGTCCTTGTTTTTGGGACATATTTCTGTTGAAAAAATCTTAAAAGCTTACTACGTAAAGAAACATAAGAATCATCCTCCATTTACCCATAATTTATTTAGATTGGCAGAGCTTAGTGGATTGGATATTGATGTTGAATATTCAGATTGGTTGGACGAAATCACGAGCTTTAATTTGGCCGCAAGGTATGATGATTATAAAAAAGAATTTTACAAGACTTGTAATCGGGAATTTGCCATCAATTGGATTGAAAAAATCACTATTTTAAGGGAATGGATAGGAAGGAAATTATAAACATCGTCAAGGAATTCGCTATCAAGGTATTAGAATCACATAGTGATGCTCGTTTCTTTTTGTTTGGTTCTTTTGCAAAAGGATCCCAGATTGAAGAAAGTGATATCGATATTGCTGTTATTTTGAACGATTTTCCAAATACAAGAGAAAAGCAAGTTGAATTGATGAAAATCAGAAGGACAATCGATAGCAGGATTGAACCACATCCCTTTAGAGAAAAAGAGTTTGTGGAATCAAACCCGCTTGCCAACGAAGTTTTGAAATTCGGCCTTGAAATCAAATTTGATTTGGTCTCCTGAAACTCTTTTTTCTTTTTTCAAAAATCCATTTAACCTTCGCCCATTTTTTTGAAGTTTAAAGTAGATGGATAAAAAAATTGTTCAAAAAAAAGCCATTCACCCCTCTAACCCTTTTGATTTTGCTTTTTCTGATTTGGAAAAACCAGAAAGGTCAGAATCATTTGAATCAAAGAAATGAATGGCTATTTGTTTTTTTTATTGCAAAAACTTCAAACCTAAATGGAGCAATTTGAAGCATCGATCACGGTTAAATCCTAATCAATATCTATCAATATCCAATATCAATTAATATCTGATCAACTACCTATCATTAGTCCCATCCACAGGCGTTCTTTCAGCCCTGTTGGCAAGATCCCAAGAAGTATGGAAAATCAATTTTGCTCTTTTGGTCATCAGAGGAAATTCGATCTTGTCAACCGTATCCGTTGGTTGATGGTAATCGTCGTGCACGCCATTGAAGAAGAAAATCACAGGAATGTTATGCTTTGCAAAATTGTAGTGATCTGATCTGTAATAGAACCTGTTAGGATCATCTGCCGCATCGTACCTGTAATCCAAGATCAGGTTGGTATAAGTGATATTATTGTATTCATTGATGACTTTCAAGTGAGAAGAAAGCATTTCCGAACCGATGACATAGACATAATCCTTGTTTTCAGCATTCTGATATTCATAATCAATCCTGCCTACCATGTCAATGTTGATGTTGTTGACAGTATTTTCCAAGGGAAAAATCGGATGGTCGGCATAATATTCGGAACCTAAAAGGCCTTTTTCTTCTCCCGTTACATTAAGAAATAAAATACTTCTTCTTGGCTTTTTCCCCTCTTTGGCGGCTATGGCAAAAGCCTCTGCAATCTCCATGACAGAAACTGTTCCCGAACCGTCATCATCAGCGCCGTTGTTGATTTCACCTTTGCTGTTGATGCCGACATGGTCATAGTGCGAAGAAATCACCAATACTTCCTCTTTTTTATCCGTACCCTCAAGGTAGGCCATGACATTTTCAGTAGGAACGAGTTTGTTTTGTTTTTTGATTAGGTAGCTCGCTTTCTGCGCCTTGATAGATTCAGGATTGTTTTTAGCTGCTTCTTTCAATGTTTCCACCGGAGTATCAAATAAAGCTGCCATTTTATCACTGCTCACTAAGAAAACAGGTTCTTGCTTGGTAGGTTCTTCAAACCCCAACCTGCCTGAACCGCTCAAAGACTTGTATCTGTTTGCGATCCGGTCAAAGTTTGCCTGACCTTCCATGGTCACGATAACGATTCCTGCCGCACCGGCTTTCATGATGTCCTGGATTACAGTCTGTGACCGTGCACCAATGGCCCAAAGTCCAACCAATTTTCCTTTTACATCCACTTTCTTCATGTTTTCTTCAGATGCGAGACCAAGAAAAACCAATTCTGCTTTGGCAGCTTTTTTTAGATCGCCATCACCAAGAAACACGAAATCCTCATTGTTGACCAATTTTTGCTTTCCAACGGTAAGGTTTATTTCCGGATAGGAGACCGATACTAGGTTAAATTTCTGTAAATAAGAACCGTCAACAGGACCTGCTAATCCCAATCCTTTATAAAATTCAACAAGGTATTCTGCTGCCATTTTTTGGCCTTTATCTCCTGTGTTTCTTCCTTCCAATTCATCGGAGGCCAAGTAAGTGAGGTGTTTTTCTAAATCAGCAGCTGTGATGGTCGAAGCGTACTTTAATGCGGTGGCATCCTGTGCAGATAGATTCAATGAAAGCAAAAGAGATAATGCTCCCGATATCCAAATTCTTTTTTTCATAAGTTATAATTGAGCTAATTCAAATTAAGGATTTAAACATAAAAATAATTCCAATTACATTAAAACCGTTTATCAATTTGGATGTTTACTGGGTGTATTTCTTCGATTTTGAAATCCATAATCATTCAATAATTCTTACCTTTGCACAACCAAAAATCGAGGAGAATATAACCCAAGTAAATCCCACCTTATTTATCGACATGAAGATTAATCTCAATACCTCTACAAAGTTTGAAAATAGGCATAATGGTCCTTCAGCTGATGAAATCGCTGTAATGCTGAGTAAAATCGGAGCAGCTTCCCTGACCGAACTTATTGATCAAACTATCCCCAAATCCATCCAATTGGAGAAACCTTTGGACCTTCCCGAGGCCAAATCCGAAGCAGGATTTTTGAAGGAATTCAAAAAAATGGCTTCTAAAAATAAGATATTCAAATCTTACATCGGATTGGGTTATTATGATACCATCGTGCCGGGAGTGATTTTGAGAAATATTTTGGAAAATCCGGGATGGTACACCGCCTACACGCCTTATCAGGCAGAAATCGCCCAGGGCCGTTTGGAAGCGCTCATCAACTATCAGACCATGGTCATGGACCTTACAGGAATGGAGATGGCAAATGCATCCCTTCTTGATGAAGCCACAGCTGCTGCCGAAGCCATGACGATGCTCTATGCTTCCAAGCCGAAGGAAAAGAAAAACGCACATACCTATTTTGTTGATGAAAAAATATTCCCACAAACAAGGGATTTGTTGATCACCCGTTCGGCTCCTATAGGCATCGAATTGGTGATTGCACCGCTTTCCACTTTGGACTTGACTGATCCTAATCTTTTTGGGGTAATGGTCCAATATCCAAACATGGATGGTGAAGTTATCAACCACGCTGATTTGGTAGCAGCTGCAAAAGAGAACAATGTTTTGACCGCCTTTGCTTCTGACTTATTGAGCTTGACATTATTGACTCCTCCTGGAGAAATGGGAGCTGATGTTGTGGTCGGCACAAGCCAAAGGTTAGGTGTCCCAATGGGTTATGGCGGTCCGCATGCTGCCTTTTTTGCTACCAAAGAAGCTTACAAAAGACAGGTTCCTGGTCGTATCATCGGTGTTTCCCTAGACAGAGACGGAAATAAAGCCTACAGAATGGCGCTACAGACCCGTGAGCAACATATCAAAAGAGAAAAAGCAACTTCCAATATCTGTACTGCGCAGGTACTCCTCTCAGTGATGGCGGGGATGTATTCCGTCTATCATGGTCCAAAGGGTTTGAAAGAAATCGCTTTGAGAACTCATGGCTTGGCGCAATTGACAGCCAAAGCCCTTGCAGAAATTGGTTTTGAGCAGATGAACAAAAACTTTTTTGACACCATCAAAATAAAAACCGATTCAGTTCAGCAGTCCAAAATCAAAGCGTTTGCTGTTTCTTCAGAATTGAATTTCAGGTACGAAGAAGGCGCGATTTTACTTTCCTTCGATGAGGTCAAAACTGTAAAGGATGTCAAAACCCTCGTGGAGGTTTTTGCAAAATCTACCAACCAAAAGATAAAATCAACTTGGGAAGAATTGATCGAAGGACTTGAGATCAACCTTCCGGAAGGCATCAAAAGGAATTCCGATTATTTGACGCATCCGGTTTTCAACCAATACCACTCAGAGCACGAGATGCTCAGGTATATCAAAAGACTGGAAAATAAAGACCTTTCCTTGGTTCATTCGATGATTTCATTGGGTTCATGTACCATGAAACTCAATGCCACCACCGAAATGATTCCTGTAACATGGCCGGAATTTGGTCAGCTCCATCCGTTCTGTCCACAAGATCAGGCAGCAGGATATTATGAAATGTTCCAAAATCTGAGAAATTGGCTAACTGAAATCACCGGTTTTGCAGATACTTCTTTGCAGCCAAACTCCGGTGCCCAGGGCGAATATGCCGGTCTGATGGTCATCAGGGCCTATCACATGAGCCGTGGCGATCACCACAGGAACATCGCTTTGATCCCAACTTCCGCCCATGGTACCAACCCTGCTTCTGCTGTGATGGCGGGAATGAAGGTAGTTTTGGTGAAATGTGACGAAAGAGGCAACATCGATGTCGCAGACCTGAAAGCCAAAGCCGAAGAGCATTCCAATGAGTTATCGGCCTTGATGGTCACTTATCCTTCTACCCACGGGGTATTTGAGGAGGCTATCCAAGAAATCTGCCAGATCATCCATGACAACGGCGGTCAGGTCTATATGGATGGAGCGAATATGAATGCGCAGGTTGGTCTGACCAGCCCGGGCAGAATCGGTGCTGACGTCTGTCACCTCAATCTCCACAAAACATTCTGTATTCCTCACGGTGGCGGTGGACCTGGTATGGGCCCCATCAGTGTGGCCAAGCAGTTGGTGCCATTCCTTCCTGGAAATCCTGTCGTGCAGACAGGCGGAACACAAGCGATCCACGCGATATCTGCAGCTCCTTTTGGCAGTGCAAGCATCCTTCCGATTTCTTACGCTTACATCGCGATGATGGGAGGAGAAGGACTTACCAATGCCACTAAAATCGCCATCTTGAATGCAAACTATATCAAAGGAAGATTGGAAGCGCATTATCCTATCCTTTACACAGGGATCCACGGCAGGGCTGCACACGAGATGATTTTGGATTGCAGGGCATTTAAAGATTTTGGTGTGGAGGTGGAAGACATTGCGAAGAGGTTGATGGACTATGGTTTCCATGCGCCGACAGTTTCCTTCCCGGTGGCCGGAACGCTGATGATCGAGCCGACGGAGTCTGAGACCATGGCTGAACTTGACAGGTTCTGTGATGCGATGATCGCCATCAGACATGAAATCCAGGAAGTTGCTGACGGCAATGCAGACAAAGAAAACAACGTCTTGAAAAATGCACCGCACACAGCAGCACTGGCTTTGGCAGATAATTGGGATTTCCCATACTCAAGGGAAAAGGCAGTGTATCCGTTGCCATATGTGAAAGGGAATAAATTCTGGCCAACCGTCAGAAGAATCGATTCTGCCTACGGTGACAGAAACCTTGTCTGCAGCTGTATTCCTGTTGAGGAATATGTAGAGGCTGAGGCATAAGTATAACATTTGAAAAATAAAGAAAGGAGCTGAGAGGCTCCTTTTTTTTTGGAATTATCAGTTTGGTAAATGAGTTTAGTTTTTTAAAGAGATAGGTTGTTTCGGTTTAGTTAAATAAATTGAGGATCTATTTGATGGGTTTTAGAATCAGGTATTATGCCAGAAGTAATGAAAAAAGTTGTAGCGAATCTAGTGGTATTTTTGATTTTCGGAGGTATGGTCTACTTAAAATACAGGTATGATTTAAAGGAAAACAGGAAATTAATACAAAAGATTAATGAAGAGTATTTATCTATAAGTTTTAGCGACAGTTTAAATTCAAATGTTCTTGTTTTAAGGGATCCATTTTTTGGATCGAGTTTTAGAGAAAGCAGTAATTCAGTTTATTTTCAACTTTGGGATGGTTCAAAAAGAGGAGTATCAACTTCTTCTGAAATAAAATCAAATGGGTCAATTTCAATTCGGAATATCTTGGAACCGGGAGACTTAATCTTGAAAAGCTCAAATTCAAATTTTATTTCAATAGTAAAGGAAGATAGTTTTGATACATTAATATTTAGGATTTCAAAATAGCATTAAATAAACTAATCTTTTGTGTCTCGGATTCAATGGGTTTATATCTAGACCCAAAGAAACTTTAATTATGAATTAAAGAGGGGCGACCAAAACAGCTTTTTGATCAAATTGGATTATATTCACAGAAAAATCTATACAACATGTTAAGAGTTATCAAAAAAGGTTCTACCAAAGAAGAAATTCAAAAAACCTTAGCTGGTTCCACAAAAAAGAAAAAAGGATTTCAGGCTTCTAATTTTTCGGGCATTATTGATCTTGATGAAAGCCCAATGGAAATCCAAAAAAAGCTTCGTGATGAATGGAAATAAGTTGATGGTAGATACAAATGTCTTACTTTATCTCATGCAGGGAGATTCCACATTGGTAAGCATATTAGAAGGAAAGAATATATATGTTTCCTTCGTTACTGAACTTGAGCTTTACAGTTTCAGGCCTCTTTCCCAAGAGGAAAAAAGTAAAATAAATATATTGTTGTCACAATGCACGATCATCGATATCACAGCAGGTATCAAACAATTCACCATAGACCTTCGACAAAATTATCCTATCAAATTGCCGGATAGCATAATAGCCGGAACGTCATTGTATCTTGATATACCACTGATTTCAGCAGATAAAGGGTTCAAGAATATCGAGCCGCTCGATTTTATTTTTTATGAAAAGTAAAGTAAGGCTCGACCTTTCTCCCTCTCATTTTCCAATGAATATTTCTCTATTGTAAAGGGTAAATTATCCTATATTTCAGGCTCTTTTTTTACGAAATTTTAAAAATTATAATTTGAGAGATTCCCTATCTGTTCCATAATGAATAATTCCCTTTCTTTTTTACCTCTCTTTTCACCAAATTGAATTTCGGTATTGCCATTCCTACTACCAATTCCAAAACCATGAAGCGCACCTTGTTTATCTTTATCATACTCGTATCCTCAAATTTCGCTTTTTCGCAAATCCAAAAAAACTGGGCTTGGGGTGGGCCGATTGATCCTTTGCAGGCAAAGTTTCAGGTAATGCACTACCACCTTGAATTGGAGATTTTTCCCGAAAAACAGAAAATCCAAGGCTTCAACAGGGTTACTTTTTCTTCAAAAGAGAAATTGGACACCTTGAGACTAAATCTTATCGAAGAATATCAAGTCAGCAAAATCATCATGGATGGAAAGGAAATCGCTTTCCTCCATTTTGGGGATACGTTGGATATTTTTCCGATAGACTGCACCTGTCAGGACGTGGAGATCCACTATGGAGGCAAAACTCCGATCGCCATCCGTCCTCCATGGACCGGTGGTTTTACATGGGAAATTGACCAATTGGGCAACCATTGGATGGGCTTGTCTTCCCAAAACGAAGGCGCCAAAATCTTTATGCCCAGCCTTGACCATCCTTCGAGTGAACCGCTGAATGGCGTGGACCTGATTTTCACTGCACCTGAACCCTATTTTGTAGCATCCAACGGGAGGCTTGTGGACACCAAAAAATCCGATGGAAAAGTAACCTACCATTGGACTACCCAATATCCCATCAACAATTACAACGTTAATTTTACTTTGGGTGTGTTCCATCAGGAAACCAAGACTTTCACAAGTTCCGACGGGACCGAAATCCCGATGTATGTCTATGTCCTGCAAGAAAACAGGGACAAAGCCAAAGCGCTTTTGGATGTATTGGACAACTCTGCAAAGACTTTGGAGAAATATTTTGGACCCTATCCGTTTCCCAATGACAAAATCGCGGTAGTCGAAACCCCGTATCTCGGCATGGAGCATCAGACCATCAATGCCTATGGAAACAATTTCCAGTTTGTACCCATGGGGACAGTTCAATATGATTGGCTGCTGCACCACGAACTCGGACACGAATGGTTTGGGAATAAGGTTTCTGTGAAGGATTGGGCAGATTTTTGGTTGCACGAAGGGCTGACGGCTTATGGGGATTGGTTGTTTTACCTAGAGCATGGCGGGGAAGAAGCCTACCTAGAAAAAGTCGCTTCGGTCCGAAAAGGAATCGCCAATGCAAGACCAGTTGTTTCGCCGAGAAATTCCACTTCGGACTATGCTTACCATCCTGAGATTTATACCAAAGGAGCTTTTATCATCCATTCTTTAAGGTATTATTTGGGAGATGAGGTCTTTTTTCCGATGCTCAAAGCCTTTGCTTCTGACGAAAGATTCATCTATGAAAACCTTGTAGAAACGGACGACTTCACAGGTTTTGTGCAGCATTACACAGGACAGGATCTGGAAGGGTTTTTTGACATGTACCTAAAAAGCATCCGCATCCCAAAAGTCAAAGTATCCAAAAAAGGGAAAAAAGGCTATGCTGTGAGTTTGCCCAATATCACATTTTCCATGCCTGTCGAGATCCGGACTTCCAATGGAATGGAAAGACATGTGCTTTCTGCCAAGCCTGTTGTGGTAAAAAGTGCAGGTCCGGTTGAGGTCGACCCACGTGGGTGGTACTTGCTGGAAAAGTAATTGAAGAAAAAAAGCCCACAAAGTCAGGAAGACACAAAGAGAATTAATAATTTGTGGCTTTGTGTCTTTGTGGGATTTGAAATCTAAAATCGTACCTTTTCGTGAACCATCATCTATGAACTCAAAATTACTCGTCCGGCTCTCCCTGATTTTCAACTATATGGTATTCGCCGTGTTGCTCAATTCGGTGGGGGCGGTCATCCTACAGGTTCAACGGACTTTCGATGTCAGTAAGGCTGAAGCTTCGGTTTTGGAAGGTTTCAAGGATTTGCCTATTGCCATTTTCTCTTTTATAGTCGCTTCCTTTCTTCCCAAACTCGGTATCCGAAAAGGCATGTTGATCGCTTTGTTTGCAGTGGCGGCCATGTGCTTTCTGATGCCGGTGATTGCCGATGAGTTCTGGTATTTCAAAGTTTTGTTTGCCGTGGTCGGAGTCTCCTTTGCGATCATCAAAGTCAGCGTCTTTGCGACGATCGGATTGGTGACTGACTCTCCAAAAGAACACAGCAGCCTGATGAGTACCATTGAGGGATTCTTTATGGTCGGGGTATTGCTTGGCAATGTATTCTTTAGCCTGTTTGTCAACGACAGCGACCCTACCTCCCAATCTTGGCTGAACATTTATTGGTACCTCGGGGCAATGACTTTGGTAGCTGCCTTGTTGCTCTTTTTTGCCCAGATCAACGAAACTGAATCCAAAAGGGAAAACACCAAAGCTTCTGATGAATTCTTCGACATGATCAAACTCGTTGCCAAACCGCTTGTCTTGGTATTTGCCGCCTCGGCTTTTCTGTTTGTACTTATTGAGCAAAGTTTCATGACCTGGACGCCGACATTCTATCAGGATGTCTTGAAAGTCCCGGCAAGTATGGGGATTCAAGCCGGCGCTGTTTTGGCAGGAGCATTGGCGATAGGGAGGTTGCTTGCAGGGTTTGTATTGAAAAAAATCCATTGGCTCACCTTTACGCTGACCTGTACCATACTTGTGGGAGCCTGTGTTTTGCTGACTTTGCCCCTCACTTCTGATCAACCTGTCATGAATGAAACCATCACCTGGTTCAATGCTCCTTTTGTTGTTTACCTATTTCCCATATTGGGGATTTTCTTGGCACCGATTTATCCCACGATCAATTCCGTTGTACTGAGTGCACTGCCGAGGTATATGCAAAGTTCGATGTCAGGCCTGATTGTGGTATTTTCTGCCTTGGGCGGGACAACCGGATCGATCATCGCTGGAAATATCTTTGAGTCTTACGGAGGAACAACCGCTTTTTATTTTTCACTTATTCCTATTGTAGGACTTTGCCTCATATTAATTTTGTTGAACATTCAAGTCAGGAAACAAGCAGCATGAAATTTTACGAACAACCGGAAGACATTTACCTGGAACTTTTTGAAGTGATCCAGATGAGCGGGGTTTTTCCTGATTCCAAGACTTTCGTGGACAGCATTCCCAAACGGGATGTCCATGACATTTTGAAGGATTTTTACGAGGAAATTAAAACCCCGGGATTTGACCTGAAATCATTTCTTGATAAAAACTTTGATTATCCCGAAGAACCGGAATACAAAAAACTCAATCTCCCCAAAGCCATCAACCTAGAGGACAGGCTCAAGTTGCAATGGGATCTCCTTACCAGAGAAGCGGATGAAGAAGTTGAAAATTCCAGTCTGATACCTTTGCCACATCCTTACATTGTGCCGGGTGGAAGGTTTCGGGAGATCTATTATTGGGACAGTTATTTTACCATGTTGGGGTTGAAAGTCTCGGGAAGAACTGACCTGATCGAAAACATGGTGGATAATTTTGCCCATCTGATCCGAACCGTCGGCCATATTCCCAATGGCAATAGGACTTACTTCCTATCGAGATCGCAGCCTCCTTTTTTTGCCAAAATGGTGGAATTGTTGGCTGAAGCAAAAGAAGACGAAGAAATCATCAAGAAATACCAACCTGAGATATGGATGGAATATCTATTCTGGATTGAAGGGGAAACAGAGATTCCTTTGCCTGGAAAATACTATAACCGTGTCGTCAGGATGGATGACGACACCGCGCTGAACAGGTATTGGGATGATGAGAATACCCCAAGGGCAGAATCCTTTGTGGAGGATGTGGAGCTTTCTGACCAATCCACCCGCTTCCCGGAAAAGCTTTTCCGTAACCTGAGGGCTGCCTGTGAATCAGGTTGGGATTTCAGTTCACGTTGGCTCTATGACCCCAATGACCTGAGAAGTGTGCAGACCATTGCCTTGATTCCCATTGACCTCAATGTGCTGCTTGCCGAAACTGAGAGGGTTATCATCAAGGGAATGAAGCTCGAGAAAGAGGATTCCAAAGAAATCACCAGGATGGAACTGTTCCATAAAAACAGGATGGAGGGAATTGAGCGGTATTGTTGGGAAGAGGAACAAGGAATCTATCTCGATTACCATATAAAGTTTAAGGAAAAAGTAGGAAGACCTTCGCTGGCCATGCTGTATCCGCTGTATTCCGGAATGGCCACTTCAGAACAAGGAGCTCGGGTATTGGAATATGTTGAAAAGAATTTCCTGAAGCCGGGAGGATTGGTGACAACCAATTTCAACACTGGACAGCAGTGGGATGCTCCCAACGGTTGGGCGCCGCTACAGTGGATTGGTTTTCAGGCCATGCTCAACTATGGCAGAAAAGACCTAGCCAAGACTTTGGCGGAAAGATGGACCTACCTCAACGAATCGGTTTTTGACCGTACCGGAAAGATGATGGAAAAATATAACGTGGAGGACCTCAGCCTAGAGGCCGGGGGAGGTGAATATCCGGTTCAGGATGGATTCGGTTGGACAAATGGTGTATACTTGGCGATGAAAGAATGGCTAAGGGAAAACCAATAATTGAAAAATCAACCCTCCAAAGGTTTTGAAGCCTTGGGGGGTTATTATGCCAAAGTTAAATTTTCAACCATTTTTTGAAACCCTAATTTTAGCCGTTAGCTTTAGATTCCAATACCAACCATTTCCTCCCATGACAAACTTCAAAAGAATCCTTTTCCTCTTCAGCTTTGTCCTCATAGCCCAGTTAGGCTTTGCCCAAACTGAACCCCATGCCTTCTACCTCACTTGGACTTCGGATCCGACGACGACAATGGATGTGGATTGGCACATGGATGAGATCAATCCGACGACTTTGTATTTCAGAAGGAAAGGAACAGAGAAGTGGCATTCATTTGAAAGTGATGTGCTGCCTTATCCTTTTTCCCCAAGGTATATCCATCGGGTTGGAATTCAGGGTTTGAAGCCCAATACCGAATATGAACTCAAGTTTGCTTCATCGGAATCGGTCTACTACTTTCGAACCCTTCCAAAAAACCTCAATAACAAATCCCTCAAAATCGCCATCGGAGGAGATTCCATGCACCAAAAGGAATGGTTGGAGAAAACCAACCGCGTTGTGGCTGTGCAAGATCCGGACTTTGTAATCATCGGAGGAGACATGGCTTACGAAAATGGCCTTGCCGAAAATATCCAAAGGATTTACGATTGGTTTGATGCCTATAAAACCACCTTGGTGACGGCCGACAATAGAATTCTGCCCTGCATTGTGGCAGCGGGAAATCATGAAGTGGTAGGCGGTTATTATACCAAGCACCAAGGTTACGTCCAAAACAATGAATTCAGGGCACGGATCGCACCCTATTTTTACAGCCTATTTTCTTTCCCCGGCCAACCCGGATACAATGTCCTCGACTTTGGCGAATACCTGAGTTTGATCATTTTGGACACAGAGCATTCCAACCCGATTCCTGGAGTACAAACAGAATGGTTGACAAAAACTTTAGAAGATAGGAAAAATGTAAATCATAAAATTCCTATTTACCATGTTCCGGGTTATCCTTCCGTGAGGGAATATGGCGATAGGGTACAGACCTTGGTCAGGGAAACTTGGACACCGATCTTTGAGGCAAACGGTGTGGAGATCGCCTTTGAAAATCATGACCATGCTTACAAAAGGACCTTTCCGATCAAGAATATGGAAGTCCACGAAGACGGGATCATCTATGTAGGTGACGGTTCGTATGGAGTTACGCCAAGAAAAATCCATTCTGTCGACAGTACTTGGTACCTGAACAAAGCCCAATCTATCAGGGCATTTACGCTGCTCACAGTGGAAGAAAATCGTTGGAGTTTTGTCTCGATAGATGAAGACGGAAATGTCATCGATTCTTTTCCTGAAATACCATTAGAGGCAAAAAAAGAGGATTAAATTATATAGTCATAATCTTCTTTGCCAGAAAACCAATTTTATAACACAGACAGGACGGAAGACCGAAGTCGGAAGACAGATGTACCGGACATTTCATTTTCATATCATGATTTATATTTAATCACCTTTTCACAGGCATCATTCCGTACACATATTTTAAATTACTTTTTCCTCCCTTTTGCTTGGATTAAAAACCAATCCAAGCAAAAACCCCATCATGAAAATGGCCATTGTTCCAAAGACGATGGCTAAATTTTTATGCAGCGTAAAGTTAGGCCTGATTGTGTCGGGAAGGAATTCTCCCAAGCTGATCCACGCAATCACTGCCAATCCCGAAAGGACTGCTGCAATGGGGGGAACGTTGGTTTTGGTTTTTCCCAAAAGTGCCAAAAAGAACAAACCCAAAATGCCTCCGCTAAAAATCGAAGCCAAAGCCCACCAAGCCTCCAAAGCACTTTCCACGCCGTTGAAGGCCAATCCGACCAAAAGTCCTGTGATTCCCATTGCCAAAGATGCTACATGCAAAACCTTGATTTGGATATTTTGAGAAGGATTAGGTTGGATGTATTTTTTGAAATGGTCTTCGAGAATGACCGTTGCCGAACTGTTGATGCTTGTAGAAACGGTACTCATCCCGGCGGCAAAAATGGCAGCAATCACCAATCCTGAAATTCCCGGTGGCAAAACCGTTGCAATAAAATGAGGAAAAACTTTATCGGCTTGCTCAATACTTTGGAGTTCAAGTGGCAAGGAGTCGGAGAATACTTGGTAATAAGCATACAGACTCGTCCCAATCACGAAGAAAAGCAAGGAGACGGGAATGTAAAGCAAGCTTCCGAGCCAAGTGGATTTTTTGGCTTCCTGTTCTGTTTTGGCACTTTTATACCGCTGTATATAGCTTTGGTCAATGCCAAAATTCTGAAGGTTGATGAATAGACCATAGACCAAAACCACCCAAAAGGTACTTTGCCCGAGGTCCGAGGAAAGACTTCCCAAAGAGAGTTTGCTGTCTCTCCGGGCGATATCCCAAATCTGCGTGATTCCTTCCGGCATTTGGAAGACAATCAAAACAAAACAGCCCACAGCACCTGCAATCAGGACAATTCCCTGTACAGCATCCGTCCAAACCACCGCCGAAATCCCGCCCATAGCCGCATAGACCACCACTCCTAATCCGGTAAAAAGGACAATCAAAGGAATGTTCCAGCCAAACAGCACATGCATAGGCAAAGCCAAAAGGTATAAAATGGCGCCCATCCTCGCGAGTTGGGTGAGGAGGTAGCAACTCGATGCATAGATCCTTGCCCAAGGACCAAACCTTTCCTCCAAAAAAGCATAAGCGGAAGGATTTTGGAGTTTTCGGTAGAGGGGGACAAAATACCTGACAGCGATGAAGGCAGCGACAGGAATCGATAAGCTAAAAACAAATCCATTCCAATTGCCCTGAAGGGCGCTTCCCGGCAATGTCAAAAAACTGATGCTGCTCACGTAGGTGGCGAAAATCGACATCCCCAAAGCCCAAGCCGGTAATTTTCCCCCGCCGGTGACAAAATCAGCTGCCGAATTTTTTCTGAAGTAAAAGGAAACCCCAAAACCAACGATTCCAAGCATATAAATCAGGAAAACGATCAAGTCGAGGCTGTGGATTTTCATGGTTTGGAAAACAGAATTCAGGGATTAAGCATTATGGTTATCCGCTTCTCGGCCAGGAAACCCATATTTTTCTTCAAACGGGACGGAAGGCCGAAGTCGGAAGACAGATGTACCGGGCTTTTAAGTCCGCATACCAGAATTAGAATAGATATCTTATTTACTGGCATCATTGCGAACATACATTTTAAACATTTCTGATATTCAGGAGAATTCTTTCCAGGTTTTGAATGATGTCTTCCTTGTGCTTTCTGTCCACGGGAAGTAGCGGAGGCGCAAGATGGGGTTCACAAATCCCCAAAAAATAGAGACTTTCCTTGACGCCGCAAAGGTAGCTTGAACTCTTTGGACTGGAATTGTATAGGCCGTTTGAAATCTCCAAAATGAGAGATTGGATCTGATCGACTTTCTCAAAATCCCTCGCTTTTGCAGCCTCAAACATCTTGACATACAGCGAAGGGAAAATATTGGCACCGCCATTGACTCCTCCGTCCGCGCCTGAAAGGATGGCCTGCGCCAACATTTCTTCAGGGCCGACAAGCAAGGAAAATTCAGGGTATTCCTGTTTGATGGGGATCAATTTCTGGAAGTAAACGCCATTGCCCGAACTGTCTTTCAATCCGATGATATTGGCATGTTTTGCCAGCTTCAGCACCGTTTCGGGAGCAATGGTAGACTTGGTCATCACCGGATAATTGTACAAAAACAAAGGCAGCGGACTATGGTCGGCTAGCTTCACATAGTAATGGAAAATATCATCTTGATCCAAAGCAAAATAATAGGGCAATGCAGCTACCACTGCTACAGCGCCGTTTTCCTTGGCAGACCTTGCCAGTTTGAGACTGACTTCCAAAGCTGTATGGGTAATTCCCACAAAAACGGGCGTTTTTCCATTGGCCTCTTTGCAGGAGATTTCGATCAGGTCTTTTTTTATTGCAGGCTTGAGGCTTGCGGCTTCACCGGTAGTCCCAAGAATGAAAATACCCTGAACGCCACCGTTGACCAAGTGTTTGACGACCCTTTCGACGCCCTTTTTGTCCAATTCCCCATTGGAAAGTAGAGGTGTCACCATCGGAACCATGATGCCTTCAAAGGCCGGGACATTGCTGCTTTCAATCATTATTTAAGGTTTAAAGAAGAATATCAAAGATTAGCCCATTATAATTTGGGAAGGCTCACAATTTATAAAATTAAATATGATTTTCCTTCTGGCACTCTTACAGACCCCTTATTTATCAGAGATTGAACACGGTAGTTCCTCCGTCATCCGGAGTCCTCAGCATTTTAATTTTTAACGATGTTATGTCGGAGTCGTCACACTGATCCGCCGCGGCGGAGAAGTGTCTCATTATTCTGAGATCTTTCATCCTCGTACCTCGGATTCAAGATGACGCACCACCAACCGTCATTCCTTTCTGAAAATTAGGATTTACCGATTACAAAAATCCAAAAAGTTTACACCACAAAAGTAAATGAGTTTACATTACGAACGTAAACTAGTTTACGCCTACAAAGTAAACTTCAATACCCGCGTTTTTTAATTTCTGGGAATCAAAAGAAATACATGATCCTCAATCAAAAATTAAACTTGGCGCTCAACAAGAATATCCTTGTTTCCATCTTGGAATAGAAATCCTGTGAAAATGCCGCAGTCCTGTTTTCACCGGCAAATCTCCTCGTATCGAAAATATCTCTTACACTCAGAGCGAGGCTTCCTCTGTTTTTGAAGAAGTTTTTCATTACGTTGGCATCAATAAAATATTGGGCTAAATCCCTTCCTTGGGCTTCGATTTCGGGAGAATCATAATTGGCCACGATCTGGAAATTGATTCCCCAAGGAAGTTTGAAGTCACTTGTGAGTTTGGTGTTCCAGGCAAAACCTTTGTTGATCGCTCCATTTTCGACATTGGAACCATCCACAATGATCCTAAACATGGTCAGACCACCGCTGACATTCCACCATGGCGTGATTTCCCCCAGGCCAATCAACTCTAATCCATAAGATACCGCCGTGTTCAGATTTTCAGGCTGAATGTAGGAAATCCCATCCTTAATGATGGTAATCATGTCTTCCTGCCCATCTACATGTCTGAAAAATGCATTGGTGGTAAAGCTTGATTTTGCCCTGTTGAGCATGTGGCCAAACTCGAGTGAATGGATTTTCTCCGGCTGAAGGTTTGGATTGCCCCTTCGGATACTGAGTGAATCGGTGATGTCAGGAAATGGATTGAGTCTCCAAGGTCTTGGCCGGTCGATCCTTCTGCTGTAGGTAAATTTCAGGGAATTTTCCTCATCCATTTTGTACAGCACTTGCGCACTTGGAAACAGATTGAGGTAATTCTGCCGGTTGATCTCATTGGTATTGATCAGTTCGGTGTTGAGATTGGTATATTCTCCCCTCAGTCCAAAAGAATAATCAATTTTTTCGGAAGATGCCGCGTAGATAAAGTATCCCGCATAAACCTGGTCTTTGTAGATAAACCTATTGCTGACATTGGGGTCGGTAACAAAATCCTGGTTGCCCTCCTGAAATCTCTGGAAAATGAAATCATTGTCAAACTCCCTCAAAATGGATTTCAGGCCTGTTTCTATTTTCTTTTGCTCAGAAATAGGATGGATATAATCTGCCTGAAAAACGTAAATGTTTCTAGTTTCATCCGTAAATCCCCGCTCCTGACCGGTGCGGTTTTCTTCATTTGCGTCAGTCGAATTATTGAAAATATCAATATTCTGAACCTTGTATTGGTTTCTGTAAGAACTGCTCGCCAAAAATCGGAATGACTGATCGGGGTTGTCAAATGTCCTTTCGTAGATAATGGCATTGTCCACACCGTCATCGTCTTCGGTCTCATTATTTCTCCTAACAAAATCCAAAATAGGTTCTCCCGTAGAATTCCTGCTGAGTTGGGAATACAAAGTGTTGATCTGACTGTCCACATTGGTAGTGAAAACCCCTTCGTAGCTGATGATATTCTTGCCAAAATAATAATCCCCGCCATAGTTGAAAGTATGTCCGATATTTTGGGATTCCATGTCGGTTTCCTGTAGGAGGCGTTCATCTTCTTCGAAAAGTATCCTGTCGGAAGTTCTTTTACCGACATTTCTCCAATCTCTGAAATTGTATCCCCCGTAAAGATTGTACTTGAAAGTCCGGTGGTTGAACCTCGCTCCGGTATTCATCCTTCCCCTTGTTCCATAAGTAAGTTCTGCACTTCCATTGGTGCCGAGGTCTTCTCCTTTTTTGAGGATAATGTCTATCACACCGCCTTCAGCATCCGCGTCAAACCTTGCATTGGGGTTGTTGATGATTTTGATTTGCTCCACAGCACTTGCAGGCAGCTGATCAAGATTTTGTGTCAAAGATGAGTTTCGTCCATTGATGAGGATGTTGGTTCCGGTACTTCCCCTCAGCGCAATCGTACCATCATCACTGACACTGATCGAAGGCGTGTTTCTCAGGATGTCAAGCAAGGTACCTCCGAGGTTAGACATATTGGCTTCTGGGTTGATGGTGATGCCTTCCACATCCGCGCGAAATGGGAATTTGGTGGATTGTACCACGACTTCTTCCAAATTTTGGTTTTCACTTTTGACCTCGATTTTTCCAAGATCGGTATTGCCGTTCAAGCGAATGTCGGTAATGGTTTTCTTGTCATACCCAATCAGGTAGAAATTCAATTCATAATTGCCATTTGGTGCAGAAAGTGAAAATTCCCCATTGTCTTTGGTATCGGAAAAAGTCAACGGAGTATCAGCACCCGGCTTGAAGAGAGCGACTTGCATAAAGAGCACCGGCTGTTTGGAATCAGCATCGATGACTGTTCCTTTGATCGTAAATGATTGATCCTGTCCATTTGAAATGAATGGTAAAAAACAAAATATGCTTAAAAGCAAATAATTGGGAAAGCTTAAGCAGGGGAGAAATTTCATTGAAATAGAATTTGAAAATTAAAATTTTGCATGCTTATATTAACCCAGCTTTACTTAAAGAAGTTAGGTATAATCATGATTTTTATTCAAAAGGGAAATAAATCACATCAACGGAATATTAAATCATTGCCATTCAATAAAAAAATCATCATCCAAGATTTCAAAAAATTCTTTGAATTTTTGAATTTAACAGTATATTTTATAATATTCTAAGATATAACGGGAACCATATGAAGCGATTTTTTTCAATACTAGCTATCGTTGTGCTGACTTTTTCCTGTCAGGAAACTGAGGATAAAAATGAAGAAACTATTTCTCCAGAAGCAGAGGCCTTTTTGAATGAATTTCTTCAGGTGGTTGAAAATGATTTTTTGGATTCATATAGCTACAATTATACTATAAAGAAATCCCAAATTGATCAGGCAATATCGGATTTGACCAAGGGTGCCAGGAAAATCGAGGATATTTATGCCGCAATAGATAAAGTGTTTGAGCTGATTGGGGATGAGAAAGGTTATGTGGTCAACTCAAGAGGGGAAATTGTAGCAGGAGACAAAAATGCCTTTGATTGTATTCTAGGGCAAAAGCAAACACCCTCTTTACCCAAAAACATAGCGTATTTGGACATTCCTACCTCCCGTTTAAGTCCCGAAGATTTGGCTATTGCCATTCAGGATCAAATTAGGTCAAGAGAATTGGAAGGGACAGATGCTTGGATCATAGACCTCAGAAGCCTGACAGAAGGGAGCTTTGAAGGAATGTTGGCCGGATTGGGGCCTTTGCTTGGAGAAGGGGTTTTGGGGGCATTTTTTTATAATGACAATAAAAAGGAACAGTGGGAATATACAAACGGCGCATCCTTTATAGGTGGTGTCCAAAAAGTGACCGTTCCAAATGCATTGGAAGTCTTGTCTCCTTTACCTAAAGTTGCGGTCTTGATTGACAGGTCTACATGTAGGGAAGGCGAACAATTATTTGCCGCAATACTTAAAAGGCCCAACACCCAAAGCTTCGGCAATACCACAGCAGGAAGGGCTTTTCTGGAAGGACAACAAAGCCTGGCAGAAGGGCATAAGCTTCATTTTGTAAAAGCTTTGCTGATGGACAGGGAAAACAGCCTGACAATTTTCCCAAATCTGCACCCTGATGGCAATTCTTCTGTTACTGTAAATTTTGATGATGTATTTGAATGGCTGGGAATTGAAGATTGATTAGTTTTATTCAGTCCCAAAAAATCATGTCCAAAAACATCTGATAATTTCTAAGAAAGCCTTACCCCTGTTATATTTAAAGGAAAGAATCTTTGGATAAAAAATCTAAAATCATGCGAAGACAAGACTTAGACTGGCTAAGAGTTATCGTTTTTGGATTGTTGATTTTTTACCATGTGGGGATGTTTTTCGTCCCTTGGGGTTGGCATATCAAAAATGACATCATCTATCCCAACCTTCGTTGGCCGATGCTTTTTGTAAACCAATGGCGTCTGCCCATCCTGTTTGTGATTTCGGGAATGGGCACATATTACGCACTTTCAAAAAGAAGCAGCGGAGCTTTTGCCAAAGAAAGAATTGCAAGGCTGCTGATTCCATTGATCGCCGGAATTATCCTGATAGTACCGCCACAGGTATACTTTGAGCGCTTGGACAAGGGACAGTTCAGTGGAGGGTATTTCGACTTTTGGCCTTCGGAAGCATTTATCGGAGTCTATCCGGAAGGAAATTTCTCCTGGCACCACCTTTGGTTTTTGCCTTATCTGCTGTTGTTTTCTTTGGTTTTGATTCCGGTCTTTTTGTACCTCAGAGACCATCCACAGGCGGGGATTCTGAGAGGAATGCGCAAGTTGGCGGCAAAACCATTTGGCTTATTTTGGCTGGTGATTCCGCTTTATATCTGGGAATCTTTGGTGGAACCATTCTTTCCGTCTACCCATGCTTTGGTCGGGGATTGGTTCAATATCATCAATTTCATCACTTTCTTTTTCTATGGTTTTCTGTTGATATCCGTTAAGGATATCTTTTGGAAAGCAGTGGAGGGAAACCGTCGAAAATACCTTTATCTAGGTTTGGTCGGATTTACGCTGATGGTTGGTTTGAGGCAGCTTTATGAAGATTCGACTTTGGTGCATTTTGTCGAGGCGGGTTTTAAAGTCATCAACCTTTGGGCTTGGATTTTGGTACTCTTTGGCTATGCTGCCGCTTACCTCAACAAGCCAAGTGCGCAACTTACTTATGCCAACGAGGCTGTTTATCCGTTTTACATCCTCCATCAGACCATCACCATCACATTGGGATATTTCCTGATGCATGCAGATTTGGGACTTTTTGTCAAATTTTCTCTTATGTCTATCGGAACTTTTGGGATAGCCTGGCTGATCTACGAATTCGGTATCAGGAGATGGAATTGGGTCAGGCCCTTGTTTGGGTTGAAGGGGAAGGTTAAAGTGGTTTCAATGAATTCTTTGAAGAATTCTGTTTCCTGAACCTCTGATTTTTAATTGAGAATTTATATTTAGTAAGTCAGTGGAAATAGAAAAATATTTCCTGATTTTGATTCTTGGCTCCAACTGCCTAAATTATTGACCTTCAATAACGTAAGCCCAATGGATCAATCGAATAAAATCAACCGAAGAGAATTTATCGGTTCGGCAGCTGCAGTAGCAGCGACCATCTCCATCGTCCCATCCCATGTTATCGCCGGAAGCGGCAAGATTCCTCCCTCTGATCAGATTACCGTGGCCAACATTGGCTGCGGCACCCAAGGCCTGCGTGAAATGGGGGATTTGCTCCAAAACCCAAAAGTCAGGGTGGTGGCAGTCTGTGATTCCAACAAATACAGCACCGGCTATATCGATTGGTCCGCCAATGGCATCCGCAAAGTCTTGGGAGATGACACTTGGTGGGACAATGTTCCCGGAATCCCCGGAGGCCGGGATGTCGGACAGGCTTATGTGGAGCAATATTACGGCAAGAACAAACCTGCCAAAAAATACAAGGGCTGCGCCTCCTATGAAGATTTCAGGGAAATGTTTGCCAAAGAAAAAGGGATCGATGCCGTCAAAATCATGACACCCGACCATACCCATGCGCCGATTGCTTTGGCGGCCATGGCTCAGGGAATCCATGTGGTGACCCACAAACCGATTTCCAACCGGCTATTGGAAGGAAGAAAAGTCATCGAAAAAGCAAAGGAAACCGGGGTGATTACCCATCTTTTGGCTTGGTCAGACCGACCTGAATACCGGCAGTTGAAAGCTTGGATGGATGAAGGTCTGATCGGCGACCTGACCGAAATCCACAATTGGTCTTACCGTCCTGTGTGGCAACAGTGGACCAAAAGACCGACCGAACCGAAGCCAATTCCTGCAGGATTTAATTGGGACCTGTGGCTCGGGCCTGTACCTGACATGCCCTATCATCCCAACTATACCCACAATGTCTTCCGTGGATGGTATGAGTTTGGTGGAGGTTCTGTGGCAGACATGGGACATTACAGTTTGTTTCCCCTTTTTGAAACTTTGGGAATCACCAAATCCCCTTTGAGTGCAAGGGCTTTCGGTACCACTTCCCGCGAGGAAATCAACCAAGTCTATCAATGGGTCAAAAACGATGTCGCATTTCCCGCGAGCAGTATGATCAAATGGAGGTTTCCCGAACAGGCAGCATTGCCGGCATTTGACCTGTTTTGGTACGATGGGGGGATGAAGCCATTTGCATGCGAGGAACTAGAAATGGATGGCAGGGATACTCCCGAAGAAGGTTTGATGCTTGTGGGGACAAAAGGTAAAATCCTCGGTGGTTTCAGGGGTGAAAATCCCGTGTTGCTTCCTGAAAGCAAAATGAGCCAAAGACCTGCTTCGGAGCGGATAGATTCAAGGGCGGTTGTGCGTAATACTGACGCTTGGGTCGAAGCCATCTTGTCGGGCCAACAGACTCCAGGAAGTTTTATCCGTGCCCAAACCATCACCGATACCATCAATCTCGGGGCAGTAGCCTTGCGGGCAAATAAAAAAGTGGACTTTGACGCCGCTACCCTTAAAATCACCAATGATGAAAATGCCAATAAATTCCTGACACGTGACTACAGACCCGGTTGGGAAATCTGATTTCATATATTAAAAAGTAAATGAAAAAAGATTCATGGTTCAATGCTAAAAAGTCGCTGACATCGGTCTTCCGTCTTCCGACTTCCAACTGTTTTGGATCAGAATTTCCGGCTTATAGGTCCGATTTGAGTGCCTAAAGAATTAACTTTTAACCAACCCTTCCAAAACATGAAAGACAGAAGAAATTTCCTAAAAACAACAGGAGTCGCTGCAGCAGCACTGACTTTTGGCCTTCCCCAATTTGCATTTTCTATGAAAAATGAAGATCCCTTATTCAAGATTTCACTCGCCGAATGGTCGGTAAACAGGTTGCTTTTCGCCGGAAAAATGGACCACCTCGACTTTGCCATGCTTTCCAAGAAGCACGGCATCGATGCGGTGGAATATGTCAACCAGTTCTTTATGGACAAAGCCAAAGACATGAACTACCTCAGGGAAATGAAAACCCGTGCAGAAGGCGAGGGAGTCACTTCGGTTTTGATCATGTGTGACAGAGAAGGCATGCTGGGTGCAGCCACATCCGAAGAGCGCAAGCAGACAGTTGAGAACCATAAGAAGTGGGTGGAGGCCGCCAAGTTTTTGGGATGCCACTCGATCCGTGTCAATGCCTACACCGCAGTACCATGGAGCGAGGATCCAAAAGCTGAACAGCAGGCGATTGATGTCTGCAGTTCAGGATTGAGGCAATTGTGTGAGTTTGCCGATGATTTTGACATCAATGTAGTGATCGAAAACCATGGAGGATTTTCCAGCAATGCCAAATGGCTTGCCGAATTGATCAAACAGACCGCCCACAGAAGGGCAGGGACTTTGCCTGATTTTGGCAATTTCAGGATCCATTCAGATGACAAAAGGGTTGTTTCCTATGACTCTTATCGCGGGGTCGATGAGCTGATGCCTACGGCAAAGGGCGTAAGTCTGAAGCCAACGGTTTGGGATGACAGGGGCAAGGAATCTCCGCTGGATTACAGCAGGATGATGAAAATAGTGCTTTCTCATAACTATCATGGTTATGTGGGTATCGAGCATGGCGAAAAAGATCGTGAATGGGAAAGCATCGTCGATATCAGGAATACCATGACGGAGTTGAGGGACTTGATGAAGGGGTAACAAGGATATTTTAATTTATACAAATTAGGATTTGATATTGATTGATATTGGATATTAGTTGATATTCAAGTCCTAATTTGTCATTTGTTCCAAAATGCAAATAGCCAAATTGTTAATTCATAGGAAATCATCAATTTTCCTAGGAAGCCTAAAATTGAGTACCTCATATTATCACCCAAATAAAATGAAAGACTTAGAATTGCCGAAATTCCATGAAACATTTAATCCTATCTTGGATGTCCTAAGTAATGGAGAGAAAATCCATACAAGAGAATTACAAGAACTGGTTATACAAAAATATTATTCACATTTACCTGAAGAATTACTCAAAGAAAAAACCAAGTCTGGTGAAATTTTAATCAATAACCGTATAGCTTGGGGAAAATCTTACCTAAAGAAAGGTGGCTTTATCCATTATCCCGAAAGAGGTTTTGTTGGTATAACTGAAAAGGGATTAAACAAGAAAGGAGAATTGACTCTCGATAAAGTTGAAGATTCAGAGGATTTCTTTAAATTCTATTCGGGTGAATATTCAGGAAATTCAAATGGAATTCAAGAGATAAAAAAACTAACAAACGCTTCTCCACAGGATCTTATCGATCAAGGGTTCGGGCAGATTGAAACTGAAGTGAAAAATGAATTACTGTTCAAGTTAAAATCTCTAGACCCATATTATTTTGAAAAGGTTATTTTAATTCTGCTTAAAAAAATGGGATATGGTGACTTTGTGGAAACATCCAAGTCAGGAGATGGAGGAATTGATGGAATAATAAATGAAGATAAACTTGGCTTAGATAAGATTTTTATTCAGGCGAAAAGGTTTACAGAAAATAAAGTGAGGGAAAAAGACATTAGGAATTTTATTGGTGCAATGAGCGGGGATACAAATAAAGGTGTCTTTGTAACAACATCTTTATTTGACATTGGCGCAATCGAAAAAGCAAAAAATGCTCATCACAAAATTATTTTAATTGACGGAAATAAACTTGTTGATTTGATGCTAGAATATAAAGTTGGAGTGCAGGTGAAGGCTACTTATGAATTAAAACATTTGGATGAAGATTTCTTTATTGAACAATAAAATATTCCCCAACCTTAAACCCTAATCTTCCAATCTTCCAATTTTTCAATTTTACAATCTTCCAATCCGCCACGGCGGACAAGTTCTTTTTATCCCCTACCTTTGCAAAATGGAAGGAAGCGTAAAAAAAGACATCAGAAAATTCACCTTGGAGCAGTTGGAGGAATTTTTTATCGAAAAGGGGGAAAAGAAGTTCCGCGCCAAGCAGGTGTATGAATGGCTTTGGAACAAGTCTCTCAAAAACTTTGATGACATGAGCAACATCTCCAAGGAAACCCGGGAAATGCTCAAAGCCAACTTTATCATCAACCATATCCATGTCGACCTGATGCAGCACTCATCTGACGGTACGATCAAAAATGCAGTCAAGCTCTTTGACAGCAAAATCGTGGAATCCGTCCTGATTCCCACTTCCAAGCGGATTACAGCCTGTGTTTCTTCGCAGGTGGGTTGCAGCCTCGATTGTAATTTCTGCGCCACTGCCCGGTTGAAGCGCATGCGCAATCTCAATCCGGATGAAATCTACGATCAGGTCGTCGCCATCAAGGAAGAAGCAGAAACCTACTTCAACCGCCCCCTGACCAACATCGTCTTTATGGGCATGGGCGAACCCCTACTCAATTATGCCAATGTCATCGAAGCCATCGATAAAATCACCTCGCCCGAAGGTCTTGGTATGGCGGCGAGGAGAATTACCCTTTCGACAGTCGGCATTCCCAAAATGATCAAAAAAATGGCCGATGATGAAGTCAAGTTTAACCTTGCCATTTCGCTGCATTCTGCCATCAACGAAACCCGAAGCCGCTTGATGCCGATCAATGACGTCAATCCATTGGAGGACTTGGCGGAATCCCTGAAATATTGGTACCAAAAAACCAAGCGGAAAGTCACGTATGAATATGTGATTTGGGATGGCATCAATGACAACGAGGAACATGCCCGGGCCTTGGCCAAATTCTGCAAAATCATTCCTTCCAAAGTCAACATCATCCAATACAACCCGATCGATGAAGGGGAATTCCGTCAGGCATCCAAAGATGCCGTGGAAATGTATGTCAGAATATTGGAAAACAATGGTATCGTAGCCAAAGTCCGCAAATCCCGTGGTCAGGACATTGATGCTGCCTGTGGACAGTTGGCCAATAAAAATGAAGTTGCTCAGTTGGGGTAGATTAATCCCATCATGTTTTGGTAGAATCGGTTCTGAATAGGAAGTCGGTAATTATCAATAAGGGATGACCAAATGTAGGTCTACCAACTGATTATCGAAAAACTGTCCATCCAAAAACCTACTTCTTACTGAATTCAAAAAGTTTGCGTTTCTCTTCTTTACTGAGGGCATCATATCCTTTGGCAGCGATTTTGTCCAAAATCAAGTCAATTTCCTCTTGGGTAGCGACTTCAACTTTCGTTGCGGTGGGTTTCGTGGAAGATGTCTTGGAATAATCCTGTCCGGAAGAATAGGTTTTGCTCTTGCGGTAGGTGACTTTTACGGAAGATTTTCTGGAAAATATTCCTTTGAAAAAATTCCCGATTGCCTGTATCCATGAGCCGATGTCTCTTCCTTTTTGGAGTTGATAGACATAAAGGAAGCCCAAAGCGGCCCCGCCAAGATGCGCTAATTCACCTCCTGCATTATTTCCCGTAGAATTTACAAATGCAATCAGCACGTAAAATATGGCTATATATTTAATTTTGACCGGACCTAACAATAATAAGAAAAAGGTCGTATTGGGTGCCAAAGTAGCAGCCGCCACCACCACAGCATAGACGCCTGCACTCGCTCCCAACATCCGCGCGGTAGGTAAAGAATCTGCGAAATACGGGGAGATATTGTACATCACAAGGTAAAGCACCCCACCTGCCAAGCCACCCAAAATATAGATATTGGCTAATTTTTTACTTCCGAGATATTCGGAAAGCAAAAGACCAAACCAATATAAGAACAACATATTGAAAAGGATGTGAAAAATTCCTTCGTGAAAGAACATATATGTCAATGCAGACCATGGCTGAATGATCAATTGTGGCAAATCCGCCGGCATCATCAGCAGGGACCTGAAACTCTCGTAAATATTGCCTGCCCCAGAAAAGGTTAAGATCACCCGGACAAAAACCATCACAAAAAACACCAGAATGTTGATCGCAATGATCTTGTACAAGCTGTTGTTTTGAAGCTTAAATGCGTTTTTGAGGTTATACCAGAATCCTTCGTACATAGTCAGTTTTAATAAAAATCTTTTCTACTTTTTTTCCAATAATATACCAATCCTGCACCCACGATCAAGCCACTGAGGTGTGCGAAATGGGCTACATTGTCCAGTGGGTTGTTATTAATTACGTTGTAAATCGTATAAAGACCATAAAACAAAACCAAGTATTTGGCTTTGACCGGCATAGGGGGAAACAATAAAAAGAGCTGTGTGTTTGGAAACAGCATGGCAAAAGCAATCAATACTCCAAATAAAGCGCCGGAAGCACCGACCATGGGGACATTAGCTTGGTTGTCCCGAGTGGCAGTCATATTTTCCTTTGCCCTTTGGATAAGAGCCGGATCTTCCGGATTTCGGCTATAGGCATCAATAAAATCAAATACGGCAGCTTTGAAATGGTGTCTGTTTTCTATCACAAACCGGTTGAATAGTTCTGGACTAGGCTCCTCATAAAATTCACTTATTTTATTATCGAGCTTGTTCATCTGATAAGCTGTATATCCTGAATACAATAATCCCGAACCTACACCACAGACCATCCATAAAGTGAGGATTTTTTTTGGACCCAGAAATTCCTCTAACAATGGACCAAAAATAAACAAGCCAAACATGTTACTGAAAAGGTGCCATCCATCCGCATGCATAAACATGTACGTCAAAAACTGGGTGGGAATGAACCGGTTGCTGTTGACATAATATAAAGCAAGCAGGCCATTCAGTTGTGGCATCAAAAACGCCGTCACCACATAGACTGCAACGGTTATGATTAAAATATTTTTTACTATGGGGGTGATATTTCTAAACATACACTATCTGGTAAAGAAGCCATGAATTTGATGTAAATCGATTTTGACAAAAGTTTTGTTCCCCGAAAGCCCATAGTTTGGATTTTGACAGGCAAATAGCTGACCCACGATAATCTCCATCTCTGACGTATCCAGTTTGCTGCCCCGCTTGATGGCTGATCTCCGGGCAAGTGACCTTGCGAGGTTTTCTCTTTTATCCAATGAAAGCTCGGACTTGAAGTGTTTGAACTGTTCCAGCAATCCTTCGAAAAGGGCCTTTTCATTATTGACCTGAATGTCAGCAGGCACTCCCTGGATCAAAACCGTGTCTTTGCCAAATTCCACAACTACGAAACCTAGACTCATCAGTTCCTCTTTGATGTCCATCACCAATGCAAAATCCGCCTGACTCAATTGGATATGGGGAGGAAACAGACATTGCTGCGAAGCCCCGGCAGCCTGTTGGAGCTGCTTGCGGTATCTTTCGTATAGAATCCGCTCGTGCGCCGACTGTTGATCTATGATCATCAGGCCGGTGGACATTTGAGCTACAATATAATTATTTTCAACTTGAAATGTCGCACCGGTAGCATTCCCCCCAGGAAAATGGAGAACATCTTCGTTGGCTTTAGAGGAGATGGTCAGGATTTCCTCATCTCCCAAATTTCTTATTTCCTTTCCTCTGGAAATTTCTGTGGCATTTCCCCCACCCTCAAATAGCCTTTCCCAACCTGAAACAGATTGCCTCTGATAGGCGGGACTTTGGAATGTTTTGTATTTGTTGTCCTGAGTTTGGGGATCAGGCTTAAAGGTATTTTCAGTATGGACAGCCTCGTTTTGCTCGCTATTGGATTTCCAGTTTTCGGTAAAATTCACGTCAAAGCTGAAGTCCAAGGCAGGCACCACATTGTGGGCGCCAAGTGATTGCTTGACTGCTGACCTTACGACTGCATATACCGTCCTTTCATCGTCAAACTTAATTTCTGTTTTGGTTGGATGGACATTGATATCAATATGACTTGGATCTATTTCCAAAAAAAGTACATAAAACGGCTGCATGTCGTTTGACATCAGTCCTTCAAAGGCGTTGCTGACAGCGTGGTTGAGGTAATTGTTTTTGATAAACCTGTTGTTGACAAAGAAATATTGCTCACCGCGGGTTTTTTTGGCAGATTCCGGTTTGCCGATATACCCACGGACATTCAGGTGTGGCGTTTCTTCCAGGCAGGATACCAATTGTCCCTGATAGGATTTCCCGAAAATCCCCAATATCCTATGGCTGAGTTTACCCGGCAAAAGCCTAAAAAGTTCTAGGTCGTTTTGAATAAAAGTAAACCCGATTTCCGGGTAGGAGAGTGCCACCCTTTGAAACTCTTCCACCATGTGGCGCATCTCTACGGGATTGGATTTTAGGAAATTTCTTCGGGCAGGTACATTGAAAAAAAGATTCCGAACCGATATCGAGGTTCCTTCAGGACATGAAACAAGTTCTTGTTTTTTTACCTCCGAACCTTCCATCACAATGACAGTGCCCAACTCAGCCCCGCTTTGACGGGTTTTCATTTCGACTTGGGCCACTGCGCCGATGGAGGCTAATGCTTCTCCTCGGAAACCGAATGTGCGGATCGAAAACAAATCTTCTGTATTCCGGATCTTGGAAGTAGCATGCCTCTCAAAACTCATCCTCGCATCTGTCATGGACATGCCTTTGCCATTGTCAATAACTTGAATGAGGGTTTTGCCGGCGTCTTTGACGATAACCTGCACCTGTGTGGCTTTGGCATCTACGGCATTTTCAAGGAGTTCTTTAAGGGCTGAAGCCGGCCTCTGTACTACTTCTCCCGCGGCAATTTGGTTGGCTATCGCATCCGGAAGAAGGTGAATGATGTCACTCATTGTTTGAGCCTTCCCTTAAGCTTTACAACCAATGAAACCAACAATATAGCTATGGCAAAATAAAGAAGATAATACACTGCGTCAGGACCATAATACACATATCCAAATACCAGGGCGATCAAAACCAAAAAAATCAATAACCTCAAAAATCCCGTATTCGAAAAAGGAGTGGAGGTTTTTCCCTTAATGGGACTCCCTTGAGTAAAAGCGCCTCGGATGGCAGAACCCCTGAATGAGTCATTTTCGGGATCATAGCCTTCCTCATAAGGAAGCTTTCCTTCCATCTGAAGTTCTTTTTTGATCCTAGCGGTCCTTTGTTCAATTTCCTCTTTGACAGGATCATAGAACCTAGGCTTGATATCAAACCGCATGGGTTGGGCTGTTCTGAATAAAGAAGGTAATTTCATAGGACGGTTAAATTCAATTTGGTAATCATTCAATTATAAAACATCTGTCCCAATCATCACATATTGATACTTTGGGCTTCTTTTTTTCGTATATGTTTGTACAAATTGATGTATATTGATACAAAGTTATTTTAAAATTTAAGCAATAAAAATTTAACAATAGCATGCGGGTAAAAGTTTGGGGTGTCCTCCTTGGGATGGTGGTGATTTTTCAGTCGGATGCGTTGATGGGTTGGGAGAAATCCGACTTGGATTCAAAATTGGATAAAAAGGATCCTCTGCTTTCCCAAAACCTGGGAAGGCAGATGGAGTGGGTGGACAGTGTTTTTGAGACAAATGGTTTTGAAGAAAGGTTGGGGCAATTGTTTATGGTAGCGGCTTATTCCAACAAAGATCAAAAGCATATCGACGAAATAGCCACACTTGTCCGGGAGCAAAATATTGGAGGACTGATTTTTTTTCAGGGAGGACCTGTCAGGCAGGCCAACCTGACAAACTACTACCAGTCTATAGCCAAAATGCCTCTTTTTATTGCCATGGATGCAGAATGGGGAGTCAACATGCGCTTGGATTCGATCATTGGATTTCCCAAAGCAATGACTTTGGGTGCCCTTCCTGATGAAGAACTTATCTATGAAATGGGCAAAGAAATAGCCTTTCAATTCAAAGAATTGGGGATGCACATCAATTTTGCCCCGGTGGTAGACGTCAATTCCAATCCTGAAAATCCCGTAATCGGATACAGGGCTTTTGGGGAAGAAAAAAGATTGGTTACCCGCAAATCCCTGGCTTACATGAAGGGCTTGCAGGACAATGGTGTCATGGCCAATGCCAAACATTTTCCCGGTCATGGGGACACCGAGACAGATTCTCACTATACCTTGCCTGTCATCAAGCATTCCGAGACAAGAATCAAGGATATTGATCTTTATCCCTATCGGGAATTGATCGAAAATGACCTGATGAGCGTCATGGTCGCCCACCTGCATGTGCCGAGTATGGACAGCGAAACCAACAAAGCCACTACCCTTTCGAAGTATGTCGTTACGGATTTACTGAAAAAACAAATGAATTTCAATGGCCTTGTATTTACCGATGCACTGAATATGAAGGGTGTATCCAAATACATGAAGCCGGGAGAAGTGGATTTGCATGCACTTTTGGCAGGAAATGATGTTTTGCTTTACTCTCAGGATGTTCCTAAAGCAAAAGCACTTATCCTACAGGCCATTGCTGAGGGTAAGATCAGTCAAGAGGATGTGGATGAAAAAATCAGACGAATACTCAAAGCCAAATTTTGGGCAGGATTGGACCAAAGGAGACCTGTAGAAACCTTCAAACTTGCCGAAAGAATCAACAGGCCTGAGGCAGCATTGTTGGTAGAAAAACTCTATGAAAGAGCCATTACCGTGACTTCCAACAAAGACAACCTTCTTCCATTGAGGCACCTTGATATGGAGCGAATGGCTTCCCTTACCATAGGTGGAAACGGTACTGAATTTCAGAAAAAACTGGATAAGTATGCAAGGTTTGACCATTTTGATATCAGCAAGGGTGCAGATGAGGCAAGCCTCAATGACATGGCTGCCAAACTGAAAGAATACCAAACCGTCATCGTCGGGATGATGGGAATCACCAATACCCCAAAAAGAAATTTTGGTGTAAGTCTGAGCGATTTGGAATTTGTCAAAAAATTAAGCCAAGACAAAAAGGTGATTTTGACAGTTTTTGGAAGTGCCTATTCCATCAAGTCACTGCCCGAAATGCCGCACAACATTGTAGCCTTTGAAAATAATCCAATTACCCAAAGGCTTGTGCCTGAAATTATTTTTGGAGCAAGAAATGCCTATGGAATGCTGCCTGTGTCGGCCAACCTGACCCTGAGGCAGGGAACTGGCGGATATTTGGAGGGATTGGGGAGGCTTTCCTATAGTATACCTGAGAGTCAAGGACTAGACAGTAGGAAACTTGCAAAAATTGACACGATCATGGCTAGAAGCATCGCCAAGGAAGCCTTTCCAGGTGGCGTTGTACTGGTGGCAAAAAACGGTCAGGTGGTTTTTGAGAAAGCATACGGCCACTATGATTACAAGAAAACCAAACCAGTAAACACCGAGACAGTGTACGATCTTGCATCCATCACCAAAATTTTGGCTACGACGCAGGCGGTAATGTTTCTGGAAAGTCGTGGCATGATCGACATGAACAGGCCTATAGGTCGCTATATTCCGGCATTGCAAAATTCCAACAAGGAGCAGCTGATATTAAAAGACATCCTTGCCCATGAGGCAGGTCTTGTTGCATTTATGCCCCATTATGCCAAAACAGTAGAAGCAGGACAATGGAAGTCTGAATATTACCGGCCGGTGACGGAGCAAGGTTTTTCCCTTCCGGTATCCAATGATATGTTTGCGATCAATTCTCTTCGTGACAGTATTTGGACATGGACACTGAAGTCTGATCTCAGAAAACCCGAGCCCAATAAAAGAAAATATGGATATGTCTATTCTGACCTGACCATGTACCTGATGCAGGCCTTGGTGGAAGAATTGACAAATCAACCTTTAGATGAATTTTTGGAACAAAATCTCTACGGACCCCTTGGCCTCTACTCTATGACATTCAATCCGGTCAATAAATACCCTATCGACCTTGTTGCCCCGACAGAAGACGATGTGGCATTTAGAAAAAGACAGATCCAAGGCTATGTACACGACCCGGGAGCGGCCATGTATGGAGGAGTAGCCGGCCATGCAGGACTATTTGGGAAGGCCAATGACCTCGCTGTCATGATGCAGCTGATGCTCAATGGTGGAAAATATGGAGATGTCGAATTTATAGATAAAGAAACAGTCATCGAATTTACCAAAAGGCAATCCACGCAAAGCAGAAGAGGATGGGGCTGGGACAAACCGGAACCTGAGAAGGGTAAGGGCGGAAGTGCAGGAAACCTGGCACCCAAAAGTACTTTTGGCCACACGGGATTTACAGGAACCTGCGTATGGGCAGATCCTGATAATAACCTGATTTACGTATTTCTTTCCAACCGTGTCCACCCCTACGCAGAAAACAACCTGCTACTCAAAGATGGTGTCCGTCAGGAAATCCATGATATCATTTACCAAGCCATGGACAATTGATAGGAGTGGAATACCTAGGGGAAGACAAAGAGATTTAAGCAACACAGCTTTTATATAAAAATTTTAAATCAAAAGAATTGAACAATTTAATGTATAAAGCGTGTTTAATTTTTTGTTATTAAACATTCATCTCAGCCAGCATGAAAATAGGAATCGTTTGTTATCCTACTTTTGGAGGTAGTGGAGTGGTAGCCACTGAGTTAGGCAAAGCCCTAGCCAAAGAAGGCCATCAAGTCCACTTCATCACTTACCGACAGCCTACGAGGCTCGACTTTTTCAATCAGAACCTATTCTACCATGAGGTGGATATTAAAAGCTATCCATTGTTTGAACATGCGCCTTATGAACTTGCCCTGGCAAGCAAAATGGTGAATGTCGTAAACTTTGAAAAACTTGACCTGCTCCACGTGCACTATGCGATTCCCCATGCTTCAGCGGCCTATATGGCCAAGCAAATTCTCAAAGAGCAGGGGATTTATATTCCTGTAGTCACTACACTCCACGGTACCGATATTACTTTGGTCGGCAAAGACCCAAGCTATGAACCTGTAGTCACTTTCAGCATCAACCAGTCGGATGCTGTCACAGCCGTTTCAGAGGATTTGAGGAAAGCCACTTTTGAACACTTTGATATCAAGCAAAAAATTGAGGTTATCCCAAATTTCATTGATTTGGAACGGTTTAAAAGACAAAAGAAGGAACATTTCAAACTGGCAATCTGTCCAAATGGGGAAAAACTTTTGGTCCACACTTCCAATTTCAGAAAAGTCAAGCGTGTGGAGGATGTGATCCATGTGTTTTATGAATTGAGAAAAAAGATACCTGCCAAATTGCTACTTGTCGGTGACGGTCCTGAAAGAGACAAGATGGAAAGGCTTTGTAGGGATCTTGGTACCTGTGATGATATCAGGTTTTTGGGTAAACTGGAGGCTGTGGAAGAAGTGCTCTCGGTAGCCGATCTTTTTGTGATGCCATCCGAAAAGGAGAGTTTTGGTCTTGCCGCATTGGAAGCAATGGCATGTGAGGTCCCGGTGTTGAGTTCTGATGCAGGGGGAATCCCTGAACTGAACATTGACGGAGTCACCGGATTTACCTGTAAAATCGGAGATGTGAAGACAATGACCGAAAAAGCACTCGAAATCCTTGATGACAAGAACCTTGAAGGGTTCAAAAAAAGGGCGCTTGCACGCGCACAAGAATTTGATGTTTCTAAAATACTCCCGATGTATGAGCGGGTTTATTTGAAAACTTTGGAAGAAACAAAATCCTTGAGTATGAAGTTTGCTTTGAATCAGTAGGGAATTTTTAGTTCCTAATTAAGATTATTATGTTTTAAATGTAGATTTGTGAAGTAAATAAAATATGAGTTCCGCCAAGCTTTTTAAGCTGAAGTAGGGTAAGTGATATTATTCAGTAACTCAAATATTAAAACTATGCCAACAAGTACCAGTTCATTGAAAAAAATAGGAAGGTTGGACAGGCCTGACAATATGGGTTCTGCCCAGATGTTTCAGAATCCTTTTCTGGAAAAACTTTCAAGAACCCATATTCTCATTCCGATAACCTTGTTCTTTTTGATTTCTGTAGTTTGCCTTTATTTTGCAGCAACGACTACTTCCATCTCTTTTAGTATTGGGATTTTGGTAATGCTCGCGGGAATCTTTGCCTTTACATTTGTGGAGTATATGATGCATAAGCATTTTTTTCACATGGAACCTGATACTCCGATCAAGGATAAGCTCCAATACAGCGTACATGGTGTTCACCATGACTACCCTAGGGACAAAGATAGACTTGCAATGCCTCCTTTCGTAAGTGCGGCATATGTGTTGATCTTTTATGCTGTTTTCACTCTCATTATGGGAGATTATGCCTTGTATTTCCTTCCGGGATTCTTATTCGGATACGCCGCCTACTTGGGTGTCCACTATGTCGTCCATGCATACCAGCCTCCAAAAAATTTCCTCAAAGTCCTTTGGGTAAATCATGCAGTACATCATTACAAAGACCCTGATGTAGCCTTTGGCGTCAGTTCACCTCTTTGGGACTACATCCTCGGGACAATGCCTAAAAAAGAAAAATAACATGTGTATCCGCAATGTTATGAGTTGGGCTATAGGAGATTGTATAGAATGCAGATACTCATCCACAGACGACAGTCCACTGGGTGTTTAATGGCTCCTCCAACAAATTATTGTTTGGCTTCGCGCAAGAAAGCGGATACACATAAAAAATAATATGACTCCCCCTAACTTCACACGTAAGTCTGAACTGCCGCAATAATAAGTCTGTCAAATAATTTTTCTCCGAAATA
>NZ_JAKZAM010000039.1 GCF_022538055.1 Cognataquiflexum nitidum | reverse complement strand
CTCCATTCAACATTCACTAAACGCAATACCGGGGACTGCCAAATGGCACGGAGCAGTACAGCGTTTAGTTAACCGTTAGGTGCAAGCTTAAAACGAAAATCACAGACAAATTGACAACACTACACAATGACCAAATCAGAAGAAAATATAGACCAAACATTTATAAATTTTGTCACTGACTTTATTACAAAAGACAAGCAAGACAGAATTCTTCTATTTTATAAAAACAAAAAGAATTGGTGGAAAATTAAAATTGAATTTCACACTTCAAATCCATTCGACACAAAAAGACTAAATGAAATATTGCCAAATGAACAGTATGCAGAGAAAATTTACCTTAAAATGAAGTCACTTGGGACAAAAGAAGAGTGTGTTTCACTCCTTGACTATCTGAATGACGAACCTTATACCTGCCAACTTGAAGAAAAGCTTTCAGACACAGTTGGATTTTTATTTGAGACAATCATATATTGCCCAAAGTCAAAGACAGGATATTTTGAAGGGGGACACGCAAAGGACAGGTATATTTTGAAATACTAATTGAAAATTAAAAATGAAAGTAAAGTTTTCAAACGTAATAACAGAAAGAAAGCCAGCACCTAACAGCACCTTCCCCTATACCGGTATAGGAAAAAGAGCAGGAACCCGGGAGCCTTCCTCCCAAAGGACAACTCCATTCAACATTCACTAAACGCAATACCGGGGACTGCCAAATGGCACGGAGCAGTACAGCGTTTAGTTAACCGTTAGCGGTCACGCTAAAGCGACAAAACGAAAACAAACAGTTGACAGTTAAGGACAAAACAATGACAGGAAAAACCTGAACAATTTAAATTATGATTATTAGAGAAGCTATAATTGAAGACATAAAACAAATTCAAATCGTAAGAAATTCTGTAACGGAAAATACTTTGTCAAATCCTAACTTGGTGACGGACGAAGATTGTGAAGAGTTTATTACCAAAAGAGGAAAAGGATGGGTTTGTGAAATTGACGAACAAATTGTGGGTTTTGCAATTGCTGACTTAAAAGAAAATAACATTTGGGCGTTACCTTTTCTTCAAGAACCCTCCAAGTCTCCAAAAGCACTTCAGCAAAAACAATAATTGACCATCAAACCTAAAAAACCCATGAGCATAAAACGAATATTCTTTACCGGAGGATCAGGAAAGGCTGGAAAGCATGTCATCCCTTACTTGCTTGACCAAGGTCATCGGGTCATGAATGTGGACCTGACGCCTTTGAAATATCCCGGGGTGGATAACCTGACAGCGGACATCACTGACTCCGGACAGATGTTCAATGCCATGAGTTCCTATGCTGCATTGGATGAGTTGGAACCGGGAAATGGCATCCCAAAGTTTGATGCAGTCGTGCATTTTGCTGCAGTTCCCAGGATTTTGATCAAGCCTGACAATGAAACTTTCCGGGTCAATACCATCGGTACCTACAATGTGATCGAAGCGGCTGTCAAGCTTGGAATCAAGAAAATCATCATTGCTTCCTCGGAGACGACCTATGGAATCTGTTTTTCGGATGGGCCGACCGATCCCAAATCTCTGCCCTTAGAGGAAGACTACGATGTCGATCCCATGGACAGCTATGGCTTGTCAAAGGTGGTGAATGAACACACTGCCCGTAGTTTTCAGCGGAGGTCAGGATTTGACATTTATGCCCTTCGCATCGGAAATGTGATTGAGCCCCACGAATACGCAGAACTTTTTCCCCACTATTTCAAAAACCCCGAAGTCCGCCGAAGGAATGCCTTCTGCTATATTGATGCACGTGATTTGGGACAGATTGTGGACCTGTGTCTGCAGAAAGACGATTTGGGTTTTCAGGTTTTCAATGCCGGCAATGACCATAACGGAGCGATTATCCCAAGCAAAGAATTGGCGGATCAGTTTTTTCCAGGGGTTCCGATTACCCGTGAATTGGGCGAACATGAGGCTTTATTTTCAAACCGCAAAATCCGCGAAGTTCTTGGTTTTAAAGAAGAACATAACTGGCGGAAATATGTGAAAGGGGAATAAGAAAATGCTGAAAAACTTGACCTAACGATATTTAAGAACCCATAAAAGATATGACCGATCAGTTAATAGATTTCTTAAAATCTAAATATGGCAATAGAATTGACCAACCTCAACCCCTTGAAGACTTGGATAATGGTGCAATTCAAACACAATTGGATCTTGTGGGAAAAAGTATTTCCAATTCATATACCATAGGGATATTGTGGGCAATAATTGGGACAATTTGGTTAATTCTAAGTATTATTTCACTTGTAACAGATAATGTGGGCATACTCAACATCTCCAAAGTGGTATTGGGCTTCATATACATCTTACTAAGCTATTATTATCTCCATAGAAGTGCGGAGCTTAAAAAGAAAGAGGTGATCCTCGAGAAAATATTGTTTATTAACCGAAAATAGAAATCAAGCCTGACCACAATGGAGCGATTATCCCAAGCAAAGAATTGGCCGAAAGATTTTTTCCCGGAGTGCCCATTACCCGTGAATTGGGTGAACATGAGGCCTTGTTCTCCAACCGCAAAATCCGCGAAGTTCTTGGTTTTAAAGAAGAACATAACTGGCGGAAATATGTGAAAGGGGAATAAATGCTGTGTTTGAATTACCGACAAATTAGCTAGCAATCACCCAAGAATTCTTATGAAAAATCTGCTCCTCAAAATACATCATATTGCAGTGATCTGTTCGGATTATACCAAATCGAAGCAATTCTACACCGAAATTTTGGGCTTGGAAATCATCAGGGAGATTTACTGCGAAGAGCGTGGTTCCCATAAGCTGGACCTGGCATTGAATGGGCAGTATATCATCGAACTGTTTTCTTTTCCCAACCCCCCAAAAAGACTTTCCCGACCGGAAGCGACGGGATTGAGGCATTTGGCATTTGAAGTGGAGGAACTTGAAGCGATATTGAAAAAATTGGAAGCCGATCAGGTTTCTTATGAACCAACAAGAACAGATGAGTTTACCGGCAAAAGATTCACCTTTATCTCTGATCCGGACGGATTGCCGATTGAGTTTTATGAAAAGTAGAAAGCCCCTTGGCCGGAACAGCATAGGAAACCTAGGTTTTGATGTTTTTACAAAAAAATTAGGTAATTTTCAGACACATTAATAAGCCCATCCAATGTATCAACAGAATCCCAAAGCCAAGGAAATTGCCTCAAAAAGGAATAAAATCATCCTGTTTTTTGCCCTGATTTTTTTTCTTACCGGTGCATTTGCCGTCAAAAAATTTTTTTATGCCGAGTCGGCTTTTGACAAGCAATTGAAATTGCTGTCCACAGAAATAAACAAAACCACTCCGATATTGGTCGATCAAAATACCCGGCTTGACAGGACCGAAACCAAGCGTGGAGAAGTTTTTCTTTACCATTATACCCTTGTCAATATGGAGAAAGGCAGTTTTGAAGAAGAAGAACTCAGGGAATTTCTTCGAAATCAGATCTTGGACAATATCAAAAACAATCCTGACCTGCAATATTTCAGAGACCATGGTGCTGCGATGACTTATACCTATAAGGACAAAAACAGCAACTACCTTTTTGACCTTACATTCAATGCGGAGGATTATCGGTAGAAAATCATTTTCAGGTAAAACGAAAAAAGGGAATTACAGAAGTTTCTGAAGACATTCGGTCAAACACAGATTTTTTTAAGTACTTTTTCCTTAAATTTTGGTTGAAATTTAACCCTTTTTCTATGAAGCTGTTTTTTGCAATGGCATTTATTGTTGCCGCCTGTTCCAATAATCCGTCAGAAAATACGGATTTTGTTTCCAGCGATTTTGAGGAAACCATAGCAATACCCAACACAAGACAAGAAGCTCCGCTTACGGACTCAAAACTTCTTTCCCCGGATATCAGTCAAAAACTGGTCCGATCCGGAGGGATCAATTTCCAATCAGAAGATTTGGAAAAGGACTATCAGCAGATCAAAGGCATGCTTGGAGGATTCAATGCCTATATGGAAAATGAATCCCAAAACAATGACCAATTCAGAAAGGGATATAACCTCCAGATCAGAGTGCCCTCCGATTCGTACGACAGTCTCTTAAATGTCATTTCCAATTTGGCTTTTAAAATTGACAATAAATACTCCAGTACTGATGATGTGACAGAGCGCTACTATGACCTTCAAAGCCGCATTCAAAATAAAAAAGAACTTGAAAAGAGGTATAGGGAAATACTATCCAAGGCCAATGAGGTCAAGGATATTCTGGAAATCGAGCGGAATCTCAATGAAGTCAGGAGTGATATTGAAATGATGGAGGGACAGTTTAACTACCTCAGCAAGCAGATCAAGTTCAGTTCCCTGCAGGTGCAGTTCTATGAGGAATTGCCTTATGAATTGAATTCGCCTAAGAAAAAAGGTTTTTGGGTGAGGATATTCAATGCTTTGGACAATGGATGGCAGGTTTTTTTGACTGTTTTTGTAGGATTGGTTACGCTTTGGCCATTCTATATCGCAGGTGCCTTGGTTTTTGTCCTTGTGATGTATCTCAGGAGAAAAAACAAAAATCAACCATGAAGCCGCAGATTTTAGGTGTTTTCTTCGGATTGCTTTTTTTGTCGATTTCCTGCGCAAGTATTCAGGACGGTGAAATCAAATTGCGTCTGGACAAGAGTAATTGTTTCCAAGAATTCTACTATGATTATGAAGAAGACAAGATTCCTCTTCCTTTGCATACTATTGCTATCCCTGAAAGCCTCCAAGAGAATTTTTCCAAGCCAAGCATCAATATTGCCAATGCCATGGGGATTTTGGAATTGCTGGAAAGGTATATTGTAAGTTTAGAAGATTTTTATGCAGGTCCAAGCCTTGATAAAAGACTCAGCCAACTGGAACTGTACCAAAAGCTTTCCCAACGGATAAGTTTTGCTGAGTTGGAGATTTCTTCCGAATCAGCCGAATTAAGATGCGAGGAAGAGCGGATAGACCATATCGCCAGTTATCTCAAATCCAGAGAAGGAGATACAGACGCCAGGTTGACGGTGGCTTCCATTGTGGTCGGGGCAGCAGGGGCGATCCTGACTACCGCCTACCTCGACCAGGGAAATACAGGTGAGTATATCGCCCTTGCTACTGGTATTGCGGGAGCGACTTTGGGTGTCATAATATTGGTCAACAAGAAAAAGGTGACCTTTCATCACGAGCGAAACCATCTTCGCGAAATCTGGGAAGGCCCAAAGACTACCAAATATTTTCCGGCTTCGGTATGGTATTACCTCAACTATGTCTATCCTGAAAATGTAGAGAAACTATCAAAGAGAGAGGAAATCGTCGAAAAATGGAAAGGGTTGGGTATGTTTGAAAATGTCAGGCAAAAAGATAAGGAAGAAAAGTTAAAAAAGTTTTTTGGTGAGGGGGCTGTGTACTTTAGTCATGAATTGGTAGAAAGGGCAAGTATGTATGAACCAGCTTGGTTCACAGATCAATCTCATGATGCAGGACTTAAAGAGCCTTTCCAGGGAGTTGGAAGTTTTGCACGCAAAGAAATTTTCTGAAATCAGAAAGAACTAAGGTAATGTTGTCATCTTACCCTTTGGCTATTTTTTCTAATCCATCCACTAATTTATCCAAATCAGAAACTTTGGTATAGACATGGGGAGAAACCCTTACACAGTGGAGGTTTCCCAGTGAAATCGGGGAAGTTTGGATTTTGTACATTTTCATAAGCTTATCATGCAGGTCTCCAGGGTTGACACCTTCCACGGAGACGCATGCCAAAGCACAGCTGAATTCCTTTTTCAAAGAAGTATGTAGCCGGACTTTTGGAATCTCAATGGCTTGGGTTGCCCAATAATCTTTGAGGTAGCGGATTCTTTCTTCTTTCCTTTTGGTACCGATGGCATTGTGGAAGTTAAGGGCCTCCCCGATTCCTTGTTCTATCGGAAAACTTCTGGTCCCCAGGTTTTCAAATTTTCGGATGTCACCACTTTTCGGGTCACCTGCACAGATCAACGGCCACACTTTGGCAATCTTTTCTTTTTTGATCCAAAGCATTCCGCTTCCGATGGGTGCTGAGAGGTATTTGTGGAGACTGGTACCAAAGTAATCCCCTTCCAAATCAGGAATATTGAATTCCAGAAGTCCATAGGAATGCGCTCCGTCAATGATGACTTCAATCCCCCTTTCATGTGCCATTCTGGAGATTTTTTGGACAGGCATGATCTGACCCGTCCAATTGACCACATGGGTAAGGTGGAGGATTTTTGTTTTTTCTGTAATCGCATTCCGATAGGCAGCCACTATTTCCTCGTCATTTTCTATCGGAAATTCAAATGAAAGCTGTTTATAGATAATTCCTTCACGCATTTCCCTTTGCTTCCAAGCCTGCATCATATTCGGGTAGTCTTGATGGCTTCCTATCACTTCATCTCCCCTATTCAGGTCCAATCCATAAATCACTGTTACCAAGGCTTCAGTCGCATTTCTGTTGATGGCAATTTCCTCAGGCGAACATCCGCCTAATTTTGCCAGACTTTCGCGGAGATTTTCCCTTCCCTGATCCAAAATCCGCCACATGTAGTAAGATGGTCCCTGATTGGTCATCAGATTAAACCTTTCCACTGCCTGTTGGACCACGATGGGACTTGGCGAAACCCCACCATTATTCAACATAATGATTGGATCTGAACTCGCAGTATAGCCTTGACGGATTACTGACCAATAATCCTCATTGGAAGCCATTACCGAAGGGCTTTGCAAATGGAAAGACTGCTCAAGGCTTTGCCATTCTGCGGCATGAACCTGGTTAAATACACTGTTTGCTGAAAAAGCGCCGAGCATTGCTGTGGCTTTTTTGATAAAAGAGCGACGGTTTTTGGATGGATTCATTTATTTCATTTTTGACTTTAATTATTGGGATTATAAAAAGAGGTGCCTCAGGCTTTTTAAGATTCTGTCAAAGACCAACGACGAAATATGGATTAATCTACTTACGCCTTAGCACTCAGATTGAACCATAAAAGGCATTCTTTTTAAAACCCGAAAAAAAGCAGGGAAATAGATTTTCTTCTTTAAAAAATACGCAAAAAATCAAGTAAATTCAATCTGAAATATGATAAATGGCTCTTTTTCACCAATATCCTATCTTGAAATGAAGAGAATCCATCTATTCGAGTTCGAAGACATGCCTTGGTTTCCCGATTGGATCAGGGTATTGATGACGAGGTATATCATGACATTTCACAAAATACTGGGGACTGTATGTCTCTTGGAAGAACTGGTTGAAAAAGGATTGCAAAAATCGGAGGCCCAAATGATTTTAGACCTCTGTTCGGGAAGCGGAGGCCCCATGCTTGAGGTAGCATCAAAACTCAGGTCTTCGGGAAAATTTCCTGACCTCAGGCTGATGCTGAGTGACCTGTATCCCAATCTGGAAGCTGCAAAATCCATTAATCAAAAAAAAGATGAAGCTTTAGCTTATCTCATAGATCCATTAGACGCAACACAGGTACGGAAGGGCCTGGTTGGTTTGAGAACAATGGTCAGCAGCATGCATCATATGAAACCGGAAGTGGCCAAAAAAATATTGAAAAATGCGAAAGAAGCCAATCAGCCCATTCTTGTTTTTGAAATTTCTGATAATTCCCCGCCCATTTTTCTTTGGTGGCCGGCGATACCGTTTGCATTTTTAATGAGTCTTATTTTTATGCCTTTGGTGAGACCCATGTCTTGGCAGCAGGTTCTTTTTACCTATCTGATTCCGATACTTCCTCTCTTCATCGCATGGGATGGGGCAGTTTCCAATGCCCGAACTTATACTTTGGAAGATATGGGAGAATTGATCAAGGGATTGTCAGATGAATCCTATAGCTGGGAAATGGGCAAATTGAAAGGAAAGGGAGGAAACAAGTTGTATTTATTGGGAAGCCCTTCCAAGAGTTCCTAATTTTTAAAAAATTCAAACCACTAGACGGAAAGCCTATTCCACGATCTTTCTCGGGATATCCAAAGGCAGCCTTGTTAGCAATTCATAATTTACCTGTTGACTCGATTCTCCAAAGGAAGCGACGGTAATTTCAAATTCGCCTTGAACCCCGATGATGACTACCTCATCTCCCTTCTTTACTTTTTCCAAATCAGTAACATCAACGGCGATGCTGTTCATGGTCACTGTTCCCGTGACGAAAACGATCTTTCCGGAAATGAGGACTTTACCCTGATTGCTGAGCAAACGGCTATATCCATGGCCATATCCGATCGGCACCAAAGCGATCTTCATGTCTCTTGGCGCCATATAACTCGATCCATAACCGATAAATTCCCCCATTTTGACTGATTTGATATTCAATACGCTGCTTTTCCAGCTGATGAGTCTTTTGAGAGGATTTTTATTTGTTGATGGTAAAGATTGAAACCTATACATATAAGTTTCTTGTGTCGGCCAAAATCCATAGGAAGTTATCCCGATTCTGACAAGATCCATTTTTGTTTCGGGATAGAGAAGTGTCGCAGCCGAGCAGGCGGTATGGTATTTTTCAAAAAATAACCCCTGCGCCTCAAACCAATTTTTGAATTTCTTGTATAGCTTGATCTGTTTGCGGACACGCACATAGTTGCTGATACTTTCTGCTCCTGCATAGTGGGTGCATAATCCTTTGAGGGAAAGTTGTTCGCAATTTTCATTAAGAATTTTCAATAATCTTTCTTTTTCTTCCCATTCAAATCCTGTTCTATGGAATCCCGTTTCTACTTCCACATGGATTTTGGCTTTGATTTGCAGCTTTTTGGCAACATTTATTGCCTCCATCAATCTGTCAAATTCAAAAACATAAAAGCTGATTCCTTTTTGAATAATTTCCTCCAAATCTTCATTTTCCAGCATACCCATTATCATCACCTCACTGCCAGTTTTGCTTGAATTATGTACCTGAATGGCCTCATCTGCACTGAAAGTACTGAAGTGGCTGATGCCGTTTTCCTCTGCCAGAAGGACGATGTTTTCAATACCGTGACCATAGGCGTTTCCTTTGACTACGACCGATATTTCGATTTTTGGACCGATATCAGTTTTCAAAAAATCCATGTTTTGCCTGTAGGCTTGTCTGCTGATTTCTATGTAAGAAGTATGACGCATGGCGGCAAATTATACAATTTGGAGGGATTGGAACCTATCATTTCCTAATTGGTTATCTCTTTGCGTCAGAAGTTTTTGCTTTAAAATATTCAACCACCTAATGATTTAGAGCATTGTCCATTGTTTTTACCCTTTTTAGCGTACCATTGACTTGTCGTATTGTTTGTTAAGACCTCATCGAATCAATTAAAAAATGTCATCAACCTTTTGAAGATTTTTTATTAATATTCCTTTTCAATTAATAATCATGAAAAAATACCTCCTCCCACTTCTAATTCTTTTGGCCTGCGAGGGCAAAGAAGTTAACCCTCCGGCGCCTGTAGAGCCGATTCCCTCTGATAAGCAGCTAGCTTGGCATGAGCTTGAATATTACGCTTTTGTGCATTTCAACATGAATACTTTTTCGGATATGGAATGGGGAATGGGGGATGAGCTCCCTTCTGAATTCAACCCGACTGCATTGGATACAAGGCAATGGGCAAAAGTCGCCAAAGAAGCAGGAATGAAAGGGATCATCATTACTGCAAAGCACCATGATGGTTTTTGTCTTTGGCCTTCCGCCTACACAGAGCATTCTGTTAAAAATTCTCCTTGGAAGGATGGCAAAGGAGACCTGATCTGCGAACTGTCAGATGCCTGTAAGGAATATGGGCTGAAGTTTGGGATTTATTATTCCCCTTGGGATCGCAACCATGCCGATTATGGCAAGCCTGAATACATCACGTATATGCGTAATCAGCTTACTGAATTGCTTACCGATTATGGGGATATTTTTGAAGTTTGGTTTGACGGAGCCAATGGTGGAGATGGGTATTATGGTGGAACCAATGAAGTCCGGACGGTGGATAAGCTGACTTATTATGATTGGGAAAATACCTATAATCTTGTCCGTGAATTACAACCCGGAGCGGTGATGTTTAGCGATGCAGGACCTGATGTGCGATGGGTAGGAAATGAACACGGGTTTGCCTATGAGACTACTTGGGGAAATCTCATGCGGGATTCTGTCTTTGCCGGGATGCCTGACTATCCGGAGAGATTTGCTTCAGGCCAAGAAAATGGGACACATTGGGTTCCGGCTGAGTCAGATGTCTCGATCAGGCCGGGATGGTATTACCATGAATATGAAGACCATAAAGTCCGGACTTTGCCGCAGCTATTGGAGATTTATTACAAAAGCATCGGTCAAAACAGTTCTTTGCTGATCAACTTTCCTGTCGACAGAAGGGGTTTGATCCATGAAAAAGACGTGGAGCAGGTTATGAAACTGGCAGATAAAATCAGGGAAGATTTTGCTGTAGATCTGGCCAAAACCGCAAAGTTATCCGCGAGCAATGAACGGGGAAAGGGATTTGAAGCAGTAAATGTGGCCGATGAGGACAAGGAAAGCTATTGGGCCACGGAAGATGGAGTGATTGAGAGCAGTATTGTTTTGACTTTGGTAGAACCGACTTTGATCAACAGGTTTGTGGCACAGGAATATATCCCGCTCGGGCAGCGTATCAAGTCATTTACTTTGGAAGTAGAAACAGAAAATGGTTGGGAGGAAATCTATAAAGGAACAACCGTGGGGATCAAAAGGATTTTGAGGTTTGATGATATTCTTGCGAAGCAAGTCCGGTTTACAATCACCGATGCAAAAGCCAGTCCTACGATTTCCAATATTGGAATATTCTACGCACCAAAGCTCGTCACAGAACCAGAGTTGATCCGATCAAAATCCGGGGAAGTGACGCTCCAGGTTCCTGAAAAAGGAGTGGGAATTTACTACACCTTAGATGGTTCAGAGCCTAATGAAAGCAGCAATAAATATGAAAATCCGATAGCCGTTTTGAGTCCAACCACCCTCAAAGCAATGGCCTTTGACAGTCAAAGTGGGAAGAAAAGTGAGGTTTTGGTCCGTAACTTGGATATACCCAAAACCAAATGGAAAGTGGTCAACCAAGACGAAAACGCTATAAAAGTTATAGACGAAGATTCACAGACCTTTTGGCAAAGTAAGCAAAACGAAGTGGTCATTGATTTAGGCGAATCCGTCGTCATGAATGGTTTTACCTATTGGCCTCCACAAAACAGGTTTATGAGTGGAGTCATTTCGAAATATGCATTTGAGGGAAGTACGGATGGGAAATCTTGGAAGGCTTTGGCCACAGGGGAGTTTTCTAATATCAAAAACAATCCCATCGAGCAGGTGGTCAGGTTTTCGTCGTCCTCAGTCCGCTTTATAAAACTCAAATCCCTTTCCACAACAGATAACCAGCCTGCTACTTTTGCTGAGGTCGGTGTGCTGACAAAGTGAGGGTATTATTTTCAACCACAGATATTCACAAATGAGCACAGATAAAAAATAACCTCAAAGCTTTTTCAATATCCCTTTTGAGCTTATGAATCGTGCAATAATTGAATAGAGAAAGGATAAAGTATTCCAAATATTTGTGCAAATCTGTGTCCATCTGTGGTAAAAACTTTTGCTTCACCACAGATATTCACAAATGAGCACAGATAAAAAATAACCTAAAAGCTTTTTCAATATCCCTTTTGAGCTTATGAATCGTACAATAATTGAATAGAGAAAGGATAAAGTATTCCAAATATTTGTGCAAATCTGTGTCCATCTGTGGTAAAAACTTTTGCTTCACCACAGATATTCACAGATGAGCACAGATAAAAAATAACCTCAAAGTTTTTTCAATATCCCTTTTGAGCTTATTAATAGTGCAATAATTGACTAGATAAAGGATAAAGTATTCCAAATATCTGTGTCCATCTGCGTCCATCTGTGGTAAAAACTTTTGCTTCACCACAGATTTTACAGATGAACACTGATAAAAAATAACCTCAAAGTTTTTTCAATATCCCTTTTGAGCTTATGAATCGTGCAATAATTGAATAGATAAAGAATTCCAAATATCTGTGCAAATCTGTGTCCATCTGTGGTAAAAACTTTTGCTTCACCACAGATATTCACAGATGAACACAGATAAAAAATAACCTCATTAATTTTTTCTTTATCCTTTAGAGGATTGTAAGCGGAAAGTGACTGAATCCATGAATTGTAGATTATGTAAGGCATCTGTGTCCATCTGCGTCCATCTGTGGTAAAAACTTTTGCTTCACCACAGATTTCACAGATGAGCACAGATAAAAAATAACCTCATTAATTTTTTCTTTATCCTTTAGAGGATTGTAAGCGGAAAGTGACTGAATCCATGAATTGTAGATTATGTAAGGCATCTGTGTCCATCTGCGTCCATCTGTGGTAAAAACTTTTGCTTCACCACAGATTTTACAGATGAACACAGATTAAAAAAAATCAACCGTAACATTCATTTTTCTTTCTTGACTTGTATGATATAACTTTTTGGATTGCAGAAGGATAAATTTGGTCAAGCATCTGTGTCCATCTGTGGTTTAATTTTTTTCCTAAACGACATTAGTCGACTAATTTCATAATCAATTTGAATTTGTTTGATATTTTTAATCTCACAAAAATTTTGGTAAAATGGACGATATCAATTTAATCACGAAGGAGATAATCGGAAAATCCTTCAAAGTTTCAAACACCTTGGGAAATGGTTTCTTGGAAAAAATTTATCAAAATGCCTTATTCTATGAATTGACAAAAAGTGGGTTGAATGTCAAGCAACAATATCCCTTGGAGGTCTTTTATGAGGATAAGGTAGTGGGAGAATATTTTGCAGATTTATTAGTTGAAAATAAAATTATTTTGGAATTAAAAGCTACTAAAGCATTGGAGGACATCCACCTGGCCCAAATACTAAATTACCTCAAAGCCTGCGACATGAATTTTGGCTTATTGATAAATTTTGGTACACCAAGAGTTGAAATCAAAAGAGTGCTAAATAATTTTTAAATCCACGTTTCCTCGGTTAAATATGTTTAGGACCTCTCCCAATTTTAAATCAAATTTTATTAATCCCTTTTGTCCTCATTCCCTTTGCATAAAAGGGTTATGAAATTTCCCTAAATCGTTTTACCTTTTTACCTTGATAATAATTCAACCCTAATGACCTTACCATGAAAAGAAGAGACGCCCTCCGGAGCCTTGCCTTGATTACCGGTGGTTTGGTGTTGGTGCCGTCCTGTGATTTCTCCAAGGAAGACATCCTCTCCGCCTACCAAAATCTCCAAATCACGCCTTCGCTCCAACAGCTATTGAAAGAGATTGCAGGAACAATCATCCCTGGTGGAGATATCAAAAGTGCTGCGGAAATAGAAGTACAAGACTTTATCCTTGTCATGGTAAATGATTGTATTGATGCAGGGGGTCATAAATCCTTTATGCAGGGATTGCAGGGATTTGAAGATTTTAGCAAAAAATCAGGAGGAAGTGCCTTTTCAAAATTGGACCAGGCAGGCCGTAAAGCGGTGGTGAAAGCCGCTTTGGAAGTTGAGGTTGCTACTGATGCAAAACCCGAAGATCCTCAGAAAGCCACCAAAGAGTTTATCGCAATGGCCAAGCGCTTTACCATACAGGGATTTATGATGTCGGAATACATCCAAACCCAAGTAAAACCCTATTCCCTGATTCCGGGGGATTATCAGGGTGCAGTATTAATCTCAGACCTCAAACACGAAAGAATCAATGGCTAATTTCAATATAGACGCAGTAAAAGAAAGAACTTTCCAGGCCATAGTCATTGGCTCTGGTTTATCGGGGAGTTGGGCAGCAAAGGAGCTTACCGAGCATGGTGTCAAAACTCTTGTGATCGAAAGAGGCCGGGATGTCAAGCATATCAAAGATTATCCTACCACAAGCATGCTTCCATACGAGTTTGAACACCGGGGACAGCTCACCCAAGAAATCCAAAAAGAAAACCCTATCGTCAGCCGCTGTTATGCTTTCAGGGAAGATGCAGCCCACTTTTTTGTCAAAGACAACGAGCACCCCTATGTGCAGGAGAAGCCTTTTGACTGGATCAGAGGGTATCAGGTAGGAGGCAAGTCATTGCTATGGGCAAGACAGGTCCAAAGATGGTCGGACTTTGATTTTGAAGGTCCGGCAAGAGACGGTTTTGCGGTTGACTGGCCGATCAGGTACAGGGACATCGCACCTTGGTACAGCCATGTTGAAAAGTTTGCGGGAGTTTCGGGTAATAAAGACGGATTGGCAAGTTTACCGGATGGTGAATTTTTGCCGGGTTTTCCGCTGAACGTTGTGGAGGAATATTTTCAAGGCAAACTTAAAGAGCATTATGGAGATGAGCGCCACATGATTTTGGCACGCTGTGCCCACATCACCGGTAATTTTGACTATTACGCGCAGCAGGGAAGAGCAAAATGTCAAAGCAGAAATCTCTGTCAGCGAGGCTGTCCTTTTGGAGGGTATTTCTCGGCCAATTCATCTACCATCCCTTGGGCAGAAAAAACCGGAAACATGACTTTACGGACTGATGCGGTAGTACATTCCATCATTTATGATGAAGAAAAAGGCATAGCAACAGGTGTAAGGGTCATCGATGCCCATACTAAAGAAATGGAGGAATATTATGCCGATGTCATTTTTGTAAATGCTGCAGCATTGAATACCAACCTCATTTTGCTGAATTCTACGTCAAACCGTTTTCCAAACGGGCTTGGCAATGACAGCGGTCTATTAGGTAAATATGTTGCTTTCCATAATTATAGGGCAGGAATCTCCGCCCAATATGAAGGTCACTTGGAATATACCACCCAAGGCGGAAGGCCTACTTCAGGTTATTTTCCACGATTCAGGAATCTTAAAAAACAGGAAACAGATTTCTTGCGTGGTTATGCTGCTGGATTCGGGGCCAACAGGGGTTCTTATGCTGATCAAAACGGTATCGGCATGGAACTGAAAGAAAACCTACTCAATCCTGATAAATATGGACCTTGGAATATTGGGTCACACATGATGGGGGAAACTATTCCCAAGGAAAGCAATTATGTAGCTTTGGATCCAAATCAGAAAGATCCTTTTGGTATGCCTCAGTTGAAAATCAATGTTGATTACGATGACAATGATGAGAAAATGATCAAGGATTACTTGGAGCAGATGACAGAGATGTTTGAAAAGGCAGGCTTCACCAATATCAAAACACGTGACGACAAGCGTGCTCCCGGATTGGATATCCACGAAATGGGTGGGGTAAGAATGGGAAAAGATCCAAAAACTTCTCTGCTCAATGGCAACCATCAACTCCATGCCGTTCCTAATGTCTATGTAACAGACGGCGCTTCGATGACTTCCACTTCAACACAAAATCCATCATTGACTTACATGGCTTTTGCTGCTAGAGCTGCACATCATGCGATGAATTTACCAATAATCTAGAATAGGGGATCTACTCCCTTTTTTATTTCCAAAAACATAAAATAGCCCTGCATTAAAGGTTATAAATTGCATTCGTGTCCGGTAAGAAGAGCCTGCGTGGTATTGATGGATGATATCAGGTTGAGCAGCACTTGCGAAATCAAAAGACACATTTTCTCCTCTCACTGGTGTGTTGTTGATAATAGGTTCATTCAGACTCATGTACCACACTTCCCCACCATTCAAATGGTTAAGACGGATGTCGAGGAGAAATTTTCGTCTTTCTATGGATTTGAAAGGATAGCTTAGATCAAACCTAAACCCGCCACCTAAGAGAAGATAGGAGGTCCGATCACTGACTAATGTCGAGGATTCTAAGGGTTTTGGACAATCTGAAGTAAATTCTTCTCTAGGATCAATAATTGACAATTCAGTGGAGATATAGAGCTATATCCGCCTCCAAAAAACAGGTAAGGCTGTGCGAAAGCCTCCTTTAAAATATCGTACTTTATGTAAGCACTGTTGTTGCTAAAAATATTATATATCTCTACGTTCACATTTCCTTCGTAGCCATTATTGAAGCGGTAACTTTCTTCACGCTTTTCGTAGCCATAGGTTGAGCTGGCAAATTGAACCCCTAAACTAAGGTTGGTACTTGGTATGCGGTAAGCCACATCTGCCGATACTCCATGCCCTGCCTGATTGATAAAATTACTCATCGCACCGCGAGGAGCCGAATTAAGGTATCCAAGACCAAACTCAAACTGTGCATGAGATAATGTGGGTACCAAAACCAAGGACATCAGAAAAGGGATAAGAAAAACAAGTCTGATTTTCATAAGTTTCAGGATTAAATGAAAGTTATTTTTAGGAAATTAGTCTCGGAAATACCTAAGCAATAGAACGGGGATACATTAAAAAAAGATTTCAATTAACTAAATTTTTTTCGTGTGTAATCTTTCAAAGTCTATAGATTATTTCTATTTGGTTAGATATGCGAGAATTATCTACACTATTAATCGGGTTATTTAGTATTTTATATTCTTTTTGAACAAGCCACTACATTAATTTTCATTTTTCTTTTAAAGCCCTTGGATATTTTTTGGCAGTAGGAACAAGGTAATATTATTGGCTTTTTTAGCTTCCGCTTCTCATCATGCGATGAAGAACTTTGGTTGACCAACCTTTCAAAAAAAATCCCGGTCAGGTACACCTAACCGGGATTTTTTTGGGATCAATTTAGAATTTACCTTCTAAGCCATTACTTCAATTTTCTCTGATACAATCACTTTTTCAGAAACCCTTCCGGCAGCTTTTAAGAAATCATAGTGAGATTTGAGCGCAGAAGCAAAGGTGGCATTTTCATTATAAGGTAAGCCAAATTCTTCAGCAGTTTCTTTGACGATTTCTGATATTTCCACATAATGGATATGGCAGATTTTTGGGAATAGGTGGTGTTCCACTTGTAGGTTCAATCCGCCACAGAGAAAATTGACAACTGGATTTTTTCTTGCAAAATTGGCTGTTGTCCTCATTTGATGGGCTGCCCAGGTTTCTTCAATGTTTTCATCACCTTGCGGATTTGGCATTTCGGTATCTTCCACCAAATGCGCCAATTGGAACACCAAACCTAATACAAGGCCTTCAGCAAAATTCATCATCAAAAAACCAATCATAAACTGCCACCAAGTAATGTCCATAACGGCCAAGGGGATGATAATGAATAGGGAGTAATAGACTAACTTATAAAAGAACAGGTTGAAATATTCGATTTTAGGATGCTTGTTGACATGTGAGCCAATATTTTTCTGAAAAAACTTCACGTAGTCTTTTCTGAAAAACCAAGACAAAGAAGCCAGAGAATACAAAGCAAAGGCATAAATATGCTGGTATTTGTGGATGGCTTTGAGAGGTTCTTCAGGAGAAACCCTGACCAAACCCGGAGCAACGTCCAAGTCTCCGTCATGACCGATGATGTTGGTATAGGTATGGTGGACTTTGTTATGGGTTATGTTCCATACATACACATTGGCACCAATGATATTGAAAATGAAGCCAAGGGATTTATTTACATAGGGATTTTTGGAATAGGATCCGTGGAGGGCATCATGGCAGACGTTGAAACCGATAAAGGCCATGTTCATGCCAAGAGCAATCGCCAGAAAAAGTGAGACAACAATTGGGAATACCTCAAACAAAATCAAGAAATATAAACCTACAAATGAGGTTAGATAAACGATGGTTTTGAAAACCATTGCTGTATTGGCATATTTGGAAATGTTGTTTGCTTTGAAATATTCATCTACGCGTTTTTTGATGGTAACAAAAAACAGGGAGTTTCCTGAATCAAGAAACTTTAAGGATGTATTCATACTTAGATTAGTAATTCAGTTGTGATTTTTTTATTCAGCAATTCTGCCGGCTTGGGTGACGAAAATTAAATTCAACAGCAAAATAGCAGGAAAATAAAATTTTAATCTGTTACAATTACGCCAATCTTGGCCGTATTTCCGAATATTTAACAGTTTGTTTTAGTAAATTAAGGAGAATTAACTTTTTATGACCAAAACCCTAACCAATTATTCCTTTTAGATCAGCAGGCGAATAATTGATAGATTTCAGTGTTTTTCGGTCTTCCTTTCTATATACTAAGTAAAGCTCGCCTTCTCTTTCATAATGACAATCTACGCCTTGGTTTTGGTAATGGGTGACAGTTTGTTCTGCCTCGGTTACTGTTTTGCAGGCTTTGCTCATGTTGGACCGCTGGACTTCGTCAAACAAATCCTTGAATTTGTCTGCCAATCCAAATTCCAAAATAGCCCCTGACAACACATATTGGATGTCACAAAGTGCATCAGCAATTTCTACAATATCTTGGTTTTTGATGCCTTCTTCAAGTTCTTTCAATTCCTCGGCAATAAGAGAAACCCGTAACTTACAGCGCTTGGCGTCGGGAATTTGTGGCTCGGGCAAAATCGGGTGTTTGAATGTCTGATGGAAAGCTGCGACAGAAGTGAGGCTTTTGGGATCTTGCATGGTGGTGTTTTTGATTAGAAGGCTGCAAAATAAAAAAACGGGGTCGTAAAACCCCGTTTCCTATATTAAAATGTGGATGTATTCTTAAGCTCCTTTCACGATCGTGTTGTAACGGTCACTGACAGCTTTCCAGTCTATCACATTCCAGAATGCCGTAAGGTAGTCGGGTCTTCTGTTTTGATAATTGAGGTAATAAGCATGCTCCCACACATCCACTCCTACCAAAGGAATTCCTTGAAAATCAGAAACGTCCATGAGTGGATTGTCCTGATTTGGAGTACTTCCGATCTGAAGCAGGTTGTTTTTGTCTAAAACCAACCATGCCCATCCTGAACCGAATCTGCTCTTACCTGCATCTTCAAATTTGGTTTTGAAATCTGCAAAACTTCCGAAAGCACCGTTGATAGCTTCAGACAAGTCGCCGACCGGTTCTCCACCACCTGTCGGAGACATGATTTTCCAATATAGCTCGTGGTTATAATGCCCTCCACCGTTGTTTCTCATTTTGGTAGAATACTTGGAGATATTCATCATCACTTCCTCAAGTGGTTTGCTGACATCCACACTTTCCTCAGCAGCGGCTTCACCAAGGTTTTTGGCATAAGCAGCGGCATGTTTCGAATAGTGGATTTCCATGGTCATGGCATCGATATGGGGCTCAAGAGCAGTATAATCATACCCTAATGGAGCTTGTTCAAAACCCGTACTGAGCAAAATGGATGCTTCTTCCTTTTCTTCACCTTCTCCGCCGCATGCGGTCAAAAATGCAGAGCCTATCAATGTGCTCCCGATTCCCAGGGCAAAAGTGGCTTTGGAGCTGTGGCTTATAAAAGTTCTTCTTGAAACGTTGTTAGTCGTCTTTTTCATAGAGATTTATTTCCTTTTAATGGATTTTCAGAATTGAATCGACCAACAAGTTAACCAATTCAACCACATAATGAAACCTAAAAGCAGACAATAAGTCTGATTTTGTGACAAGATGGTTATGTTTGTAAAACCAAAATATCTTGGTTTGGTTTTTGAAAACAACCTATTTCTTACAAAGAAGGCCGATGGCTATGAAAATTTCATTTTATAAATACCAAGGTACGGGCAACGATTTTGTGATGGTCGATGACCGGGCTGACATTTTTCCTGACAGGGATCTTTCTCTGGTCCAAAGACTTTGCGACCGCAAATTTGGGATTGGAGCCGATGGCTTGATCCTCATCAGAGATATAGAAGATTATGATTTCGAAATGGTATATTTCAATGCTGACGGCTCTCAAAGTATGTGCGGAAACGGTGCAAGGTGTGCCGTGGCATTTGCAAAGTTTTTGGGAATAATTGACCAAAAAACCAATTTTCTCGCCATCGATGGGGAGCATCAGGCAGTAGTCACTGGGGATTGGATTGAATTGGAAATGCGTCCCGTTCTGAGCTTAGCCAATTCCGGTCAGGATTATTTTGTCAACACAGGCTCACCCCACCATGTGAGGTTTGTGGAGAATGTTTCCGATTATCCTGTTTTTGAAGAAGGAAAAGAAATACGCTATAGCAGCATATATGCGCCAAAGGGCACAAATGTGAATTTTGTTACACCTATAAGTAGTGGTGAAATCCATGTCAGGACTTATGAAAGAGGGGTGGAAAACGAGACACTTTCATGTGGGACAGGTGTTACAGCTTGTGCTTTGGTATATGGTTACCAGCATCAGCTCCATGAAGTCAAGATCCAAACACCGGGGGGAAATCTGAAGGTCAGGTTTACCGAAAGTGCAGACGGCAGTTTTCAGGATATTTGGCTGATAGGTCCGGCCGAACAGGTGTTTGAAGGAAGGATTGAAATTTAGGTAAGGGAGAGTATCGGGAATTTGTGGATGAAAGAAACTTTACAGCAAAGCCACCTCTCACCCAATCTCAGATTTCATATCTTACTGTAGATTACTATAATTAAGAAAAACGAAGTAATTTTACCCCCTATTAGATACAAAATACCATATGTTAGATTTTATAGCCAAAGGACTGGCAAAAGTTTTCGGGACAAAGTCAGATAGAGATGTAAAGGAATTGAGTCCTAAAGTTCCCCTGATCAATGAGGCTTTTAAAAAGCTGCAAAGTCTCAGCGATGAGGCCCTAAGGGCAAAGACCGGTGAAATCAAAGCCATCATCAATGCTGATTTGAAGCCTTTTGATGATAAAATTGCTGCTTTTAGAGAGCAGATCAATGGCATGCCAGCCGATAAAGTGCATGAAAAAGATGCTCTTTTTACCGAAATAGAAAAAACCGAGAAATCCAGGGATGAAGCTTTGGAAGTGGTTTTGGAAAAAGTCTTGGTAGATGCTTTTGCAGTAGTCAAAGAAACAGCAAGAAGATTCAAAGAAAACGGAAGGTTGGTGGTGAAAGCCACATTGAGAGACCAAGAACTTGCTGCAAAAAAATCCAATATCGAAATCCGGGGAGAAGAAGCAATCTGGCACAATAAGTGGATGGCTGCCGGTACTGAAGTCGTTTGGGATATGGTCCATTATGATGTTCAGCTTATAGGTGGAATGGTATTGCACAAAGGGAAAATAGCAGAAATGGCCACAGGTGAAGGGAAAACCTTGGTTTCTACTCTTCCTGCCTACCTCAATGCACTTTCCGGAAGGGGTGTTCACATTGTTACTGTCAATGATTACTTGGCAAAAAGAGACTCCGAATGGAATGCCCCGCTTTTTGAATTCCACGGTCTTTCTGTGGATTGTATAGATAAATACCAGCCTAATTCAGAAGGTAGAAAAAGAGCGTATGCCTCCGACATTGTCTATGGGACAAATAACGAGTTTGGATTTGATTACCTGAGAGACAACATGGCTAGAGAAGCCGGTGACTTGGTTCAGGGCAAACACCATTATGCCATGATTGACGAAGTGGATTCAGTTCTGATCGATGATGCAAGGACACCTTTGATCATCTCAGGACCTGTTCCCCGGGGAGATGAGCATGAGTTTATGGAAATGAAGCCAAGGGTCGCCACTTTGGTTGACGAGCAGCGAAAGCTTGTGCAGGGTTTTCTCAATCAGGCCAAAAAATTGCTTCAGGAAGGAAATGAAAAAGAGGCAGGCTTACCGCTTTTCAGAGCGTATAGAGGTATGCCAAAATACAAGCCTTTGATCAAGTTCTTATCTGAGCCAGGCATTAGGGTGATTCTCCAAAAAACAGAAAATTATTACCTCCAAGACAACAAAAGAATGATGCCTGAGGCCGATCAGCCTCTTTTGTTTACCATTGAAGAAAAAACCAATGGCATAGAGCTAACTGATAACGGTATCGAGGTCATTACACAAAAGAATGAAAATCCAACCTTCTTTATTCTCCCAGATATCGGTATGGAAATCGCCGAAATGGAGAAAAATCCAGATATCGATGACAAAGAAAAGCTTATCAGGAAAGAAGAGTTGATCAAAGATTATGGTGTGAAAGCCCAAAGAATCCATACAGTAAACCAACTGCTCAAGGCATATTGTATGTTTGAGAAGGATACCGAATATATCCTGGTGGATGGCAAAGTGAAGATTGTCGATGAGCAGACAGGCCGTGTGATGGAAGGAAGAAGATACTCCGACGGACTTCATCAGGCGATAGAAGCCAAGGAGAATGTGAAAGTTGAGGATGCCACACAGACATATGCTACGATCACCCTTCAAAACTACTTCAGGATGTACCACAAACTTGCCGGTATGACAGGTACTGCTGAAACTGAAGCAGGAGAATTCTGGACGATTTACAAATTGGATGTGGTGGTGATCCCTACCAATAGAAACATCATCAGGGAAGACCGGGAAGATAAAGTTTACAAAACCGTCAGGGAGAAATTCAATGCAGTGGCTGACGAAATCGTGGAACTGACCAAAGCAGGAAGACCTGTCTTGGTGGGTACGACTTCGGTAGAGATTTCGGAGGTATTGAGCAGAATGCTCACTATCAGAAAAATCCAACACCAAGTACTGAACGCCAAGCAACATGCCAGAGAAGCAGACATTGTCGCAGAAGCCGGAAAACCCGGAACAGTGACTATTGCTACCAACATGGCCGGTCGTGGTACAGATATCAAATTGACTCCAGAATCGAGGAAAGCCGGAGGTTTGGCTATCGTAGGTACAGAAAGGCATGAGTCAAGACGCGTTGACCGTCAGCTCCGAGGACGTTCAGGACGTCAGGGGGATGTAGGTTCTTCCCAGTTCTTTGTCTCGCTGGAAGACAACCTGATGCGGATGTTTGGTTCGGACAGGATAGCAAAACTCATGGACCGCATGGGCTTGGAAGAAGGAGAAGTCATCCAACATTCGATGATTACCAAATCCATAGAAAGAGCACAAAGGAAAGTAGAGGAAAATAACTTTGGTGTAAGAAAGAGACTTTTGGAATATGACGATGTCATGAATTCCCAAAGGGAAGTGGTCTATAAAAGAAGGAGAAATGCCCTCAAAGGGGAACGTCTTGAATTGGACATCCTTAATGTGATGTATGATGTTTGTTTTGACATCATCCAGATGGGTAAATCTACCGAAGATGTGGATAACCTGAGGATGAACATCTTCAGTTCATTGGGAATAGACCATCCATTCAGCATAGAGGATCTGAAATCCAAGGAAACGGGAGTCCTGACGCAACAGCTTTTTGATGCAGCATATCAACATTATGTTGGCAAAAACGATACTATTGTAGGTAAAGCTCTTCCTGTTTTAAAAGATGTGTACACCAACAGAGGTGCTACTGTGAAAGAAATCATGGTTCCGATTTCAGATGGTTTCAAGCAGATCGGAGTGGTTGTAAATCTGGAATCAGTAGTGAAGAATGAGGGAAGGGATTTGATCAGGAATATTGAGAAAAATGTCACCTTGGCTATCATTGACCAAAATTGGAAAGAGCACCTCCGTGACATGGATGACTTGAAGCAATCTGTACAGAATGCTGTATATGAACAAAAGGATCCTCTTTTGATTTATAAATTTGAGGCTTTTGAGATGTTCAAGCGCTTCGTCGGCAAACTCAATGAAGATACCATTTCCTTCATAGCTAAAGCTGATCTACCTGCCCAAGACCCCAACCAAGTTAGGGCGGCGCAGGCTCCAAGAAGGGAAGAAAACCAGGTAAAAGCATCCAAAGAGGAAGTAGGCAGTAGCTTAAATCCGAGAGGTGGAAGACAGGCAGCTACAGCTGTTGCAAATAGAACCGCTCCACCGCAGATCGTTACTCCAAGGAAGTCAGATAAGGTTTATGGAAGAAATGACAAGGTTTCTGTACAATATCCAGACGGGAAAGTAATGAAAGACGTCAAGTTCAAAAGTGTAGAACAGGATGTTAACTCAGGAAAATGTGTGGTTATTGAACATTAACAAAAGCATCATGAAAAGGTCACTCCTGATTTTGATATTTCCGGTAATTTTGATGAGCTCATGCGCACTTATCAAAAAGCCGGCATCATCTTCGAGTGAATTTGAAAATTATCAGGAGGATTTGAGTGAATCCAGGATTACTTTTCCTTCCTTGGAGGAACAGGCTGCAAAAGAAGAAATCTCCCCCAAAGGAGATGAGAAGATTGCGTCTGCAAATGAAGACCTCGAAATCGCTCTCAATAACCTGAAGGAAGCCAACAAATCAGAAATGTATTGGAGTGGATATACCGTACTGGTGTACAGCGGTGTAGATAGGGAAATTGCTTTCAAAACAAGAAATGACCTTTTCACTTATTTTCCTGACTTCAAAACAGACATGCAATACCAGCAGCCTAGGTATTTGGTCAAGGTGGGAAAGTTTGTCAACCGCATCGAAGCCCTTACATACTATCATAAATTGAAAGAAAATTTTCCTTCTTCGAGAATCATTCAAGACAGATTTTTGAGAGAAGGGTACATCATTCCTGAACCGGTTACGGATGGTCAACAAAAAAATTAAGGAGTTAGCTGCTGCTTATAAATCAGAGTTTATAGCAAACAGGAGGCATTTACATGCCAATCCTGAGCTTTCTTTTCAAGAGTTTAAAACCTCTGCTTTTGTGGAGGGTCAGCTCAGAAGTCTCGGCATCAGTCAAATTGAAAAGAAAGCCGGTACCGGCCTCCTTGCCATAATCCAAGGTAGGAATCCATCCCAAAAAGTCATAGCTCTTCGTGGAGATATGGATGCATTGCCGATTGTGGAGCAGAATAATGTGTCCTACAAATCCACCCATACTGGTGTGATGCATGCTTGTGGACATGATGTCCACACCGCTTCCCTTTTGGGCGCAGCCAAAATCCTAAATGAAATCAAGGACCAGTTTGAGGGAACCATCAAACTTATTTTTCAGCCTGGTGAAGAACTCATTCCCGGAGGAGCTTCCCTCATGATCAAAGACAAAGTACTCGAAAACCCAAGACCTTCAGGTATCATTGGACAACATGTAATGCCGCTTATTCCGGTGGGAAAAGTAGGTTTCCGAAAGGGAATGTATATGGCAAGTGCAGATGAACTTTATATCACTGTCAAAGGAAAAGGCGGACATGGCGCTATGCCGGAATCTTTGGTCGATCCGGTTTTGATTGCCTCACACATGATTGTCGCCTTGCAGCAAGTAGTCAGTAGAAATGCTTCCCCAAAAATCCCATCTGTACTTTCATTTGGTAGAGTGGAGGCTTTGGGTGCTACCAATATTATTCCAAATGAAGTGAAAATACAAGGCACTTTCCGCACCCTCAATGAAGAATGGCGATCCAAAGCCCATCACCATATGGTCAGTATAGCCAAAGGGATCGTAGAAGGAATGGGCGGAGAACTTGATTTTGAGGTACGCAGGGGTTATCCCTTTCTTAAAAATGCCGAGGCGCTAACCAGCAGAGCACAGGAAGCTGCCGTGCAATATCTTGGTAAAGAAAATGTCATAGACCTTGATGTTTGGATGGCCGCAGAAGATTTCTCCTATTACACGCAAGAGATTGATGGCTGCTTTTACAGACTGGGAACCAGAAACGAAGCCAAAGGAATTGTGTCCGGTGTCCATACTCCCACTTTTGACATAGATGAAGATGCCATGGAAATCGGGGCTGGCCTGATGGCTTGGATTGCTGTAAATGAATTGGGTTCTTAATTATTTTATAGAAATAAAGTAGAAATACGCTTCGCGAAATAATTAGAAACAATATATCCACTAAGGATTTTAATTATTGTATAGAAATAAAATTGAAATATGCTGCGCCAAATACAAGAGGTATATGCTTCGCGATATAGTAGTCCACAATCACAGCTACTTTGAAAATTAATATCCATTATTATCCAATATCCACAAATTCCACTGTATATCTATAAACCTTATATCGATTGTATTTCCATTGTATACCTAAAGTATTTCAACCTTATTTCCACTGTATATCTATAGTATTTCAACCTTATATCAGAATAAAAATGAAAAGTACCAGATCAATAACCCTTACTTTACTGATTTGCTTGACTTTGACTACCCAGTCATTCGCTTGGGGACCCATCGGCCATTATGTTATCGGAAAGCTTGCGGAATGGCAGATGAAGCCAAAGACTGTAAAAAAGGTGGAGGAGATACTTCAGCATCAGTCTATCTCAGGTGTCGGGGTCTGGATGGACAATATCCGCTCTGACAAAAAGTACGATTATACCAACACATGGCATTGGGTGACCACAGCCGATGGGGAATACGATCCCGCCTTACAGGAGAAAAACGGAGACGCTTACGAAGCATTTTTGAGGATCAAAGAAAATCTGAAAAAGGGCGGACTAACCCTCGAGGAAGAAAGAGATCAATTGCGGATGTTGATCCATATTGTGGGGGATTTACACCAGCCTTTTCATGTGGGCAAGCCAGGTGACCGAGGAGGTAATGACGTCAAGGTCAGCTTTTTCAACAAAGAGACCAACATCCACGCGATTTGGGATTCCGACCTGATCGAAGGAAAAAAAATGAGCTATACTGAAATCGCTACCGAGCTGCAGAAAAGAATAAATCCCGTTTTGATCCAAAAATATACAACTGCGACTCCTGCCGATTGGCTAAGAGAAGCTGCCGCAATGAGGCCTGACATGTATGATATTCCGGAAAACGGAAGAATTGGCTATGAATATATTTACAAGCATTACCACCATGTAGAGGAAAGACTGACTGCTGCAGGAATCCGTTTGGCACAGGCTTTGGAAGAAATCTATGGTTAAAGGCTAATCAACCTTTTTGTTCGAACCGGCACTATAAAGTGCCGGTTTTTTCATTTTTAAAAAGAGAGAACGTTAATAGTCAAAAGAAAGAAATCCACGGATTTAAAAAAACTGAGTAATTTTACTTGGATTTAGCTTTTTTGTCAGTAAGCCTAGATTTTTCTTCAGGCATGAGGTGTGCCTCCTGTAAGCAGCAGGGATGTACCGTCTATTTCAGTCCGCATATTTGTATTAAAATGGTTACCCAATCTACCTGCATAATTGTGTACATACATTTAATTTTAAATACTATGCCTAATTCAAAAGAATATTTAGTGCTAGCACTTGACAATCTCAATTTTGTTATAGAATTTGGAGAAATAATTTAAAAACAAGTTTTGGTTAGGGTCAAATTTTAGTATGAATTTATGTGACCTGTTTTATTTTTAAAGCGACTTTCTAATGAATAATCATTGCAGGCATACATTGTGCTTTTTGCTGTTTTTTTGGGTAATATTACCCTTTTCCAATTCCTTCGCCCAAGGCAAACCTAAAGGCATGGTCAAAATCCAGGGAACTCCTCCTGAAGAATTCCCCATTTTTTACGAACGCTTTCACTCAGACTCAGCTTTCCAAATGTCGAGAATCATATTTCCGCTGCAGGGATTGAGACAATATGGAATGGAGGAAATCTCCTGGACTGCGGACAATTGGGAACTGATGCGGACAAGGATTTATCAGGTTGATAGTCGGCAGTTTAAGACCAAAATAAAACATAAGAAAAAATACTTTGAACAGACCCTGTGGATCGAAGGCACCAATTTTTCTTCCAAACGCAGGTTTGAACTTCGTGGAAACAGGTGGTTTTTGGTCTATGCCTATGAGGGAAGCCTTTAGGTATAATATACTCATAGTGGGATAATCAACCCACCATCATTCAATTTTGCTTCACTTCCTCTTCGCCTTAAATGTCCCATTGGGTTGGACAAACAATACCTCGGCAATATTACCTGACTCTCCTTCTACAAATTCAAGTTTGAAGCCATCCAGGATTTTTAGGGCAAACTTGTGTTTTTCCAGTGGGAGAAGCTCATATTCAGGTTGGCCGGGAACAAGCAGGTACAGGGTGTTTTCACCTTTGATGTAGGTTTTGGCGACGATTCCCGGCAGTTCGTAATCGCCCACATATTTTTCCAATTCAGCTTTGTCCATGATGACCCCTTTTGGAGTCCTCTTGAACTCGAGGTGGTCTACCGCAGGTTCAAGTTTGGAAACAAAAGAAGAAATCTCCCCGCTGTCATTGGTCCTGAAATTGAACTGAAGCCCAAATCCACCAACAGTATCCACTTTGCCTTCCACCACCGGATAAGGAGAAAAAATGTCATAATGGTGGTGCTTCAACCACATATTATTTTTTCCTGCCTTGGCAAAAAGTGAATCGTTTTTGAAAAAAATCTCCAAGGTACCATATCCGGGATTTGAGTAATCTCCGGTATATTCTACCAAAAGATGTGAAGGTTTGGTTCCTGTTTTTTGAGCGGAGGTTTTTGTAGCCAATCCTTCTTTTTCAGCTGCTTTGGCTTTGTCGGAGCGTTCCTTGTAGGTTTTGTTCCAATCGGTCCTCGTTTCTTTCAGCACCCTGTCACTGATGATATTGCGTGCAAGACTCGGGATGACCGAGCCGTTTTGATTGGCTAGAACTATGATGCCGATACTGTCCGTCGGGAAGAAACTGACATTGGCTGAAAAACCATCAATATTGCCTCCATGCTCGACCCGGTAGTGTCCTTTGTAGGAAGAGGTAAACCAGCCATAGCCGTAATTGGAGATATGTTGGTCGGGAAATTCCTTGTCAGGAATACCACCATTGATGACCATTTGGGAGCTAATGGCTTCTTTAATGTAAGTCTCAGGAAGGATTTGTTTGCCTTTGAATTTTCCGCCGTTGATCCATGTCATGACCCAATTTGACATTTCGGTAACGTTGCTGTTGATACTTCCCGCCGGACCCATGGCCGCTATGTCGTAATAGTCCATCTTTTTGATGACAGAATCATTTTTGACCTCATAGCCAAAAGAAACTTCTTTTCCATTTTTGAGGCCATCGATTACTGTGCTCGAGGTTTTCATTTCCAAGGGTTGGAAAAAATGCAAGTCGATGTTTTCTTCCCAACTTTTTCCCGTGATCCGCTCGGCGATTACTCCCTGAGTCAGGAACATGAAGTTATTGTAATACCATTTTTCACGCACTTTGGCAAAAGGTTCCTGAAAGGCAATACGCTGCATAAGGCTGTCCCTTGAATTGCTTGAAAAGAGGTACCAACTGATATCATGCCTCGGCAATCCTGTACGGTGGGTCATGATGTCGCGGATAGTGATCAGTTCGTTCATTTCGGCGTTTTTGAACCGTAACTCTGGAATATGCTTGATGGGACTGTCTTCAAAAGTGAGTTTGCCTTCTTCTTTCAAAATGCCGAGAAGACCGGATGTAAATGCCTTACTGCTTGACCCGATGGCAAAATTAGTGTTGGGGGTGACGGGAGTTTTGTTTTCATAATCCCGATAGCCAAAACCTTTGGAGTAGACGATTTTGTCTTTTTCGACCACCGCTACCGCAAAACCTGCAGCATGCCAGGTTTCCAAAAGCTTATTGAGTTCTATATCCAAACCGGCAAATCTGTCTGTGGAGGATTTTTTTTGTCCAAAAGCTGTAGAGATTGAAAAAGTAAGAAGGATAAAAAGGAATATGTTTTTCATAATGTGCTTTGGTTAGGAGGGATTAATTTAAAGAATTTGTCTGAGAAACAGTACATCACACATTTTAACTTAGTCTATTTTGACTTTGTATTTAGGATAAAATAAAATTTATAGCAATTCCACTCCTTCCTCTTTAATTTGGCATTTGAACCAAGTTATGCAAATTGTCCTCCTTTTTTGATACCAAGATAGATTACCTCCGCGGTGTAGGTCCCCAAAAAGCAGTTCTCTTCAACAAGGAGCTGTCCATATTTACCTATGGGGAATTGATCCAACATTATCCCTTTCGCTATGAGGATAGGACGCAGTTTTTTAAGATCAAAGACATCAACGAGGACTTGGAGCATGTGCAGGTAGTAGCCAAAATCCGCTCAATTGAGACGATCGGGGAAGGGAACAGAAAAAGACTTGTTGCCCATATTTTTGATGAGACAGGAGAAATGGAACTCGCTTGGTTCAAAGGAATCCAATGGGTCGTCAAAAAACTTATCATTGGTGTTCCTTTTGTCTTCTTTGGCAAGCCCAATAAATACGGAAGGAAATTCAGCATCGCCCATCCCGAGATGGAACCGGTGACAGCCGTGCAGGAGGAAAAGAGTTTCTTCCAACCGGTCTATCCGACTACTGAAAAACTCAGGGCAAAATTTTTGGACTCCAAAGGGATTTCCAAAATCATGGAAGGATTGGTTCAGGTGGCCTATCCTCAAATCCAAGAAAGCATGCCAGAGGATATCCTGCAGCGATTCAACCTCATTTCCAAAAAAGAAGCAGTCAAACAAATCCACTTTCCTGACAATCCCGAAATCCTCAAGAGGGCAAGGTTCAGGCTGAAGTTTGAAGAGTTTTTCTTTGTGCAGCTTAGACTGTTGAAGTTGAAACTTACCAGAACCGAAAAGTCAAAGGGCCAGGTTTTGAACCAGACTGAGCTGCTGACCAAATTCTACAAAGAACACCTGCCTTTCCAACTGACAGAAGCACAAAAGCGTGTCGTCAGGGAAGCCTTTGCTGATATGAAATCCGGAAAGCAGATGAACAGGCTGATCCAGGGAGATGTAGGAAGTGGCAAAACCATGGTGGCTTTTATCTGCATTCTCATTGCCATCAGTTCCGGGGCGCAGGCTTGCCTGATGGCGCCAACAGAAATTTTGGCAAACCAACATCATGAAGGCTTGAAGGCATATGCTGACCTGATGGGATTGCACATCGCTTTGCTGACAGGTTCCACCAAAAAATCTGCCCGGAAAGTCATCCATGAAACATTGCTCTCAGGCGAGCTGCATATCATCATAGGCACACATGCGCTATTAGAAGATGTGGTACAGTTTAAGAACCTTGGTTTGGCGATTGTGGACGAGCAACATCGGTTTGGAGTGGCGCAGCGGGCCAAGCTTTGGGCCAAAAACGAGCAATTTATCCCTCATGTCTTGGTAATGACAGCTACCCCGATTCCGAGAACTTTGGCGATGACACTTTATGGGGATTTGGATATTTCGGTGATTGATGAAATGCCGGCGGGAAGAAAACCCATTCAGACTGTGCACCGCTATGACAAGGACCGCTTGAAGGTTTTTGGATTTATGCGCAAGCAGATCCAATTGGGAAGGCAGATTTATGTGGTGTATCCCTTGATTGAAGAATCCGAAACTTTGGATCTCAAAAACCTGATGGATGGTTTTGAAAGCATCAGCCGGGCATTTCCCGAATATCCTGTCAGCATTGTCAACGGCAATATGAAACCTGCAGATAAGGACTTCGAAATGCAGCGATTTGTGAAGGGGGAAACCAAAATCATGGTGGCTACTACAGTCATCGAAGTCGGGGTCAATGTGCCCAATGCATCCGTGATGGTGGTAGAGAATGCGGAGCGCTTCGGATTGTCCCAACTCCATCAGCTAAGAGGCCGGGTTGGTCGGGGTGCTGACCAATCCTATTGCATTCTGATGACCAAATACGAATTGTCAAAAGACAGCAGGGTCAGGTTGGAGACGATGGTTCGGACTAACAATGGCTTTGAAATAGCAGATGTGGACTTGAAGCTCCGTGGACCGGGAGACCTGATGGGAACACAGCAGAGCGGCTTGGCGGATTTGCTGATCGCTGATTTGAGCAAGGATGCTCCGATTCTGACGATGGCAAGGGATGCGGCTCAATTACTGTTGCAGGATGATCCCGATCTGAGTTTACCCAATCACGCCATGGTACTCCGTCAGATCAAAAACCAAAAGAAGCACGCGATTAATTGGAGCAGGATATCTTAAAGATTTTCAATTACGCTAAAGTCAAAAAAATGTTTCCCGCAGATTTCGCAGACCTTCGCAGAAAAAATGTTAGAGAATCAATAGTGAAGAAGTCTCACTGGAATTGTCTGCGTCGATCTGCGTGATCTGCGGGCTATTTTTTTGTTCCCGCAGATGGCGTAGACTTTCGCAGAAAAAATGGAGGAAACAAAATTTACAAGCAACTATCTACTTCAATCCGCGTGACACTTAGGGTCTATAAATTTTCTCCCGCAGATGGCGCAGACTTTCGCAGAAAAAGTCGAGGGACAAAAAAACAAATGAATTTTCCGAGGATCTGTCTGCGTCGCTCTGCGCGATCTGCGGGCTGTATTTTTGTTCCCGCAGATGGCGCAGACTTTCGCAGAAAAAGTCGAGGGACAAAAAAACAAATGAATTTTCCGAGGATCTGTCTGCGTCGCTCTGCGCGATCTGCGGGCTGTATTTTTGTTCCCGCAGATGGCGCAGACTTTCGCAGAAAAAGTCGAGGGACAAAAAAACAAATGAATTTTCCGAGGATCTGTCTGCGTCGATCTGCGTGATCTGCGGGCTGTATTTTTGTTCCCGCAGATTTCGGAAACAGGCGTAGGAAAGATATTGATTCTTCCAGTACATTTTTATCTAAAAATCAGAAATTGTACTCAAGTATTTTTCGTTATTATAAAAATAAATTTTTTATTCTGTTTTCTACAAGATTACAGCTCTTTTAGTTTGAAATGAGGGGGGGGGTAAATATGAAATCCAAAGATAGTTCTGAAATCCACTTTAGGAATAGTGCAATTTAGTTGACTAAAAACGGATACGAGGGATAGCCAGCTACCTAATATTTGTGTTTATGATTTTTAAACACTAGAATTATCTGATATTCAATTTTTTCACATTTTAAACAACAAAATTTATGGAAGCATTAAGCTTAGAAAAAATGGAGAGTCTAGTCGGAGGTTCTGACTACTGTACCAACCTAGGTACAATTTTATTTGGTGGACAGTTTCAAGGAAGCCTTGAGCTTTATGATATGGCTTTGGCCTACTATGATAGGTATTGTTCACAACAATAATAATTATTCTGTTAAGTGTCAATGCTGCCATTGACACTTAATTTTAAACTTCAAATATTATGAAAACATTTATTTTATTAACGTTTTTCTTTTTCATCGGGATTGATCAGAAACATCTTATTGGAGAATGGAAAATTGAATCTTTTGAAACTTTTGAAAAGATCTTAAATTCACCACAATTTATAGAAATGGACAATGAAAGTCAAATTAGAGGAATGTCAGTATATCAATTATATATGGACAACATATATTTTAAATTTAAAGGTGACACCTTGTTTTTTAATGATGTTAAAAATGAAATGATTATTGAAAAGATTGGAATATGGTATTTAGAAAAGGACACCCTTATAATTAATGACCTCGAAAAAATTGCAACTTATAAATACTTAATTGATGAATTAAATGAAACAAAATTAAGCTTGAAATTTATTTTCCCAGATGGAGAAGTTGCAAAGACAGGAAGGATTTTTAAAAAATTATAATGTAGAATGGGCAACAATTATAGTTTTAGAAGGTACTTTATTTCCCTTTGCATTTTAACTTTTGTAATAGCTTTGATAACTGATATCATTTTTATTACTGAAGAGATGCTAAATATTCATCTTTCTTCTAAGTTCTCAAATACTAGGATTGAAAAAATTATTGATTTCCGAGGAAAATGGCTTTGGTTAACATACTTCATTGCTCCAATTGGACTTTTTGTAAAAATCATAATTCCCGCTTCTTTGATTTATATGGGCCTGTATTTATCAAATTTCAAAGTCTCATTTAACGATGTACTGAGAGCCTGCACTATTGCTGAATTTATTTTTTTGTTGCCCATTATTTCAAAGATTCTTTGGTTTGGGTTTGTGTCCCCTGATTATACACTTGATGATTTTAGGGGATTCTATCCGCTCTCTTTGTTTGCCATGTTTGAGCCTGATTTATTAGATAAATGGCTGCATTATCCCTTCAAGACCATCAATGTTTTTGAGATTGCCTATTGGTTTGCGTTGGCAGGAAGCTTATCACTTGTTTTGAGTATCGCTTTTCAGGAAATGTTTAGGATAGTAGTTCTATATTATGGTTCATACCTTGTTTGCTGGATGTTGTTCGTCGTTTTTATTTCATTAAGTATAAATTAAAGATGAAGCGGAAACACTTATTTTTCGGGTTTATAGGAATATTATTTTTAAGCCTACTTGTATTAATCGGCAAAAGGATTAATCAAAAATCAATGGAGGAAGCCCACTTTGAGACAATTCCCCATTTTCTTTTCTATGATGAAGATGGAAAAGAGGTTAACCAATTAGATTTTGAAAATGATTATACCAAAGTATTGGTTTATTTCAATTCCACTTGTAGTCTCTGTGAGGAGGAATTCCATGCTATCAGTAAGTCAATAGCTAAATTTAAAGACACTCAGTTTATTTTTATTTCTACAGAGAAATTTGAAGACATAATTGATTTTGCATCAATCCACCAACTCCATGATAGAAAAAACGTCGTTTTCCTTCAGGATAGGGATTTCAAATTTTCAACCTATTTTAAGTATGATGTCGTTCCTTCTACTTTTGTTTATAATGCAGATGGTCAGATATTAAAAGCATATAAAGGATTTACTCCTGTTAAGGAAATCATATTGACAGTAAATGGTGATGACCGAAGATAAAATCAGGAAATCCTTTGTCCGACAGCAAAGCAATTCAGACTGTGGGGTAGCTTGTCTTGCTTCTATCATTAAGTATTTTGAAGGAGAAGCTTACTTAGAGCAATTGAGAAAATTATCGGGGACGACTAAAGAAGGCACAAGTATATTAGGACTTTACCAGGCTGCAGGCCAAATTGGTTTTGAGGTTTCCGCTTTGAATGCAAAAAACGTTTCTCAGCTTAAAGAAATAATTGGTCCTGCAATTTTGCTAGTTACTCTTGAGGAGGGTAGGAACCATTACATTGCCTATTTTAAATCAGAAAAAGAAAGAAATCTGATTTTAGACCCATCCGAAAGTGTCAAGTGGATATCAGACGTGGAGCTTGATAAAATCTGGAAAAGCAAGGCATTATTGATTTTTAAACCAAATTCGGAATTTGAAAAATCTCATGTTATAAAAAAGGAAAAGTTGGGTTGGATTATGGAATTAATCAAAGAAGATATTCCTATTCTTTTGATTATGGGATTTTTGGGTTTGATAATTACAGTATTGGGATTATCAGTCGGCGTATTTTCCCAAAAGCTGATAGATAATATACTCCCTGAAAAGAATTTGAAAGAATTGATATTGGGTTTATCATTAGTTGGGGTTCTATTGCTTATTAGGCATTTGATTGCTTTTACTAGGGGGAAAATAGTTATCAGGCAAGGAAGGGATTTAAATTTAAAGATACTAGGGAGGTTTTATGGTAGTTTGTTGAGGTTACAAAAAAGTTTTTTTGACGGAAGAAATACGGGGGATTTTATAGCCAGAATGAGTGATGCACAACGAATACAAAAAACAATTTCGGTGGTTTCAGGTGAAATAATGGTTGATATACTTTTGATTATTGTTTGTTTGGTAGCAGTTTTTTCATATTCAATGGAAGTCTTTCTTATTATGATTGGTTTACTTCCCTTTTACTTCTGGATTGTTTACAAATACAATGTGCCGATTACAAATGGTCAGAGGGATGTTATGAAATCCTATTCTATCACAGAAAGCCACTTTATTGATACGTTGCAAGGAATAAGCACTATCAAATCGCTTAACAAACAAGATGAATTTGATACCAAAAACAGATCAATTTACGGGTTTTTTCAGGATAAAATTTATAAGCTCGGAACATTGGGTTTGAGATTTGGATTAGTATCCAATGTATTGGGAGTAGTTTTTACTGTCTCGATATTGATCGGATGTTCTTATCAGGTTTTAAATTCCAATATGAAAATAGGAGAAATGGTTGCAATATTAAGTTTTGCCGGACTGGTAATTCCTTCGGTAAACAAACTTGCAATGGTAAACATACAATTGCAAGAAGCGCGAATCGCCTTTGAAAGGATGTATGAATTTGCTTCTTCCACTCCAGAATCGACAGAAGTAGGTGAAAAAATTAATTCCAATATAGAAGATATTAAAATTCACGGTCTTCAATTTCGTTTTCCAGGTGCAAAAGCCTTATTAAAAGGGATAAATCTGACTCTTCAAAAAGGGGAATTGACAGTGCTTTTGGGTGACAGTGGTGGAGGAAAAAGTACCTTTATACAAATCTTAATGAAATTTTATGAATATACTCATGGAGAAATATTGGTAAACAGTTTGTTTGATTTTAAAAATATTGACACCAATGATTGGAGGTCTAGAGTCGGATATGTACCTCAGGAAATCAAAGTCTTCAATGGAACAATTTTGGAAAATATTAGCTTAGGTATCTCCGATTCAGTTGATAGTTTAGTAATCGCACTTTGCAAAGAATTAGGATTAGATTCGATTTTCTCCTCATTTCCATTAGGATATGAGACCTTGGTGGGCGAAGCCGGAATTAATCTTTCGGGCGGACAAAAACAACTATTAGGGTTAGCGAGAGTACTTTTAAATAAGCCGGAGGTATTGCTCTTAGATGAGTTTACCGGTGCAATGGATCGGAATACTGAAAACCTTGTTTTGGAATTATTGATGAAATTAAAATCAAATATGATTATTTTAGTTGTGACACATAAAATCAAACCTGCATTAATTGCTGACAGGGTTTATATATTAGAGGATGGTCGGATTGTCAAAGAAGGAACAACCAGAGAATTACTTGATGGGGAAAATCTTCTCTCTTCCGCATATAAAGAAATTGTACAGTTTTAAACCGGGACAATTAATTTTTTCCCGCAGATGGCGCAGACTTTCGCAGAAAAAGTCGAGGGACAAAAAAACAAATAAATTTTCCAAGGATCTGTCTGCGTCGATCTGCGCGATCTGCGGGCTTTATTTTTGTTCCCGCTGATGCCGCAGACTTTCGCAGAAAAAATGGAGGAAACAAAATTTACAAGCAACTATCTACTTCAATCCGCGTGACACTTAGGGTCTATAAATTTTCTCCCGCAGATGGCGCAGACTTTCGCAGAAAAAGTCGAGGGACAAAAAAACAAATGAATTTTCCGAGGATCTGTCTGC
>NZ_JAKZAM010000038.1 GCF_022538055.1 Cognataquiflexum nitidum | reverse complement strand
AACAGAGAAGTTAAGCCCTGCAGCGCCGATGGTACTGGGGTTACACCCGGGAGAGTAGGCCGCCGCCACATTATTCAGACCCTCAGATTTACTTCTGAGGGTCTTTTTGCATTTAGGACCCAACGCGATCCTACAGACCACAGAATTTTGCTGAACAACAAAGAAACAAAGGGGACAAAGGGAGGATTCCATTACTGTAATGATATCAGTCCGCCTCTTGCTGCCCCGATCCGCAGGGGCGGATAAGCCCTGCCAAAGCCGGGCAGGCCCGCAGCGCCGGTAGTACCGGTACGCCACGGCGCACGGGAGAGTAGGCCGCCGCCACATTCATACAAAGGCTTTTGCGTTTAGGGACGTTGACTTTTTAAAGAAAATCCAAAAAAATGCACTGAGAATTTTTGAATATGTTCTGCATTTAGCTTCTGAAAAACAATTTTGTATTTTCAATAGATCAAGCTAATTCAATTGGCGACTGTAATTTAGCCATAAAAAAAAGCGCCTGATAATATCAGACGCTTTTGGATTGGTATAAATAACTATAAATTTTTAGCTGTTAACTTCCACACATTTCGCACTCATCAGGATTATCAAGGGAACATGCAATAGCGCCTTGCTTCTGCCCTTTGGTCAGGTCCATTGTAGGAGTAGATGCAATAACAGTTTTCTCCGGTTCCAAGGCTCCTTTATCAACAGTGAACTGGATAGCAGCTGTGGCAGCCTGAGACCTCAAATAATACATTCCTGTCTTTAGGCCTTTCTTCCATGCATAGAAATGCATAGAGGTTAATTTACCAAAGTTTGGATCCTGCATAAAGACGTTCATACTCTGCGATTGACAGATATATGCTCCTCTGTCTGCAGCCATGTCAATGATGATTTTTTGAGAGATTTCCCAAACTGTCTTGTAAAGATCCTTGATGTTTTGTGGGACATCTGGGAGTTTTTGTACAGATCCATTGGCTGCAATCAACCTATTTTTCATATTGTCATTCCATAGTCCAAGGCTGATGAGATCTTTCATCAAGTGTTTGTTTGCAATAATGAATTCGCCTGAAAGAGTTCTTCTGGTATACACATTGGAGGTATATGGTTCAAAGCATTCGTTGTTGCCCAAGATTTGAGAGGTAGAGGCTGTAGGCATAGGAGCCACTAACAATGAATTTCTCACACCATGCTTTACGACTTGGTCTTTGAGTGAATCCCATTGCCATCTGCCTGATTTTGGAGTTACCCCCCACATATCGAACTGGAATATACCTTTGGATGCAGGTGATCCTTCGTAGGTTTCATAAGGCCCATGGACTTTGGCCAATTCCATTGAAGTCTCCATGGCAGCAAAGTAAATGGTTTCGAAGATGTCTTCATTCAAACCTTTTGCCTCGGCTGATTCAAAAGGCATTCTCAGCATGATAAAGGCGTCAGCCAAACCTTGAACCCCGAGACCAATAGGCCTGTGTCGGAAGTTGGACCTCTTCGCTTCTTCCACTGGGTAATAGTTGACATCAATTACTTTATTGAGGTTTCTGGTAGCTACTTTTGTAATTTCATATAGCTTCTGATGGTCAAAGAATTTTTTTCCATCCGGTCCAGTTGTTACAAATTTTGGGAGTGCAATGGATGCAAGATTACATACGGCTACTTCATCAGGAGAAGTAAATTCTAGAATCTCTGTACAAAGGTTGGAAGATTTTATTGTACCAAGATTTTGTTGGTTAGACTTTTTGTTGGCAGAATCTTTATACAACATGTACGGAGTACCTGTTTCGATTTGGGATTCCAAAATTTCAAACCAAAGTTCTTGGGCTTTTACTACTTCTCTAGCACGTCCTTCTCTCTCATATTTTTCATAAAGTCTTTCAAACTCTTCACTGTGGCAATCTGCCAATCCTGGGGCTTCATTTGGACAGAAAAGTGACCAATCTTCATTCTCTTCTACACGCCTCATAAAAAGATCGGGTATCCACATTGCGTAAAAAAGATCTCTTGCCCGCATTTCTTCTTTGCCATGATTTCTTTTCAATTCCAAGAAATCTTTCACATCTGCATGCCATGGTTCTAGATAAATCGCGAAACTACCTTTTCTTTTACCACCACCCTGATCTACATACCTTGCGGTCATGTCAAAGTTTCTCAGCATGGGCACTATTCCATTAGAAACACCATTTGTTCCTCGTATATAGCTTCCTTTTGCCCTTACATTATGAATTGAAAGACCTATACCTCCTGCAGATTGGGAGATTTTAGCACATTGTTTTAGTGTATCATAGATCCCATCAATGCTATCATCTTTCATTGTCAATAAGAAGCAAGAAGATAGTTGAGGCTTTGGAGTTCCTGCGTTGAAAAGAGTCGGAGTGGCATGAGTAAACCACTTTTGAGAAAGCAAGTGGTAAGTTTCAATGGCAGCTTCCACGTCCTCTTTATGTATACCTACAGCGACTCTCATAAGCATGTGCTGCGGTCTTTCCACTACTTTATTGTCCAAGCGGATCAAATAGCTTTTCTCCAAAGTCTTGAATCCGAAATAATCGTAGTCAAAATCCCTGTTGTAGTCAATGGCTTCGTCAAGTTTCGCTGCATGGTTTTTTACTACACCGTATACATCCGGAGCAATCAATGCTGCATTTTCACCTGTCTTTGGATTGACATAGGTATACAGTCTTTTCATAGTATTTGAAAAAGACTGGGATGTGGTTTTATGCAAATTGGATATGGCTATCCTTGCGGCCAAAATTGCATAATCAGGATGCTTTACTGTCAATGAAGCAGAAACTTCTGCAGCTAAGTTATCAAGCTCTGTCGTTGTCACTCCGTCATACAGGCCGTCGATTACTTTTTTTGCAACTTCGATAGGGTGGATATAATTGATATCCAAACCATAACAAAGGTTTTCTATTCTGGCGGTTATTTTGTCGAAACGTACAGATTCGCGACGGCCATCTCTTTTAATTACTAACATGACAAATGGATTTGGGTTGGTGGTGAAATAATTTTAGAAATCTTCTCCGATGGAGAACTTAGGGGATTCGACCAGTTCTTTGGACTTCATCACCCCAGCCTTTTGGTAATCACCAACCCTTTTTTCAAAGAAATTGGTTTTGCCCTGAAGGGAAATCATGTCCATAAAGTCAAATGGGTTGGTACTGTTCCATACTTTGGCACAGCCCAGTTCAACAAGGAGTCTGTCGGCAACAAACTCTATATACTGACACATCAAATCGGCATTCATACCGATCAATTTGACAGGCAATGCATCTGTGACAAATTCTTTTTCGATTGCAACGGCATCTTCAATTATTCTAGTAACAGTTTCTTTCGGTAAATGATTGACCACATGCTGGGTGTATAAATGACAAGCAAAATCACAATGTAAACCCTCATCTCTTGAAATAAGCTCATTGGAGAAGGTTAACCCCGGCATTAGTCCCCTTTTCTTCATCCAAAATATCGAACAGAATGATCCGGAGAAAAATATACCTTCAACAGCTGCAAAAGCAATGAGTCTTTCTTGGAAGTTTCCATTGTCGATCCATCTTAGGGCCCAATCCGCTTTTTTCCTTACGCAATCTATATGTTCAATCGCATTGAGTAATCTGTCTCTTTCTACATTATCTTTGATGTACGTATCAATCAGCAAACTATAGGTTTCGGAATGTATATTCTCCATGGCAATCTGGAAACCATAGAAAAATTTGGCTTCGGTATATTGTACTTCGGCCACAAAATGCTCTGCAAGATTTTCATTAACGATTCCATCACTTGCAGCGAAAAATGCTAATACATGCGATATAAAATGTCTTTCACCATCATTGAGATTTTTCCAGTCTTTGAGATCTTGACTTAGGTCAATTTCTTCAGCAGTCCAAAAGCTTGCTTCAGCCTTTTTATAGTATTGCCATATATCATCGTGCTGGATGGGAAATAAAACAAAGCGGTTTTTGTTCTCTTGGAGAATTGGTTCAAAATGTTGCATTACTCTTAAATGTTTTGGGGTTAGTCTTCTTAAAAGGATTGAGAAGGCTATATTGTTTTCAAAATACTGCTGGAAAGAAAAGGCCATTTCTTTAGAAACAGCCTTCAACAAATATGATGAACAAATTCCAAAAATAAAACCCCTGGAATGTTTAAAAGTATATTTTTTTGAACTTAATTCAAAAAATAAATAAAGTATTGAAATACAATATTATAATACAACATATATAAAGTTAATATTTAATTAATCATAGCTGTATGGGGCATCAAAACTTTTTTAAAAGTCCATAAATTTTTTTTCCGACCTATTTTTAAAACGATTTTTGAACAAAAGTCAAAAAAAATTCACCTTCAGATTATAATTTGGTTTTATCTGATGGTAAATGAATGGTTTTTTGACGGCAGGTTTGAAAAATAGATTGGCTGCTAAGAAAAGTAAGCTAATTCTACAAGGTACTTTTTTCTTAAAGAAAGAATATTTATATTTGTACCTCAATTTCCTAAAGCAATTAAAATCATTATATGTACGCAATTGTCAACATCGCAGGAAAGCAGTTCAAAGTAACTAAAGATCAGCACGTTTATGCACCATTGTTGCAAGGCGAAGCTGGCGCTTCCGTGGAATTTGATGAGGTATTGTTGGCTGAGGCCGATGGTGCAGTATCAATTGGGGCACCCACTATTGCTGGGGCCAAGGTATCAGGAAAAATTCTTGATCATGTTAAAGGTGACAAAGTAATCGTCTTCAAAAAGAAGAGAAGAAAAGGTTACAAAAAGAAAAACGGTCACAGACAAAACTTTACTAAAGTATTGATTGAAAACATTTCATTATAAGATTTCTCAAGAAGTCCTAAACGTATAAAATCATGGCTCACAAGAAAGGCGTCGGTAGTTCCAGAAACGGTAGAGAATCACACAGCAAAAGATTAGGTGTGAAAAAATTTGGTGGAGAGGCAGTTATTGCCGGAAACATCATCATCAGGCAGAGAGGTACAAAGCACCATCCAGGTGAAAATGTAGGGATAGGTAAAGACCATACTCTATTTGCTTTGGTACCGGGAAAAGTTGAATTCAAAAGGAAGTTTGACGGAAAATCATACGTAAACGTGGTTCCTGCAGAAGCATAACAATTATTTTCTTTAGAAATAGAAAGACTTCCCCTAACCGGGAGGTCTTTTTTGTTTTTAGACCAAAATTTTGCCAGAAATCACTTTTTATAAAATTTTCTCTTTTTAAGAATTAAATTTCGTCACACTTAACCAACCTTATAGCAATGATCAAAACGATACGATTGATTTGGGTTATCGGGCTTCTTTTATCTTTCTGCTTTAGCAATGAGATTGAAGCCCAATCCTATGATGAAAAAATCTATGAAGCCATCCAATGGCGTAACCTTGGCCCCCACAGAGGTGGACGCTCTGCTGCTGTGGCAGGGGTAGCTTCCGAAAGGAATACCTTTTACTTTGGTGCAACAGGCGGTGGGGTATGGAAAACCACTGATGGCGGGAAAACTTGGGGGAATATTTCTGACGGATACTTCGGAGGTTCTATTGGGGCCGTCGCAGTCGCAGAGTCTGATCCGAAAATAATCTATGTCGGTGGGGGAGAAAAGACTGTCAGGGGCAATGTTTCCTACGGCTATGGGTTTTGGAAAAGTACAGATGCAGGAAAGACCTGGACCAATCTTGGAATGGAAGATTCCCGCTTTGTCTCCAGAATTAGAATCCATCCAACCAATCCGGATATTGTCCTTGCGGCAGTGATGGGAGACATATTCAAACCAACAGATGTCAGAGGGGTTTACAAATCCATTGATGGAGGAAAAACCTGGAATAGAAAACTATTTGTAAATCCCAGGTCAGGAGCCGTGGATTTGGTATTGGATCCAAAAAATCCGGATATCATGTTTGCGACGACTTGGGAACTGAAAAGAACGCCTTATAGTCTTGAAAGTGGCGGCCCCGGATCCAAAATTTTCAAGAGTGTAGATGGAGGTGAAAATTGGACTGAAATTTCTACCAATAAAGGATTGCCTGAAGGTACCTTGGGAATCATAGGAGTGACAATTTCCCCTGTCAACCCCAACCGTATCTGGGCCATGGTTGAAAACCTAAATGGTGGATTGTTCAGGTCAGATAACGGAGGGGAAACTTGGGAAAAAACCAATGAAGACAGAAATCTCAGACAAAGAGCTTGGTACTACACGAGGCTTTATGCCGATACGCAAAGTGACAGCACGGTGTATGTCCTGAATGTCGATTACCATAAATCTACCGATGGAGGCAAGACATTCAAAAATTATGAAGCACCTCACGGGGATCATCATGACCTGTGGATTGATCCAAAAGATAACCAAAGGATGATCATCGCTGATGATGGCGGTGCCCAGGTTACTTTCGATGGAGGAGCTTCATGGACGACTTATATGAATCAACCGACTTCCCAATTCTACAGGGTAACTACGGACAATCATTTTCCTTACAGAATTTATGGGGCACAGCAGGATAACTCTACGCTCCGTATCAGCCACCGAAATGATGGAAGAGGGATTACTGAAGATGACTGGGAACCTACTGCCGGTGGAGAGAGTGGTTGGATAGCACCTGATCCAAATGACAGCGACATCGTGTATGGTGGGTCCTATGGCGGATATTTGACAAGAGAAAACCATAGAACAAAAACCTCAAGAACAGTCAATGTGTACCCAAACAATCCTATGGGGCATGGCGCAGAAGATATGAAGTATCGTTTTCAATGGAATTTCCCCATTTTCTTTTCCCTTCATGACCCGAAAGTACTTTACACTACTTCCAACCAATTCCACAGGTCAACAGACGGAGGTCAATCTTGGGAGACTTTCAGCCCGGATTTGACGAGAAATGCAAAAGAAAAATTAGGACCTTCCGGAGGTCCCATAACCAAGGACAATACCTCTGTGGAATACTACAGTACTATTTTTACTGCGTCTGAATCTCCATTGAAAAAAGGAGTGCTTTGGGCAGGTTCAGACGATGGATTGGTCCATGTGTCCAAAGACAACGGAAAGACTTGGGAAAATGTAACTCCAAAAGACCTTCCTGAATGGATCCAAATCAACAGCACCGAGGGCCATCCTTTTGAGGAAGGTGGATTATACTTTGCTGCAACAGGCTATAAAAACGGTGATTTTGCACCCTACCTATACAAGACCTCTGATTACGGTAAAACCTGGACCAAAATCACCAATGGTATTGACGGACAGCATTTTACAAGGGTGATTAGGGCTGATCCCTCCAAAAAAGGTATTCTATACGCAGGTACAGAGACAGGAATGTATATCTCTTTCAATGATGGAGCAGACTGGAAGCCATTTCAGCTCAATCTGCCAATTGTTCCTATCACAGACTTGACCATCAAGGATAATAATTTGATCGCTGCCACCCAAGGCAGGAGTTTTTGGATCGTTGATGACCTGACTGTCCTGCATCAAATGTCAGATGAAATTGGTGCTAAGCCATTTCACCTTTTTAAACCTCAGGATTCTTACAGGATGGACGGAGTAAAAAGGGAGTCAAAAACTGCAGGAACCAATAGGGCCGGCGGAGTCTTGGTTTATTACCACCTGAAAGACGAACCCAAAGAGGAAGTTCGGATGGAGTTTTATGACAACAAGAGAAATCTTCTCAGAGAATTTTCTTCCAAAGGAATCGAAAAAGATACGCTGAAGTACAAAACAGGTTCAAATGAGTTCAATTGGAATCTGCGCATTCCTGATGCTAAAAGTTTTGAAGGAATGATCATGTGGTCAGGACCGTTACGTGGCCCAAAGATTGTTCCTGGAGACTACATTGTCAGATTGATAGTGGATGGCAAGGCTGAGGAAGAGTCTTTCAAAGTTTTGGCGGACCCAAGGTATGAATCCACGCAGGAAGACCTTTTGGCGCAATATGATTTTCTCTTGAATGTCAGGGATAAGCTGACCGAAACCCATGAAACAATAATCATCATCAGGAGATACAGAGATGAGTTGAATGCATTGGTGGAAAAAGATCCCAAAAAGAAAAGAAGGATTGATCCTATCATTAAGGGTATTAGTGATATAGAAAAAGAATTGTACCAAACCCAAAACCAAAGCGGGCAGGATCCATTGAACTTCCCTATCAGGTTAAACAATAAGTTGGCACATTTGAATTCTGTGGTCGGAACGGGAGATTACCGACCGACCGATGGAGCCGAAGAGGTACGAACAGAAATTACCAACTTGATCAATATTCAATTGACAAAATTCAGGGAAATTGAAAAAACCCAGATTTCCAAAATTTTGAATATCGAGGAATTGAAAGCAGAAATAGAGAAGAAGTAGAGTTAATCATGAGTTTCTTTGCCAGGAACCTAATATTTCTTTGCAAGTAGGACTGAAGACCGAAGTCGGAAGACCGATGTACCGGTCATTTCGGTCTCTTGCCATGATTTAACTGAGTGATCATTTTTACTTTCATAATCGCGCATAAAAATAGAGATTGGAAATCAAATCCCTGCCACACGATTCGGCAGGGATTTTTTTGTTAATTATTCTTAACTTTTCCTTGAAGCATTTTAAGATTTTAAGGACTTCAAAAGAATTTGTACATTACCACCCATTATTTTCCATTCCCAAATAACTATTTCTACCACCTAATTATTGAGAACGCTATGTTTAAACTGAAAAAAAAATTACTCCTCGCCATGACGATGGTGATAGTGGCTGTGTCCATGCCTATGAATGAGGTTTTGGCACAAAAAAAGAAAAAGAAATCCGATGCGCCTGCAGTCACAGCCCCTGCTCCGGAAAAGAAACCTGAGAAAAAAACCATCGCTGACCTGACCAAAGGCAACACCAAGTTTGAAGGGCTATTTACTTTCTATCAGGATACCGTCAGCGGTGAACTGAAGATGGAAGTAAGCAAAGACCAATTGGGCAAAGAGTTTATTTATTTTGCCCAGATCGGAGATGGTGTCACTGAAGCAGGAACATTTAGAGGTGCCTATGGAGAAAATAACATCTTTAAGATTGTCAGGTATTTCAATAGGGTGGAATTTGTCAAGCAAAACGTATCACATTATTTCGATCCAGAGAATCCTTTGAGCAGATCAGCCGATGCCAACATCAGCCCAGGAATCATGGCAAGCGCCAAAATCGAAGCTGAAGACACTGATAAAGGAACCATATTGATCAAAGCAGATAACCTCTTTTTGAAAGAAACTTTTTCGCAGATCAAAAACCCACCTTTCCCCGGGGAATCTCCGATGGCATTCAGGTTAGGCAATCTTGATAGTGAAAAAACAAAAGTACTTGCCATCAGAAGTTATGAGAAAAACACAGACCTCGCGGTAGAATACGTGTACAACAACCCCTCTGTTCTGAATGGAGGCTCTTCTGCGGTAACTGATGGGAGAAATGTGAGTATCAAGGTTTTTCATAGCTTGATTGAATTGCCGGACAATGGTTATGAGCCGAGATTTGACGACCCGAGGGTGGGTTTTTTCACAACAGAAGTTACAGACATGACTTCTTCCAGTGCAACTCCCTTTAGAGATTTGATCCACAGATGGGATTTGAGAAAGAAAGATCCAAGTGCTGCCATATCTGAACCTATAGAACCTATTGTTTTTTGGATAGAAAATTCGACTCCGATGGAATGGAGGGGAACCATCATGGATGCGGTATTGGAATGGAATAAAGCCTTCGAAAAGGCTGGATTCAAAAATGCGGTTCAGGTCAAAATCCAGCCGGATGATGCAGATTGGGATGCAGGAGATATCCGATACAATGTATTGAGATGGACAAGTTCACCAAATCCTCCCTTCGGCGGTTATGGTCCAAGCTTTGTCAATCCCCGAACAGGACAGATTTTAGGAGCAGACATAATGTTGGAGTTTGTATACCATACCAACAGGGTAATGTATGACAAACTTTTTGGCGAAGAAGCAGCCTTAGAAAATGGACTTAACCATAGCAAACAACCTCATTTCTGTTTTGTAGGAGCGCATCTTCAAAATAATATGATGTTTGGTCAGGCTTTCCTGAGAGCACATGGTGCTTCTGACATGGAAATGGAAGGTATGAAAAAAGAAGCGATGGCCGAATTACTGATGCATGAGGTTGGACATACGCTAGGTTTGAACCACAACATGAAAGCCTCCCAGCTATTTTCCCCAAAAGAATTGGCTGATAAAAATTTTATCGAAGGAAAAGCCCTTTCAGGATCTGTAATGGATTATTTGGCGATCAATCTTTCTCCCGATAAGAGCACCCAAGGGCATTACTTCTCTACCACAGTTGGTCCTTACGATGTGTGGGCAATCCAGGCCGGTTACACTCCTGTCAAATCCCAAGCCGAATTAGACGCGATTTTAGCACTTTCTACCAGGCCTGAACTGATTTTTGGCAATGATGCAGATGACATGAGAGCTCCTGGCAAAGCCATCGACCCAAGGGTAATGATCGGTGACCTTTCCAATGATCAGATTGGCTATTCCATCCACATGATGGAAACTTCCAAAAAACTCATGGAAGGGATCAAAGAAAAATATTCAACCGATGGACAGTCTTACGAGGAATTGACTCAGGCATATGGTGTATTGATGGGAACCTATACCACTGCGGGAGGTGTAATGTCAAGGTATATCGGTGGAGTATACGTGGACCGTGCCATGGCAGGTCAGGACGGAGCCACCCAGCCTTTCACTCCTGTAAGTGTTAAAGATCAAAAAAGAGCCTTGGAAGCCATCAGCAAATATATGTTTGCCCCAAATGCCTATCAAATTCCTGAAGATTTGATCAATTACCTTGCGAGACAAAGAAGAGGTTTCAATTTCTTCAGTGGACCGGAAGATCCAAAAATCCATCAGCAGATCTTGAATTCTCAAAGAAGCGTATTGGCTCACATGATACATCCCAATACTTTGCAAAGAATGGTAGATTCAGAATTGTATGGCAATGATTACAATATGGCTACCTATATGAATGACTTGACCAAGGCAATCTTCGATGCGGACATCAATGGCAATGTCAATACTTTCAGACAGAACCTTCAGATTGAATATGTCAATACTTTAAAGGGAATGGTAACAGGACCACAGAGCAACAGGTATAATAATTTTGCCAAGTCTGCGGCTTTGTATAACCTGAATTACATCAAAACCAAAGTGAGCAATTCCTCAGGAAACATTTCCTCAAAGGCCCACAAAGACCACTTGAAATTGATCATCAACAACACACTTGAAGATGTGAAGTAAGAAGAAAAGCAAGACATTGCTTCTACAGCCTCAGGCCGGTCAGGTCTGAGGTTTTTTTTCCGGTAATTATTGGCACCAAAAAGAAATGTTTCTGTGTCCTTGGATATTGGATGATTATCTGATTTTTGGCACTGTAATTTGGGTAAAACTTTAATATTTTTTGTGTTCTAAAATTCGGTTGAAATAGAAATTTAGACTAGCTTTAATTACTGTAAAAGGTAAATAAATCACGTTTATAAACTCAAAATACTGTACCATGAATTACACAGAAAATTATAACGGAATCAAAATTGATGTGCAGGCACCGCAGGTAGATTTGCCCGAAGGTTTGCAGGCTCAAATCAGAAAATCAATTGACAAAATCTCTAGGTTTACCGACACTATCAATGCTGTGGATATTTATTTTAATATTTCAGGAAAAGGAAAAACAGCGGAAAGGATTATTGGAATGAGGGTGGGGGTTCCCGGTCCGGATATCTATTCTGAGGAAAAAGGAAAGGAGAGATGGAATACGATGCTAAGGAGTGTCACCGACAAAAATATCCGTATGCTTCAAAAGGATAAATAGGAATCATTTCAGAAAATTTATTTAAAAGCTTCAGGTCAAAAAAGCCTGAAGCTTTTTATTTGATCTATAAAATTCAAAGCGCTTTGTGGGGACACGATCAGGATAAAAGCAATTCCGAATAATGCGCCATACAAGTGGGCGTCATGGTTGATGCCATCGGCACCTTTTTTTGATTGCACGATGCTGTAAATCAAAAAAAAGACTCCCAGCGCAAAACCCGGTAGACAAAGCAAACCAAAAAGACAAATGTCAGACAGAGGCATCAAGATAATGCTGCCAAATACCGTAGCCGCAACCCCGCCTGATGCGCCTAGCGCGCGATAGTAGGAGTGGGATTGATGCTTGAAATAGGTCGGGATATCAGCAATTACAATCGCCCCGAGATAGAATAGAAGATACATACCAATCCCAACTGTCTGCCCAAACTTAATCATTAGAAAACTCTCAACCACCCTTCCAAAAAAATAGAAAGTAAACATGTTGAAGAGTAAATGAGTCCCATCCTTATGGATAAATCCAGACAGAATAAACCGATCCCATTGGTTCCTTTTTTGGATTTGGTAAGGCGTAAACATCCACCTTTCCATCAGGTTGGGCTTTTGCCAAGCTAAGTATGAAGTCAAGACTGTCAGCGCAATGATGAGAACCGTTGCAGATAATTCCATGAAGTAATGTTTGATTATTTTTCCCGGTGCACCAGGTCTTGGGTAAGTTGAAGAAGGGATGTATAGATGTCCTTGTTGGGAACTTCAAGAGAAGCAAATTGCTCAAAGCCTTTGTCGAAATATGCTTTCATTTTTGCTTCGGTCAGGCTTTTGATCTCCAATGAATCATAAATTGCTGTGACTGCAGCCACTTTTTCTTCTTTGTTAAAAGTCTTAGCCTCAAGCCAGGACTCCAATTTGATTTTAGAATCTCCCTGAGCCAAGTCTTTTGCTTTGATCAGCAGGAAAGTCTTTTTATTGGAAATGATATCTCCACCGACCTGCTTTCCGAATTTGGCCTTGTCGGCATAGACGTCGAGCAAATCATCTTTGAGTTGAAAACCGATACCGATATTGACTCCAAAATCATAGAGTTTTTGTGCATCTTCGGTGCTAGCCTCTGCCAAGATTGCCCCAAATTGAAGTGCAAATCCCAACAACACTGCTGTCTTCTGCCTGATCATGTCGATGTAGGCTTCCTCCGAGACAGTATTTTGGGATTCAAAATTCATGTCATGCTGTTGGCCTTCGCAGACTTCTGCTGCTGTCTGATTAAAGAGGCGGATGGATTCCCAGAATTTACCGGGTTCAATGTCTAGGAGCATATCATAAGCCTTGACCAGCATCACATCCCCAGAAAGGATTGCAGTGTTGGCATTCCATTTTTCATGGACAGTTGCCTTTCCCCTGCGCAGCGGGGCATCATCCATGATATCGTCATGCATCAGCGTAAAGTTGTGAAAAACCTCCACAGCTGAAGCGGGATTCATGATATTTTGGTAGTCAGACTTATAAAGCGAATAAGCCATCAGTGTAAGCAAGGGGCGAATTCTTTTTCCACCCAGGCTCATGATGTATGAAATCGGCTCATATAGTTCTTGGGGTGATTTTCCGTAAGAATGTCCTTGGATATGTTTTTCTAAATCCTGTAAGATTTTATCTACGCTTATTTCTTGGTTCATTATCTGCAAATTCCAGGTCTATAGTTCTTCTATCAATGTCCGTGGCTACTACACGTACCATTACTTTTTCACCCAAAGTGATCATTTTTTTATTTCTTGTCCCAATAAGACGCATATTTTTTTCGTCAAATTGGTAATAATCGTCCTTCATGTCCTGAACCCTGATCATTCCTTCACACTTGGTTTCGGTGATTTCCACAAAAACTCCCCATTCTGTCACTCCGGTAACGATACCATCATAATCCTTTTCCTCAGCAAGGGACATGAATTCCACTTGTTTGTATTTGATAGAAGCTCTCTCTGAATCAGCAGCCCTTTTTTCCCTTTCTGAAGAATGGAGACATTTGTCTTCCCAGGTTTCTGCCTCAGGTGACTTGCCACCATCAAGATAATGCTGCAGTAATCTGTGCACCATCATATCCGGATACCTTCGAATAGGGGAGGTGAAGTGGGTATAATGTTGGAATGCCAAACCAAAGTGACCTTTTGCTTCTGTCGTATATTTGGCTTTGGCCATGCTTCGGATTGCAAGCTGTTCTAAGATATTCTGTTCCGGCTTACCGAGAATCTCTTCCATAAGTTTATTCAAAGCCATAGAGATTCTAGTCCCTTCCCCGATTTTCATTTCATGGCCAAATTTCTTGGCAAAATTGGCAAAAGTCTCCAATCGCTCCACATCCGGGTGGTCGTGAATCCTATATACAAATGTATCCTTTCCTTTGTTTTTGTTGAAGACAAATTCTGCAACAGTCCTGTTTGCCAATAGCATAAATTCCTCAATGAGCTTGTGGATATCTTTTCGCTCTTTGACAAAGAGACCAAGTGGTTTCCCTTTTTCATCCAGTTTGAATTTGACTTCCACCGTCTCAAAATTGACCGCTCCTTTATCAAATCTTCTTTTTCGCAGCTTCTTGGCAAGGTCATTTAAAAGTGTGAGTTCCTGATAGAAATCACCTTCCTGCTTGTCGATGTTTTCCTGACCTTCTTCATAGGCAAATCGCCTGTCGGAATGCGTTACTGTCCGACCTATCCAAGTATTCAGAACATCGGCATTTTCATCCATTTCAAAAACGCAGGAAAAAGTCAGTTTGTCCTCGTTGGGTCTAAGCGAACAAAGCCCGTTGCTGAGCCTTTCCGGTAACATCGGGATGGTTCTATCCACCAAATAAACCGAAGTAGCCCTTTCGTAGGCCTCTTTTTCCAATTTGGTTTTTGGCTTGACATAGTGGGTCACGTCGGCGATATGGACACCGATTTCAAGGTTTCCGTTTTCCAATACCCGGTAGGATATCGCATCATCAAAATCCTTAGCATCAGCCGGATCAATGGTAAATGTGGGAATGCCCCGCATATCACGGCGGTTTTTGATTTCTTCCGGAGAAATTTCCTCAGGAATCAGGTTTGCTTCATCTTCGACCTCTTTTGGGTATTCGAAGGGCAAGCCAAACTCCGCCATGATGGAGTGGATTTCGACTTCATGTTCTCCGGCTTTGCCGAGAACACGGGTGACTTTCCCTGTCGGATTTTTGTCGTCCTCGCGCCAGTCGGAGAGTTTGACAACTACTTTTTGGTTGTGTTCGGCACCGCCAAGGTCACCTCTGTGGACAAAAATGTCATAATGCATCTTCTTGAAATCAGGCACGACAAAGGCGAATCTCGGGGATATTTCTACCCTGCCGACAAACTCATCCCTGCTTCGGCTTACGATTTCCAATACCTTTCCCTCGAGCCTTCCGGTACTTCCTTTGACGGGGTATACCATGATTCTGACACGGTCACCATCCAAAGCATGTTTTAGATCGGCTTCTTTAATGAGGACATCTTCCTCCAATCCATGTTTTGCATCAGGTTTGATGAATGCAAAGCGCGGATTGACAAAATCCACTTCCCCTTCGATGAACTCAGGTTCTTTGACTGAAGCAAAATAATTTCTCGGTGATTTGGATATGTTGCCTGCTGCTGCAAGTTTATGTAACATCGGTTCTACACCGCCTTTGGCGATGGAGTCGCGGATTTCAAGTTTCTTGATAATCTGTTTGGCATTGAATTCTTTGCCGTAATTGTTATCTAAAAAGTTGAGTACTTTTTTGGTCAGTTGGGCGGCATCTATCACCTTTCCGCTTTTTTTGCCCTTTTGGCCCTGATTATTTGATTTTCTTCCCATGAAAGTTTATTTCCAATTGTGTAATGATAAGCCCTGAATCTGTGCGAAATGGGCTGTGTTGTTTGTGATTAGTATTATAAATGAATCAAAAAATCCATTTTGATTTAAATGACTCTTTTTGTTTGAGGTATGATTTGAATTTTTTCTCAGAAAAATTTTATTTTAATCTCCAAATCTAAAAGTGACCCTTCCAATTGTCTGCAATATTTCGGTTTCCTTTAAGTCTGGTTTTGTGTAGATCAACAGTCAACTCTTTGATTAAATCAGCATCTTGAACTTTATCTAATAACCCTGCAAAAGATAAAATTTTTTCTATTCTTGATTTATGGTCCTGATCTTCAATTATCTCTTCCTTTGATAGATTCTCCATCTTTTCTAAAACCTTCTTTTTGGTAAATTCAAATGATTTGGTTTTCATCAGAAATTTCTTTGAATAAAGTTAAGAAAATGATTCTGGAAAGTGAGGAATATTTTTAACTTAGCATTTAATTCAATTATTTAAACTGAAAGAAAGATGAATACAAAAATGTCGATATTGTTGATTTTGCAATTGTTTTTCCTTCAAAATGTTGGGTTTTCTCAGAAGTATCAGGGTATATACCAAAGCATTGATCTAAATGACCCATTGGTTTTAAGTATTTCAGAAAAAGGAGAATTACTTTTAGGGAAACTTTACCAATCTGATTTAAGTTCCAAAGAATTTGTCGGAAGGAAGGAGAATAACGGATTTGTTGGGGTATTGGAAGGAAATGGAGGGCAAGAAGAGGTTTATGGAAAATTAGATAAGAAATTACTGACTTTGAACCTGAAAGCAGTTAATAGGACAGTTGAAATGGAAATTGTTTCCAAAGATTTGAATTATGATTTTTCTAGGGTTTTTGGAGAAGCTTCAAAAGAACTAAGTGACAAAATTACCGGGATTTGGATTCTAAAGGAAAAATATAAAATTGAAAATGGAGTGAAAATAGATTCTGAAATGACAGGGAAAGATTATATGACTGCTTTTAATCCCGACGGAAAGTATGTAGTTGATATAAGAGGTTTAAGAGATGCTGAACAAAAAGCTTCAAAAGAAATATTTATTCCTCAGGAATATCGCTTGAAAGCTTCAGATTTTTTTGAAATGTCACAGATGATGTCTTGGAAGGTAGTTGGGGACAGGATTCATGTTTTTCTTACCCAAGCGATCGCTGGGGTGCCTACTATTATACTAAGTGTTGAATTTGATCAAGGGAAAATGATACTTAACGACAGCAATCATGGATGGATAGAGGTTTATGAGCCAAAGAAATGATGTTTTTCTGCACCGCACCTTCCTGAGATTCTTTTAACCAAAATCCTTCCATGAAAGCAACTTACCGCTGCTACGTATTTGTGACTCCTTGCCGCCGTATACCAAGACTTTTTTCAGATTTTGCATCTGTGAGATTTCTTCGAACTTGTTCAGTCCATCAAACATCTCAGTTTTGATGGTTTGGGATGCTTTGAACTCGAATATCTCCATTTCATCGCCCTTATCCACCATCAGATCAATCTCGTTTCCTCCCGAATCCCTCCAAAACCACAGATCTTCGGGACTGTTGCGGTGGTGCATTTGTTTTACATATTCCGAGATCATCATATTTTCAAACAACGCACCTTTAAATGGATGCGTCAGCAGGCTTTCGGTTTTGGTAATCTTGAGGAGATGACAAAGCAATCCTGTATCATAAAAGTAGAGCTTTGGAGTTTTGACTATCCTTTTGTTGAAATTTTTATGGTATGGATAAAGCTGAAAAGTGATGAAACTTTGCTCCAATGCCGAAAGCCATGCTTTGGCTGTCGGTTGGCTTATCCCGCTTTCATTTGCCAATGCATTGAGATTGAGCAATTGTCCTGCTCTAGCAGCGCAGAGTCCAAGGAAATTTTGGAACCCACGCATGTCTCTGATTGCAATCAGCTCACTTACGTCTCTGTTGATGTAGGTTTGAATGTAATTGGAATAAAAGATCCTCGAAGGAATGTCTCTGTCGTATATGGCCGGATAAAATCCCTTGATCAATGGGGCTAAAAAGTCATCCCCAAGCAATCCTGCTTTTTCCAGTTCCTGACAATCAAGGGGAAATAATTTAAAGATTGCTACTCTACCTGCTAGACTTTGGGTAATGCTGTTCATCAGGTGGAAATTTTGTGAGCCTGAAAGTACATAAATGCCCATTTCTCCACTTCTATCATCCACGATACTTTGGATATAGGAAAATAACGCAGGAATCCGCTGGACTTCATCGAAGATTACATGCCGGTCATATTCGGCCAAAAAACCATTGGGATCCTTTTCAGCAAAGTTTCTGATATCAGGATTTTCCAGACTGATATAGCGATAGTCTGGAAATAGGCTTTTTAGCAAAGTGGTTTTGCCGGATTGCCTCGGTCCTGTCAAGGCAATGATCGGGTATTTGGGGATCAGGATTTTGATTGCCGACACAATATCCCTCGAAATCAGCATGTCTTTTTATTTCAAAGGTATTCTGAATTTTGAAATAACACAAGATAAATTTTGAAATAACATAGATATAATTTTGAAATTACATGAGTTGAATTTTGAAATTACATAGATTCAATTTTGAATTGACATGTATTATTTTAGTTATAATTACTTCAAAAAAAAGAAAATTAAGCCCTTTTTATCGCTTATATCCTAAATTTGATTAAACCTCATTATCCCTATTAATCACTTTCATTTCGATATCAGGTGGCAGCCCTTGAAAGGCCAAATATATCTGAGCTGTCACGACAACATCCCGCAAACAATATTTCCGAATGGACTCCAAATCTTTTTGGATATAATAGGTTTCATTGACCTGAGAACCGTCGATAGACTCCTTGGAAGTAGGGATGTCAAAAATGGCAGCAAGCAATTCCAGCCTGGTGTAATGCTTGTAATCCCCGAATTTCCACAGTTCCAAAGTATCAAGGTGACGGACTTCCCAAGGTTTTTTGCCTGCGATCTGCAATGGTTCAGGAAGAGGAATCCTATTTATCAAGATCCTTCTGCTGAGGTAAGGGAAGTCAAATTCCTTTCCATTGTGGGCACAAAGGATCCACTTTTTCTTTGAAAGCAATTCACAAAAAGCAGCAAGGGTGTCATATTCTGATTCTTCTGCATAGCTTTTGGTCCGGAATTCCAATTTATTTTCTTCCTCCAGATAATGGAAGTACCCGACACCTACGCAGATGACTTTGCCAAATTCAGCATAAATTCCTGCTTTTTGGAAAAATAAACTTCCGGGTTCCACATCTTCCTCTTTAGGAATGATATGCCTTTCTTTTTTAAGCCACTCATCCTGTAGCCGCGGAGGCAATTCCTTAAAATCGGATTCCAAAGAAGCAGTCTCGATGTCCAAAAAAAGGATATCGCCCAATTCATTCAAAAAATTTCCCATATAAATGATCTTTAGATTGTTTCCTTTCTATCTTCCAAATAAACATTGGACAATCCCATTCCTAGAATTGATCCAATTACTCATTAAGATATTGGGATATTAGTTAATATTCAACTAAAAATCAAAAAATCATATAAATTCCATTCGTCCATTATGAATGGAGAACCCCTTCCAATCCCAATTCAGGGATAAAGCTCAGATTGGAAGGGTCCATACTCCCTTCTGCGAAAATGAATTTTTTGTCAAAAATCTGATCAAGGATATAATAACTGACCCAATATTCATTGGTCAAGGCAAAAAGGGCAGGGTCAATCGGTTCGATTTTGGCAATGGATTCTGAACCAAGTTCTTGGATCATGTGTCTCAAAACCGAGGTTTTCTTTTCTTCTCCACCGATTTGGCCATAGCCTTTGGAGGTAATCATTACAGTATTCAATTCAATCAGGTTGAGATTGATGATATAAACCGACCATTCGGTATTGCCGTTGGTTTCTTCTTTGGCAATTGCAAGCTTGACTCCCGTGACAGGGTGAAAGTCGATGTCTTTTTTCATTTAAATTAGACGTGAGATTTGAGACATGAGATTTGAGAAATAGAATCAACCGTTATTTTCAGTAGTTATATCAACTTTATTTCAATCCTATTCTACTTTATTTCAATTTTATATCTACCGTATTTCAACCTATTTCTACTGTATTTCGAAAATTTAATCCAACTCCATCTCAAATAATTCAACAAGATGATTTTTGACTTTTCCCTTTACTTCTGTTTCGTCTATACGGTATCCAAGTTCTAAATGCATAGAAGTGACTGCTTTGTCCGCTATGCCACATGGTACAATGTTGTTGAAATAGCCAATGTCTGCATTGATGTTAAATGCGAAGCCATGCATGGTCACCCACCGGCTTGATTTTACACCAAGGGCACAGATTTTTCGAGGGTTTTTCTGTTCGAGGTAATCCAACCAAACCCCGGTCAATCCTTCAATTCTCCCTGCTTCGATCCCATATTCAGCCAAAGTCAAAATGATAGCTTCTTCGAGAAGTCTCAGGTATTTGTGGATGTCGGTAAAGAAATTATCAAGATCGATGATGGGATAGCCCACCAACTGTCCGGGACCATGATAAGTGATATCTCCACCCCGGTTGATTTTATAAAAAGTTGCTTCTTTCTCTTCCAAACCCTTCTCATCCAACAGGAGATGGGATAATTCACCGCTTTTTCCCAAAGTGTAGACATGTGGATGCTCAACAAAAATCACATAGTTGTCAGTCACAATTTGTGATTCGGGACCGGTCTGACGATTTTGGATTTTGAGTGAAACGGTCTGTGCAAAAAGATTTTCTTGGAAATCCCAAGTTTCTTTATAATCCTTTTTGCCAAGATCGATGAACTTAACTTTTTTATTGATAACTTGATTCACAGTTTTTCTTTAAATCCAAATGAGAACAGCAAGCATAAAATGATGGTTCTCTTTGATAACCCAAAAATAAACAAATATCCCTATGGCAGAACACAATGACAAAGGAAACGAAGCTGAGAACCTGGCCAAAGTTTGGTTGATGGGGCGAGGATATGAATTTGTGGAGGCAAACTACCGGAGTGGACATGCCGAAATTGACCTTATTTTTAAACACAAGGGGATTCTTGTTTTTGTAGAAGTCAAATATCGAAGCGGGACTGGATTTGGCTATGCGGAGGAATTCGTAGACGCTACCAAAAGAAAACTATTGATCAAAGCCGCTGATAACTTCCTTTACGAAAGGGATTGGCACAAGGATATTCGGTTTGACATCGTCGGAGTATATAGAGACCAAAAAGGGAATGTGAATTTCAAGCAGTTTGAAGATGCTTTTTATTAGACGTGAGACGTGAGATATGAGTCGTGAGATGAGAGAACAGCAAAATTAGAAAGGACTCTTGAATGATATTGTTCGATCAATCGTGACAATGGTCTCTCCTTGCCATATCGATCCCGATAAGAATATCTGGAGAGATTTCTGTTCTAATCTGAAGGTTTCCAGACCTCTTCCGCCAAGGCTAGGACCTGCCGTCAAGGTGACAAGGCAAAGTTTAAAGGTACCTTTAGACCTTTTTTTTGGAAGAACCGCGTCAAAAGTTCTGTAATTTTTTTTAAGTTGTTGTTTAGTTTAAAATTAATAAGGTATGAAGATCAAAACAGGATTATTGATTTATCTCAGTGTCTTGATGCTAGTCATTAGTTGCGCCCCCAAAAGCTATGAGAAGTTGGCTATGAAGGATTCAAAGAAGCTTTTTAAAAGTATTGACAACACGGAAAAAACTTTGAAGCACCCTGTGGTTTCATCCAAAGAATTTTCAGGAGCAATGGCCGAACAACTCTACAGAAAGAATATAGAAAATACCCAAAAATTCTTGAGAGAGAGTTGTGAAGGGTCTCGAAATTATAAACTTTTAGATTCGTATAGGAGAATTGGAGATGAGGGACAAAAATTTCTTGCAATGGAATATCAATATTGCGAATCAGGGATTATAATTATGGGTTATGAGGTCAAAGATGATGGTGTTACACCTTCCAGTGTTTGGCCCATGAAAAAGGAGCAGAGGACAGCTGACTTGTTTACAAAAGAAAAGACTTGGTGAAATTCAAAGCCATTAAAAATTAAGGCAGCCATTTTGGTTGCCTTAATTTAATTTAACTTTTCGGCTTGAATTTTTCTATGGGGTTTTCTGTAGGTGGTAGAGATTGAAGGTAAGCAAAAATGGCTTTTAGGTCCTCCTCCTTCATCCCCGCATACATCACCCAAGGCATAATACTCTGCAAATCTCCCGGATTGAGTTTTTCTGCGGTATAGTTTTCTCCGTACATTTTAAATCGCTGTACAAACATCTCCTCTGTCCAATTCCCCAACCCTGTCGCATGTGGGGTTAAATTAGAAGTAGAAAGTATGCCATCGGGAAAGGCAAATTCCCGGCCTCCTGCAAGTGGTTCTCCGACGTAGGCACCATCCTCGAATTTGGTATGACAATCCGCACAAGCGCTTGCTGTGACTAAGTATCCTCCATAAGCTACCTGATTGTTTGGATCAGGTCTTTTGGTTAATGAAGCTTCAGCCGGCATCGTTCTCATGATGAGGTTAAACGGAAAATCAGGTTTGGATTCGGGATGGCTTGTTTCCACTGGTTCTAGGCTTCTGATGTATGCGATTACAGCCTCAATATCTTCCACGTCCATTTTCCCATAACTGTAGTAAGGCATGATTGGGAAGATGGGAGTTCCATCTCGCCTTACTCCTGTGGTAATCAACCTGAATAATTCACCGTCTGTCCATTCCCCGATTCCAAATGGTGTGATATTCGGAGAAATAAATACTCCGGGAAATCCCATCGTAGCATCGAATCTTTCTCCCCCTGTCGCTTCTGTTCCCGGAACCGGGGGTGCTGAAAAGAGGCTGAAATCTCTTTTGGAATGGCAGTCGATACACACCATCACATGGTTTGCCAAGTATTTGCCATGTTCAATTTTCTCTGGCGTGATCTCCACTTTAAATTCCGGATCCGCGGGCCCCACATTGGGCAAGGCAAAAGACACATAGGCCACGGCTCCAATAATTACAATTACCAAGGCTGTCACCAAGTACGCAACAATTTTTAAAAGCTTTTTCATTCAGGAAATGGTTTGGGGATGAAATAAAAATTTACAAATTCACCCAAAAATAAACATTTATACCTGAAATGTGGGAAAAACGATAGAAAAGACCGTTAATTTATAAATAAAGGCATTTTAATGACTTCACCTAAAATGATTATTGACAAATAGAGGTTTCAAAGAAGGTTTTTGAGCGTGACCCAAATAGTTTCAAAAACTATCAAATGTCCCTCTTCGGTAGGATGGATTCCATCGGGTAGGTTGAGGTCAGGGTTCCCTGCCACACCTTCCAATAAAAATGGAATCAATTCGACATTTTCATCAGCAGCTACTTGGGGAAATAATTCTGAAAATTCTTTGGTGTATTCCTGTCCCATATTGGGCGGAATCTGCATTCCTGCTAAAACAATAACCGTTTCAGGATATTTTCCCCGCACCAATTGGATGATTCCTTTCAGGTTTTTCTTGGTCTCCGATGGAGTAATTCCGCGTAAACCATCATTTCCGCCTAATTCTAAAATAAAAATTGCCGGTCGTTCTTCCAAAAACCAATCCAAACGGCTCAATCCGCTAGCTGTCGTTTCTCCACTCAATCCGGCATTGATAACCCTGTAATCCAAGCCAAGACTGTCTATCCTAGCGGCAGTCAATCCTGGGAAAGCATCCTCAGCCTCAATCCCATATCCTGCTGTGAGGCTGTTCCCGAAAAAGAGGATTAGTTTTTTTGATTGAACTGTTTCAGTTTTTGAGGTTGATTCAGATTCAGATGTTTTTTCGTTTTTTGAACTGCAGGCAATTGAAAAAACCAACAATAAAAGAATTGAGTAATTACTGAATGTTTTCATTTTTTATTCTTGTTACCATCAAATCTACAATTTTTCAGCTATTTTGTTCAAACCCCATCCTTTCCTTTTATATTTAAACCCAACGAATCAAACCATTTGGCCGTTTGATGGTGTTATTGTCAAAACCAATCCACAAAGATTTTTATGAGCATATTGAGTGTAAAGGATGTGTCCAAAACCTACCAAAGCGGCACAAGAAAACTAACTGTTTTAGACCAGGTCAATTTTGATATCCAAGCAGGAGAAAGCATCTCCATCGTAGGCCCTTCGGGAAGTGGAAAAACCACGCTGCTCGGACTCTGTGCAGGATTAGACTCCGCAAGTACGGGATCTGTGGTTTTGGCAGGAAATGCCTTCGAAAAGCTGTCCGAAGACCAAAGGGCTGAAGTAAGGAGTAAAAACATCGGATTCATTTTTCAGAATTTCCAATTGCTTCCTACCCTTACCGCCTTGGAAAATGTGATGGTACCTCTTGAATTAAAGAAAAGAAAGGATGCAAAAGCAAAAGCTACGGAGTTACTGACCAAAGTGGGATTGGGAGATCGGGTTACCCATTATCCTTCTCAGCTTTCTGGTGGAGAGCAACAGCGTGTGTCTATAGCAAGGGCCTTTGCCAATGAACCGAAGATATTGTTTGCTGATGAACCTACCGGAAACTTGGATACCGAAACCGGTGAGATGATCGAAGACCTTATTTTTGATATGAACAAGGAACTAGGCACCACACTCATATTGGTCACCCACGATCCGGAATTGGCCAAGCGAACAAACCGCATCATCAACATCAAAGGCGGTAAAATCCAGGAGGGCAGCCATGTCTGATTTTTCATGGATTTTAAAAATGGCCTTCAGAGATTTTAGAAAAAATTTCTCAAGGCTCCTTCTTTTTGTTTCTTCCATGGTCGTAGGAATTGCGGCTTTGGTAGGCATCAGTTCCTTTGGTGAAAACCTCAAAAAGGGAATCGACCAACAATCCAAAGAACTTGTGGGTGCTGATTTGGTCTTGGAAAATAACAAGCCTCTTGGGCTACAGCCTACCGATTCTTTGGCCATTGCTACCGCAGAAGAAATCAATTTTGCCAGTATGGTCGCATTCCCTTCCACAGGTGCAAGCCGGCTAACGCAGGTTAGGGCACTTGAAGGAGATTTTCCTTTCTATGGAAAATTAGAAACCATCCCCGCTGAAGCAGAAGCTTCCTTTCGAAAAGGAGGTAAAAGGGCTTTGGTAGAAAAACTCCTCATGGCACAATTCAATGCCGTAATTGGGGATAGCATCAAAGTGGGTAATCTTTCTTTTTATATAGAAGGAGAATTGCAGAAAGTTCCGGGACAAACCGGGATTACAGCCACTGTCGCACCTGCTGTGTACATTCCGATGGAATACGTGGAGGCCACCGGGCTGATCCAATACGGCAGCAGGCTTGAATATGTCAGGTATTATCAATTGGATGACTTGACCAATCCTGATGACGTGGTGAAGAAATACGAGGAGCAATGGGAGGAAGAAAAAGTCGATGCCGATACCATTGAAGACCGGAAAAGGCAGACGGGACGTTCCTTCCAAAACCTATCCAACTTTCTGAGTTTGGTGGCTTTCATTGCCTTGCTTTTAGGTTGTGTGGGTGTCGCGAGCGCCGTTAATGTATTTGTAAAGGAAAAATTAGCTTCCGTGGCAGTACTGAGATGTCTTGGGGTTTCAGCTTGGACTGCGATGAAAATTTATCTGGTTCAGATCGTGGTTATGGGTTTGGCAGGCGCGTTGTTTGGATCACTTTTAGGAAGCCTTTTGCAGTTTATTTTACCGGCAGTTTTTGCAGATTTCCTTCCGGTGGATGTCGCCATTGCACTTTCTTGGAAAAGTGTAGGCTTTGGGGTAATCACCGGATTGTTGGTATCTATTTTATTTGCCTTGTTGCCTTTGTTGAAAATCAGAAAGGTTTCTCCGATGGCTACTTTGCGGCCTGAAGAAGGAGAAACCAAGATCAACAAGGATCCCTTGCGTTGGGCGGTTGTGTTTGGCATTCTTTTGTTTGTCTTCGGGTTTAGCTTTTACCTGCTCAATGGATGGAAGCAAGCACTCGGTTTTACCGGCTTCGTTGTCTTTGCCTTCCTGATTCTTTGGACTGTTGCGATTGGGATCATGTGGTTGATCAGGAAGTTTCTGCCGATTTCACTACAGTATCCTATCAGACAATCTTTGGCTAATTTGTATCGACCAAACAACCAAACCGTTTCCCTGATTGCGACAATCGGATTGGGTACAGCCATGATCAGTACCTTGTTTTTTGTCCAAAACCAGTTGTTGGATGAAGCCAAGTTTGCAGACAAAAAAGACCAACCCAATATGCTGCTTTTTGACATCCAAACGCATCAGGTAGAAGCTGTAGCTGATAAGATCAGAAGTAAAGACCTGCCCATCATGCAGCAGGTGCCTATTGTTACTATGGGATTGGAGTCAATCAACGGCCTTACCAAAAAAGGAAATGACACTTTGCCTGAGGAAGAGAAGCGATCTCGGGGATTATACAACAGGGAATTTAGGGTGACCTACAGAGACACTTTGATCAGTTCTGAAAGACTGTTGAGCGGAGACCTAAGGAAAGTGACCAATCCCGGAGATTCTGTATTTGTTTCCTTTGACCAAGGCTACGCCATGCGGACCGGAATCAATTTGGGTGATGAAATCATCTTCAATGTGCAGGGAAGGCCCATCAAAACCTATGTTGGAAGTTTTCGGGATGTGAAGTTCAATCAGGTCTTGACCAATTTTCTTGTTTTATTTCCAGAAAATGTGTTGAACAATGCGCCGAAGTTTCACGTGCTGATTACCAAAACCAAAAATGACCGACAGGCCGCGGATGTGCAATCGGAGATTGTGAGAGAGTTTCCAAATATCTCCGTGATCAACCTAGGGGCCATAGTAGAAACCTTGGAAGAAATCCTCGGCAAGATCAGCTTTGTGATCCAATTCATGGCGTTCTTCAGTATCATTACCGGGATTTTGGTTTTGATCAGTTCGCTAATTATCAGCAAGTATCAAAGGATGCGGGAAAGTATTTTGCTACGGACACTCGGTGCAGATAGCGGATTGGTCAGCAAGATCAATACCTTGGAATATTTCTTTTTGGGCTCTTTGGCTTCGTTGAGCGGGATTTTGCTTTCCTTTTTGGCAACATGGTTGCTAAGTGAGTTCGTGTTTGAATTGCCATTTAGAGGCGCATACAAAGAAGCCTTGGTAGTTTATGTAGCCATTACTGCATTGACCATTCTACTAGGTTGGCTCAATGGACGCAAAATCGTGAAGATGCCTCCGATGGAGATTTTGAGGGGCTAAGTTTTATTGATGTAATGAATTTTGCAACTACTGCATTTAACCTCAATTCTCAGTTTAGATATTCATTGATATTTGATATTTGTGGATATTATTTCCGAAATCAAGGTTGAGTTTGATTTTGACTGCTTCTGGCAAAATTGTTAATAAAATAATGAATACTGATAAAATGGAAATATGGCCTTTGGGAATAAAATTCTCAAAGGCCCTTTTTTTTTTGTCCGCTTTGGGATAATCAACTTTCCTTTTGGTAGATTGGAATTAAAAACTATTTTTGTCTTATATAAATCAAACCGATAAAAAACATGAATAAATTCAGATCTTTTACCATTATTTTGATTTTTGGACTTTTCATTTCCATTCAGGCTCAGGCCCAAGTCCATGTTGGTGTGTACAATAGTGGCCTATTTAGCCAAATCGGAGTTGGAACCGATATTGAGAAAAAGTATTTCGGCGAATTGAGGTTCTTAGCAACAGATCTACTTGATTTTCCTCTTGGAGTCGAAGGAATGTTTCATCGAAATTTTAAGAGGTCTGATTGGGTTAATTTGCATGCAGGAGTAATGATAGGCGTATTTGAAAATGGAGGCGCAAGAGTTGGATTGCCTTTTGGGTTGACTTTTAAACCCATTCAAGAACATAAAAATTTCTCAATTTTAATTGAAGCTACACCCAATGTAAATTTTGATATTGGAATGATTGGGTTTAGAGGAAATATCGGTCTGCGCTACACTTTCAGGAAGGAAAAAGAATAAAATATAGACCTCCTATTTGACATAACCGACTATCCTTTTCATTGGGATGGTCGGTTTTTTTATTGGATGGAAAAGGATTATTTTGTTCCTGTCAAATCCACTAGCCATGAAAAAAACATTAATTCTATTTGCTTTCAGCTTCTTTTTATTTGCCTCAGAGATTTTTTCCCGGATTATGCCTTCTCCTGATAGAAAGGAAGGTGAAGGCCCTTATGACAAGCTGATTCTTCGGGGAGTAACATTGATAGATGGGACAGGTTCACCTCCAATTGGTCCTGTAGATATTGTAGTACAAAAAAACAGAATCACAGAAATAAAAGTCGTAGGATATCCCGGCATTCCTATCAAAGAAGACCGAAGGCCTAAAGCCGGCCCTAATGACAAAGTGATGGAATTGGAGGGAAATTACCTTTTGCCGGGTTTTATAGACATGCACGGGCATATCGGAGGATCTGGACAGGGTACTCCCGCCGAATATGTTTTCAAACTTTGGATGTCACATGGCATCACTACTGTAAAAGACCCTTCTGCAAGTAATGGATTGAGTTGGGTGCTTGACCATAAGAAAAAATCCTTAGCCAACACCATTACCGCACCGCGTTTGTTTGCGTACACCAGTTTTGGGCAAGGTTCAGAAAAACCCATAACCAATGCTGCTGAAGCCAAGGCTTGGGTTAATGACAATGCCAAAAAAGGAGCTGACGGCATCAAATTCTTTGGTGCAAAACCGGAAGTAATGCAGGCGGCTTTGGAAGAAAATAAAAGAATCGGTTTGAGGTCTTCAATGCATCATGCGCAGATGGACGTGGCAAGATGGAATGTCCTCCATTCTGCAAGGGCTGGACTGACTACGATGGAGCATTGGTATGGACTTCCTGAAGCTCTTTTTGCTGATAGGACCATTCAGGATTACAGGCTGGATTATAATTATCAGAATGAACAGCACCGTTTTGCTGAAGCAGGAAAGCTTTGGAAGCAGGCTGCGCCGCCATATTCAGATCATTGGAACAAAGTAATGCAGGAGCTTTTGGACCTGGATTTTACATTGGACCCTACATTTAATATCTATGAGGCAAACAGGGATTTGATGCGTGCAAGAAGGGCCGAGTGGCATGAGGAATATACGCTTCCTTCCTTATGGCGTTTTTATAAGCCGAGCCGCGAGTCCCACGGATCCTATTGGTTTGATTGGACTACAGAAGAGGAAATCCAATGGAAGGAAAATTACCAACTTTGGATGACCTTTGTCAATGAATACAAAAACCGTGGAGGCCGTGTGACCACCGGCTCGGATTCTGGCTTTATTTATCAATTGTATGGTTTTGCCTTTATCAGAGAAATGGAATTGCTCAGGGAAGCAGGATTTCATCCATTGGAAGTCATCAGATCCTCGACCATGTATGCCGCGGAGGCTTTGGGGATGGAAAATGAAATCGGAACTGTGGAAGTTGGGAAGTTGGCAGACTTTGTGATTTTGGAAGAAAATCCACTTCAGAATCTCAAGGTTTTATATGGCACCGGCGCCATCCGGATTGATGAAAACAATGAACCGATCAGGGTTGGAGGCGTAAAATATACTGTGAAAGATGGGATAGTCTATGATGCCAAACAACTCTTGCAGGATGTACGTACTTTGGTACAACAGCACAAGGACCGGGAAGAATCCAGGAAATTAAAACAGCCGGGTTTGGATTGGTGAAATTGAGTACCAAGAACCAAGTACCAAGAACCAAGTACCAAGAACCAAGTAAGCTACCAATGACGTATTTATCGGAATCGTCACTCTGAGTTTTCAACATTTTGTTAATGTTCAGAAATGGAATGACGGTTGTTGTGTCATCTTGAATCCGAGGTACGGGGATGAAAGCTCTTTGAATAAGGAGACACTTCTCCGCCGCGGTGGAGAAGTGTGACGACCAAGAGATTCACGTCATTGGTAGTGAAGCGAAGATTCTCATTTAATAAAGAGATTCTTCACCCGTACAGCTGTCGGGATTCGCAAGCTGCCGTTCAGAATGACGCGATACCAATCGTCTTTACCTATTCTGAAAATGCCAATTTTAACAACTCAGGTTGACTTTGGTTTATACAGAAGTAGGATCTGGAATCAGAAAGTAAATTCAAACATATTTTCCAATACTTGGTATTAGGTCCGCTATACTTCGTAAAACAACATTATGCCACACATTCAGCTCAACACGACAAAGCTTTTTTATATCAAAGAGGGAGAAGGAAAAGAAGTTGTCGTCTTTTCACATGGATTACTTTGGAGCCATAAGATGTTTCAGAGTCAGGTTGATTTTTTAAAACAGAATTATACCGTTATCGCCTATGACCATCGGGGACAGGGTCAATCTGAAGTGACTGATGGGCCCATTGACATGGATTTATTGACTTTAGATGCGGTGGAGCTGATAGACATACTTGTAGGCAAGCCTGTTCATTTTGTCGGGCTTTCTATGGGTGGATTTGTTGGGATGCGACTTGCAGCTAGATTTCCTGAAAAAGTAAAAAGCCTGGCTTTGCTGGAGACTTCGGCAAGTCCTGAACCAGTAGAAAACCTCCCAAAGTATAAATTTTTGAATGGAATAGTCAAATGGTTTGGGATCATCCCAACAGTTGCGGGGTCTGTGATGAAGATCATGTTTGCACAAAGCTGGCTTGAAAATCCAAAAAATGCAGATTCCTATAAAAAGTGGATGAAAGAATTACAATCCAACAAAAAGTCCATCACCAAATCTGTGGAGGCTGTTATCCATAGGAAAGGAATAGAGGAAGAAATCCGAAACATAAAATGTCCCACCATGATTGTAGTGGGAGACGAGGATGTGGCCACCAAGCCAGAAAAAGCAAAGTTTATCCAAATGTCTATCCCAAATGCGGTATTGCATATGGTGCCGGGAGCGGGTCATAGCAGCTGCATCGAAAAACCCGATGAAATTAATAGGCTCATTGGGGATTGGATAAGGCAGTTTTAATTTTTAGGGTTATTTATTTCTCTGACGGCAATCCCATAATCCTCTTCGGGACGGATCCCGATTGCGTGTCGAAGTCGGATCTTCTGGCATCATTACGTACATTTTTATTTGTATTCACATTATTGTACGTACCCTACGAGTTTCGAAATTTTCTATTTTAAAACTGAACTCCATATGCTCATGGTTAATGCTGTTACCTGCATTTATGCGAATGCTCACAATTTTTTTTAGATTATTTCAAACAAATTTTAAAAAATGAAATTCATTTGAAACTTTTTCAAGCATTTGCATGTATATACATTTAATACAAAAACATTTTATAAATATGAGATTGGAAGACGAAATACAGCAGAAGGAATTTAAAGATGACTACAACAAAGCCGTAGTCAATATTCTTTTTACGCAAAGTTATATTGTCACAAAGCAGAACAGTCTCTTTAAGCCTTTTGGCCTTTCTCCTGAGCAATACAATGTGCTGAGAATTCTAAGAGGTCAAAATGGAAACCCCATTACAGTTTCTTCGATACAAGATAGAATGCTGAATAAAATGTCAAATGCATCCCGTCTGGTGGAAAAGTTGAAGCAAAAGGGGCTAGTACTTAGGGAAGAATGTCCCGTAGACAGAAGGCAGGTTGATATCATGATTACTGAAAAGGGTCTTCAATTGCTCAACCAACTTCAAACGGAGATTCTGAATCAAAATATTCGCCTGATAAAATTAGACAATGAGGAAGTCAGTCAATTGAATTTTCTGCTTGATAAGCTCCGAGGCTAGGGAAAAAAAATTACCTATAAAAATGTCTATACATTTAATGTATCAACTCTTTATAATAACTTTTATTTTGACTTTGGGTTGAAATAAGGGGTCAGCTGAAACAAATCTTTATCAACAAATAAATTAAACCAATAAAACAATGAGTACCGCAACAGAAAAAACAACCAAATGGGCTATTGACCCAACACATTCAGAAGTATCATTCAAAGTGAAACACCTAGTGATTTCTACTGTGACAGGTAATTTCAACTCATTTGAAGGGGGAGCAGAAAGTTCGTCAGATGATTTTCAGGGAGCAGAGATTTCTTTTGCAGCCCACATCGCAAGTATTGACACCAACCAATCTGACAGAGACAACCACCTGAAATCAGCTGATTTTTTTGATGCTGAGAAATATCCAAAAATGACTTTCTCAGGTATTTTGGAAGGAAATTCACTTATTGGTGAGTTGACGATCAAAGACATTACCAAGACAGTAGAATTGACCGCGGACTTTGGCGGTGTAGTGCAGGATCCATATGGACAAACGAAAGCAGGTTTTGAGTTGGAAGGAAAAATCAGCAGAAAGGAATTCGGATTGACTTGGAATGCCGTGACAGAAGCAGGTAGCATTGTCGTCAGTGACCAAGTCAGAATTTTGGCCAACATTCAGATTGTAAAACAGTAATTTTGAAAATGGTTAATGGTTATTGAGTTATTCCTAAAATGTATTTACGCAATTATGCCAGTAAAATGGATATCCATTTAAATTCCTGTCTTCGGACTGAAATGCCGGGTACATCGGTCTTCCTACTTCGGTCTTCTGTCCCCACTGAAGCAGAATATAAGGTTACTGGCAAAGAAGCGTATATCCATGATTCCTAATAACCATTAACCAAATAACCAAATAATTCAACCAAAAACCCCAAACACTATGTCTCCTTTAATCACCGGAATACACCATATCACCGCAATTGCAGGTAATCCACAAAAAAACCTGGATTTCTATACAGGTATTTTGGGTTTGAGGCTGGTGAAGAAGACCATCAATTTTGATGCGCCTGATGTCTATCATTTCTATTTTGGAGATGAATCGGGCGCCCCCGGGACGGTATTCACCACATTCCCGTTTGAGGGAGCAAGAAAAGGAACAAAAGGGACTGGTGAATTGACCTATACCGCCTTTTCAATTCCTATGGATTCTTTGGGTTTTTGGATGGAAAGGCTGACCAAATTCAATATTCCCATATCTACTCCTTTGTCAAGATTTGGTGAAAAATGGATCCGATTTGAAGACCATGACGGCATGGGTATCGAGCTCATTGCTACTGACAAAGACAGCCGAAAGGGTTGGTCTTACGGTTCTATCCCATTGGAATTTTCGATTAAGGGATTTTACGGAGCTACATTGAACCTCAAAGCAAAAGAATTGACAGCAAACTTGCTCACCCAATTCATGGATTACAGGTTTATCGAGGAGGAGAATGGTAGGTTTCGATATGGAACCAAAGGTGAACCGGGTGATATTGTGGACATCGTCATTGATCCAAATGGGAGACAGGGGATGCAAAGCGCCGGAACTGTCCACCACATCGCTTTTAGGACTGCCAATGTTGCAAGCCAACAGGAGATACAACAAATATTGCTAAGTAATGGCTATCATGTCACAGAAGTAAAGGATCGGAATTATTTCAATTCCATCTATTTCCGCGAACCTGGCGGAGTGTTGTTCGAAATCGCAACCGATGAACCGGGATTTGCCATCGATGAAGATGAAGCACATTTGGGAGAATTGTTAAAACTCCCTCAATGGATTGAGCCTCAAAGGGCAAAGTTAGAAGCACGGCTAGCCAAAGTTGAACTAAATATTGAAAAATATGCCTGAGTTGATACATTCCGGAAAATCGATCGAAGAAGCAACCAAAGTTGCGATCATGATTCATGGCAGAGGCGCGACTTCCGCAAGCATATTGAGTTTAAGTCAATACCTGAACTTGGATGAATTTGCACTATTGGCACCGCAAGCTCAGGGTGGTTCTTGGTATCCTTACAGCTTTATGGCACCGGATGCCAATAATGAACCTGCCTTTTCAAATTCTGTTGAGATAATCAATAAGGTTGTTCAAAATCTCTTAGACAAAGGATTCCAATCGGATCAAATCTATTTTATCGGATTTTCTCAGGGGGCTTGTCTTTCATTGGAATATACCTCTCAAAACGCCAAAAAGTACGGAGGAGTGATGGCATTTACCGGAGGGTTGATTGGAGAAAAATTAAATCCCACCAAGTACAAAGGTGATTTTCTCGGAACTCCTGTTTTTATCGGATCAAGTCACAAGGACATGCATGTTCCATTAAGCAGGATTGAGGCTTCAGCAGAATTGATAAAAAATCTAGGTGCGGAAGTGAAAACCTTGATTTTTCCTGATACGCAGCATACGATCCGCCAAGAGGAGATCGAATGGATCAATAGGAATATGTTGAAATAATTGAAATAAATAGAAAAAAGCCTGATCGTAAAGTCAGGCTTTTTTCATGATCCAAAGTCATTTTTTTTGTTATGGACGACCCGATGACCTTTTCCAAAGTTCTGATTGGATCTTTGAATTTTTTTTGGTTTTGATCCTGTTTTGGAAGTTTTTCAATACCCAACCACTTTTCAAAACGATATAGAATCATCATTTGAAAAAAACTTATGACTTGTTTTCTTGTTGTTATTTATATTTGACCATGGCCAATCAATACTTGAAATTTCTCGAAGCACTTTCTCAAAGCAACCATAAATCATGGATGGATGAGAACAAAACGTGGTACCTTGCTGTCAAGGAGGAATTTTTGAATGACGTGGGCAAAATGCTCGCGGAAGTTTCTGCTTGGGAACCGGCCTTATCTTCTTTCAAAGCAAAAGACTGTGTTTTTAGACAAAACAGGGATGTCCGCTTTTCAGCAAACAAGGACCCATACAAAACCAATTTTGCTGCATATTTCTCTGTAGGGGGAAAGAAATCCCCAGGCCCGGGATACTATGTTCATGTACAGCCGGGCAATAGCTTTTTGGCAGGTGGAATATGGATGCCGGAATCCGAAAGTCTGAAAAAAATAAGGCAGGAAATTGACTATTCCGGAAAGGAATTGGAAGCCATTTTGAACGAACCGAAGTTCAAAAAGACTTTTTCAGGATTGGAAGGTGACAAACTCAAGAATATGCCAAAGGGTTATGAAATGGATCACCCCTACATTGAATTGCTCAAGCAAAAGAGTTTTATAGTATCCAATCCGATTTCCGATGTGGAAATTTCCACCGGAAGCTTTAAGAAAAAAGCAGTGGAAGGCTTCAAATTGATGAAGCCATTCCATGATTTTCTTTCCCGCGCAATAGATGATTCTGATAGCGGAGACGGGTTGATGTGATGGATTTACTGGAAATCGTTCCAGTCGATTTCATCAAAAACTCCTGAGACCGTTCCAAATCCAATCATCAGCAACAACAGGATCATCAATCCGAAACCAATAGCATACCAAATCAGTTTGGCTTTGGCCCAATTGGCTTTGTTGGGGTTTCCTGTTTTGTCCACAGCCCACACGATGAGCATGATAAATCCTACAACAGGAATATTGGCAATTAATATGGTCAAAAACCAATCGCTTGCTTTTACGGTTGGGTGCTTAAATTCTGCATTGTAGTCAAATTCCATTTTCTTCAGGGTTTGTGGAGGTTAATAAATCATTTACTTCAAAAGTATATTCGCTTATCGCGTAGTTTTCAGCGTTGAAAGGATCGGTTTGAATAAAGGAGACCTTAATGGTTTTATAATCTTCGATTTTTGAATATCCTTGAGAATACAATTCAGCGCATTTTCTGGCCACATTTTCTTCACTCATTCTCATCTCGGGACTTTTTCCGTTGAATAACCTGAGTTCTATTGTACCTTGGTTTTCGCCATCCGTGTACTCTTGGGATACATTGACTTCTACACTTTCAAATTCCCCCAAAGCCATGATTTCTGCTGAAGGGAGGTAGCCTTCTCCGGCGATTTTGCTAAATCCCCACATCATACCTTTGACCATTGTCTCTCCATCGCAGGCGCATGAACTGACAAACAAGGAAATTAGAAGAAAAGAGATCGGACTGAATTTTTTCATTTTGCTGCAACGGCTTCAATTTCAATCAACAATTCAGGATTGGCGAGGGAATGAACCGCTATTGTCGATCTTGCGACTTTGTTTGGGTTGGTTTGATTATTGAAATATTCCCCATATGCCTTGAACCATGCTTCCCAATCAATTTTCCCATCCTTATCAGGTGCAAGATAGACCCGTAGAAAGACCACGTCTTCAAGAGTAAACCCACCTTCTCCGATGGTTTCTTTTATCCTTTCCAAAATCCCGATACTTTGCTCGTAGGAATTACCATACCTTGCGTAAGTGCCCGGAACAGCATTTTCATCCTTTACAGGAGCGACCAAGCCCGATGTATAGAAATATTCTGCGCCTTTTGGAATATACACCCCCCTTAGAATGGAGGCATCAGGCCGATCGTATCGGACGATAAATTCCTCTTTTTCTTCGGAAACTTCTTTTTTCTCTGTAGTGACCATGCAGGAACCAAGGAAAGCAAACATGGGTAATAGGAAAATTATTCTTTTCATCTTTTGTCGGGGTTTTCAGGAATTAAAAAGGCTTGTTTTACCAAGCCTCTTATTATTGATTCAAAATGTAGTCTATTCTTCAGCTTCTGCCAATTCATTCTCTTTCATTTTGACACGAAGGATGAAATCGCTCAATACATTCATGTAGTTGATAAATGCATCGTATGGTGTGTCATAATGACTGAAATAGGAGTGGACATGGCCATCAGAAAAGAATTTGGTACACATGTAATAGAAATGATCGGAGGTCTGAAGGTAATTCCAATCCCTTTGGATTTCTTCATCTTCGATGTTTTTGACTCTGCTTTCCATTTCATAGAGCTTGGAAAAAGCCTCATTTTGGAGGTCGTTTCCTAACCAGGCCGTCAAATCCCTTTCCTCATCCGCCCAAGAGATTGGAGTCGGTACATTGATCTTGGCCACCGGAGTTCCGTTTTTAACCACCTCAGATGGTGTAGAGAAGTTGAAGTCGGTATACCTGAATACTGCACTTGGAAGGGCTTTCATGAATTCAAAAATCCCGGTTTCTGCCCATTGGTGTTCACCGAATGTTTCATAGTCCATAAAAAGGTTGATCACTTCCTGCTCCTTTGGGACGGCATTGAGCCAAGTGACAAACTTCTCAGTGGTCAAGGGATAATCGGCCCAGGTCTTGTTGCTGAACCTGAAAGCGATGTCATCGCTGAGTTGGAAGTTTTTGAGAAGAATCTTCAGGTTAGGTTCGATTGCGTTTTGGTAAACAAAGTTTGGGCTCTTCCATCCCAAAATATGCTTGGCACCTTCGGTCAGTATGCCTTCATATCCCATTTCTGCTACCATTCCCCCGATTTTGTCAGAATATATCAATTCTGTATTTCTAAAAACCTTTGGGGTGTAGCCACTGAAATGTCTCTTTATTTTCTCTGTATGCCTTCCGACCATTCTCTTGAATTCATCCTTACTTTTCAAAGAGCACAATGCATGTGCATCTGTTTCGCTCAAGATTTCGACATGCCCCGTAGCCACCAGTTTTTTGAAACTTTCCAGCACGTCAGGTGCAAATGCTTCGAACTGATCCAAGCAAACGCCTGATATTGAAAAAGCCACTTTGAACCTGCCCTGATGCATGTGGATAAGGTCTAGCAAGAGGGCATTCATAGGGAGGTAGCATTTTTGGGCGACTTTCCGGATGATGCTTTTGTTACTGTAATCGTCCCAATAATAATGGTCATCACCGATATCAAAAAAGCGATAAGGCTTGATTCTTAGAGGCTGGTGAACCTGAAAGTAAAAACAGATTGTTCTCATGGCTATTGTTTTATGGTCTTTTCGTATACTTTAACTAGTTTGGCTGCAACATGCTCCCACTTCAGCTTTTTCAATTCCTCACTGCCAAGTTCCTTGAACATCTTCGAGATACTTTCATAATGCAGTAAACCAAAAATGGCATCAGCCATGGCATCTACATCCCAAAAATCCACTTTGATGGCATTTACCAGCACCTCTGCTACGCCTGATTGTTTGGAGATGATGACAGGAGTATTATGTCTCACAGCTTCAAGCGGGGCAATTCCAAAAGGCTCGGAGACTGAAGGCATGACGTAGACATCACTGATGGCATACATATCATCTACATCCTTTCCTTTTAGGAATCCTGTAAAATGGAATTTGGTACCCATGCCCAATTCTGCAACGCGTTCCACCATCCTGTTGAGAAGATCTCCGTTTCCTGCCATGACAAACCTCACATTGGGGTCTCTGTCAATTACTTTTTTGGCAGCTTCTACAAAGTACTCAGGGCCTTTTTGGAATGTAATCCTTCCCAAAAAGGTGACGATTTTTTCGGGGACATGCTTCCGGGTATCAGAATGAATTATGCTAGCATCCAATACAGCATTGTGGAGTACGCTGACTTTGTCAGGATGTACCCCGTATTTATCGATTACAATCTTTCGGGTCAGGTGGCTGACTGCCACAACATGGTCAGCTGCGTGCATTCCCGCTCTTTCGATATCATAGACAGGTTTGTTTACCGATTCACCTGATCTGTCAAATTCTGTAGCGTGAATATGTGCGATCAGTGGTTTTCCACTGATTTCTTTGGCCGCAATTCCGGCCGGATATGCCAGCCAATCATGCGCGTGGATGACATCATGTTCTTTGGATTTGGCGATTTGGGCTGCAACAAGGGCATATCTTGAAACTTCCTTCATCAGGTCCTTTCCATATTTTCCACTGAATTCAAACTTATTTGAAAAAACACTTTCATCGACATCTGTTCGGTCGTGGATGGTAAAGTCGGTATACTTTTTAAATTCCTCAGGTCCCAAATAGGGAACAAGAAAACTGCTTACCTCAAGGTAAGTAAGGTTTTTCCAGATTTTCTTGAATTTTCTTTCACGGTAATCAATGACTACGTCGCTGGCATTGACAAAATCCGCCAGTGGTTCTTCGTCACCCCATAATTTTGGCACCACAAAAATTACCTCTTGGTTATGATGGTTTAAGCCTTTGACCAAGCCATAACAAGCTGTGCCCAAGCCCCCGGAAATATGTGGAGGAAATTCCCAACCGAACATTAATACCTTCATAAAACCGATTTAAACTTTTTCTAAAATATACATCATTCTCAATAACTCACCGATGGACCATGCCGAAGAAATGGCACCTTTTGGTCTGTGAGGAGGATCTCCATCGTAAATCTCAGCGACGGTTCCTATACCGTATTGCGGCATGACATCATCAAATGCCTGCACTATTTTTTCTACAAAATGTTTACCTGCTTTGCCATGTAACCTGAGGTATCCCTCTACAAAGTGACCCAACAGCCACGCCCAAACCGTTCCATTGTGGTATGCAATATCCCTGGTATATTGATTCCCATGGTAATAGCCTTTATATCCCGGGTCATCAGGTGCAAGTGATCTCAAGCCTCTTGGAGTAAGAAGTTTTGACTTGACAACCTCCAGAATACTCTTCATCTGACTTTCTTCTAAGGGAGAATATGGCATGGAAGTAGCGATCACCATATTTGGTCTGATGGCCCAATCTTTATATTCCCCGCTGACATAATCAGCTAAATAGCCTTTTTTCTCATCCCAAAACACCTCTGTAAAGGATTTTTGAACCTGTTCGGCCAAATCTTTTATTTCATTGTCATTGGTCAATTCATGGTAGAAACATAGCGCATTATACCACAAAGCGTTGACCTCAACCGGACATCCGATTCTTGGGGTGACAGGCCCATCTGAATTTACAGCATCCATCCAAGTAAGGGCAACACCCTCCTGTCCACCATACACAAGTCCGTTATCAAGCATGTGGATGTTGTAGTCAGTGCCTTTTCTAAACCCGTCAATAATGCCTTTCATCTTTTCAAGATACTTTTTCTTGACAGTTTGAGTGTCAGCGGTAAACCTGATGAACTGTTGCAATGACCAAAAGAACCAAAGTGGAGCATCCATCGAAGCAAGATTTCTCATCACACCGCTACCCACATTCGGAAACAAAGGGCCATGAAGATCTGCAACCATAGTATCCATGATATCGAGAAAAGTCTCTTTGTCTCCCTGGGTCAAAACCAAGCCCGGTGCCGAAACGAAAGTATCCCTTCCCCACCATCCAAACCATGGATAACCTGCTATGACGTGTGTTTTGCCATCTCTTTTCTGAATAAACTGCCCTGCTGAGTTTTTGAGGCAATTGACAAAATTGTTTCTTGGAATCCTTCTTGCAAGCTCTTTTTCAAATGCCCTTTGGCGTGTACTAGGGTCAGCATCCGTAAGTCCTGCTGAAAAAATTACGGACTCACCTTTGGCAATGTCAAATTCAAAACACCCCGGAACAAACAAATCTTCCTGGTATTCATATCCTCTTTCCCTTTCCATGATATACTCAATATTGAAATACCATTCCGGTTTGGAGATATATTCATTTCTTTTGGAAAGCTGCAGGTAAAGCGGTGAGTATTCAGGATAAAGTTGAAATTTTACCCCATTTGGCACTTTTTCAAATTCTTTATTTAACCTGTCATTTTCCTTTGAAAGATTATGATAGCCACGGAATGCCAAAAAAGGACTGATTCTGATTTTTGTAGGAGAATTGGCTTCCAAAAGGGTGTATTTGATCATCACACGATCCCTATTGGTGTCGAGTATGAGTTCTTTTTGAAGTAAAACACCTCCCACACGATAGGTGAGTTTTGGAATAGGTTCGGTGTCAAAGTCCTCCAAATATTTATGACCTCTTGGAGAATAATTTCCCGGATACTTACTAATACCAAGATTAAAGCTTGCTCCCCTCTGAATGACTGTCTCGTGAACAGTCGACAACATCACGTGTAGTTGCTCATCAATCTGCGGTTGGGGAACCACCAATAACCCATGATATTTCCTGGTATTACACCCTATAATTGTCGTGCTGGTATAACATCCGCCTCTATTGGTTCGAATTATTTCCCTGTCAAGTGAGTAGTTAAGGTTAATTAATTGGGTTTTGTCAAAGTGGATATAACTCATCTGGTCAAAAGTTTGAGATTTTTATAAAAATACTTTTTTGCATGCGAAAGAAAAATTAATTGGGACAAAAATAAAGGTTATGTTTCCATAACCTTGAATTATTCTTGAATTAAGAGAGTGCCCCTTCTTTTTGCAGTTCCTCAAAGTTTCGGAGGGATTCCTCAAACTTGATGACGTAAAGATGAACAAATTTGAGATTTACAGGATTGACCTTCGGAAATCTCGGTGAAGATTTGAATAAAGTAAACATTGCCTTCCAAATTTAATTTTAACCACTAATACAAAATTTGTGCCATTTGGGTTCATTGAAAACAATAAAAAATAAAACCCCCGTCCAAGACAGGGGTTTGAGGGTGGAAGACCGGGTTCGAACCGGCGACCTCTGGATCCACAAACCAGCGCTCTAACCAGCTGAGCTACAACCACCATTTTAATTTATTCTGATCATTTATCAGATTGGACTGCAAAGGTAATATTTCGCGATTCCTAAAGCAATAACCTTTCTCAAAATTTTCTTGAAAATTTTAGACGCTCCCCTTTCTTTTCCTCATGAAAAATACCGTTTTCGTAAGCCAAATGTCCGGAAACCACTGTGTGTGTGACTTTTGATTTGAAGACATGACCCTCAAATGGAGACCACCCGCATTTGGAAAGAATGTTGGATTTTTCAACTTTCCAGGGACTGTCCAAGTCTGCGATCACCAGATCCGCATGATATCCCGGACGGATATAGCCTCTTTTGTCAATTTCAAAAAGAATGGCAACATTATGACACATTTTCTCGGCGATCTGTTCAAGCTTGATTTTACCATTATGGTAGAGGTCGAGCATGGCGACAAGGCTATGCTGAACCAATGGCCCTCCCGAGGGTGCAGAGCTGTAAGTCCTCGATTTTTCTTCCAAGGTATGTGGGGCATGGTCGGTAGCAATGATGTCTATCCTGTCCTCCAATACACCTTGAAGGATTCTCTCCCGATCTTGGGCCGACTTTACTGCAGGGTTCCATTTGATCAAATTTCCCTTTTTCTCATAATCTTCCTCCGAAAACCAAAGATGGTGGATACAAGCCTCTGCAGTGATGCGCTTTTGTTCCAAAGGAATGGAATTGTCAAACAGCTCCACTTCCTGGGCCGTGCTGATATGAAGAACATGGAGTTTGCTGCCATACTTCTTTGCCAATGCAACCACCTTCTTGGATGCATCAAAACAGGCCTCAGCCGTCCGGATTTTGGGATGAAATTTGACCGGAATGTCCTCACCATATTCGGTTTTGTACTTTTCCAGATTGGCTTTGATGATCAGATCGTTTTCACTGTGGGTGGCGATCAGCAATTTGCACTCCGCAAATATTCTTTCCAGGCTTTCCGGATTGTCTACCAACATATTTCCCGTCGAGGAACCCAGAAACACTTTGATGCCACATACATTTTCGGGGTCGACTTTGAGAATTTCTGCAATGTTGTCATTGGTGGCACCAAAAAAAAAGGAATAATTGGCAAGGGATTTTTGGGAGGCGATGGTAAATTTTTCCTCCAGAAGAGGGATAGTAGTGCTTTGGGGGACGGTATTGGGCATTTCCATGTAGGAGGTGACGCCACCTGCTACGGCGGATTTGCTTTCTGTATAAATATCCGCTTTGTGGGTCAATCCCGGCTCTCTAAAGTGCACCTGATCATCGATCAGCCCGGGAAAAACATATTTGCCGGATGCATCAATATGGATATCTGATTCAAAATCTGACAGATCCGGGCCTATACTATGGATCATTCCTTCCTTAACCAAAATGTCAGCGAGGGTTATCTTGCCTTCATTCACTATATTTGCACCGGTGATTAAAATACTTTTCATGAATATTCTTTATGAGATGGGAAATTTGATCCAAGAAACACCAATTCTTAACCGCTGATTTTCCTACATCTGGGAGATAAAAGCCAAAAAATTTCATACTCGGTGTTTCTTACCTTTCAAAAATACAAAACATGTCCGATAGCCTTCAAAGTTTCGAAAATTTTAAATTAAATAAACAGCTCCTCGATGCTGTCAAGGAAGCCGGATATACCAAGCCCACGCCGATTCAGGAAAAGGCAATCCCATTGGCCCTTGCAGGACATGATGTATTGGGTATCGCCCAAACGGGAACAGGCAAAACAGCCGCCTATATCCTTCCCATCCTAATGAAAATCAAGTATGCCCAAGGGAATCTTCCAAGGGCATTGATATTGGCGCCAACCCGTGAATTGGTCATGCAAATCGAAGAGGCGGTAATCGTTTTTGGCAAAAATACAGACCTGAGGTTCGTCTCTCTTTACGGTGGCCTTGGGCCAAAAACCCAGATCGAAAAGCTCCAAAAGGGCGTGGATATTATCATTTCCACACCGGGAAGGTTTTTGGATTTATATAGAAAAGGTGAAATCGTCACCAAAGAGATCAAAACCATGGTCTTGGATGAGGCTGATAAAATGCTGGACATGGGTTTCATGCCACAGATCAGGTCCATACTCGAGATCATTCCGACCAAGCGTCAAAACCTCCTTTTTTCGGCCACCTTTGGACAAAAGGTAGAGAAGTTTTCTTACGAGTTTTTGGAATTTCCTGAGCGTGTAGAGGTATCTCCTCAGGCTACTACCGCAGAGACCATCCATCAGGTCAAATATTTGATCCCCAATATCAAAACCAAAACCAATCTTTTGATCCATATCCTGGAGGCCCATGATGTCAAAAGGATCATGGTGTTTACCAAGTCAAAGAAAAATGCCGAGTTAGTATATAGCTATCTGGACAAAAAGAAACTCGGGTCTATGCGTGTCATCCATGCCAACAAAGGACAAAATACTCGGATCAACTCCATGGAGGATTTCAAAGCAGGGGATGTGCGGATCTTGGTGGCGACAGACGTGGCAGCAAGAGGGCTTGATATCAGTATGGTCAGCCATGTGGTCAATTTTGACGTGCCCCTGATCTATGAAGATTATGTACACCGCATCGGCAGGACAGGAAGGGCAGAAAACGAAGGAATTGCCATCACTTTTGTCAATCCTGCGGAAGAGTATCATTTTGAGAAAATAGAAGAAATCATCCGCATGGAAGTTCCGACTGTGCAGATTCCGGTTGAGGTTGATACAGTCCCAACACCTTTTGAAGAAAAACAGGCTTACGAAAGGGAAATCGATGGGCAGAAGAGGAAAATGAATCCCGATTTCAAAGGCGGTTTTCACGAGAAAAAAGCCATTCCCAAAGCCAATCCCAATAAAGTCGAAAAGAAACGCGGCAACAAAAACTCCAAAGCTAAAAGAAACAGAAACCAGATGAAGACGCAGGCGAAGTGGAAGAAATCATAAAAAAAATAAGATAATATTTTGATTTTAGTTTTTATATAGTTGTTTTACGTTTAAATTTTAAACTATTTAAAAAATGAAAAAAACCATTTTATTCTCTTTGTTCCTCTTCATCGGCTTAGGAACTACTTTGCAAACAAATGCAGCATGTGAATTTCGAGTTGCCGGTCAAGTTTTTAAATGTACGAGGGTATGGTGTCCGGATACTATGGGTATGACAGGTTGCGGGTTAGGTGATATCTCTAGCCAATCTTGTGATACATTTAGAATGTGTGCGGGATCTGTGCAATGATCAAATTTGTTAATTAAAATGAGTTGGTTTATTCAAATTAAATCAACTCATTGTATTGTCTCAAAAATTTATTCTAGAAATAATGAAATATTATTTAATATTCTATTTTTCGTTATTATTATTTTCATGCGAGCGAAATAAAGAAGAGAAAAAATTTAAAATAAATTATGCTGTAGAGAGTCTGAATATCCCAATTACCAAAAGATATTTGAATTCCTACCAAGTATTCAATCCTTACCAAGAAGATAATGGGAATAAATTCGTTTCCTACAATAGATTTACCCACTCTCTAAATTTTTTTAATTTAGAAAGTGGTCAGATTATTAGCGAATTAGAATTAGAAAGGGAGGGGCCAAATGGCATTAATGAAATATTATCACTTTATTTCCATAATAGAGATTCAATTTTTATTTATGAAAGAGGTTACCTTCACTTAATGAATTTAGAAGGGGAAAAATTTAAATCTTTTTCTCTCTATGAGTTATTTGATGTGGAAGAATTAGGCGAACCAAATTTTAATTTTTATTTTAAATTGAATTTTAATCAAGAAAATCATAGTACAATTTTTTATTTAACACAATTTAATGATAAAGAAAGTTCTCCAAAAATTGCATCACTTAATCTGAAAACTATGGAATTAACTATTTTACCTGTAAAAGCCCCTATTTTTTTGTCAAGTGAAGAAACTACAGGTTTTATCTCATATTTGGGATTTGTTGACTATTGGAAGGGGGAAATTCTTTATAATTTTCAAAACCAATCAGCCATTTTTTTATGTAATCCAAAAAATGGTAAAATAAAAGGATTTTCAGGGAATTCAGAAGAAAATCCAAGCCAAATTAACCTATTAAATATTAACTCCACTTCCGACGAGTTTGATACCCATGCGATTGAAAATACACATTTTTTATCAGTCATGCCTGATAAATGGAGGAATTTAGTTTATAGATTTAAATGGAATAAACCATCAGTCAAAAACATTGAAAGAGGGTTTTTAGATAAACAACTTTCTGTGGAAGTATTTGATCAAAACTTTAAATTTATAAGTGAGATTCTACTCCCTGATTATAAGTATCAGATAAATAATTTTTTTGTTAATGAAAATGGATTGTATATAAATGTTGCCCATCCCAAAAATCCAAATCTGTCAGATGATTTTTTAAGTTTTCATTTATATAAATTTTCAATGCTGTCCTAAATAATTTTTGATTTAATAAGAATATTCATTTTGCTTCATTTTTGGGAGTTTTTAATGATAATC
>NZ_JAKZAM010000037.1 GCF_022538055.1 Cognataquiflexum nitidum | reverse complement strand
TCGCAGCTTGATTCATCAGGAAAATTTTGCATGAATTGTAGTATGGTCATAATGTTTCATATTTTAGTACAAGAAACAACCACTATACTTCAACCACAAATTATTGACACTTATTGTCAAATTTTGTCACGTGCATTCATGCGGATACACATATAATTTATTTACAAACAATTCTTAATAATTGAGAAGTATGCTGTAGACTTCAAATATTAAAGTAAAACCACTACCCAAACACGCCAAATTAACCTTGACTGTCTTGGTTTTACCATCTGGTAATTGAATCCTTTGAACTCTTACATGCAAAAAAAATATAGGTGGAAAAAATTTAAATGATTCATTTCCTTTCAACTATATCATGGGTTTTACCATCGGTAAATTAAAACCACTTCTCGAAATCAATATAGGTATCTAACCGAAATAAAAAACTTCATATTTCTAAGTCCAAACAAATTCAATTAGATGCCATTCCTCTCCCAAGCCGTGTGCTATTTCAAAATTTTCGTTGTTGCTTATCAATCAAAATTACGAGTATCAAAACCCTATTCCTCATTCCAAATCATGAAATATAGAACCAAAAGATTTTACCTTACTGAATTTCAATTTGTTTTAAACATTTTTATTTTTTTTAATTGTTCCAGAATCAATTTTTTATTTTGGTTTTCAATTACAAAAACCCAAAAGAGAAGACCAGAAATCAGAGTAACAAGAATTCCAGAGATAATAAGTATGTACCAATTCTCTATGTTAATATATGACTGAAAATATGAAGCAAGCGCCAACCCCAACAAAGAAAGTAGAGAAATTCTCAAATCCTCGAGTGTTATAAATTTATTATTATTATTTATTTTCCTATTTAAAATAATTGGAAATCCAATCGATAATATACTTCTACCCAATAAAACACTTAAGCATAATCCGGAAATACCCATGAGTGGAATAAGAAAATAAGCAAAACCAATAGAGACTATTGCAGACAATCCTGTCAAATAAACTTTTGTTTTTAAATCCAACGTGACATTTATAAAGTTACCCGTAGTAAAGAAAAATATATATTGGATAGCCATTAATAAAATTAAAAAGTTCTCAAAAGAACCTGCGAAATTCTCTCTACCAACCCAAAGATTTAAAAAGGAAGGATTAAACAATAGAATAGCATTTCCGAAACTAAAAGAGGTAAACCAAATTAAATTACTTATTAACAAACGCGATTTTCTGATTTTGTCAAATTCTCCTAAACCAAAAAAAGTACCTATGCCCGGTATAACACCGGAGACTACAGAATCCAATACCCCCTTCAAGGCAGAGGTAGTAAACATAGTCAACACATAAATTGTTACAATTTCAGGGCCTATAAAAAATCCAAGTAGAATTTTTTCACTATTGAACAATACCATTCCAGCTACTTTGGTAGCCATAAACCAACCACTTAATTTTGTATAAGAAATAATCTTGTTTTTGTTTGTTTTGCCCAATGCAAACCAGGGTACATTTTTCTTTACTAAATAAAAAAATATGACAACTGTTAAAAAAGCAATAATTACTTGCAGAAGAACTAGACCGATCAATCCATATCCATAATTAATCACAAATATTTTGCAAATTCCACCAATAACAATGAGCAAGGTTTTGACGCCCATTCCTTTATAACCAAGATTTAAACCTCTTAATATTGATTCAAAAAAATTGGAGAATTTACTGATAACAACAGCAAAAATAACAATAGCAGAAACTTTCCTAACTAAGTCCTCATAAACTGCATCAACATTCATAATAGTTGGAGCAAACCAACTAAGTATAGCCCCTACAATAAGTAAAAAGGGTAAAATCAAAAAGATTATATAAAGACCGGTTGAAATTTCAGATCTTAACTCTTCTTTGGTAAAAACATTTCTATTTTTTGCTAAGGTCCATTTTAAAACTTGGGTAGATTGAGTATCTGCTAAATTTGCGTATCCAGATATTTCCAAAACTATCTGATAAACTCCGAACAAAGAATTCCCTAAACCTTTAACTACAAATGGATTTACTACAAAACCCATTACTTGTTTAGCAATTTGGTCAATTATACTTGTTAATGAATTTAAATAAGCTCTTTGCTTATGATTTTCTTTGGATTTTTTCAATTCCATAACTCTTTTCAATTCTTATTCTATAATGAAAACCATACCGACAGAAAGGATTAACTAATGAATATTTCTAAACCTAAAAATCAACCTTTTGCCAAAACATTTGATTCTCGGAAATAAACTGTTTTAGCCTGTGTTCCCTATTCAAAAATCGGTCTTGATCCCAATTATTAATTAAATTTTTAATTGAATTTATTAAATCACTCTCGCCATTTTCTTCGTATCTTATGCAATACTCCGGGCATCCAAGTTTAGAAAAAAGGTCCCTGCCTTTACTTTTTGGTAAGGGATTCTTTTTAAAATGTTCTACATTTATAATTAAGGCAGAAGATAACTTTAAAGCAAAAATTGATCTATGAAATCGGTCAGTTATCAAAATGTCAATATCAGCATACTCATTAAGATAATCCACAATATGATCACCGGAGAAAACATTACTTTTCTCAACAAAATCAATGATTTCAAAGGTGTTTTCAGAAATTAATAATTCTTTAATTTTTTCTTTAACACTTTTTTCTCCAAAAGAAATATGAATTCTAATTTTTCCCTTGACACCTTCCTTATTCTTTCGAATATTTAAATTTTCTTCAAAAGAATATAAAATAGTTGGATCTGATATCTGACGAGCCTTATTTGGGATAATTGAATTAATTAATTCAAAGGTAATATTATCTCTAACTAAAATATTATCAAATTCAGACAAATTTTCAGATAATTCAATTCTTTTATGAAAAAATCTAGATTCATCTTTTAGCGGATCAAGAGAGGCAGCGACGGCATTTTTCTTTGTTTTAATTCCCTTAGGTAAATAATAAATATGGGGTAAAATATGATTAAGTTTTTCAGAATCCATCCAAACAGTATCACTACCGGTAAATACTATGTCATAATTTTGTTCGTTTATAAAAGCTATTTGTGAGCCTAAATCCATACTATCACAATTGGGAGAAAATTTAACTCTATTTTTTAAAAATTTTCTCATGGAAATAAATCTTGCTAAATAATCAAATCGAATAAAAGGAACTGATTTTTTAAAGAATTTTTTTTCCCCATTTCCTCTATTTTTTGGAATTAAATCAATGATTTCAATTTCTGAATTAGGAAATCTTTCTTGCAACAATTTAAATACACAATATGCCTGCAATATAGACCCTTGATTAATCATATAGTGAAATGTGAGAATACCAATCTTCATTTTAGTGTTATTTATTGTTTGATATTTATTTGAGGTTTTGTTAAACGTTAGTTTTCTGTTTTTTTCACTCCACTTATTTTTTATTTTATCAGTTGTTTCAATTATAATAAACTATATAAGTAAAAATAAATCAGTGAATAATTATTTTCTATATTAAATTTTAGCTAGATAGGATACTGAACTTATTCTTAAATAATATTCATTAATTTTTGTAGTTATTTTTAAATTAAAATCAATCTGCTAATAATAAAATTAATACCCTTGAATCTTTTTACTTACAATTTTTCTTCCCAATGGTAATGTCCATAAGCCAAACATCATTCCCATAAAAGCTGCACCTGTATATCTTCCAGTAATAAAAAAGACTCCAAAAGCCATGAGACAGAGAAAAAACTGTAAATAATCTGCCCTGGAAAAGGTTCTTCTCCAAATTTTCAATGTTGCAGTTATGACCAATGAAATATACAAAATAAGTCCAATGAGACCAGAACTGTGAGCAATAGTAGCGTAATCCGAATGTAAAGGCCTATCATCTCCAAAAATTCCTTTACCATAATTGGGCCCCCTATAATCAAACAATTCATAACCAAACCAAGGGCTGTAATCAAAATACACAAAAAAATCTTTGTACATCAAGTCAAGTTCCATTAACCTTTTCTCCTCTCCAAGAGCCCTATCTTCAAGATTCCGGAGCTCATATCTTTCCCAAAAAACGTCAATAAAACCTGTATAATATACTACTACAAGGCTTACAAGACCAATAATTGCTCCATAGAGTATGAAATCTTTAATTTGCTTGAAGTTAAGTAATTCGACCATAACAATAATAGTTCCTAGTATTGTTAAAGCCATAACTGTTCTTCTAAAGGAAAGTAATATAAAAAAAACAGCGGTCAAATAAAGAGCAATGTGAATTAAACTTTTATCTTTAATTCCTTTTCTGATTACTAAAAATGAGGCAAAAACCAAAATATTGAAATCAGTCAAAAAAACCTTACCGTACAAGATTCCAGAGGTAATCCCGTACATTTCCATAGGATTATATTTAAATAAAGTAGAAAGAATTGTATTGATTATAAAAAAAACCAGTATCAAGGTAGATGATTTAGCCAATTCTTCAAATATGACATCCCTAGGATATTTCTTATAAACTTCAGCAAACAATGGAATTAAAGTAAAGACCATAATTGCAGCAACAAAATCAGGTCTGATTCTATTCAAATCTTTGGAATAGGGTAATAGCATAATAAAGTAAAGCACAATTAAAATTGAAAAGATATTTGATTTCAAGTATTTTAAATTATAAAATACCAAATATCCCAACATTCCTACCTGAATCAAATAACTGATGGTTGCAGGTAAACTTTTTTCGATCATGCCGTCACAAAAAAGTAGCAGCGGTAAATACACTATAACTAGTTCTTTTTTTTTCCAAAGAACATACCCTGCAAAAATTAAAATAAATAATTCAGTCAAAATAAAAAAAACTTTCATATTCTTTTTTTGATTTCGCGTGAAACTGTTGGATTTTAGAAAAAATCAGACAAATAATTCCATTACAGTTTTTGGTTGATATTTTATTATTTATGTAGTTACTTTTTCCTCAACGATGGCTTTTTTATTCTTAGAATTTTTTGGGCTAGCCTCCTCATAATAACCATAATCCATCCCCTTATAGGTCAATTCCCTTGATGGAACATCATTTAAAATAGCATAAATATGATGGATGCCATTTTTCATTTTTAAAGAATTTAAATCCTCAATATATGATCTTTCACTTAAGTTGTATCTAAACACAAAAGTTATTAAGTCCACATGTTTTGTGACCTCTAAAGATTGAGAAATCAAACCAACCGGAGGTGTATCTAATACAATGACATCATAAATACCTTTAAGTTGTTCGACTAAGGCTGCAAATCTTGGTGAAGCCAACAAATCGGACGGGTTAGGAGGAATTACCCCTGCATATATTACGTCCAGATTGGAATGCTTTGTAGATTGAATGATATCAAATACTGAGTCAACTTGATGGCTAAGGTAATTTGAAAGGCCGATCTTGCTTGCTAAATCAAAGCCCTGCATAGCATTTGGTTTGAACATATCGCAACTAACTAAAATTGTTTTCTTTTTATTCAAAGAATAAATTGAAGCCAAATTAATAGCAGTAAATGATTTTCCCTCTCCTGAGATAGTAGAAGAAACCGCAATAGTCAATTGTTTATCATAAGGGACAATAAAACCAATATTGGTTTTTATGGATCTAAATGATTCTGCGACAGCAGATCTCGGTTCATTCAATACAGAAAGTGTAATATTATTTTTACTTTTAGGAATTTTGCCAATCAATGGAACTTGGAGATCAACTTCCAATTCCTTGGAATCCTTTATTTTGTTATCAAATAAAAGAATGATCAAAATTGCCAAAACAGGCAAAATAAATCCCATCGCAATTGATATAAGATAAATGGCTGTCTTTCTGGTGGTAATTGGGGAATAATTCGGAATGGCATACTCCACTATTTTATTTGAAGCAAAATTAGAAGCCATGGAAATTGCTGACTCTGCTCTTCTTTGCTGAAGATAATTATATATTGCTTCATTGAGATTTTTTCCTCTTTCAATTTTCAAAAGATTTTGTTCCGTTGATGGAAGCCTTGTAAATTGCCGTTCTATTTTACCTATTCTAGCTTCTAGGTCCGAAATCATAAACTGGGATTTTGAACTCAAATTTCTTATTACTTCGAATAAAGAAGATTTAGTATCATCGATTTTTCTGGTAATTTCTTTTACTCTAGGCGAGGCTTCAGTTTGGGTATTGAGAAGGTTGTTTCTTTCAGATTGCTGTTTTACCAAATCAGCAATCAAACTATTTAATGTCAAATCCTGAATTCCTAGGCCAGCAGGAGCTAGGATCTGTTCATAATTTCCTCTCACTAAGTATTCTCTTAGGTTATCAAAATAATCTTTATTGAATTTTTCTTGAGAAAGTTCCTTTTCAAGATTGGTGATTTCTTGAAAATAGGTAGAACTCTCTTCACTCAAATTTATGGTTTTGTTGACACTTCTAAAATTCTGGAGATTGGTTTCATAATAACTTAAAGTGTCAGAAACACCTGAAATTTGACTATCAATAAAATCAACGGTATTTCTTGCAAGCCTGTTTTTTTCCTCCAATTCTATTTCAAGATATACCTCCATAAGTGCGTTAAGGTAATCTGCACCTTTTTGGGGATGTGAGGTATTTAGAGACAACCCTAATACTGAAGACATTTGGTGTACCGGAAAAACTTGTAAGTCTTCTCCTGTATATTTCGAAATCAAAAATGATTTAGGCTTAACAGCTATCAAAATTTCTCCTTGCTCAGTATTATTAACTAGAATTACTTTCAATTTCAAAAAAGGAAGCTCCACGGTTTCTCCAAAAGAAAAAACATCATTCAACGTCTTTTGAACAGAAATTTCTTCACCACTGCTACCATCCAGAAATTTTGTATAGACTTCGTCTGGAAAATATAATTTAAATTGTGTTTTATTTTCCCAAATTATTCCAATTTGACCTCCTGTTAATTGGGGATGATTCCAATCTACCTCCACCCTAATTGGTGAGCTTTTATAGAGTTCAGTATTAACAAATGTGCCTATATTAAAATAGTCTACACTAAATTCCAATTTGTCAAGTGCCCTTGAAGCAATAGGTTTAGATAGTAAAAAAATACCTTCATTTGCCATTTTTTGGTACATATCTGATCCAGCCATCTTTGGCATACCTGTCAGGTTCAAAATACCAAGGTTGTTAAAATCATCTTTTATAAAAAATTTTGCCTGGACTTGATAAAGAGGCGCTGTTGTTTTATTTATAAAAAAACCCAATGACCCTGTCATTATAACGAAAATCAAAATTAGGGGCCAAAATTTAATTACTTTCAACAAAAATTTTATTGGATCAAATGGTTTTTCGGTTTGTTCCATTTGAATCACTTGATTTATTTGAGGTTGAGATATGTTTTTCATTTTCTTAATTGTTGTTGGTAGTAGTATAAACCAATAATGCCAAGGTTGCCAGACTTGCTAAAACTTGGATGGTTTGTAAAAGAGTGGTTCCTGTTCCCAATTCTCTGACTTTCATGGGTTCTGCATAAATCATGTCATTGGGTCGGACAAAATAAAATTCAGAATTCATAATTTCTTTGTTGTTCAAATTAATTCTGTGAGCCCTAGAACCATCAGGATATTGTCTAATTAACATGACATTGTCTCTTTTGGCTACTACTGACAAATCACCTGCAGTTGCAATTGCCTCGAAAATAGTTACTCTATTTTGCAATACAGTATATTTCCCTGGGCGTGCAAACTCTCCCAAAGCACTAAATCTGATACCTCCCAACCTTATTCTAACGAAAAAATCATCGTCTTTAACATATCTTTTTAGTTCATTTTCTACCGAAATTTTGGCATCTTCTAAATTTAATCCTACAAGTTTCAGCTTACCCAACACCGGCATGTCGACAAATCCGTTGTCATCCAAGGTATATCCACTCAAATAAAAGATATCGCCACCTGACATGAGCCCTCCACCCATCATCATCCGACCTCCTGCTGCAGAAGCCCCATTAGCATTAATATCCAACATCTGATTCAATGATGGATCAGAGGTCTTGATATTGATTTCCACAACATCATTGTATTGCAACAGATATTCCTCAAATTTGGAAGGAATCATTTCGCCCATTTTGACCAAAGATTCACCTTTCGGCAAATCCTGCATATAAACCACTCTTTTGTTGGAAATGCAGCCGAATGCCAAAAAAACAATACCAATAAGTAAGAAAAATACTTTTCTGATTTTCATAAAATTACTAATTTTTATTTGCGGATAGAAACTCGAGTCGTTGGGTAACAAAGACTTGGTAAAGGTATAAACTTTTTATAATAAAATAAATGTATTTCAAATATTTTTTTTTGTATTTCAAATTAAAAGGTGAATGATGCAAAATACAAGATCAAAATTAACGCAATTCTAATGAAAAGCACAAGAAATTTACTCAATTTGGATTCATACGGTTGATTCCAAAAATGGTCAGGTTTGCCTGAAAAATAAAATTTCTGTAAATAGCTTTTGGAATAGTGCTCAAATATGTCACAAATATAATGATTCAATCGGATTGAAGTATTCAACTATTGATCTCCGTCCATAATCTGTTGTAATTTAGATGCAAAATGAATTGATAAATCTTGGTCTTCTATCATGGAGTTATGGTCCCCTTCCACCTCAACAGGGATAACCTGCTGAGCAAAAGATTTCCATCCATAATACTCTTTTTCTCCAACCAAAAATGTTTTGATCTTCGCTTTGAAAAGCACAATCTCCCCCTCATAGGGCGAAAGGATATATTCATCCATTGCCTTATGGTTAATTTTTCTGATTTTCTCAATCGTCATGAATAAATCAGATGCTTTTTTATCCTTATCTGTTCCAAGCCAATTTTGAATAAATCCCTTTTTGCGGGAAAATGAACTCGCCTTCATCCTTTTGAAGGAATCAGGATGGTTGATGGCCAAATCAATGTCAACAATCCTTTTTTCAATTTCTTGATTAACTTTTAGCTTCATCCTATCCCAAGAGTTCATCTTAGTTTCAGACTGATAGGCAGAAACATCAAATAAGAATACTTTTCCTACAGGTTCCCCTTGGGATTTAAGTTGCTTCGCTATCTCAAAAGCCACATATGAACCGAATGACTGTCCTCCTACATGGAATGGCCCTTTCGGAAATACCTTCCTTATCTCTCCTAAATAGTATGCCGCCATGGATTCTATAGATTCAAGGGGAGCTTCTACACCATCCAATCCTTTGGATTGAATGCCATAGACCGGCTGTTCATCTGATAAATGTTGGGCCAAACCATAGAAAGGGGTGATGTTTGCCCCGGCACCGTGGATGAGAAAAAGTGGGACTTTATTCCCTTTAGTTTGAATAGGTACTACCGAGTTCCAAGTATTATCTTTGGTTTCCTTAATGGATATCTGCAGGGCAAAATCCTCCAGTATAGGGAATTGAAATATTCTGGTTATTGGCAGCTTCAAACCTGTTTCTTTCTCTAAAATCACCATCATTTCTACCGCTAAAAGTGAATGGCCTCCCAAATCAAAGAAATTAGATTTTGGTGAAAAATTTTCCTTTCTGAGAACTTTTGACCAAATGTTGGCTATAGTATGCTGAAATGGACTAGCGAGTTCTTCTAAATCAGTACTAGAATGATCTTTGGTTTTTTCCGGTAAAGGAAGACTCTTTCGGTCTACCTTGTTGTTTTGGGTCAAAGGCAATTTATCCAAAATCAGCCACTCAGAAGGAATCATATAGTCCGGAAGACTTTCTTTGAGTTTCCCTTTAATTTCAATTAGTTCTTTTTCGAAAAACTGATCGGAAATCTCAGGAGACAAGACTAAATATGCAGCAAGTGAATTGTTTCCGTTTATTTCAGAAAAGGTGTTTACTACAGCCTGCCTGATTCCAGGTATTTGGTTTAACCTTGCTTCAATTTCTCCTAATTCAATCCGGTATCCTCTTATTTTGACCTGATGATCCATTCTGCCAAAGCAAACTATCTCCCCGTTTGGAAGGAATTTACCTAAATCACCTGTGCGATAAATGGTCCCTCCTATTCGGAATGGGTCAGCGATAAATTTCTCCTTGGTCAAATCCTCCCTTTGGTGGTACCCCAATGCCACGCCGATACCTCCAATGCAAATTTCACCTACTGTTCCTACAGGGGTTGGATGAAGGTTTTCACCCAAAATATAAATTTGTGTATTGGCTATCGGTCTTCCAATATTAATATCTTCGAGATTTTTTATTTCCTTGACCGTAGACCAAATGGTAGTTTCGGTAGGACCATAAACATTCCAAAAGGACCCTACTAATTCCAATAATTTAACAGCTAAATCTGTAGGAAGTGCTTCACCTCCGCAGAGTACTTTCAAGGTCCTAGGTCTATCCCATCCCGAAACTATCAACATTCTCCAGGTCGCAGGTGTAGCCTGCATACAGGTAACGCCATATCGGTCCATCAACTTCAGTAAGAGTCTGCCGTCTTTGGTGCTTTCTCTGTCCGCCAAAACTATGCTTGCTCCGGTGGTTAAAGGCAAAAATAACTCCAAGCCCGCGATGTCAAAGGATATGGTGGTAATGGCTAATAATGTATCCTCAGGATTCAATCCGGGCTCATGCCCCATACTCACTAAGAAATTTAATAGGTTGAGGTGGCTCACCTTAACGCCCTTTGGTAAGCCTGTAGAGCCTGAGGTATACAAAATATAGGCTAAATCAGAGGAATCAGGGTATTGAATTGTTGGCAAATGGCTAGGGCTAGAAGAATTAAGTGTTTCCAACATTAATTTTTTGATGGAAAGAGGCTCCTGCCACATAGTTTCCCCTTCAACGATCAACAAGGAAGCCCCTGAATTCTGAAGCATGTATTGAATCCTGTCCTTTGGGAAAGAGGGATCCAAGGGTACATAGGCACAGCCTGACATGAGTACTCCCAACATTGCCGGCAACAATTTTTCATTTCTATCGAGCAGAACACCGACCACTTCTCCCTTTCTGATTTCCAAGTCCTTGATCTGTTGCGAAATATTTTGCGCAGCCCAAGCTAATTCCAGGTAACTAAATTCTTTTTGTGACGTTAGAAGAGCCTTTTTTAGGGGATTCTTTTCAACCTGCTGGAAAAAAAGCTCTAAAAATGAACCTTGAACCGGCAATTCCATATCGGTTGCATTCCATTCCAATAATTTAGACTGGTTTAAATCCCGGTTGAATACTATATCTTCTATTTTAAGTTGCGGATTAGTGGTCAAGTCCTCCAATAAACCCAAAAAACCATCCATCCAATAAGCCACAGTATCTTTCTTAAACAGGTCAGTATTGTAAGACCATTCAAAAACTAAGTCTTTTTTTCGGTTGGTAAGGTTAAGAAAAAGTTCAAAATTTTCGTATTTCCTAGGGTTGCTGATCAATTCAAATGATAAACCTGAAAAATTAATGTCGTTGTCCATCCCCATGTCAATATTAAAGATGACAGGGACAAGAGGAATCCTAGAAGGATCTCTGGGGATATTTAAATGCTGGATCAGGTTACCAAAGGTATATAACTGGTGGTCATAGTCATCCAAAAGTTCTTTTTTACGGTTGGACAGGTATTCCATAAAAGTCCAAGAATTATGGATGCGGGTTCTTATCGGCAAAAGGTTGACGCAATGTCCTACCAAACCCAAATTATCGGTGCCTGCCTGTCCGGCTGTTGGCATTCCTACTACTATATCATCCTGACCTGTTATTTTATGCAGAAAAATCTCAAATACAGCCATAACCGTATTCACTAGGCTAGCATTCGCTGACTTGCTAAGGTTCTTGAGACGGTCTAAGCGGTGGCTGTCCAGGACGAAATCATCCCTCCTACTGACAAAGGTTCTGAAAGAAGGCCTTTGGCCATCTGTAGGCATTTCAAGCTGAGGCGGTAAATGCTTATATTTTTTCAGCCAATAGGATTCCAATTTGGAAAATTCCTGACTATTGGTGAAAGCTTCCATTTGTTGGGAATAGGCACTGAATTGGGTAGGTTCAGGCAGGTCATGGGTAGTTTTATCCATAAAAGATGAATAAATCTTTCCGATTTCCTCAAAAATCACTCCAAAGGACCATCCATCTACTACAAGGTGGTGGGTAGTGACTGTAAACAAATTGAGCTCCTCCGAAAGTTTCAACAAGGAGAATTTAACCAAGGGACCTTTCTCTAATTCAAAATCGAATAATACTTCCTTCTCAAGAAAATCCTCAATTACTTTGTCTTGGCTTATAGAATCCATAGTCGTCAAATCCTGGAAAAAGAAGTCTATGGCCACACTTTCCCTAACCATAAAATATTGGCCATTGGTCGCAAACTCTAGTCTTAAGGACTCATGACGCGACACAAGGATGTCACAGGCCTTTCGAAGGAAATCCTTATTAAGTGTACCTCCTAACTTTAAGGATGCTGACTGGTTGTAAGCAAGTTTGGCCTCCCTTCCTCCCAAGATACAAGAAAGCCAAATTTCTCTTTGCGCATCTACTAGCCTCTCTACCTTCGAAATTGGCGATTCTCCAAAAGGATCATAATCTATGGGGATTAATTTAAAATTTACCGGGCGGGGATCCATTATTTTATTAAAATTCATATTGTACAACTACCTTTCTCATCAAGCTCAGTATTTGACCCTTTCTCAGGTCAAATTAATCTCAACGAAAAAGAATGAATTGGGATTTATCTTGTTATTTAAAATAAATAACAGAATGAATTCCTGATTTTTATATTTTCAATACTTATTGCTTCTGTTTACTAATCCACTTCGAGTTTGACAAATTTATTTGGATTATGTTCATCTTTTAAAAACCATGCAGGATTTCCATACTCATCCTTACCTAATCGTGCACCAGGCACAGGGGGCTGAGAAAAGCCTGTGCTTATTGGAATTGAGGATGAAATAGTTTTGCTTCCTCCATAGAATCCTACCTGAAGCAATTCACCAATTACCTCTTTGAATTTTGTAATAATTAAGTCTACGTCGGATTCGGTTATTTGTGTAGTCAAATAGCAAGGAAACCCGTCATAAATATGTATTCCCCTTTCACGGAGCATAATAAATATCAAATCGGTATAAGGTAGTTCTTGATGGTATTTCAATTTCCAAAGAGAACCAAAATGGGCTATATAAAACGGTAATCCCATTTCTACGAAATAACTATCCAAAGAATGGGCTATTCGGTCGGTCTTCTGCTTCAAATCCGCATGGATAGCACCGTTATCTTTTTTGAAATACTCCAAGGAAGCCTTTGCTGCTGCCAAAGCCAAGGGATGTCGTACAAAGGTTCCTGCAAAATATGTAACACCAGCCTCAGGCATAGAATCATCTCCAAATTGCCAATATCCACCATCTAGAGCGTCCATGAATTCCGCAGAACCTGCAAGTGCTCCAATAGGAAGCCCACCTCCGATAACTTTACCGTAAGTTCCTATGTCCGCCTTGATTCCGAATAGCCCTTGAGTTCCTTTCAAGTGTGTTCTAAAGCCTGTAATAACTTCATCGAAAATCAGAACCGAACCACTTTCAGTGGCAATTTTACGTATTTCCTTTAAAAATTCGACAGGCTGAAACTCAGGTCTTCTGCTTTGTACCGGTTCTACAAGAATTGCCGCAAGTTCATCTTTCTTTTGGCGGAGGATTTCAAGTGATTCCTCTGTTCCATAATCCAAGACCAAAAGATTTTCTACCTGGGAAGGCAAAATGCCGGCGGCAGCAGGATAGGATGTTTGGTTGTTTCCTCCACGCACGATAACTTCATCAAAGGTGCCGTGGTAAGAATTATTGAAAGACACAACCAGATTACGTCCCGTTACGGTCCTCGCTATTCTCAAAGCAGCCATGACAGCTTCTGACCCTGTATTACATAATGCAGCTCTTTCATGGCCCGTTAACTCACAGATTAACTGAGAAACTTCCCCAGCCAATACGTGCTGAGGCCCTATTTCATAGCCTTTCTCCAATTGTTCCATTACAGCTTTCTGAACAAAATCCGGATTATGTCCAAAAAGGATGGCACCAAAACCGTTCAGTACATCTAGGTACTCATTCCCGTCTATATCCCATATTTTACTACCTTTGGACTTGTCTACAACAAGGGAATATGTAATTTCTTTTGTATTTGGTTTGAATCCTGACACTACCCTGGGGTCGGCCATATGTTTACGGTGAAGTTGGGTATAGGCCTTGCTTTTCGCAGTTTTTTTGTTGAATTTTTGAATAAGGTCTTTCAGGAATACCTGCTGGTCTTCCGTCATATTTGTTACCACCTTTTCAATCTTTGCCATGGCTCCAAAGGTCTTTAGGGCATCTTTTGGCGGTGCATGCAAATGGGCTTTGGAAGTTTCGGGTTGGGCAATGTTTTTAGCTTTTTGAATAGGCTCTAAATCTGTATGTCCTCCTGACAAAGCAGCTCCCGACCCAATCTGTGAAAGCATCTGCATTTGCAGGGACATCAATTCCAGCTGTTTTTGAATCAAGCCTGAAATCCCTGTCTGGGCAATTTGGTGAGAATTTTCTACGGAAGAAGCTCCTGTACTGCTTTTTATCATTTCAGAGACAGCCGTAGGATTTGGAATATAATCATGCGGGGCAGTCAGGGAATTACTTGCCTTTACCGAAGGGCTCTCCTCAATTGGTTGGAATTGCTCTTTTGGAAGGTTGGAATCAAAATATGTTGCCAAGTCATTTAGGCTGGCTAAAGTCTCACTCAGCTGTCTAAATGAAATATTTAATTTGAATTCCTGTTTAAGTCTAGAAGCCAATTGGGTCAGCAAAAGTGAATCAAACCCAAGTTCTATGAAAGAAGCATTCTCGTCAGTTACTTCCATTCCGGTTGTATGCCTAATGATGGATACAATTTTCTCTTTGATCAAAGTTAATCTTGAAATCATGTTTTTTGCTTTAATATCTTCAAGTGATGAAAAATTATTTGTACTTATCGGTGCTTCAGAATCCTGAGGTTTAGAAACTTTTGGGAGGGGAAGGTTTTTTGGATCCATCCAAACCCTATCGGTTTTAAAACTGTAAGTAGGCACTTTATGATCAGATCCAAAATTCGGAACTATTTGATCTAAATTGATTTTAATTCCTTTTTGCCAAATCACGCCGACTTGCTGTAAGAAATACTCAAACTCGGGTATTTGCGATTGGAAAATTATACTCGTAAACAACTCTCTTCCTTTGGCAGAAGGCGCTTGTCGGATCAGGGAAGTCAAGACATTACCCGGACCAACCTCCAAAAATGCAAGCGGAAGATCCAATTCCAAAAGTGTTTTTGTGGCATCATGGAAGCGAACAGCCTGTCTTAATTGACTAGTCCAATAGGCTGGATTCATGGCTTCATCGTCGGTTAAGAAAGTACCGGTCACCGTAGATACTATTGGAATTCGGGGCTTTTGAAGACGTATAGAACCAACAATCTTTTCAAACTCCTCCAAAATTGGATCCATCATGTAGGAATGAAATGCATGGCTGGTTTTAAGTACTTTTGATGCGATGTCTTTCGTTTCCAAGAGATCAGCAAAAGCCTGAATGTCTCTTTCTTCCCCGGATAAGACACATTGATTGGCTGCATTTATTCCTGCTATGTCAAGTTCTTTTGGAAGTAAAAACCGAATTTCTTCCTCCGTTGCACGAACAGAAAGCATTTTTCCGGCAGGAAGGTTTGAGATCAGCCGACCCCTTAATGCAACGAGTCTGAGTGCCTCTTCCAATCCCATGATTCCTGCCAAATGAGCAGCAACAAATTCGCCTATACTATGTCCACACAGCAAAACAGGTTGAATTCCAAAAGAAATCCAAGTTTTTGCAAGTGCGTATTCTATTGCAAAAATGGCAGGTTGGGTATTTTGGGTATTCCTCAAAACAACTTCTGCAGCTTCATCGGTAACCAAAGGAAACAGAATATCGAGAATAGAAAGTCCAATCTCCGCTTCTAATATTAAATGACATGCATCCAAGGCATTTCGAAACTCCGGAAAAGCCTCATACAATCCCCGCCCCATATGAAGATATTGAGCCCCTTGTCCGGGAAACAAGAAAGCCATTTCATGATTTTGAAGGTTGACCTTGTCTTTTGGCTGAAAAATTGACAGCTTATGTATCAACTCTTCTCTGTTTTTTACTGTAATAAACCCACGATACGCATGGTTATTTCGATAATGAACCAAAGTAGATTGGAGTGAAGCAAGTAGGTATTGGTCATTTTTGGAAATGAAATTTTGGAGCTTAAGGGCATATCCCGCCACACTTTCTGTAGATTTGGCAGACCAAGGAATCAAGTATGCCGTATGTTCTGAAGGTTCATCGACTTTTTCCTCAACTGGATAAAATTCTTCCAAAATCAAGTGGACATTGGTACCCCCTACTCCAAAGGAACTTATTCCTGCATATCTTTTTCCTTCCTGATGCCATTTTTGATTTGCTTGTGGGATAAAAAACGGAGAGTTTTCAATTTGAATTCTTTTATTGAGTTGATTGAAATGGACTTGAGGGAAGAATTTTTTCTCTTGTAAAGTCAATATTGACCTAAACAATCCTGCAATCCCCGCAGCAGCATTAAGGTGTCCTATATTACTTTTGACACTTCCCAAAGCACAAAAATGAGAATTATTTGTGGCTCCAAATGCCATTTTTAAACCTTCTATTTCAATCGGATCACCTATTGGTGTGGCTGTGGCATGGGCTTCCACATAGCCGATACGCTCAGATTCAATCCCCGCATCTTCAATAGCAGCCATGATAGCACCCGCCTGTCCTGAAGCACTTGGTGCAGAAAAACTTCCTTTTTCACCCCCATCATTATTTACCCCAATTCCTTTGACAATTGCATAAATGGTGTCACCGTCTGCTATGGCGGACTCATAATCTTTTAACAATACAGCACCCACGCCATCACTGAACACCGTTCCGGAAGCTCCATCATCAAAAGATAGAACATGACCATCTTTACTATTTACCGAGCCATCATCAAATAGGTGTCCACTTTTTGCCGGAGATTTGATACTTGAAGCCCCTGCAATGGCAATATCGCATTTACCCTGACGGATGGCAGCAACTGCCTCAGAGACCGCCAATAATGCAGTGGAACAAGCTGAATGCACACTTATGGCAGGGCCAGTCAAGTTTAAATGGTATGCTGTACGCGTAGCCAAGTAATCTTTTTCATTGAGAGAATTAACCAAAAAATCCCCATAAGAATCCAACAATTCTTTATGGGATGAAAGGTTATGCCAAAGGTATGTATTTGGGCTACAGCCTGCATATACTCCAATGGGCAGTGCTTCATCAGATTTACGAAGCCCTGTCTTTTCCAATAATTCATGACAAACTTCCAGAAATTTACGGAGTTGAGGGTCTGCTATGGCTGCCACTTTTGGATTTAGTCCAAAGAAATTGGCATCAAAAGAATCATAGCCATCAATAATCCCTCTTGCCCCAACAAAATATGGGCTTTGCTTAACAGACTCCGGAATAAAAGGATCCAATTCTTCAGGTTTGAAAAATCTGATGGTTTCTTTCCCTTCTTGCAGGACTTCCAAAAACTCCTCGGGAGAATTTGCTCCAGGGAACCGTAGTGACATTCCGATGATTGCGACTTCCCTTTCCTTAGACTTTTTGGTGGAAATATTTGTTCTTTTATTCTTAGTAGCACTTTCTTGTCCAAAAAAAGCTGCTATTTGGGAAATGGTGGGTACTTGGTAGAGCTTAATTATTGGGAGTTCCAATCCCAGTTGTTGTCTCAATTCAGAAACCACTTTTTGGGCTTTCAATGAATTGCCTCCCAACTCGAAAAAATTGTCATAGATACTTACCTTATTGTAATTTAGGATGCCAGTAACAATTGGAGTGATTTTCTTCTCTAGGTGACTTGTAGGGGCAACATAAGATTCAGCCCATACAGGCCGCACGTTTTGAGGCTTAGGAAGTGCTTTTTTATCAACTTTTCCAGAGCTGGTTTTTGGAAATTCATCTACTGCCAAAATATAATCAGGAACCATATACTCCGGAACCTTTGCCTTGAGCATATTTTTAATAGCTGAAAGGTCATTTTTAGTGGGGTCGGTAAATAGGACATAGCCGCAAAGGTATTTTATCCCAGCGGGGTCGGTATCTAACTTTACAATAGCATGTTTGATATTGGGAAGGTTGACTAGGGCAGATTCTATTTCTCCCAATTCTACCCTGTTGCCTCTGATTTTGATCTGGTCATCTTCTCTTCCATGGAAATAATATTGATCATTTTGAGTCAATTGAACCAAATCTCCTGTTTTGTAAACCCTTATGACTTGGCCTTCGGGACTTTCCCAATGGACAAATCGGGTCAGGGTCAAGTCCTCCCTGTTAAGGTAGCCTTTTGCAAGGCAATTGCCATAGATATGCAATTCACCTATTTGACCAGGTGCTACAGGCTGCATGGTATTGTCAAGGATAACAAAACCATATCCCGGCATTGGTTTACCTATAGAAGGAATCTCTTCCCATAAATCCGGATTCCCCTGTAGGTCAAGTTCGGAAGCCCACATAGATGCTTCGGTAGGACCATAATTATTTTTAAGAATGGCACCAGGGATATTTTTAAAAAATTCCCTTACATGTGGGGTAATTTGTAATTGCTCCCCACCTGTGTTGACCTCAATTAGACTAGAAGGGAAAATTCCAGATACCACTGCGGTATTGGTAAAATACTGTAGCGAAACATTTGGTAGGAATAGGGTATTGATTCCTTGTTCTTGTACATAATTGACCATAAAATAGGCATCTAACCTATTTTTCTCTTCGATTAGGTGAAGTTCACCTCCTGAACAAAGAGAAACAAAAATCTCTTTGACTGAGATATCAAATCCTAAATGGCAAAATTGAAGCGTCTTTATGCCAACACCTGCAGCCCGTGAAGTTTTTAGTTTATATTGTATCAACTCAAGGCCCCCTTGCATTGTAACCATTACACCTTTGGGTTTCCCGGTAGAACCCGATGTAAAGAAAACAGCATATACCTCTTGGTTAGCTGAGGGAAGCTTAATTGAACTATTCGTTGAATTCGATTGATAGGTTATCACATTGAGTCCCAGTGTTACCCAAAAGTCTTTTTCTGAATCATCCGCCAAAATGGTATTAGCCTCAGAAATTTCAAGCATATTTTCATGCCTTTCTTTTGGATAAGTAGGGTCTATAGGCATATAGGTTTTTCCTGCTTTTAATATTGCAAGAACCCCTACAATCATAGAAATTGAACGCGTCGTACTTATTCCAATGATTTGTTGGTTTGTTGACCGTTGAACGATTTCAATTGCCAATTTGTCTGAAAGCAAATCCAATTCAGAAAAGGTGGCTGAAGACTTATCAAAAACGACAGCTGTTTGCTTCGGGTTTTCCCTCGCCTTTAGCTTAAAAAGCTCTATTAAACTTCCTATTTCAGACATATTTCCATTCATTAAAAATAATCAATTTTTTTTCCGGCACTTTATGTAATTGCAAAAGCGAAAATATAATTTTTTTGTTTAAATGCAATTTTTTGTATGTAAAATATTTTTTTTTGTATTCTAAACAGACTTATTTGTTTAATTTAGTATTATAGATTTTTCTAAATTTTTATATACCAATCTCTAACAAAACAATAGCGCGAGTACATCTAATCCACATGAATCAATAATCTTTTTTAAAATTAGTTCAAAAATCTAAATTTTTTTCTAAATTTTCTTATTAATCAAACCGATTTATACTTTTTATCATTACGATCATCAAAAGTTTAAATCAAAATAAACTTAACACTCAGAACAACAGGTTATTGAAGTTAGGCAACATTCAGAGTCCTTCAACCTTGTCAGGAGTTAGGGAATAATTCTTTAAAACTGGGATTTTGGAGTAGTCACCAGAATGTTTGGGAATAAATCCGAACAAGATTTTGTCCGATAATGTAACCTCCACCTTCTATTTTTATGATATCTATTTCCTTACCCAGGCATTTACATGATATTACTTCGAGTTAATTTAAATTAACATAGATGTGATAGATTTTTATGCGAATTATTTTTAGATACTAACATATTTTGTAATGGTTAATAAGATAAAAGAAGATCATAATACTTTTAGACAATAGCTCCACGGGTTATTCCAAACAAGGACGATTCTTTTTTTTCAAAAAAAATCAAATCTGACTCTATGGTGTTTTTTTCTTTTAATAAATATTCAGATAATAACCTAGACGTGGGATTTTGGAAAAAACCTGCAATTGAGATTTTATAATTATACTGTTTCCGTAATTGGGCGATAGCATTTTGGGCTTTAATTGAATTGCCACCAAACTCAAAGAAATTATCTGTTACACTAAGCTCATTATGAAACAATATCTCCTTAAGGATATTTAAAATGTTTTTTTCAACAGGTGTAACGGGAAGTACCAAAGTTCCTGCCCATTCGGGTCTCTTGTATTCCGGTTTTGGAAGTGCTTGTTTGTCAATTTTACCAGAACTGGTTTTAGGCATCTTTTCTACTTCCATCATGAAATCAGGAATCATATAATCAGGCAATATCTCTTTGAGTTGCTTTTTGACAAAAAACAAATCCAAAGCTCCTACAAACCCTGTTTCCAAGTATCCAGAAAGAAATTTCTGTCCAAATTTATCAATTTGTGGTTTTACCACGGCCTGCTTTATTCCCGGGATTTTTGAAAGGGCTATTTCAACCTCCCCCAACTCTACCCGATTGCCTCTTATTTTGACTTGATCATCTTTTCTTCCTTTGAATCTGTATGTACCCTCCTTATCTTTAATAGCTAAATCTCCGGTATGGTAAATTCTAATGATTTCTTCCTTTGGAGATTCCCAATAGAAAAATTTTTCATCAGAAAGATCCTTTCTGTTTATATAACCTTTGGCCAAACATTCTCCTGAAATATATAAATCTCCCACTTCCCCTTCTTTGACAGGGAATAGATCACCGTTTAAAACCCAAAGTTCTACTCCTTCTATTTTACTCCCAATGGAAGGAATTTCTTCCCATAGAAAGGGATCACCTTCCAGAACCAGTTCTGTTACACAGACGGATGCCTCTGTTGGGCCATATGCATTTTTTAAAACAGTTTCAGGAAGGTTCTTAAAAAAACGTCTGATTTTGTCTGTAATCTTAAGCACTTCACCGGCTGTAGTAATTTCAGTCAAGCTTAGCGGAAAGCAGGAAAGTTCCAAAGATTCTTCAATCAAAGTTTGAAGTGCGACATTTGGTAAAAAAACCCGATTGATTTTGTTTTGGATAAGGTATTCAAGTAATCCTAAGTTATCAAGACGTTTTTCTTCATCAATCAAATGTAATTCCCCTCCTGACCATAATGATGAAAAAATTTCCAAAATAGCCCCATCAAATGCCAAGTGGGCATATTGAAGGGTCTTAACCCCACAACTGTTCCAAGGATATTTACATTGGAAGCCAATGTTATTACACAATCCTTTATGACCTAAAACCACACCTTTGGGATTACCGGTGCTCCCAGATGTAAACAAAACTACAGCTGTATCAAAATCAATTGTTTGAGTATTATGGGGCAACAAAGAGGACAATTCACCATGAGAAACAAGACCCAGTCCTTTCCAATGTTTGGAATAAGTACCATCATCCATCATGATTTTCAATCCTGAAATTTCAATCATGTACTTTTGCCTTTCAATAGGATAATCAGGATCAATTGGCATAAAAGCTTTGCCTGATTTTAAAATTGCCAATAAATGAATAATTGTTTGAATAGATTTTTTTGAACAAACCCCAATTATTCTTTCCCCTTTTGCAGCTTGATTTAAGTGGTTTGCAACTGATTCGGCTTCCCTATCCAACTGGGCATACGTGATTTTTTCATTTCCAAAAATAACGGCAAAGTGGTTTGGATAACTTAAGGCTGCCTTTTCAAAACCTTTATGAATTAATTCAGCGCACATTTTATATTCGAGATAGATGATAGATAAAATAATAAAATATTGTGTAAGGAGAGCCCTTATAATTTGTGATTTTTATAAGCCTGACAATAAACTAATTGACAAAATGAAGGAATCTAACTTGTTTCAAAAAAAACGTAAGAACCTGCGAGTGTTTGGTTTTTAAATTTTGATTGGGTGACTTAAGATTTAAAAACTGACTGCAATTTAAAAATAATTTAATAAAACACAATAAAGCTTTCTTTTTTGATAATATTTAATGGATTTACACTTCATTGCCACTGACCCTATATTCCCTCTTTATTCAGGACGGGTCCGGAGGCATCAGGACGAAGTCGGACTACCCCGCATGCCCTCGGACAGGGATGTTTTGGGCCTTTAAGTCCTCATACATGAATTAAAAATGGGATATCCTATTTACCGGCATCATTGCGTAAATGCATATAATATTTAAAGGAAATTCAAGTTAAAAAACACATTCGGATTGTTTCAAAAAAATCATGAAACAAAAATGGCGATTACTGACATGATTTTATAGCAATAGGAAAAGTATTGGGTAATCCTTAAGAAAGCACAAATTACGCAGTAATTGAATCGAGTACATAATAATTATGTAGGCGCAAAGTGAAAATAGTTTTGATTTGAACTAAGTATGAATATTTTTGTCTTAGGAAAAATCAACCTTGATCACCCTATTGTACTAATAATAAATTCTGAATAATCAAATAAATCTTTTGTTTTTAATTAAGGTTTGACATAATGCTTTTTAATTCCATTGATTTTGCAATTTTTTTACCATTGGTTTTTACCATTTATTGGTTTGTAACCAATTACAATCTGCGTGTTCAAAATTTTCTTGTTGTGGCTAGTAGTTTTGTTTTTTATGGTTGGTGGGATTGGAGGTTTCTTTTTTTAATTATTATCAGCCTTCTAGTTGATTATTTTGTTGGCCGTGCTTTGGGCAAGGAAGAAAATACAATAAGAAGGAAAACCTATCTTTGGATAAGCTTGACTGTAAATTTGGGATTGCTGGGCTTTTTCAAATACCACCAGTTCTTTCTTGAAAATTTTATTGCTGCATTCACGTTTTTTGGGAATCCAATTCATGCGCGTGGATTGGATTTGATTTTGCCTGTAGGAATCAGCTTCTATACATTCCAAACTATGAGTTATACCATCGATGTTTACCGACGAAAGATGGTACCTACAAATGATCTGATTGCTTTTTCAGCATATGTAAGTTTTTTCCCGCAGCTAGTAGCAGGACCTATTGAAAGGGCTTCGAACTTGTTACCACAGTTTCTTAAACCAAGAAAGTTTGTTTACGAAAACGCGGTAGATGGAATGAGGCAAATCCTATGGGGGCTAGTCAAAAAAATGGTAATTGCTGATAACTGTGCCTATTTTGCAAATCAGATTTTTTTCAATTCCGGCGATTTGAACGGCAGCAGTTTGCTTTTAGGAAGTTTCTTTTTTATGATACAGATTTATGGAGACTTTTCAGGTTATTCTGATATTGCGATTGGAACCGCAAGATTATTTGGGTTTAGATTAAGTCAAAATTTTGCTTTTCCATATTTCTCCAGAAATGTGGCAGAATTTTGGAAAAGATGGCACATATCGCTTTCAACATGGTTTAGAGATTATGTATATTTTCCAATGGGGGGAAATAAGCTAAGATCAAGGCCTTTGATTACAATCAGAAACAACGTAGTGCTTTTCCTTCTTATCGGATTTTGGCATGGTCCAAAATGGACATTTATATTTTTTGGGTTACTCAATGCTTTATTCTTCCTCCCTCTTTTCCTTTCGAAAAGAAGTGGAAATTTTAAAGAAGTGATAGCCAAAGGAAGAATTTTCCCAAACCTAAAAGAGATTAGACAGATGATTGTTTTCAACAGTTGTGTTTTGTTGGGAATTATTTTTTTTAGGGCTGATGATTTACCTCATGCCTTTTCCTTTCTGAGAGGGATTTTTTCCTTAAGCCTATTTGAGATGCCTGACTATTCGGGAGTAAAAAAATCTTTGGGAGTTTTAGTGATGGTCGTAGTTTTCATGATTTTGGAATGGATTGGTAGAGAAAATAAATATGCTATCGAAAAAACAGGGTTGAATTGGAAGAAACCCTTTAGAATTGCCTTTTATTATGGGTTGGTATTTTGCATTTTTTACTTCGCAGCTCCAAAGCAGGATTTCATTTATTTTCAATTTTAGGCTATGAAAAAATTTATCAAACTTGCTTTAATTTTTCTAATGCCTCTTTTTGTAACTGCAGCCCTGCTTGAAATGGCGCTGAGGCAAATTCCAAATTCATATGTATATAAAAAAAACTACCTAGACACTCATGCAGAGGAACTTGAGACTTTGATTTTAGGAAGTTCTCATGCCTATTATAATTTGGATCCTATATATTGGAAAGAGAAAGCATTTAATGCCGCAAACCCTGCTCAAAGCCTTCAATATGATCTGAAAATTTTGGATCGGTATATTGAAAAAATGCCAAGCTTAAATAAAGTAGTTATACCTATTGGATATCCAACCCTTTTTTTTGACTTGGGTCACACACCTGAAAGCTGGAGATTAACTCATTATTACAGAGATTTTGGATTTCAAATTTCTTCCGATCATTTTAAATTCCATTACTTCATTCTTTCAAAGATGTTAAAATGGAATTTGGAGGATTTCAATTTGCACTTCATTAAAAAAGGAAATGTCTTAAAAATATCTGATTTGGGATGGGGAACTGATTATCAAAACAGTCCGGAACGAGATATTGAAAAAACTGCAAAACTCAGTATCTTTTGGCATACGACTCCAAACTCTGAGTTTTTTGAACCAAACAAAAATTATTTGGAGGAAATAACGAAGATTTGCTATAAAAAAGAAGTTGAACTGATTCTACTCATTCCCCCCATTCATAAAAGTTATTTTGAAAGAAGAAATGAGGAGCAGGTAAAAAAAACAAAAGAATTTTTACAATACCTTCAAATCAAATACCCCAATTGTATTTTGATGGATTTTTCTGGTGACATATCATTTCTAGAAAGTGACTTCTATGATTCTGACCATTTGAATAAGGAAGGGGCAAAAAAACTCTCTCTTAAACTTAGGGATTAAAACTTAATTCATACCAATAAAATGTCTTTCTTTTTAGAAACGCATGAGTTTAAATTACCTAAAATAAGCTCCCAAAAGTAAGAATCGGAAGCTTCCGATTTCCATTATCTCGCTGTTTATGATTTCCATTCCATTTTCTTTTGCGAACTTGGTGTAAGGATGGCTAAAACTCAATTCTGAACCAAAGATACGCGAACCGGGCTCAAGATTTGGGTCAAAATTCTCTGCCAGAGGTTCAAAAAACAAAATGGCAGAAGGGCTTCCTTTCTTTATGGATTGAAACAAAGCTAGCAATTCATTTTCTGTGAAATATTCCAATACTCCTCCAAAAGTCATGTAAACTGTATTTGACTTATGGTTTTGCGCTATCCAAGTTACTGCATCGCCAGCTTCAAATTCTAACCTTGGATACTCTTGAAAACCAGACTTATTAAATTCGATTAAAGATTGATTGATGTCCAATCCAATTAATTTTTCAAAATTATGGTTTTCATGAAGATGCTTTAAAATTTTCCCAGAACCACATCCAATTTCAACAATTCTATTTTTTATCCCGATCTCAAAAAATTGTTGGTAGATTCTATCAATTTTTTCTTTTACTGTTCCAAACCAAGAATCAAATCTTTTATCAGACCAATCGTAAAACTGAAAAGCTTCCGGGTTTTCCCATAATTTCCGGTGCAACTGTGCCAGTTCATCTTGACTACCTTTTTTTCCTAGATTAAAAACCAAAGTAGCAAGTGCTAATCTTTCAATTCTGTTTTTTGGATGCATGCCCGACAATAACTTTTCTCTCAACGGGGGCTGTAAAAGCAAAGCAGCTTTACCAATAAATAATTTTATTCCTTTTTTAATCCCCTTTTTTGGGACAGATAGTGGAAAATTCCATTTGTGTTTTTCAACTTTCATCATTCTTTTTTAAAAAAGTAAAACGTCAAAACAATAATCTCCTTTATTAATAATCACAATATTAAAATTCTGATTGGCGGAAATCGGGTTAGAACCTATATGTTCATCTCGAAATGTAACTAACATACCTCATAAAATCAAGAAAACCTTGATTTGCAAAATTAAAAGTTGTTTTGTCTAGAGATTAAACTAACATCTATTCGAAAATCGCAAGTCCAAAAAAAGGATTTTAAAATTCAATACATGGAAGATTTAAGACATTTACTGATAAATTTATTTTGCTTTCACCAAAAGAGGCCTTGATGCAGAAATTACATTGCCTTTAGGATCTACAGCATACACATAAATTCTTGATTTTTTGGAAGGTATTTTAATCTCCACAAACTTCCCGTCCAACTTGGTATTAATAATTGGACTGCTTTTTTTCCAATTCTCATCATAAACTTCCCAATTATATTCTAGATCTTTTACATATCCATTTGTAATTGCAGCTGAAAGCCAAACGGTTTCTCCGGGACTTAAAATATTCCAATGACCTACTATCGAAATATCAGGAAATGTTAAGGACAATTGATTATCCTCAAGCCAAACACCCTGAAGATAATAATAAGAGGGCTTTAATCTTCCTTTATAATCAGTCAAACCATACCATGTGGCAGTGCCTTCGTATCGGTCACGCCAACTGAATGCAATGCCACCTAGGTTTTTCCCCTGATGTCGGTCAATATATTCACCCCACTGTTTTCTATACCATTCAGCTTTACTCAAAGAAGAATTTTCTATCAACAAACTGTCATTCCAATAATCTCCCAATTCTTTGTTCCAATATCCTTTAGGACCAAATTCTGTAATTGTATAGGGTTTTCCAGGATAAAAGACCCCCATTATTGAATCAAGCCGACTGATGTTTTCCTCATAATAAGAGTTGACCCCTATCACATCAATATGTGGTGCGTAAGCTCTGTATTGAGAAATGGCTCCAATCAGTCTTTCATTGTCATGTTCCTCAGAAGAGAAAACTGGTCTGTCGGGGTCAATTTGTTTTATTTTTATTGCCAAATCATCTAAAAACTCTAAATAGCTCCTTCTCACCAAGGTCAGGTAAGGTTGTGCATAGTGTTTTTTTAACAATCCCCATGTTTCGTTTCCTATGTTCCAGCCAATGATACTTCTATCATTTTTGTGATTTCGGACTTGCGACAACACTTTCTTCTCATATGCTTTTAGGGCATTTTTATCCTTTAAGAAATCTACTTTTGGGTCAAACCAAAACCCAAACATTACTTTCAAATCATGGTTTTGGGCTGCATCAAGGATATTTCTGTCATAAATACCGGGTTCATATCTTCTGATAGTGTTAGCTCCCATTTCTTTGATCAATCTGAAATCGGTATCTAATTGTTTTCTTGACAATGGATTAAATCCCTCTTCCCAATCGTGACCTGAATTATACCCAATTCCTTTTATATAGAATGGCTTACCATCGACCAAAAGCCTGTGGTTCCCATTCTCAATTTTTAACATTTTAGGGAAAAAATCTACATCTGGATCATTATTTGACTCAACCAGATAATTCCTTTCTTTCAATAAATCAAATAATTCCAAAGACCCACCAATTCCACTTAAATCATAAGTCCATTCGATATATTCTGCTTTATCTGATGGACGCCAAGGTGTAATCCAATTTTTATCCAAATCGCTATAAAAATAGACTATAGACTTGACTTCAGGGTGTTGGTCTTGGATGATTTTTAACGATTTATCCACCCATTCTCTTCCATTTTCGCCATAGGAAGTCGAGCCAAATTCCGCCAGCATCACCGGAAGTTCCAAGCCTTTTTCTTGTATTTCTTTTTTGAAAGGCAGGTATATCTCTTCAAAAGACCTTGAGGATTTTTCCTCTGATGCCATTCCATAATTCAGAGCTGTCAATCCTATCCAATCCACATATTGATTGACAGAACTGTCATTCCCGAAGGGAAAATAGTACCCAAAACCTTCCACTGACCATGGGCTCCATACCCACGAGACATTATGAGCCCCCAATCTTTCAAACCGATAATGGACATACTTCCATGCCTCCACAAAATCTTCGGGGGTGTTTTCACCTGACTTTGACCAGGCATACATGGGGTTTTCCATTTCATGTGCAAATCTTAAAAAAACCGGCGAATTGAGGTCTCTTAAGGTTATTGCCATCTCATCGATATACTTATCAAAATAACCTTCAATAATATACTTAAAGATCTTACGGTTGTTTTTTAAGTCTTCAACTTCTGCATATTCTTCAAATAGATTAGACCAAGGCTCCCAAGTTACCATAGGGATAGCACCATGAGATATAATTTTCTGCCATTTTTCTTTTGGAAGTGGGTCATCTCCCCAAGCAACATAGGAAGAAATGATGGACCATTTTTTGCCTGACTTGGTTTCCAGATCATTGATCAAAGCGATATCTGCATGAATGTCAAAATGTGGGTCGTAAATTCCAGAATAGAAGCCCCCAAAATCTTTTTCAATTGGTGATTTTATTTTCGGATCAAGATATTCATCACTCCCGATTTTCGATGTGGAAATTATAAAATAAAAAGCAGCAAAAAACATGATCACCAAGACGAAAGGAAATGCCAGCCTGCTCAGCTTAAGGTATGACAGGTTCTTTTTTTGAATTGTCAATGCTTCTCTGAACTTATTAACGGAACTTTTTGAGTGGTAGACCCAAGTAGATTGTCCTATGGCAAAAGCTATTAATAAAACTCCTGCATTTATAGAAGCAAATAGTGCCATCAACATGCTGTAAGGTTGCCAATCTGTGGATAATCCATAGGCAACAGCCAAAATCGAAACAACAGCCACAACGAGGTTAGGTAACCCCAATAAAAACTCCCTCTTGGTGGTATGTTCCTTTGGTGTAGGAATGTAAGGTACTTTAATATTTAATAAGGTATAAACAAAGCCGATGATAAATATCCACCAAGTTCCAACCCTTAAAATCCCTCCCATCAAATGTATTCCTTTTTCCTCTTGGTGATTAAGCCATCCTTGGGAATAAAACCTATAAATTAAATTCATAAGAAAAAAAGGTGTAAAAAAAACAAAGAACACTTTGGGGTCCATTAACCAAGGGTATTCCCCTGTAAACAAGGAATATACCGGAACTACAAAATCGATTACTCCAATTAGTCCAAACAAATAATAAATAGGAAGTAGCCCATAATGTAACTTTTGTCTCCAGTTGAATTTCGAAAAAAGCTTAGGGTAAAGATTGAACCATAAGTCAAATGTTCCCCTACTCCACTTTATTTGTTGTTTGTAATAAGCTGAAATACTGCTTGGAACCTGTCCTCGCGACAAAATCACAGGTTCATATACAGACTTCCAACCTTTTGCATGCAGCAACATGGAGGTGTGCATGTCCTCAGTCAGCCCCGGCGCATGTCCTCCGATGGAGTCAAGTGCTTCCCTTCTAAAAGTGCAATTGGCCCCAATAGCTTGTGCGGTACCATATTCTCCCATCGCTTGCATATAAGGTCCATAAAACATGTAGGTTTGTTCTGCTGCTCCTTGGGCGATAAAAGATTCTTTTTGGTTACCATAAGATTGAACGACCTGTACATATCCTATTTCTGGGTCATCGAAATAGTGCAAAACATAATCTAAAAATTCAGGATAGGGTGCATGGTCAGGATCTAAAATAACGCAAATTTCACCGGTGGCCTGTTTAAGGGCGTTATTGATGTTCCCTGCTTTGGCGTTTTCATGGGTTTTTCGGGTGACATGTATTACACCCAATTCACTACAGAGTTTTTTTACATAAGCATCATCTCCTTCATCACAAAGATAGGTGGTATGGGGATATTTTACTGATACCAAGGCCCTTAAGGTATTCTCCAACATATCGTATGGCTCACCCGGGTAGAAAGTGGTGAGCATATCAACAGACAATTGCCTTGAAGGTAATTTGGGTTTTTCTGAGGTATTTCGAAGTGTGGGCAATCCTGCAAAATGGTACCACTCAAATCCCACTTTTAATAATTTGAAAAATAAGGAAATGGTAAGCAAGTAATAAAGCACTCTTTGACCCTTCCCTACTTCAGTACCAAAGCCATAAAGGAAAATTATCAATGAAAAAATACAGAAAACTAAAATCAATTTTCCTGAGCGCGACTTTCGATCCATGTCCTATTTTGAGGTGATTATCAGTTTGAAAAGAGTAAGTGTTTTTAATTTATTCTATCAGGTAATTAAAATATTATGTGTATCCGCTTTCTTGCACGTAGCCAAACAATAATTTGTTGGTAGGAGCCATTAAACACCAAGTGAACAGTGGACTATCGTCTGTGGACGAGTATCCGCATTCGATACAACCTTCTATAGCCCAGCGTGCAATTTTGCGGATACTCGTATAAATATTATCAACAACAAGCAAAAAGTATTTCTTTAAATTTAAATATCCTAAATTTCCAAATCGATTACATGACATATTTATAAGAAATGACAAAAATAACTTTTTTTTTGATTTGTTTGATCCTTGTTTCCTCCTGCAACAATGGTCAAAATGAAATAAATAAACCAACAGTTGAAGTAAGGTATCAAGATGGAAAAGCCCAACTATTTCGAAATGGACAACCTTACTTCATCAAAGGTGCTGCAGGAACGGACCATCTAGATAAATTAGCAATGTATGGAGGGAATTCAATCAGAACTTGGAGTCTTCATGATGCGGATAGCATTTTGGATTCGGCCCACAGATTGGGATTGACAGTCACCCTAGGTTTAGAAATCGGCAGACCAGCATGGGGAAATGATTTTAGTTACTGGAAATTTTGGGAGGTTGATAAAAAAATAGATGAATTAAGACCATTTGTTGAAAAATATAAAAATCACCCGGCATTGCTGATGTGGGGAGTTGGAAATGAAGTGGCAGAATACGGCGGGGGAAAAAGAATTATTGTATTTTATATTATCAATAAAATTGCCAAAATGATTAAAGAGGTGGACCCAAACCACCCTACCATGACGGCTGTAGACGTTACCATGAAACCAAATAGAATTTTTTCCTACAAATACATACTTTCACACATTGACATCATGGGTTTCAATGCATTTAACTCATTTGATAAAATGTATGACAATATCTATGGAAAAAGAGGTTGGGGCAAGGCTTATATGCTATCAGAATGGGGGGCTATTGGCCACTGGTCAGTTACTGACACTGAGTGGGGGGCTCCAAAAGAACTGAAAAATTCTGAAAAGCGGGAATTAATGGAAAAATATTGGGACACAATGGAAAAAGATACGAGCTTATATATAGGTAGCTATGCTTTCTATTGGGGATCAAAGCATGAAGCCACACACACATGGTTTAGCTTGTTTTCTGAGGATGGTGCTGAAACTGAATCTGTTCATTTTCTACAAAATGCATGGTCAGGGAAAAATACAAAAAATACAGCAACACAAATCACGGACTTATTTATTGAAACAACCCAAGGACCCGTTTCTGATAATGTATACCTAACAGGAAATCAAGGATATTCAGCCCAAGTAAACGCATTTGATTTTGAAGAAGACTCTATTTCCTTTAGATGGGAAATCAGAAGGGAAGAATATTATTTATTAGAACCAATTGAAGCTAATTATAACATGCAACATCTTATTCAAGAGAATAATGGAAAAAAAATAAAATTTCAGGCACCTAACGAAGAAGGCCCTTACAGAATTTTTGTATTTGCTTACGATGGTCAAGGAAATGTAGCCTCTTATAATATCCCATTCTATGTCTTAATAAAGTGATTATTTCCTAAACACCCCATCCCCTACCTATACCTCCATATAGTCCACAAAATCTTATACCCTGCCCCGATTACGCCTTTGATGGTTCCGCTTACTTTTGATACTCCGATTCTTTTTCGGTAATCCACCGGAATTTCAGTCGTTTTCAATCCTGCTTTGGCAGCTTTGATCTGCATCTCAATGGTCCAACCGTAGTTCTGATCTACCATCCCCAAGCCCTTCAACTTGTCCCATTTGATGGCCCTGAACGGACCCAAATCGGAATAGTCTGTTTTGTAAATGACTCCCATCAAACTAGTGGCCAACCAATTGCCGAATACCTGAGGAAAAGTCATAGAGCCACTTTCTCTATTTCCCCTAGCCCTCGAACCTATCACCATATCATAATCTTGCTTTAAAATAGGATCAATGACAGCAAGCAGCTGTTCGGGATAATCACTGTAATCGCCATCCAAAAAAACCAAGATATCTGGTTCCTCATCCAAACTGGTCAAATAAGACATCCCCGTCAAACATGCTTTTCCATAACCCATTACAGGCTCATACAAAACAATTGCCCCTGCTTTCTCTGCCACTTGGCGGGTATTGTCCTTGGAATTATTGTTGACGACTATGACATGCCTTACTGACTTGGGAATGTCTTGGATTACTTTTCCGATCGAACCTTCTTCATTATTGGCCGGAATCAACACGTCGATAATCGGGAATGGTTTATGTTGCGCTTTTAGGGTTGAATTTAAGGACATTGATTTTTGGATGAAATTGGATGGGAACTTCTGACAGTCCTTGTGAAATTTGGGATTATTTTAGCCTATAACTTTTCAGTGACTCAATGAAAACCACAGAATAGCCAAAAGTCAGCATCATGTGAAAAACCAACATCTCATAGGTTTGGAAGTGAATCGATAATATTACCATTATCAAGAAAATTACCGCTAAAAGCCCTTCAATGTAGGTTGTGAAAGGTATTTTGATCTGATTGTAAATATTCTTTGTCCATGATTTTTGGCTTTTCTCCAGGTTGTATTTCGGAGTACGGATGAAAGGAGACCGTTTTCCTGTCAACCCTTCCCAAACTGCCTGTGCATTGTGCAGAGCAAGTCCCATCGATACAGCCAGAAACAGGGGCAACTCCCAAAGAAATCTCCCGATTACTTTCCATGAATAATCCACCAAACTCAAATTTGCAAAGAAGTAAACCAAAGCTATGATCACAAATCCAACAAAAAATACCGCTGCTCCCTGAAAATAACTTTCCGGAATATATTCCTGATGGAAAGCCCACCAAATCGGAATGCTGCTAAGACTTACCAATAATACCGCAATGAATATCACCGCATTGAGCAAATGGGCAGTTGCATGTAGTTTGGTTTTGAACGGAAGCTTTTTGGAAAGTACATCCCCAAGATGCTTCACTGCGCATTCGGCGCCACCTTTGGTCCAACGGAATTGCTGGGATTTGATCGCCGACATCACGGGCGGAAGCTCTGCAGGGGATTTGATATCAGGTCGGTAGGTAAATTTCCATCCTTTTTGTTGGGCACGGTAACTCAGGTCTAGGTCTTCTGTCAGGGTATCATCGTGCCAATTGCCGGCATCGAGGATACAGCTTTTTCTCCAGATCCCTCCAGTACCATTGAAATTGATAAATGCATGCTGCCCGTTTCTCCCCATCTGCTCCACCATAAAATGGGCATCCAAAGCAAAAGCCTGCAAGCGGGTCAATACAGAATATTCCTCATTCAAATGTGTCCACCTCGTCTGTACCATGCCTACTTTTTCGTCATGAAAATGCCCGATGGTCTTCATCAGAAAATCTGGATCCGGAACAAAATCAGCATCAAAAATCGCTATAAATTCACCTTCAGCCACTTCCATTCCCTCTCTCAAAGCACCTGCTTTGTACCCTTTTCGGTCTATCCGATGGATATATTTGAAATTTACATCAGGAAATTCTTTCAACTTGCGCCTGATGATCTGGGAAGTTTCGTCGGTACTGTCGTCCAATATCTGGATCTCTATTTTGTCGGAAGGATAGCGAAATTTGGAAACTGCATCAATCAACCTTTCTACTACATACATTTCATTATAGATAGGAAGCTGTACGGTCACTTTAGGTAAATCTTTGGCTGCGGGTTCCATTGATATATTTGGATTCTTTTTGAATTGAAAAAAATAATACAGCAAATGTGCCTGAGCAAAACTGTAAAAAAGAATGAACAGCATTGCCAGAATGTATATTCCCAAAAAGAAATAAATGAAGATCATTAAGCTTTTACAGTGATGGATTTATTGCCGATGATGATAGGCATTTCGTTGATTCTGCCATCCTCATCGCCATTTTCAAGTTTTAACACTCCCCTTGGACATACTGCGGAACATACACCGCAGCCAACGCAGGAAGATCGGACAATATTTTGACCTCTTTGGGCATACCACCTCACATCAATGCCCATTTCACAATAGGTGGAGCAATTGCCGCAGGAGATGCATTGCCCGCCATTGGTAGTGATTCGGAACCGGGATTTGAAGCGCTGCACCAATCCAAGGTATGCTGCCAATGGGCACCCAAATCTACACCAAACCCTGTTACCCATCAAGGGATAAAATCCTGTTCCGATGACTCCTGCAAAAGCCGAACCAATAGCAAAGCCATAAATACTGTGCAGCTGATCTGTTGCATGTCCCAAAATGGCAAATCCAGTAAAATAATTAATGATGGTCAGTGCAGTCGAAACCACTGCAAAACCCAAAACGCCGTGAATAAGGTAGCGCTCAATTTTCCATGCTTTGACAGTTTTGTCGGATAGCTGACGGTAAGGGTCACCCAAAGTCTCTGCCAATCCACCACAGCCGCAAACCCACGAGCAATACCACCTTTTGCCATAAAAATATGTGAATAAGGGTACACCAACCACGATCAAAATGATCCCCCAGATCAACATGAACATTCCCAAAGCACCGGAACTGATCATTCCATCTATTCTGTATTCATAGAAAAAGGAATAATCCAAAGGCCAAATATTTTTGAAGTCATGCCAAGGCATGTTCATCAACACCAAAATTTCAGGAAGCAAAAAGGCGAATGCCAATTGGAAAAACATGACTGAAGTGGTTCTGATGGTCTGATAGGCATTGCCCCGGTATTTTCTAAACATCCTGATGCCCATCACGATGATGGCCAAAGTGTAGATAAATCCATACAAAAACCACTGACTTGCCGGATTGCCGGAAAGCGCCACACTGATCGGATCGACCATCAGGACGAGGTTGGTAATGTATTCGGGAAACCAATAAAGCACAATATAAAACAGGATCAGCCAGGCGCCGGTAATCATTCCCAAAAGCCCCTTTGACTTCATCGAGGAAAAGAAAATCCCATCATTTTTGATGCCTTCTGTTTGACCACGGTAGAGTGGAAGAATGTAAAGCAAGGCTCCAAAAACACCTATCAGAACAGTGATCCCCAAAAACAAAAATGGATTTTCAGAAACAGGTCCTGCAGACGAAGCTTTGGTCAATGCAAAAGCATAATCATCCCAAATCACCTTGTCCCATTCCTGATTTGCTTTCAAACCGTCATTATAGGTATTGAAATAACTTTTGAAATCACTTATAAAAGCAAAATTTGAAGAATAGGTTTTTCCAAAAATCGGTGAAAGCACTTCCACCATCTTTTCAGTATGCGTTTCTTTGACATTTCCCTCGACGGTTTCCTTTTCCAACTGATAAGTTCCGAAAAAAGGGAGGAGAGTGAACAACAGCAGGCCAAAGACAAAAATTACAAGTCCTATTTTTTGAATGGTTTTCATGCTCTTGACCCGATTAATTTTTGAATAAAAGACATTTTTTGGATCTTCAAGGATTTCCCGTTTTGCTTGTTGTAATGGTCCAAGACGGCCTTGTGATGGGATTTGAAAAACTCCGGATTGAAGCTTGCTTTATTCAAATGAGTCAGCACTTTTTCTAACATCCAACCATCAGAGATGGCCTTATCAAAATAATCATGCCGCAACCTCCAGCCAAAAGCATTCACTCCTTTGATTTTCATATTTGATTTCCCATACAAAAAACGGATCGCAATTTTCCCTCCATCATCTTCCCAATACAAACTTTCATATTCCTCAGACCAAACCGGAGGCACAAAACCATAGGTTTGGTATTCAATATCAAAAAATTTGGCGGAATTGAACCAGACACCCGGTTGGTAGGGAACAAGCTTGTCTGAAGTCAGGTTGAACGCAAGTGTTTCTCCGTGCATTCTTCCTGTGTACCAAACCTGTTCGATGTTTTTCCGGTCTGAGGCGGGTGCTTCTTGGAACTCTGCACAGTCGCCGATGGCATAGACGTCGGGAATATTGGTTTTGAAAAACCTGTCCACGATGATGCCTCTGTTGGTTTGTATTGTTTTATTATTTTCAGAACTCTCCAAGGGTTTGGTTCGAAGAAATTCAATATTGGGACTGACACCTACAGTCAATCCTACAAATTGACAATCAATTTTTTCTCCTGTTTTGGTAGTGATTGCCTTCACTTTTCCGGATGCATCTCCAATAATTTCTCCAAGTTCTGTTTCCAGTCGCAGGTCAATATGGTGTTCCAAAATATGGCGGTTGATCATTTTGGATTCTTCCAAGGGCAGGATATTATCCCAAAAGTTCTTTTCCCTCACCAGAAATGTCACCGGAATCTTTCTGCTGTTGAGCATTTCGGCCATCTCAATCCCGATCAATCCTCCACCCACAATGACCGCCTTGCTGATATCTTTGGTATTGGATTCCATAAGTTCCAAGTCCTGATACGAATACATGCCCTGCACGCCTTCCAGGTCTTGACCCGGCCAACCGAATTTATTTGGTTTGGAGCCCGTGGCCAAAACCAACACATCGTAAGTCATGGATTCTTTATTTGAAAAAATAAGCGCCTTCTCCTCAAAATTGATTTTTTCTACCCAAGCTCTTTTCAGGTTGATTCTGTTTTTGTCCCAAAACCAATCTTCGTAAGGTTTGGTATGCTCATATTTCATGTGGCCCATGTAGATGTACATGAGGGCGGTTCGGGAAAAAAAATGATCTGTTTCCCCCGAAATGATGGTTATTTGGGCGAATTCATCTTTTTTTCTGATATGCCGGGCACAGGTGACACCTGAGATACCGTTGCCGATGATGACAATATTTCTATTTGCTTTACTCATTGAGGGACCAATCGTAGTCAAAGTGTGAGACCTTGGCGTTTGGTTTGATTTTGATGGTGGAATATTGGTTAAGGTAATCAATTAAGCTTCCATTTTTTGTGAAGTCACCTTTGAACCATGAAAAAATTGATGAAATCTCAACCTTATCGGGGGTGATTTTATTCCTTTGGGTATCATTGACAAATGTTCTTGCCACCTTATCTAGCTGTTGGTCAATTTTCTCAGGAAAAAAAGCTTCATTCAACAAAGGAGGACAAGAGAAAGATGCACAGTTGATCGCAAAATGGATTCTTGGCTCCTCAAATTCTTTCCTTAAAATCTTGTGCTCGATCTCATCAAGAGAAGCTTCCTTCCCTCCTATTTTGAAAAATTTGATATGCCAAACGGTATTGATCAAGGGGATTTTTACTTTGGGATGTAGGTCCTGAATACTTTTGACAGGGTAATTATCGACGATGAGCTTAACCGTAAAGGCATTGTAAGCATTGATCCAATAGGCCAATTGCTCTTCTTTGGACCATTGGGTCCGGTCCGGCGCATTGTTGCTCAGGAGATCGAGGTATTTGTCTAGCTTGGCTTTGTCTTGGATAAATCCCTTGTAATTGACAATCCCGTCTTTGCTGACATGCTTTTTGAGCAACTCATCAAATGCCTGATGGGAAGGTGCTTTGGAGTTGGCTTGACCGAGTTCGGAGGAACCACAGGAAAGGTTGAAGAGAAAAAGGCCGATTATAAAGAGTAATTTCATTTTATCTGAATCAGGTTACAAATTATCCAATCCCGGAGATATACGGAACAGAAATGATTTTAGCTTAGCTATTCCTCATTTAAAGAAAATTAAATGGGAACAAAGTCAAATTTACACCCAGGTACAAACAACATTTGTCGGGAGTAAGACAACAGAAAAAAAAGGAGAAAAGGAAATCCAATATCGGTCAGTTAGTGAAGATTCCATGAACTTTTCCAAAGTTCAGATTGGTCAGAGGGTGATTTTCTTGATTTTGTCCCAACTTTGGAAAAGAATTACCAGCAGGATATGAGAATACATTTTGACAATTACCGCCTCGGGGCAAGATTCGGATAATCGGTAATTATCCCATCCACTCCCATTTCCAAAAGACGCTCCATCTGTTCGGTGGTGTTGACAGTCCAAGGGATGATTTTCATTCCTTTTTGATGGAGTTGGTCTACCGTCTCTTTGGTCAAAGCAATAAAATAAGGCGAATAAATCTGAGGCTGAAATCCCAACTCAGCCAGCTGTTCGTTGGGTTTGGCTGCCGTCTCCACCAACATGGCCAAAGTCACCTTGGGATAAGCCTGATGCATGTATTGCAAAACCCTAAAGTCAAAGGATTGAATGGTAACCCTGCTCCAATCAAGTTTTCCGTCGAGTACTTTATGTACCATATCAGAGAATTCCTTTGGCGCAGGATGGTAACTCCCATCACCCTCGGGGCCGCTTTTGAGCTCGATATTATAATTTGGCTTGGGTAAACCCATATCGGCCACGTATTTTTCGACGACATCGATCAGATCCGAGAGTTTGGGTTTGCTCACAAGGAACTTAACCTGCTTTGGGAATCCAGAATGGAATTTGCTACCACAGTCGTATTTTACTACCTCTTCAAAGTCCATCTGATAAATATTGTGAGACTTATCTCCTGCCGCAATCTCTTTTCCATCTGAGGTCAGGCAGATCACAGGATTCATATAAGGTTCGTGCGAGACAATGACAATCCCGTCTTTGGTGACAGCCAAGTCCAATTCCAAAGTGGTTGCTCCCAGATCCAAAGCTTTGATCATGGCCGGAATGGTATTTTCAGGCATCAATCCCCTTGCGCCGCGGTGGCCTTGGAGGTCATAGGTAAATTGGGCAGAAGCAGACATGATCAAAAAGGGAAATAAGAAGATGGTAAAGATGGTTTTCATTGGGTTCTATTTTTGACCAATTTACTACAGAATTTAAATTTGATAAGGATTTTGGGATTAATGTTTGGTTAAAAAAAGGAGGAATGAAAATCCAATGAAACAAAAAAGGCACCAAAGAAATCGATCTTTTGTGCCTTTTGTGGTAAAAACAGTTTACTCAAAACTTTAGATCACATCCCCATACAAATCAAACTCCGTGGCATCACTTACCTTGACATTGACAAAATCCCCTACCCTGCAATAATGCTTGGAGGCATCGATCAGGACTTCATTGTCCACCTCGATGGAGTCAAATTCTGTCCTCCCGACAAAATATCCGTTTTCTTTTTTGTCAATTAAAACCTTGTATTCCTTACCGATTTTGTTTTGGTTAAGGTCAAATGAAATCTGCTCCTGTATCTCCATCAGGTGGTTTGCCCTTGCCTGCTTCACTTCCTGTGGAATGATATCCTCCATTGTGTGGGCGTGGGTGTTTTCTTCATGGGAATAGGTAAATACGCCTAAACGCTCAAATTTCATCCTTTCGACAAAATCCACCATCTCCTGAAACTCGGCTTCGCCCTCTCCCGGATGACCGGCAATCAGGGTTGTCCTGATAGCAATTTCCGGGATGATGTCACGGATAGAATGGATCAATTCCTCCTGCTTTTCCCGGGTTGTGCCCCGTCTCATGGTCTTCAATACCGACGTAGAACCATGCTGAAGCGGGATGTCAAGGTAATTACAGATATTTGATCGCTCCTTCATCACTTCGATCACATCCATAGGGAATCCTGTCGGATAGGCATAATGCAGCCTGATCCATTCGATCCCTTGCACATCAGAAAGGTTTCTGAGCAGGTCTGCAAGGTTTCTCTTTCTGTATAAATCCAAACCGTAATAGGTCGAATCCTGTGCAATCAGCAACAATTCTTTGGTTCCGTTGGCGGCTTTGTGTTGGGCTTCTTTCACCAATTCCTCGATAGGTCTTGAAATATGGCCTCCACGCATCAGCGGAATGGCACAAAATGAACAAGGTCTGTCGCAGCCCTCGGAAATTTTCATGTAAGCATAATGGGCATTGTGAGTCAGCAACCTCTCCCCTACAAGTTCATGCTTGTAATCGGCTTTGAATTTTTTGAGCAAAGCAGGAAGGTCTCTCGTCCCAAAATAGGCATCCACCTGCGGGATTTCCTTTTCGAGGTCGTCTTTGTACCGCTGAGAAAGGCAGCCGGTCACATATACTTTGTCCACCAATCCCTTTTCTTTGGCATCCACATATTGTAGAATGGTATCAATGGATTCCTGCTTGGCATTGTCTATAAAGCCACAAGTGTTGATGATGACGATGTTGTTGTCCTGATTTTCAGATTCGTGGAATGCATTGATCCCGTTTCCTCTCAATTGTGTCAAAAGCACCTCGGAATCAACCAGATTCTTGGAGCATCCCATGGTGATGATATTGACTTTGTCTTTTTTTAATGTTCTCGCTTTCACGCTTTTCCTACTTTGGCTGCAAAGGTAGGGGAAAAAGGGAGGATTGAAAGATTGGAAAATTAGAAAATTGGAAGATTGAAAAATTAAAAGGTTATGAGGTTGCAAGGTTGGGGGAAGGATTGAAAGATTGAGAAATTCAAAGATCAGAAAATTAGAGGAGTGATAGGTTTAAAATTATTGACAGAATATTTGTTGATTTATGTAATTTCAGATTACTTTGTATTTCAAAGTACTTTTAATTCAATAAAATTCGATTCTAACTCATGCACCCATGAAAAACTCAAGATTAACATTGATCTTATCATCGATCATCTTCCTTTTACTCATCCCCTTGGTCGCCATGCAATTTACCGATGAGGTGGATTGGAACCTTTTTGATTTTATTATAATGGGAACTTTACTTCTCATCATGGGATTGTCAATCGAGTTTGCCTTGAGGACTTTCAAACACCTTCAAGACAGGATTCTCATTTCCGGGGCAATTCTAATCGTCTTTTTCTTGGTTTGGGCCGAATTAGCTGTTGGCATTTTCGGATCTCCATTTGCAGGTTCTTGATCCGATTGGGAAAATTGAAAAATTGTAAGATTGGAAAATTGAAAAATTACAAAGTTATAAGGTTACAAGGTTATTAGGTTGGCGCAAAGATTGGATGATTCGTGAAATAAGGTGAAATATGCTTTGCGAAATATACTCCGTGAAATAGATGGAAATATGCCTCCTAAGGTTAACACCCGTCTCCCTTTTTATTTCAATTTATTTCAACCGTATTTCCACTTTATTTCAATCTTTGACTTGCTTCTAGTTTCTCGTTTCCCGGCTAAATAGATGGAAATATACATCTCAAAGGAAAAGCCGGTCTCCCCCTATATATCAATTTATTTCAACCGTATTTCCACTCTATTTAAGCCCTATTTCCACTTTATTTCTTTGTCATTATTAATTCATCATTCTTAATTCTGAATTTCCCAAGTCTTATTTCAATATCCCGTAATCTCCTTCAGTAACTTAAAAAATCCCTTTTTCCGCTCTGAATTGGTTCCCCAATCAACCGGTACACTCTGATATCCCTCTTCAAAGCCCTCATCTTTCATGCGGTAATCAAACAGACCCCATGAAGCATAGGCAGACACAGCAGCTTTGAAATTATTCTGGTCTTTGTCAAAATCAAAATGATCGTCTTCGTTAAAAAGTATCGGCATTTTTTGATACCCTTCTACTTCTTTGGTCTGTTTAACCATTTCCACAATTCTATCCGGATTGCTTACCCCATTTCCATGTAGCAATATAAAATCAGAGACTTTTACTACATTGGACTTGGGTATAGCACCACCCTTATAACTTGTACTCACATAAAATCTAAACCCGTTTTTTTCTATATTCTTGGCCAACGTAATCAATTCGTGAACTCTTTCAGGCTTTAAAATATCGTGGTCGTAAGCATTGACATCACATTCATTGTTTATTTCGATCAACACATTCCTGTATCTACCATCCTGTAACCAATCTGTCGTGTTTTGCACTGCCGCAATAACAGCCTGTTCGTCTTGTAATCTTTCATCCTGACCAAAATAAAAATATCCCACAATCGGAACCATCCCTAGTTCATCGGCTTTATCAAGGATCCTTTTTAACCGCCCCATATAATCTTCCCTCAATTCGCCCTTTTCGGTAAATGCCGAATTATACCAAGGTTGACTTTGGGAATATCCAAACGGGCTGCCACCCTGTAGATTGATCGTGAATGAGAGTAACCCATGTTTTCGCCATTCTTCCATATTGGCTATAAATTCATCTGTGTTTCTTTCAGGATCCCATTTTCCCGAATCCGGGTATTCCCAATTAAATACAGTCTCAGGATTTAAGTCATCAAAAACCCCCTGTACCATCCTGGAATTCATCAATAATCCTTCAATCTTTTGGCCATTCCAAACTCTATTCTGATAAGTTGGCTTGCCATTGATGTAAAACTGATCTCCCTTGATCTCGACTGTGGTTTTTCTTTCTTTCTGATCAAAATCATTGCTGAAAATCAAACTCAGGAGAATTATCAAAATTTTAGAAAGTACCATAGGCTCCGACTATTTTTACAAAGGTGTTCTTTATCAAGTCATTAAATTAAAAGAATATGTGCTCAAAAAAATCATAATCGACAATTTTGATTTGGAAGGCCATTGACGGGATCCCTTATGTTATTTAAATATTAATTTTTGAGGATTAATTTGGGTTTAAATTAAAGTATCCTTAACGGCTGATTTCCTTTTGGGGAAAGGTTTATTTCTACTTTTGAAGTCGTACAGCAAACGAAAACTTTTTCATTAACCTTGCATTACTTTTAGGCGTCGATGTGAATCGACGCCCTTGATGTTTTTCAGGAAATTGAAAAATTGGAAATAAATGGGTTTTAAGGTCAAAAAGTTGAAAGATTCTAAAGTTCCTTCCAAAGGTCACGCTTTTTAGCCCTGAGACAATGGACAACTTCCAACTCCCACTTCCAAATAACCTTCCAACTCTCACCCTCCTACTTCTGCCTTCCATACTTCCTTACATCCTAACTTCCCACCTTCCTACTCCCCAACTTCCTTACCTCCATCCTTCCTCAATTTCCTATACTCACTTGGTGTCATGCCCGTGATTTTCTTAAATTGGGAAGAAAGGTGCTGCACGGAACTGTAATCCAATTTATACGCCATTTCACTCAAGGTCAGTTCTTCATAAAAAAGCCACTCCTTTACTTTTTCGATTTTGAGGCTGATAAAATATTTTTCAATCGTAATTCCTTCCATACTGCTAAAAAGGTGACTCAGCATGCTGTAATCTTCCGGGATATGGGAATTGATATAGGTGGAAATATTTAAGCCCGAAGGTAATTCCTCTTTTTGAAACAACAGGGTAAACAGGTTCTTGATCTTTTCTATGCGCTGCACATCCCTATCTTTCAAGATTTCAAAGCCGAGTTTTTCAATTTCGGTTTCAAAGACTTCAAAAGTAGCTTTATCCATTTCAGCATTTAGTCTTACTTTCCCAAGTTCTACCTTTTCAAACCCGATTTTTTGTTGGTTCAGGACATTTTCAACAGCCATGATGCAGCGCGGACAAACCATATTTTTGATCAGGATATCTACCATAAATATTTCCTCCTTTGCTTATTGAATGAAAGATTTGGATTTAAGTAAACATAACCCAATTTGGTACAAGATAAGTTCTGTCCAAACCTTGGGGAGAAAGCTAAATTCAGCTAATTTGGCATCAAATTAAATAGATATACGCTTCTTTGCCAGTTACCTAATAATCTACTTCAGTCGGGACGGAAGACCGAAGTCGGAAGACCGATGTTCCGAACATTTCAGTGTCCAACATTAAATTATTTTGGATTATCGCTTTCACTGGCATCATTGCGTCCATACATATTAAATCATAAACCCCATGCCAATTCCAAGCACCGAAGCGCAAGCAATGATTTTTGATAGAAAAGAGTATTCTGACAAGACTTTATTGGATCTATATGAATCCCTGTTGATGCCGAGAAGGATTGAAGAAAAAATGCTCATCCTTCTCCGTCAGGGTAAAATCTCCAAGTGGTTTAGCGGTTGGGGACAAGAAGCCATCTCCATCGGCGCAGTCAACGCCCTGCAGGAAGATGAATACATCCTTCCGATGCACCGAAATCTTGGGATATTTACCGGTAGAAATCTTCCTTTGGAAAAACTTTTTGCACAGTTTCAGGGTAAAAAATCGGGCTATACCAAAGGCCGAGACCGTTCCTTTCACTTTGGTACCAACGAACACCATATCGTCGGGATGATTTCACACCTCGGTCCACAGATGGCCATTGCAGACGGCATCGGTTTGGCCCATACACTTTCAAAGGAAAACAAAGTCACCTTGGTTTTTACCGGTGATGGGGCAAGTTCGGAAGGTGATTTTCATGAAGGGCTCAATGTGGCCGCAGTATGGAAACTCCCGGTAATCTTTGTCGTCGAGCACAACGGGTACGGACTTTCCACCCCAAGTGAGGAGCAGTTTGCTTTCAAATATTTTACGGAAAAAGGACCAGGGTACGGTATGGAGGCTGTTCGGGTGGATGGAAACAATGTTTTGGCAGTCTATGATACTGTCAAAAAATTGGCAGAAGATATCAGGCAAAACCCAAGACCGATCCTATTGGAAGCAATTACCTTCCGGATGCGTGGACATGAAGAAGCTTCAGGTACCAAGTACGTTCCCAAGGAACTCATGGAAACATGGGCGCTCAAAGACCCGGTGGACAATTACGAGAGGTATTTGGAAGAATCAGGAATATTGAGTTCGGAAGCCAAAGATAAAATCAACAAAAAAATCAAAGCTGCGATCAATAAAGGATTGGATTTTGCCTTTACCGAAGAAGCTGTCACTGCAGATACCAAAGAGGAAATGGCAGATATCTATGCGCCATTTCAGCAGGAAGTAATCACCCCAAAATCAGAACAGAAAACCGAAAAACGCTTCTTGGACGCCATCGCCGACGGACTCCGCCAATCCATGGAAAAGTATCCAAACCTCATCCTCATGGGTCAGGACATCGGAACTTATGGTGGGGCATTTAAGATTACGGATGGTTTCAAAGATAAATTCGGCGCCGACCGCGTACGCAATACCCCGCTCTGCGAAAGTGCCATCATCGGTGCTGCTTTGGGCTTATCCATCAAAGGTTATAAGTCAATGGTGGAAATGCAGTTTGCGGATTTTGTATCCGTGGGATTCAATCAAATCGTGAACAACTTGGCTAAAATCCATTACCGATGGGGACAAAATGCCGATGTTGTCGTCCGCATGCCGACAGGTGCCGGAGTAGCCGCAGGACCTTTTCATTCCCAATCCAACGAGGCCTGGTTTTTCCACACTCCCGGACTGAAAATCGTCTATCCTTCCAATCCATATGATGCCAAGGGATTGCTTAATGCGGCTTTTGAAGACCCGAATCCCTACATGTACTTTGAGCACAAGGCGCTTTACCGCTCCATTTCGGAAGCCATTCCTGATGATTATTATACCGTCGAAGTTGGCAAAGCCAACTTGGTACAGGAAGGGGAGACGCTCAGTATCATCACCTACGGCATGGGTGTTCATTGGGCAAAAACAGCGGTGAAAGAATTGGATGTTTCTGCAGACATTTTGGATTTGCGGACTTTACTCCCTTGGGACAAAGAGGCGGTGGAAAAAACCGTCAGGAAAACAGGAAAAGTAATTTTCCTTCAGGAAGATTGCCTCACAGGAGGAATAGGTTCGGAGATAGTGGCATGGATTTCGGAAAATTGCTTTGAATTTCTTGATGCCCCTGTCATGCGGGAAGGAAGCTTGGATACACCGGTTCCTTTTGCGCCAAGTCTGGAAAAGAATTTTCTGCCGGTGGGGAGGTTTAAAGAGAAATTGAGGAAGTTGGCAGAATATTAAAAATTGGAAAATTGAAAGATTAAAAGGTTGGAAAGTTTCAAGGTTGTGCTGTCGTGACTTCATCCTTTGTCTTTAATATTTTTCGAATGTTCAGATAAGGGAATAACGATTGACGGCGCGTCATTCTGAGTCCCCAACATTTAGAAAATGTTCAGAAAAGGAATGACGGTTGGTGTTGCGTCATCTTGAATCCGAGGTACAGCCTGTCCCGATTTTTCGGGAAGGATGAAAGATCTCAGAAAAAGGTCATGTACTGAAATAGGTTGACACAATTTAATTCAAAATTGTAAACCTATACACGGACAAAATGCGTGAATCAG
>NZ_JAKZAM010000036.1 GCF_022538055.1 Cognataquiflexum nitidum | reverse complement strand
TATTTTGGTGAAAAGCTGTTTGAACGGATGGTTATTGCAGCTCTTCATCCTTACGTGCAGTGAAGCGGATACACATATTAGAAATTGAGTAAACACTTTGTTTGAAGGTTAAGAATGAAAGAAAATTCACTTCATCTTAACAAATCTCGCATTTATATTATTTGGGTTTTCCCTATAAACTAACTCAAGAACAAGTTCATTTTCAGTTACTTTAACTAACCTAAAAGCTGTCGATGCAATCTTATCTATGTAGTTTACATTAATTTTATCTCCTTCTAGGAAAAAAATCCCCTTCTTTAAATCTATTTTATTTCTAATAAAGTCGGTCATATAAATAGTATCGCCCCGAAATTCATAGATTGTGTTATCTAAAGTGAATTCTATATTCCTTTCGATTTCTTTTTTTGTATTTTCATCAGCTAATAGATAGTCCGGTGAATTAATTACTAAATCAAAAGGGTCGAATTGAACCATCTTCCATTTCCCCTCCAGTTTGGGTTCGGCGTTAAGAAAAGACAAAATGAAGCTTAAAATAAATAGTTTCATATTTTTGTACAGATACAGGATTATTGAAGATATCTTTTTCTTCTGAAAAATCAAGCTTTAGGTATTACTAAGTTTGGATCCTCAACTTTTTTCAATCTTAAATACGATTAATATTTCATTAGCCTTGCAGGTTAAAGCAAAAAGCCCCGAGTTTGGGGCTTTTTTTATTCTATCAATTTCAAAAGTTCCTGAAGTTCCAAATCCGAATTATTCTCCTTCTCAGATTTATCAAAAGCCTTTAGGCTTGCCTATCAAAGTGGGGGATAGGTTTTACGCTATAACTCATTTAACAAGTCTTTTGCATCACGGGCTTTTAATTTTCCTTTTTTGATCAGATTCATTTCTTCCACTGCTATCTGGATACCCTGCAAAATCTCCTCTTTTGATTGGTCACCAAGCACTTCCTCCTCCAATCCTTTGAATTTTGATTTTAGCAATTCCCATTCCTGAATGGGGATAAATACGCCTGTGGTTTTGCCTCTGTTTTCTGAAATATATTGCAGGTTCATAATCAAGCTGGTTTTGGTTGGAATAAAGACCAAAAAAATGTAAAGGAGAAATTATATTTTATAAGTGTCCGCAATGTTGTTCGCCAGGCTTGAAAGGACTTTATTGTATGCGGATACTTGTCCAGGGACGAAGGTCGACTGTCCACAGAACCGCTAATCGTTTCCAAACCATTATTGGTTTGGCTACGTGCAAGAAAGCGGACACGTCTAGTGTTTCATATTTATGAACGCTTTCTGGCTAAAAACCAAATGAAATTCGGATTGAAAATTATGTGCAGTGGCTATGGACTGTCGACCGTGGTCTATGGACCGATTATAACAATACCGGATGTCTTTCAAAATCCTTTTGCCTGTCAAACAAATACCTGTAGGTGATCAAGGTCCGAAAGTGCTTTCCCCCGAGGTTTTTTGAGATATTCAGCATTTTGGGATTGAAATCTCCCTGCCAATAAAGCTCCAGTTTTTTGTAGGAAGTAGTGGATTTGATGACTTTTTCGGCCTCCACGATCATATAATAATCGAGACCTGTGCCTTGGAACTCCGGTACCACACCGAACACCAAACCCACAAAATTCTCATATTTCCCAAAGGTTTTGATCAGAAAAAATTTCAGTTTCGAAAACCAGTCAAACTTTCCGTCAAGGTGCTTGATGATCTGATTGATATCCGGAAGGTTGATCCACATCACCACAGGTTCATCTTTGTGGTAGACAAACCAGATCAGTTTTCCATCCAAGACAGGTTTGATGGATTTAAACAACTTCAAGGCCTGTTCCGGTGAGATATCTTTGTTACCCTGATGCTTTGCCCAAGCCTTGTTGTACACGGTACTCAGGTCTTTGGCATATTTTTCCAAGTTGTCTTTTTTGAGGTATTCCGCCCTGAAGTCCGGGTTACCATAAAACTTTTGATGCGCCTCATAAAACTTCGGATCCAACTGGTGCGCTTCTTGCGCCACGGAAAGGCTCCAGCAAATCTGATTGTAAAAATTCTGGAAACCGTAGGCTTCAAATAACTTTTGGTAATAAGGCGGATTGTAATTCATGTTGTAGATAGGCGGATGAAATCCATCCACCAACAAACCCCACCATTTGTCCCGGTCACCAAGGTTGATCGGCCCGTCCATAGCCTGCATTCCTCTTGACCCCAGCCAGTTTTTGGCAGTATCAAAGAGGAAGTCCGCAGCCTTTTGGTCATCTATGCAATCAAAAAATCCGAATCCACCAACAGGGACATCATCCCCTTTGTTGGTGTATCTTTTATTGACAAAAGCGGCAATCCGGCCTATAAGCTTCCCCTTATCGTCTTTCAGCACCCATCGTATGGCTTCGGATTTTGCCAAAAGTTTGTTCTTATTTGGATCAAAAACTGACATCACATCGATATCCAATGGCCTGATCCAATTGGGGAAGGGTTTGTTTAGCAGAACGTGAACTTCCAAAAAATCCCTTTCCAGTATTCCGGAATTGACTTCAAAAATCTTCATAGCATCATTTTGATTACTCAAAATTAACCTATTTGATTTCTTAAAAACTGATTTTTGACATGGTTTTCAAGAAAGTAACTCTTTGATCATTTTTGAAAATCAATATTCCTTAAAAAGCCATTATACTTCGTCCTTTTGACAGCCGACTTTGAAAAAACCTTACTGAATGTTTCTTCCGTGATTTCTTCCCAATCCCGATTGGTCATTTTCTCCAATTCGGATTTGGGATCAAAAAGCGGTTCCTGATGGGGTTTTGAAAATCTGTTCCAGGGACATACATCCTGACAGATGTCGCAACCGAAAACCCAGTTTTCCATTTTTCCTTTGAAAGCAGCAGGGATATTTTCTTTGAGCTCGATCGTCAGGTAAGAAATGCATTTGGATCCATCCACGACACCGGGTTGGACAATGGCCTCCGTCGGACAGGCATCGATACATTTGGTACAGGTACCGCAATAATCTTTCAATATCGGCGGGTCAGGGGCAATCTCAAGGTCGATGACCAATTCAGCTAAAAAAAAGAAACTGCCCATCTTCTTATTGAGTAGAAGACTGTTTTTTCCCAACCAACCCAGACCTGATTTTTGGGCCCACTGCCGCTCCATCACAGGCGCGGAATCCACAAATGCCCTTCCGCCAATTTCGCCGATTTCTAGGCGGAGGTTTTCGAGCAGTACTTTCAGCTTGTCTTTGATGACATGGTGGTAATCCTGCCCATAGGCGTATTTGGCGATTTTATAGGCCTTATCTTCTTGGAATAATTCCTTTTTTGGAAAATAATTATAGACCAAGCTGACTACGGTTTTGGCTCCATCGACGAGTTTGGTGGGGTCCAGTCTTTTGTCAAAATGATTGGCCATGTAAGACATCTCGCCTTGGTAGTTTTGGTTGAGCCAAGCGTCGAGTTTTGGAGCTTCTTCTTCCAAAAATCCCGCCTTGGCGATGCCACAAAAATCAAAGCCCAGGTTTTTGGCCTGGGTCTTTATGATTTGGCTGTATTTTTCTTGAAGGTGGTCCACAATTTCAAATCAGAATGAAAAAGCACAAAGCAATTATTCAAACAAACTGCCGCTGCTTGCCCCAAAGTTCGGTTTGAGGTTCAGGTGCTTGTAAGCGAGTTCTGTTGCCATTCTGCCTCTTGCGGTTCTTTTGAGATAACCTTCCTGAATCAAAAACGGCTCATACACTTCCTCTATCGTCTCCGCTTCTTCACTGCAGGCAGTGGCAATAGTAGAAAGCCCTACAGGACCGCCTTTGAATTTTTCGATGATGGTCAGGAGTATCCTGTTGTCCATTTCATCCAATCCATTTTCATCCACGTCCAAGGCTTTCAGGGCAATTTTGGCGATTTCCAATGTAATCGTCCCGTTGCCTTTGATTTCGGCAAAATCTCTTGTCCTGCGCAAAAGCATATTGGCAATCCTTGGTGTTCCTCGGCTTCTTCTCGCGATTTCATAGGCAGCAACTTCTTCTATCGGTGTTTGAAGAATCCCTGAAGATCTCTGCACAATGTCGGTCAGGAGCTTGGCATCATAATATTCCAGCCGGGAATTGATCCCAAATCTTGCGCGAAGCGGTGAAGTCAATAATCCCGATCTTGTGGTTGCACCAATCAGGGTAAAAGGATTGAGCGAAATCTGAACAGACCGGGCATTGGGTCCTGAATCCAACATGATGTCAATCCTGAAATCTTCCATGGCCGAATACAGGTATTCCTCCACGATGGGATTGAGCCTATGGATCTCATCAATAAAAAGTACATCTCCTTCGTCAAGGTTGGTCAGCAATCCGGCTAGATCTGATGGCTTGTCCAACACCGGACCCGAGGTGATTTTGATGCCGGATTCCAGTTCGTTGGCAATGATGTAACTGAGCGTCGTCTTTCCTAAGCCTGGAGGGCCATGAAGAAGTACGTGGTCCAAAGGTTCATTTCTTCGTTTTGCTGCCAAAACAAAAACCTTTAGATTTTCAACAATTTTGAATTGGCCTGTGAAGTCATCAAAACTCAAAGGCCTCAAAGCCTTCTCAATTTCCTTGTCTGATGAATTCAGTTTTTCTTTGTCCCCACTCAGGTAATCTTCTCTCATAGCGCAACAATCAGCATTTACAAATATAGAAAATAAGCCCAAGGCAAAAAGTTAAAAATAAGCTCCTTCCTTTTTGCAACAAAATTGCAAATAATAATTTTTTTGGAAACTAATTTAGAAAATTACCCTTAACTTTCGAAAAATTGCGCTTTTATATGCGAACCAACGCCAACAAGAACATTATCTATTCCATCATCCTACTGCTTTTGGTGGCAGTGGTTTATCTCTACCGTCAAAACCAACAAAAACCGGAGGAGAATATCGAAGAAAAAGTTACGGGCAAAGTGATCCTTAGCGGAAACACGATGGGGACAACTTATAACATCACTTACCTGGATCCAAGGGAAAGGGATTTTAAAGCAAGTGTGGATTCCTTATTGGTGGTTTTTAACCAATCACTTTCCACCTACATTCCTGATTCCGAACTCAGCAAATTCAATCAAAAAGACACCCTGTTTTTTGGATTGCCCTATTTTCTTCCTGTTCTCCAAAGTAGCAAAAAGGTATTTGAAATCACCGGTGGTGCCTTTGACCCGACAGTGGGCCCTTTGGTCAATCTTTGGGGTTTTGGCCCAACGGGGCCACAACTTAAGGACAGTGTTAATATTGATGGCATGTTAGATTTGGTTGGCTTTAATAAAATCAACTTCGATTCGACAAGTGTCAGAAAATCAAAACAGGGTATTTATCTTGATTTTAGTGCTATCGCAAAAGGCTTTGGGGTAGATGTGGTCGCGGAGTATTTGCAGGGAAAAGGAATCGAAAACCTGCTTGTGGAAATAGGAGGCGAATTGGTAGCGAGAGGAGTGAATGAAAAAGGGGAATTATGGAAAGTGGGCATCAACCGTCCCGAAGAATTAGGTAGGGCTGACGCATTGTATAGTATCGTGGCATTGGACAACAAAGGAATGGCCACTTCCGGAAACTATAGAAATTATTACGAAGCAGGAGGCATCAAAATATCCCATACCATCAATCCCGCTACCGGAAGACCTGTTAACCATAGCCTCTTGAGCGCAACAGTCTTGGCGGATGATTGCATGACTGCTGACGCCTATGCCACCGCTATGATGGTGATGGGAACTGAACAAGCGATTGATCTCCAAAAAAATCAAGGTTTGTTTGAAATCTTCCTCATATATAGCGACTCCACCGGACAGTTAAAATCTTATGCCAGCGAAGGACTTAAGCCGTTTCTTTCCTTTCCCCAGGATTAAACCGGTTCAAAAACCTTCAGTTTAGTTCAATGATGCCAAGTTCTTTCCCTTTATAAAAATATCAATCTGAATTTGGATTCAGGCTTATCTCAAACCATCAAAAGATGACATTTAATTTCCTTGTTTTATTCTTTACTGCCCTATTTGCAGGGGGCTTGGCCTATTTTATACCGAGTTGGGAAGAAAGGTATTTCAAACTGGTATTGGTTTTTGCAGGTTCATACCTTTTTGCCATTACGGTATTGCATATTCTTCCGGAACTCTTCGTTGAGTCTTCCGATCCTACAAAGATGGGATTCTATATTTTGTTGGGGTTTTTACTACAACAGATTCTCGCATTATTGTCGACAGGAGTGGAACATGGCCATATCCACCATCCAGACCATCAGCATAATGGGATGCAGGTAGGAATATGGACAATCATGATCGGCTTGTTTTTACACGCATTTCTAGAGGGGACATTATTGACTGAAGATGGTTCTCTGGCAGGTCATTTACATGAACATGAAGAGCATGTAGGTCACGGTCACCACCATCATCATGGAAGCAATAACCTGCTTTTAGGTATCCTGTTGCACAAGGGGCCTGAAGCGTTTGCTTTAGTCGCAGTTTTGATGGCAAGTCTTAAAAAAAGATGGGTTTTTGCACTTTTGGTGGTTTTTGCTTTTGCATCTCCTTTGGGTATGGTCCTGAGTAATTACATGTACGAAAGCAATATCCTGGGTAGAGAAGGATTGAATGTATTTTATGGTATGGTAGCAGGAGGATTTCTCCACATTTCCACAACCATATTTTTTGAAAGCAGTCCTGACCACCGATTTTATCTCAATAAAGTATTGATCAGCATCCTAGCTTTCGGATTGGCGGTTTTGCTGGAAATGCTTGTGTGATAGGTTAAATACTGTCAAGAACATTGAAGCCAATATTTTATTCTGAAAAATTATTTTTTTATTCTTGAAAGATTATATGTTGCTAATATGGTATACTTTCGCTAAAATGATATATCAAAACCAAATTAGAGCATATGGAAAAGGCAATATGTCCTAAATGTGAGCATGCCAAGGTAGCCAAAAGTGGTGTAATAGACGGGAGACAGCGGTTTAAGTGCAAAATATGTGGCTATCACTTTACAGTAAATAAGCTCGGTAAATCGATCGATAAATATTATGTAGTGAAGGCTTTACAGCTTTATATTGAAGGAATCTCTTACAGAGAAATCGAAAGAATACTAGGAGTTAGTCATGTCTCGGTTATGAATTGGGTCAAACTTTATAAAATCAAAGCCCCTGAAAACTACGATTATAGACCAACATATAAAGTATTGAATCACTCTGAATTGGTCAAATTTATGACCCTAAAGGAAAATCTTACAGATACGGGAATGGTGATCACTGAACTGGGAGACAAGTTTATGATAATTAAATGGGAGCGGTTTAAAAACAGATGATCCAGAATAAAATGCTGTTTGCTATATTAAATTAACAAAAATATACCTCTGTTTTTTTATTTGAATTTCAACGTTTCAACTTGGGTGGGTCTTGTAGCAGTGACAACGCTACAAGATCCAATTACAACAAACCCAAATGATTATGTTTTCCCGCTCTTATTATTTGTGCCTTTTCTTTTTTTGGATGGTGGTGTTGCCGGGATATGGCCAAGACTCACTTGCATCTTTTAGGACCCAGAAAGATGAGATGTTATTTGACCATACCTATAAGCCTCTCTTACTCAAACTCAGTGATGATGGATCTAAATATGTCAGGTTCCTGATCTGGAATCAAATGTGGCTGAGATCAACTGATAATAATCCGGGAACCCTCGGTGTGAATGGCAATCCGAAAAACAGTTCCACCGATATTGGAATCCGCAGGGCTAGATTTTTGGCTTATGCCCAAGTATCTCCCCGGTTTTTGATTTTGACTCATTTTGGGATCAACAACCAGACCTTTACAGGCGGAGGTGTCCCAGGTGGAGGCGTTACAGGAAATCCCGGAAATATTCCTGTGACTGTTAATCCCGAAACAGGAACCGGAACAGCAAACGGAATGTCAGCAAAAAAACCCCAATTGTTTTTTCATGATATATGGACCGAGTTTAAAGTAACCGAAGAGTTGTACATCGGGAGCGGGCTTCATTATTGGAATGGAATTTCAAGGTTGTCCAGTCACAGCACCATGTCGTTTTTGGCGGTGGATGCCCCCATTTTTAATTGGCCCCTGATAGAGTTTACTGACCAATTTGCTCGTCAGTTTGGCATCTATGCCAAGGGTCAGGTGTCAAAATGGGATTATAGGATTGCACTCAATAAGCCATTTTCTATAGGTACGGGGGGAAGCTTCGATAACAACAGGGAAAGATCGGTCGCAGCCAATGTGGTCAATGAAAACTGGGCTACCCAAGGGTACATTGCCTATCAGTTTTTGGATAAGGAAAATAATAAACTTCCCTTTTTTGTAGGGTCTTACCTTGGCACAAAGAAAGTATTCAACATAGGAGGTGGCTGGCACCATCATCCAAATGCCACAAGCTCTAGAAATATGGATGGTGCAATAAACTACCACGATATTTCCCTGCTTGGGTTGGATGCTTTTTTGGATATTCCCATCAATCCTGTTTCGGGGACAGCATTGACTTCCTATGCTGTTTTTTACAATTATAATTTTGGCCCCAATTACCTAAGGAATGTCGGGATTATGAATATTGGATTTGGTCCGGGCACCAGTCAAAATGGACCAGGGAATGCCCAGCCAACTATTGGGACCGGGAATATTTTTTATTCCCAAACAGGATTTCTTATGCCCAAGAGCATTTTGGGTGACCATGGGAGACTTCAGCCGTTCGGAGCATTTACTTATAAAGATTTTGATTACTTTGACGAAAGTTCCTTCCAATATGATCTTGGCATCAATTATTTCATAAATGGTCACCAAGCTAAAATTACATTGCAATACAGTACCCGACCTGTTTTTGAAAATTTTATCAAAAGCAGTATGGCAAGTGAATTCATACTCCAAACTCAATTATTCCTCTAAAAACCCAAAGTATTATGTCAGAAAACAAACTCAAAATGCAGGCTTACTGGAAAAAGAACCTCCGGACACTGCTTATCCTATTGGTCATTTGGTTTACAGTTTCCTTTGGATTCGGTATCCTGCTGGTAGAACAACTCAACCAAATCAAAATTGGTGGTTTTAAGCTCGGATTCTGGTTTGCCCAGCAGGGGTCTATCTACGCTTTCGTAGTGCTGATTTTTGTATATGTCTACAGAATGAATCAGCTGGACAAAGAATTTGACGTCAACGAAGAATAACCCCTAAAAAACCAAAATAACATGGATATCTTAACTTGGACATATATACTTGTCGGTGTTTCATTTGCCCTTTATATCGGGATAGCGATATACACCCGTGCAGGGTCAACCAAAGAATTTTATACTGCCGGAGGTGGAGTTTCTCCTCTTGCCAACGGCATGGCAACAGCAGCTGACTGGATGTCTGCGGCATCTTTCATTTCCATGGCAGGGATCATTTCATTTTCGGGCTATGACGGATCGGTTTACCTGATGGGATGGACAGGTGGCTATGTGTTGCTTGCGCTGCTTTTGGCTCCATATCTGAGAAAGTTTGGAAAATTTACTGTTCCTGATTTTGTGGGAGACAGGTATTATTCCAACAAAGCAAGGGTTGTAGCTGTCATCTGCGCACTATTCATTTCCTTTACTTATGTCGCCGGACAGATGCGAGGCGTGGGAATTGTTTTTTCTAGGTACCTTGAAGTAGACATCAACACAGGGGTAATCATCGGGATGTGTATCGTTTTCTTCTATGCTGTTTTGGGGGGAATGAAAGGAATTACTTATACCCAAGTGGCGCAGTATTGTGTGCTGATTTTCGCTTATATGGTTCCTGCCATTTTCGTTTCCATGCAGTTGACAGGAAATCCTATTCCCCAACTTGGACTCGGAGCAACTGTCGCGGATGGTACTCACCTTTTGGATAAACTGGATGGGGTATTGACAGAATTGGGATTTGCAGCCTACACCTCTGGGAGAAAAGAAATGGTGGACATATTTGCCATCACGCTCGCATTGATGGTCGGTACTGCCGGGCTTCCGCATGTGATTGTGAGGTTCTTTACAGTTCCAAGGGTAAAAGATGCCCGTCTTTCGGCAGGGTATGCATTGGTATTTATTGCGATTCTATACACTACAGCCCCTGCGGTGGCAGCATTTGGGATTTATAATGCCATTGAAACTGTTGCCGGTAAGCCTGTAGATGATTTGCCTGAATGGGTGGGGAATTGGCAGAAGACTAACCTTATTAGCGTAGAAGATAAAAACGGGGACGGTATTGTGCAGTATGTTGCGGACAAGAATGCCAATGAACTCACCATCGACAAGGACATCATGGTCTTGGCTAATCCCGAGATCGCACAGCTTCCAAACTGGGTTATCGGTCTGGTAGCAGCCGGTGCTATGGCGGCGGCCTTATCTACAGCTGCAGGACTGCTACTTGTGATTTCCACGTCCGTATCAAGGGATCTTTTCAGAACATTTAGACCTGAAATGTCCGAGAAAAAAGAACTGAGAATAGCCCGGATCGCAGCAGGGGGAGCAGTGGTGTTGGCAGGATATTTTGGAGTAAACCCTCCGGGATTTGTAGCTGAGGTGGTTGCCTTTGCCTTTGGATTGGCAGCGGCATCATTCTTCCCGGTAATCATCATGGGGATTTTCTCCAGCCGAATGAACAAGGAAGGGGCAATCGCCGGAATGGTATCAGGGCTTGTATTTACAATCGTTTATATCAGCTACTTCAAATTTATCAGCCCGGAATTGAATAATGTCGAGCATTGGTGGTTTGGAATTTCCCCTGAAGGCATTGGCTCTTTGGGCATGTTGATCAACTTTGTCGTGTGTTTTGTGGTATCTAAAGTAACTCCTGCTCCCCCGCAACATGTGCAGGATATGATCCAAGAAATCAGGATTCCAAGAGGAGCTGGAGGCGCACAGGCTCATTAATAAAATTCTAAAGAAACCGAGATGGACTCCGGCGAAGGATTAGCCGGGGTTCCTCTTTTTGGGGACTTAAAACTTATACAGAACGAATCATGAAAGACACACTCAAAAGCCAATACTTATGGGCAGTTTTTTTTCTGGGACTGTTTATATTGAATTATCCTGTGCTGTCCATATACAATATTCCCAAAACCCTTTTTGGAATTCCTTTATTGTATTTGTTGGTTTTTGGTTTTTGGCTGTTACTTATTGCCATCACCATGCTGGTGATCAGAAAAACAAATAAGAAAAACAATGCTTAGCAACGGGCTGATCATATCGTTTACCTTTGGTTATTTGGCATTATTATTTGCCATTGCATGGTATTCCGAGCGGTCAGCATCCAGGGGTAAAAAGCTATCTTCAAATCCCTACATATATGCCCTATCACTGGCAGTTTACTGCACGGCATGGACATATTATGGTTCTGTCGGTAGGGCAGCTACCAATGGAATGGAGTTTTTGGCGATTTATATTGGCCCTAGCCTTGTGGCCCCACTTTGGTGGGTCGTGATGCGTAAAATTATCCGAATCAGCAAAGTTCAGCACATTTCCTCCATAGCGGATTTCATTTCCAGTCGGTATGGCAAAAATATCACTCTTGGAGGCGTGGTGACTGTTTTTTGCCTGGTGGGAATATTGCCTTATACTTCCATACAGATCAAAGCTGTCGCCAATTCATTTGATATTCTCCAGTATTCTGAATTCAACCAAAACCTGATTTCTTATCCCTTTTACCAGGATACAGCGTTTTATTTGGCAATGGGCTTGGCTTTATTTACGGTGCTGTTTGGGACAAGGAACATTGAAGCAACAGCTCAGCATGAGGGCATGGTGATGGCAGTGGCGTTTGAATCTGTTTTCAAATTAGTTGCTTTTCTTACTGTGGGTGTTTTTGTTACGTATTTCGTTTATGATGGATTTGCAGACATTTTTACGAAGGCATCTTCACGGGGATTGGACCATTTGTTTGTATTTCATGGTGAGCATGCCGTCTCAGAATGGTTTTGGATGAGTGTCCTATCCATGATGGCGGTTCTGTTTTTGCCAAGACAATTTCAGATGGGAGTGATAGAAAACAATGACGAAAAGCATCTGGATAAAGCCATGTGGCTTTTTCCCGCTTACCTGCTTTTGATCAATGTCTTTGTATTACCGATTGCGTTGGGGGGACTGGTCCATTTTCCTGTTGGAACTGTGGATGCCGATACATTTGTATTGGCATTGCCCATAGCTTTTAATCAGGATTGGTTGGCATTGCTCGTGTATCTGGGTGGATTTTCTGCTGCGACGAGTATGATCATAGTATCAACTATTGCGCTGAGCAATATGGTCAGCAATAACCTGATCATGCCCATATTGCTGGTAAACGATAACCTGAAAATCAAGTATCAACATAAGCTAAGCAAAATTGTACTCCGGATCCGCAGGGTTTCGATTTTTGTAATCATACTTTTGGCATACGTTTACTATAAAGAAATCTCTACACGGTTTTCATTGGTATCCATTGGCTTGATCTCTTTTGTGGCCATTGCACAGTTTACCCCGGCGATTATAGGAGGTATATTTTGGAAGAAGGGCGCCCGCCTAGGAGCGTTGTTTGGTATCATTGTAGGATTTGTCTTATGGTTTTATACCTTGGTAATACCTACCATGGTGACAGCAGGATATGTCGCTCCGGGGATATTGGAAAACGGGCTTTTTGGTATCAGTGGATTAAAACCAACTGCATTGTTTGGATTTCAGGAAATGAGTTATGTGACCCACGGTCTATTTTTCAGTCTTTCTGTCAATGTCATTTTATATGTAGTCATTTCCTTTTTTTCTACCCAGACTTCCAAAGAACACAATCAGGCCGTGGTATTTGTGGATATTTTCAAATACAGCACTTCACTGGACAGTTCTATTATATGGAAAGGACAGGCTTATCTACCCGATTTGAAAGCATTGCTCCATAATTTTCTAGGGGAAGAAAAAACCCAAGAAGTTTTAAAGGATTTTTCAATCCGGACGGGTAGGACCATTGGCACCAAAAATTACGCTGATCCTGAATTGGTCAATTATTCCGAACGCTTATTGACAGGGATCATAGGATCTGCATCAGCAAGGATCATGGTCGGGTCGGTTGTGGAAGAAGAGGAGATCAGTATGGCAGAGGTATTGGGGATTTTGAGAGAAACCCAAGAGCTTAAAAGTTTGAATTTGGCCCTCAAACAAAAAAGTAAAGAATTGAGGAAGGCTTCCGACAAACTCCAAAAAATGAATGAGAAGCTAAGACTCAATGATATGCTCAAGGATGAATTTATCTCGACAGTGACCCATGAAATGAAGACCCCCATCACATCAATCAGGGCTTTTTCCGAAATTCTTTTGGATGATGATCTTCCTGAAGCGGATAAAAAAAGGTTTTTGGATATTATCATTCAGGAGACTAACAGAATGACCCGCTTGATTGATCAGGTTTTGGATTTGGAAAGATTTGATTCCGGAAGACAAGAACTTAATCTTGAAAAAACGGACATCAGGATACTCATTCTTCAGACCGTTGAGAGTATGATTCAGATTTTCAAGGAAAAAAACATTGATTTCAATCTTGAAATCGGATATGATGAACTTCAGTTGTTGGTCGATGAGGATAGAATAAAACAGGTTATTCTTAATTTGCTTTCCAATGCCTCCAAATTTGCCGGAAAAAAAATAGTCCTGAAAACTTACCTGAAAGATTATGATCTTTATCTTCAGGTCTTTGATGATGGAAAAGGTGTTCCTGAAGAAGAAGCTCCCTACATTTTCGAAAAGTTTTTTCAGGCTAAAAACCAAACCAGTAAAAAGCCTTTAGGCAGTGGTTTAGGCCTGGCCATATCCAAAAAAATCATTGAATATCATGGGGGAAAGATAGGCGTATTTACAAAGTCAGGTATGACCTGTTTTGAATTCATCCTGCCTCTGCAACTCGAGCATCATTTATTAACACATTCCAATAACGCCGATGAACAAAATACTGATAGTAGATGATGAACCCAATATCCTCTTGTCATTGGAGTTTCTATTCAAGAAAGAAGGCTTCAGGGTGTTTATCGCCCGAGACGGAGAAGAAGCAATGGGTATCATTCAGGAAAACCATCCGGAGCTGGTTATTCTTGATATAATGATGCCTAAAGTGGACGGTTATGAAGTATGTAGGCACATTAAAGAAAATAATCAAGGTGTCAAAGTAGTATTCCTGACAGCAAAAAGTAAACAGCAAGATGTCCAAAAAGGGATGAATCTGGGGGCGGATCTTTACCTTACCAAACCCTTTTCAAATAAAGACCTGGTTTCCAAGGTGAAGTCATTAATGAATTAAAATCAATAACAATAACCTAAAAAAATATAACCATGAGTGATAGAATCCATACCCTGAGCGGGTATTTCTATGAATACCAAAAATCAGTGGCCGAACCGGAAAATTTCTGGGCGAGAATAGCAGATTCATTCCATTGGAAAAAAAGATGGGACAAAGTGTTGAAATGGGACTTTGAGGGACCAAACATCAAATGGTTTGTGAATGGTAAACTAAATCTTACTGAAAATATTTTTGAGAAGAACCTCTTTGCCTATGGTGACCGGACAGCCATCATTTGGGAGCCAAGTGAACCGGGTGAGGATGTCAGAAAGATTTCTTACAAAGAATTGTACCATCAGGTTTGTCAGTTTTCCAATGCAATGAAATCCAAAGGCATCCAAAAAGGTGATCGGGTGATCATTTACATGCCGATGATCCCTGAGGCAGCCATTGCTATGCTTGCCTGTGCAAGGATAGGGGCGATCCATTCGGTTGTTTTTGCGGGATTCAGTGCCAATGCACTTACAGACCGGATTATTGACAGTGGAGCAAAAGCAATTTTGACCTCTGACGGGAATTACCGTGGCAATAAAAAAATCGGCATCAAAGCCATCGTGGATGAAGCTTTGGAAAAGGCCGACGTAGAAACGGTGATCGTCTGTCAGCGTACCGGTCAGGGTGTAACCATGAAAGCCGGCAGGGACCATTGGTGGCACGAAGTCATCTTGGGAGAAAAGGACAGTAACGTGGCTGAGGAGATGGACAGTGAGGACCCCTTGTTTATCCTGTACACTTCCGGATCTACCGGTAAGCCAAAAGGTGTGGTTCATACTACTGCGGGCTATATGGTCTATACCAAATATTCCTTTGAAAATGTGTTCCAATACTCGCCGGGAGATGTGTATTGGTGTACTGCAGATATAGGCTGGATTACCGGACATTCTTATATCGTCTACGGTCCTTTGTTGTCAGGTGCGACCACGCTGATGTTTGAAGGCGTGCCGACTTATCCCGACCCGGGAAGATTCTGGGCGGTAATTGAAAAGCACAAAGTCAACCAATTTTATACTGCACCTACGGCAATCCGGGCATTACAGGCATTTGGGACTGATCCTATTGCTCCCTATAATTTGGATTCGTTGAAGGTATTGGGTTCGGTAGGTGAGCCTATCAATGAGGAAGCTTGGAGGTGGTATTACAACCACATCGGCCAATCAAGGTGTCCAATCGTAGATACTTGGTGGCAGACTGAGACGGGCGGGATAATGGTTTCGCCGATCGCAGGTATCACACCTACCAAGCCTGCATTCGCTACTTTACCTTTACCGGGTATCCAACTGGCAATCGTAGATCCTGAGGGAAATGAACTTACAGGAAATTCTGTCGAGGGAAATCTTTGTATCAAATTCCCATGGCCATCCATGATACGTACCACTTGGGGAGACCATGAGCGCTGCAAACAAACCTATTTCTCCACCTACAAAGGCATGTACTTTACCGGTGACGGAGTCAAAAGAGACCATGACGGCTACTACCGCATACTCGGACGTGTAGATGATGTGATCAATGTATCCGGCCATAGAATGGGAACTGCAGAAGTCGAAAATGCCATCAATGAGCATCCATTGGTCATCGAATCAGCAGTGGTCGGATATCCGCACGAAGTCAAAGGACAGGGAATCTACGCCTTTGTGATCTGTGATATGTCCCACCGTACGGAGGAAAACCTGATCAACGAAATCAAGGAAACCGTCAGCAAAATCATTGGCCCAATCGCCAAACCTGACAAAATCCAGATTGTATCCGGACTGCCAAAAACCCGTTCGGGCAAAATCATGCGAAGGATCCTAAGAAAAGTAGCCGAAGGCAGCACAGACAATATGGGAGATACCTCAACCCTTCTCGATCCGGAGGTGGTCACGAAGATTATTGAAGGAAGAAAATGAAATAAGACTTGAGATGTGAGACTTAAGACATGAGATTTGATCCTGATTCAAAGTGAAATTCTGTCTACAATAAGGGATAATTCCAACTTACAACAAAATTTAGTCTTACGTCTTGTGTCTCATGTCTTGTGTCTGATATGTGTCTCACATTTTGTATCTAAAATAAATGGCCAACGTCATCGTCAACCGCGTCAAGGAATTCCTGAAAAGATTTCCTCCTTTCACTTTTCTCAATGAAGCCTCATTGGGATTGGTGGCAAAGGGCGTGGAGGTAAAATACTTTGCACAGGGTGAGCATCTTTTCAGCCAAGGTGATCCTGCACAGGATTTCTTTTTTGTCCTGAAAGAAGGCTCAGTCCAACTTTCAGAGAATAAAGATGGACAGGAACGGGTAGTCGAAGTCTGTGATGAAGGGGATGTGTTTGGGGTATTGGCTTTGCTGGGTAAAAGACCCTATATCCTCACTGCCAAAGCAAGGGAAGATAGCTTGCTCTATGCTATTCCTGTATCTATTTTTGAAAAAATCCTGAATGAAAATAGTAGGGTAAGTCTCTATTTTGCTGCCGGATTTGCTTCCGGTCAGGTGGTCGTCCGCAGCGACCTTTCCCAATCCCAAAAGGCAAGAAGGGATTTTACCGAATTGTCCAAGGACAATGGACTGATGATCTTCAGCGGGCAATCGGACCTTAATTATTCCACCGATGTCCTGACTTGTCAGAAAGGAACCACCATCCTGATCGCAGTTGAAAAGATGGCCGCCAAAGGTGTCGGGTCCATAGTGATTGTGGATCAAAACCAATTTCCGCTGGGGATCATTACCGACAAGGACATCAGAAATAGGCTTGTGGCCCATCAAAAAAGCTACGATACGCCTGTGGAAGAATTGATGACTTCGCCCGTGATGACCAAAAGCAAGGAAGCAGGTTTCTCCGACCTGTACCTTACCATGATCAAAAACAGGCTGCATCACCTTATTTTCACAGAAGATGGGACCCTCAAAAGTAAGGTTACGGGGATCCTTTCAGACCATGACATTTTGCTTTCGCAAGGAAACAGCCCTGCGGTTTTGATCAATGCCCTGATGAATACCTGGGAAGTGGACGAAATGGCTAAAATCCGAAACCGCGCGGAAAGGCTTTTGAAGTATTATCTGGAAAACGAAGTGGCGATGGATTTTGTGGCAAACATCATTTCTGAAATCAACGACATCATCATCCAACGTGCTGTCCAATTGGCCATCAATAAACACAGTCCAAACTATCCCGAAGCTTCGAAAGTGAAATTCTGCTTTCTGTCCATGGGAAGCGAAGGAAGGGAAGAGCAACTGCTCAGAACTGATCTGGACAATGCCATCGTTTTTGAAGATGTGCCAAAAGAATTGGCAGAAAATACCCAAGCCTACATGCTGTTGATCGCCCAAGAAGTAATGGAAACATTGTTTCTTTGTGGCTTTCAGGCCTGTCCTGCGGATATGATGGCCACCAACCCTAAATGGTGTCAACCTTTATCCCAATGGAAAAAGTACTTCTCCGATTGGATTCTGAGTCCAAACCAACAAGCATTGTTAAACGCCACCATTTTTTTTGACTTTCGGGCGGTTTTTGGCCATAAAAAATTGGCCGAGGAACTTACCGGACATATCTATCAGGAAATTTCCGACAAGTCTATTTTCCTAAATTTCCTTGCCAAAAATGCATTACTCAATCCTCCTCCCTTGGGTTTTTTCAGGAATTTTTTGGTGGAAAAGTCAGGCGAGCAAAAAGATAAATTTGACATCAAGCTCCGGGCAATGATGCCTTTGGCAGACATGGCAAGGCTATTAGTCCTCAGCCACCGTGTCGTGGGGATCAACAATACTTTCAAGCGGTTTGAAAAACTGGCCGAACTTGAACCAAACTATACCGAACTTCTGATCGAAGCCGGAAAAGCCTATGAAATCCTCATGCGGATGCGGGCTATAGAGGGATTGAAATCAGGAAACTCGGGAAGGTATATCCACCCGGAGGATTTGGGGAAGCTGCAGCGCCAATTGCTGAAAAACACTTTTGCTCCCATAGATGAGCTGCAGAAAATCATGCGAATCCGTTTTCAATTGGATTTTTTCACAAGTTGATATGGGATGGCTGGATTTTTTGTTGGGTAAAAAAACTCCCAAGTCTTCCTTCGTAGAAGCTTACGAAGCAGGTTTTGAAAAAAAAATCCCTGCCGTTAGGCCGATTTCCCAACTGACTTTTGTGGTTTTGGATACCGAGACCACCGGCTTCAACCCAAAAAGCGATCATGTTATTTCTTTTGGAGCCATCAAACTCAAAGGGTTCAGCATGCAGGTGGCTTCCGGCATGGAAAGGTATTTTGATGTGTCTGTCCAAAACAGGGAATCCATAAAAGTACACGAAATACTATATCCGATCGAAACCTCACCCTTGATGGATTTTGGCAAAGAACTCTTGGGTTATTTGGGTTCGGATATCATTGTCGGTCATCATATCGGATTTGACCTGATGATGCTGGAAAAAACTTTGCAACCTTTTGGATTTAGGAAGTTTTTGAACCCTGTAATTGATACCAAATATTTCGCCATGCGATTGGAGAAAGGTCCTCATTTTGACGAAAAAACCGCCCTCAAAGAAGAGTATGCCCTAGATGCTGTCTGCAACCGCTATGGAATACGATTGGACGACCGGCATACCGCAGCCGGGGATGCCTTCCTGACTGCGCAGTTGCTGATGAAGTTGCTTAAAATAGCCGAAACAAAAGGAATCAAGGATTTTGGAGGCTTGATGAGGTAGGGAAATAATGATTTAGTAATTTTATTATTCTTGATTATTCGAAAAATTCTTAAGCATATTTATTTTTTACATGATCTTGGATTATTGCTTTCATTTCAAAATCAGAGATTGTCTCACTTATAGCCAGCTTTTCTAAAAGCCTTTCTGAAGCTTTTTGTGATTCACTTTTTAAAATATTTTCCCCATCCTTTTCCATTTTTGGTAGCTGAAAAGTTTCTTTTGATTTAATGGACTCGATTAGGCTGCTTTCTATTCCCAATGTTATTTTCTTTTTCATATCATTATTATTTAAAAATTAAGACTCAGATGTAAAATCAAATCTTCCCCATTTAAATTAGATATTCACTCACCTTTTTTTTGATTTCTTTCTGTACACTATTCCATGTTTGGCCTTTGAGACTAACAGGATCCTCGCTTTCCTCGCCATCACCAAAGTAAGTGATTACCTCAGGAACGGTGATTAGGAGGTTTTTGGTATTGTATTTTTCTTTGTGAAATTTTACAAAATCCGATACTGAGTAATGTTTGAGCAATTCGGCAATATCCCAAAAATCTTTCTTTTTACCTCTGCCTAAAATGGCCTGAACTTTCATCGCTATGATGTCCTCATTAGAAAAGAACCGGATTCCTTCTATTTCTTTTATGGGACGAATGATGGGATGGGGATGTCGGATAAAATCGACTTTGATATCTTGGATATAGCAAAATATTCCAAAATGGGGAGGCTTTTCCTCCACAAGAAAGTCAGATCCAAACTCCCTTACCAAAGCCTCATTGACAATTATATTATCAAACTTTTCATTGGAAAATAAATCCAAATCAACCGATATTCTATGACCATATAGCAAGGAAAGGGCCGTGCCTCCAACCAATGAAAATCCCTTTAGCTCAGGAATTTTCATCATTGAATTTAGTATGGAAAAAGTCCCGGATTCGACTGTCTCAAGGCGTAGCATCTGAAAGCTGTGATAGGTTTATCAATAACGGCTGCTGCCAGGTACATCCTGGTTTCAGGGAGAAATTTAGCATTCAAAAGGACTCTAGTAATCTTCTCATCCCCATAATACCTCCTACAATTCCTTATGTCATCCACATCGCCTCGCTCAAATACCCGCTCAATAATAAAATTGGCCTTGGCATTATAGTCAAGCTTTTGGAAATCCACATCCCAAAAGATCCGCTTATGAAATATGGGTTTGGGTTTTTCTGACATAATTTCCAAAATTAAGAGTTAGTTTCACTAAATTTAGCAAGATCAAATGGATAATTCACGTGCCCAAAATTTATGAATATTTAGGGATCATTTTTTTCTTTTATTCGAATGACCATAAACCTATTCATGTTCATGGTCAGAAAGGCGAATTCGAATCCAAAGCAATCTTCATTTTGAAAACGAGGAAATTATTGAAATCCAGATTTCAAATATCAAAGGAAAAAAGCCACTAAAAGGGAAGGATTTATTAAATTTCAGGATATTTGTATCGACATATCATTTTCAAATTGCCAACAAATGGGAATCGTATTTTAAAGAGAAGAAAAAAGTAGAATTTGAAGTTATCTCCAAAATCAAATGAAAGTATCTGACTTAAATATAGAATATGCCGTCAAATCACTGAGAGTGAAGGAGGCTAAATATTTGAATCAATATATAATTCAGATATTGTTTACTGATGGAGTTTTGCAAAATGTTGATTTCGAGAAATTTTTATCTGACTCACAGCATCCTGAAATCCGAAAATACCTCGATAAATCCCTGTTTATGTCTTTTTCAATAATCAATGGGAATTTAAATTGGAATGACTACGATATGATATTCCCTATATCTGAGTTGTATGATGGGAAAATCACTTAAAATCTTTCAACCGCACTTCCATCTTCCCTGTTGACCTGAGGTAGATCCTTACGTCTTCCTCCGTATTGTAGATTCCCTGTACATCTAATGTTGGATTTTTGATCTGAAAGGTTGCAAAGCCTGTCTCGAAATTGCCCTGCTTTTCCAGTTCTTTCCTTGCCTCACCTAGAAAATCTCCGACAGGATAGTTTGCCAGTTTCTTGATCTGATTCATGATTTTCCGCTTCTTCAGCCTGATACCGATATTGGCCATGCCATTGTCTGATTTGACATCAAACTCAGCTTCATCAAACCGGAGTGATTCAGTCGCTGTGTCGAAGACAGGCTTGCCGGCAAAATACATCTTGCCTTTGATATCCTTTTTTCCTTTTCGGATACCGGTAAAATCCATGGACAACAAAGTCTTGTCTCCGTATTTTTGGGTTTTAAGATTGGTGGGGACCATCTCCGTCTTGCTGTCGATTTTAATTATTTTGCCTGACATTTCCTTGTTCAGGTAGCCATCCAAATCCTCATAGCGTAGGATCAGGGGAAGAATCAATTCAAGTTCGTTTTCTTTATTTTCATTGACATCAATATTGGGCAAAGGGGATTTTGGGACAATTGGTTTTGACCCGATCTTGGATATCATTTCTCCTTCGACGCCAATGTAGAGCTTCAATTGTTGATCCGTCGTGATCTCCTCTGTTAATTTCAATTTGCTTGGAATACTGTAAAAATGGATTTCCAAACCCTGCTGTGTCATGGTATAGGGTTCAGAAAAAACATCCCAGGTTTCTTGAGCCATACTTTTGAAATCAAAGCGGCTGAGATTGGCCGCCGATAGCTGATTGTCGAGCACGGTTTTAAGTTGGCTTTTGACCACCTTATCCAAGTCGATCTCAAAACCCAACAGGTTATACTTCATAGAGCGGCCCCAGTTTTCTATTTCAAGGTTTTTGATTCCCAACTCCCAATTGGTTCCTATTTCGGGAATGAAACTTATTTCAGGACTGATATTTTCATTGAAGGGAAAATTGGTGGATAATAACTGACCAAAAACCTTCTTCTCAATCTTCAGGTCTCCTTTGAGGTTCATCGGCATTTTGACCCTAAGCGTATTGTTTCCCAATCCTGTCAGCGCAATTTTGCCTGTTCTGGTCACATCGATATCGGTGGTAAGTCCGCTTCCGATAGGAAGTCCGGTTTCTGCAAACAACTTGCTATTCCAATCTTTGTTGAGGTTGGTTTCAATGTAAGAAAGAGGGATTTCTATGGGTACATTAACCTTGGAGATGGCTTGCGGAAGTTCAATTCCTGAAGAAGCCGGCGGGCGGTCAGGCTTGATGGTTTTACAGGAAGAAAACGCAATCAGTAGGATGAAAATGGAAAGTGTATATTTTGAAAGCATAGGAAAGGCAAATTCGAACTTTGAAGGTAACAGGCATTGGTTAAAGAACACAAAGCAATAACCTTGCCCCTGAGAAAATAATCTTTTGTACCGAAAGGTAGCAAAAGAGAAATTTTGGAAGGAACTAAATTCGGATGAAATTACTTTAAGCTTTGAAAGTTTAATAAAATTTAAGAAATGGATTGGAATATACTGGAAAACTTATCCCAATTGGAGGAGATCAAGCAAAAAAGCGGAGAGAAGCCGGTGTTGATTTTCAAGCATTCGACCCGATGTTCGGTCAGCGGAATGGCTTGGGACAGGTTGAAAAGAAACTGGAAAAAAGAAGATGACGAAAAAGTCACTCCTTATTTTTTGGATCTGATCCGTCACCGTGATGTCTCCAATCAGATCGAAAAGGAATTCAGCGTCTACCATGAATCCCCCCAGGTCATTATTGTCAAATCAGGGAAAGCGGTCTATGACAACAGCCACATGGGGATTAATTATTCGGATATAATGGGGAGGGTATAATTCAGAAGTGCTTTTTGAATTTGATCAAATAATTAATTTTTTGATGTTTTGATATTCATGGATACTGGATACTTTTTGATATTAAGGATATCAGTTCAGCTATTTATTAGTAAGGGATTGGATTGGATGGGTTTTAAATATCCTAATATCCAGTATCATTTTGGAAATGTGCCAAAATCCCCCTAACGATCAGGAATTGGGCGATGATGTATGTCCCCATCACAATTACGCCTGATTCGGGAAAGGGCTGGAAAAACTTGTTGATAGCCAAAACCCCATCTGAAACCATAAAGAAAGACCCCCCTATAAAGACCTGCCAAAAACTCGCCGCATTGGTCTTACCGAACCGCTCTCTCGCCGAAGTCACCATCAACACAATGACAATCAGGTAGACCACTACCGGCACTTTAATACTTCCCAGTCCGGGATTGATGAGAAAATAGACAAATGAGGCGGCAATATAAATCGGGAGATTGATGAACAAGAGCCTCAAAAAATCAACTTTTCCGATAGCAAAGGGATTGGTTTGGGCCATTTTGAAACCAATAATATAACAAATGTGCGCCATCAGGAATGCACCCAAACCATAAAGGAACAAATCCGGAAACATCAGCAGCACATCACCCAACCAAGAAAAAATCAAAGCGGCACTCATACTTTTTCTCAAAAGGGTTCCTTTGATTGCTGTGCTGGAAAAAATAAAAAATCCCCACAGTGCAATTAATATCAAAGGCTTGGTAAAGATCCTGGTAGAATTTTCTCCATTTGCGGTAAAAACAATGTCAATAATACCTGCAAAAAGGAATAAATAAAGCCAAAGCATGTTCTTATTTTTCATAGAAACCAGATTTTTTCATCGTTAAATATAGCCAAGTTATTCACTTTTATTCTGCCAATGATCACAAAAGCATCCCTAAACGTGGGCATAATAATTTTTTAACATTAGGATTTTAGGCCAAATGCCAACCATGCAAAATTGACGTGAAATGCATCATTTTGTAGCGAAATACAAAAAGTTGGTTAAAAATAAAACCTCCTTTGGATTTTAATGTTAGGGATATGTTAAGTAAACTTGTGAAAATTTGTTAAAACTTAACAATTTCAAAAAAAAATCCTTGCCCTTCTCCCATACATTTGTATCGGAAAAATAACCAGCTCCGAATATTATAATTTCAATTTTCCACAAAAAACAAAATTTATGAGGCAATCATTACTTAGAAGTTTATTTGCGGTCATCATGCTTGTATTTGCTACAGGTGTTGCTTATTCGCAAGGGGTATCCACCTCCAGTATGTCTGGTAGGGTAGTAGAAAGCAGCGGGGAAACCCTTCCCGGTGCCAATGTCGTGGCTACACACATGCCTTCAGGTACAAGGTACGGCGCGGTGACCAACATTGATGGCAGATATACCATTCCCGGTATGAGGGTTGGTGGACCTTACTCGGTAACAGTATCTTTTATCGGTTTTGAAACCCAGACTGTTGAAGGTGTATTTTTGAGTTTGGGTATCGCTGCCAACGTCAACGTCACCATGCTTGGTGATGGCGAGGAATTGGCTGAAGTAGTGGTTACCGGTGACAAAAATGCAGTATTCAGCTCTGACAGAACTGGTGCAACTACTGCCATCGGCAACGAAACCATCAACAAATTGCCTACTATTTCCCGTAGAATAGGTGATTTCACGAGATTAACCCCTCAGGCTAGCGGAAATTCTTTTGCAGGTCAGGATAGCAGGTTGAACAACATCACTGTCGATGGTTCTTATTTCAACAACTCTTTTGGACTTGGCGGTCAGCCGGGTGACAGGACAGGTGTATCTCCTATCTCTTTGGATGCGATTGATCAGATTTCTGTCAACGTGGCTCCTTATGACGTGAGACAAGGTAACTTTACCGGTGCCGGTGTCAATACAGTAACAAGAAGCGGTACAAACACATTTACCGGTTCCGCTTATTATTTCTGGAGAGGCAGCGACAATGTCGGTACACAAGCCGGAGACAATCCTTTCAATCCGGGTGAATTCAAATACAGACAGGTTGGTTTCAGATTGGGTGGACCGATCATCAAGAATAAATTGTTCTTCTTTGCTTCATTTGAAGATGACAAACAGACATCTCCGGGAACAGCCTTCGGTGCAAACACAGGAAGTGAACCTATTACAGGGAACAAAACAAGAGTTTTAGCTTCCGACTTAATAGGATTAAGCTCTTATTTGCGAAATAATTTCGGTTATGAAACAGGGCCTTTCCAAAATTATGACCATACTATACTTGCTACCAAGTTTTTGGCTAAGATTGATTATAACATCAACGACAAAAACAAATTAAGTGTAAGGTATAACCATTTGGATTCTTCTAGCGACATATTGGCATCGAACTCTTCCTCTCTTGGATTTGGTGGTAGAAACGGAAACCTGAATGCCTTGAATTTCCAAAATTCAAATTACCTAATCAATGAAAATATCCGGTCAATTGTAGCTGAATTGAATACAAGAATTTCTCCTACTATGACCAACAATTTGATTGTGGGTTATACTTATCAAGATGAAAGCAGGGGTTCAAGGGGTGATTTCTTCCCAATGGTGGATATTTTGAAAGATGGTGCAACTTACACCACTTTCGGATTTGAACCATTCACTCCAAGCAATGAATTGAGATACAAAACTTTCCAGATCCAAGACAACCTTCAGATCTTCAAAGGAAAGCATACCATCACCACAGGTTTCAGCTTCGAGAGATATGAGTCTGAAAACGTATTCTTCCCTGGATCTCAGTCGGTCTACACGTACAACTCTTTGGAGGATTTTTATGCAGATGCCAATGCGCATTTAGCAGGCACTCCGGGGCCATCCAATCTAAGAAGATTTGAAGTGAGATATTCCAATATCCCAGGTCAGGAAAAACCTATTCAGCCTTTGAAAGTAAGCTATGGCGGTATCTACGGTCAGGATGAAATCCAGGTTAACAAAGACTTTTTGGTCACAGTTGGTTTGAGAATTGACGTTCCGTTCTTTGCTGAAACAGGTTTCAGAAACCAAGAAGTGGAAGGATTCAACTTCCGCAATCCAGCAGGAGAGACAGTACAGTTCAGAACAGACAAACTTCCTGATCCCAATATCCTTTGGTCTCCAAGAGTAGGTTTCAATTATGACCTCAGCAAGGGTGCAAGAACTACCCAAGTAAGGGGTGGTACAGGGATTTTCACAGGTCGCCCTGCCTATGTATGGATTTCTAACCAGGTCGGAAATAACGGTATATTGACTGGATTTGAAAGGTTGAGCAGTGCTACAAACGCCCCGTTAACTTCAAGACCATTTAACCCAGATCCGAATTTCTACAAGCCTTCAAACGTAAGCGGTCAACCTGCCCCCAATTATGAGCTAGCTTTGACTGAATCCACTTTCAAATTCCCTCAGGTTTGGAGAACCAATATTGCCATTGACCACAGACTTCCTGGTGGAGTGATTGCAACTGCAGAATTTCTTTATAACCAAGATGTTAACGGAGTAGCTTACTATAATGCGAATCTGGATAACCCAAATGCAGCATTTACAGGACCAGATCCAAGGTCAAGATGGATTCCGGATGCAAGACCAAATACAGATCCAAACAGGGATCCATTTACCAACAGGATCAATAATAAGATCGATAACGCAGTGACGCTTTCTAACCAGGCAATCGGTAACTCTTGGGTAGCTTCCATCTCATTGGAAAAACCTTTTGCCAATGGATTGTATTTGAAAGCATTCTATAGCTATGGTGAAGCAAGAAACACTGTAGATCCAGGTTCTATTGCTTTTGGTTCATGGGTCAACAACCAGCATCAAGGTGATCCAAACAACCCAGGAGTGGGCTTTTCGTCAAACTCCATGGGCCACAGGGTAGTAGGTGTTTTGAATTATTCTGTTGACTTGTTCTCCTTCGGTACTACCTCCTTCTCTTTATTCTGGGAAGGTAGAACGATCGGAAACGCGAGCTATGTCTATGGCGGTGACTTCAACGGTGACGGTGGTTTCTCCAATGACTTGCTTTATATCCCGGCAACTGCTTCTGAAACCAACTTCCAACAATTCACTTCTTCAGGAAGAACTTTCACTGCAGCTGAGCAGTCTGCTGCTTGGGAAGCATTCATCAACCAAGACAAATACCTAAGCGCAAACAGAGGTCAGATCGCCGAAAGAGGTGCAGTATTCCTTCCAATGGTATACAGGGCTGACTTCAGTGCTTCACAAACTTTATTGACAACAAGCAAAAAGCAGAATCTTGAGTTCAGGGTAGATATCCTCAACGTAGGTAACTTGTTGAATTCTGATTGGGGTGTAGGTCAGTTTATGACTTCAACTTCTCCACTTGTACCTGCAGGTGTGGATGCCAACAACAGACCTCAGTTTAGATTCAGAAACTTAGGAAATACTTTGATCACGGATTCTTTCACTCCATCTGCTGGTGGTGCTGACGTGTGGAGATTACAGTTTGGTTTGAGATTTAATTTCTAATTAAATATCATTTCAAAATTCAAGAGGCATCCTTTTCGGGATGCCTCTTTTTTTTGGTCTTAACCGAATCGCATTCAAGATACGGGACTTCTCAAGTGGGAGGGGGTACTTCGGAAGTACCCCCTCCCACTTTATTAACCCAACGTAGGACCTTTTTGCTCGAACGTTGAGCCTATTTGGTGCGGCGTTGGACCTTATTATTCCGACGTTGGACCTATTTGCTCGGCCCTTTATATTTTTGGCTCAGATTACTAATTTTTAATACCCTTGATGAATTAAATAATCCACAAGAAAATATCTGAGAAAATGAATCTGTGAAGGAATTTGAAATCTTAAGCCATAGAAAATTCTTAAATTGGAACACGAGCGGGGAGGAAGCGCAATTCCGGGTCTGCGATGGCCTTATGCGATGGAGGATTATTGCGCTTGAACTTTTTGGTTACTTTTTGTTTCAAAGCCTGTCCCTTATTTATCGGGAACAAAAAGTGACTTAAGAAAGAAACCTCAAGAAAATACATGAAAAAAGGAATTGAATAAAATGGATAAATTAACCTTCCCTGTTTTTGGTGGAAACCCAATTTGACTCTATATCTTTTTTCTCCCAAAAACCAGGGACATCGCATTTTTCATTACCCCGAGCGGCGGTGTATAGGGATTGGTTTAAGAATTAAATTCAGAGAAGCACCTTGCACGGGGCTACGAATATTTCGCCCCGATGGGGCTTAAAGACCGAGAATATCAGTGGGGGAGTTTGAAATCTTTTACTTTTGAGGATTCGTTTTTTGAACGCGAGCGGGGAGGAAGAAATTTTACCGGGCCGGCGTGGCACTGCGCGGGGGAGGATTAAAATTTCTTGCCTTTTTTGGTGACTTTTTGTGGTAAGACAAAAAGTGACTTAAGAAAGAAACCTCAAGAAAATACATGAAAAAAGGAATTGAATAAAATGGATAAATTAACCTTCCCTGTTTTTGGTGGAAACCCAATTTACTCTATATCTTTTCTCTCCCAAAAAACAGAGACTTCGAATTTTCATTACCCGAGCTGCGGTGCATGGGGATTGGTTAAAGAATAAAATTCAGAGAAGCACCTTGCACGGGGCTACGAATATTTCGCCCCGATGGGGCTTGAGCGCCAAGAAAATTAATAATTGTAGGTTTCTCAATGTTTTTTGGAATTTATGTCTCATATCAAACTTCATAAAATTCAAAAGGTATTCTTTCCGAAAACCCTCTTTTTGTTTAAGTTGACTTCAAATTCAAAAACCATGAACAAGTACCGAAACAGCTTTTTTCAATTCTCTTTTTTGTGGATATTAATCTTCCTTGCTGCAAGAAACCAACCTGTTTTTGGTCAGGAAAAAACTAAATTCCTCACCTACACCCAAGTCAAAGGGAAAGTCACCTCAAATGGCAATCAGCTAAAAAACATCGTGGTATCTGACGGAAAAGACATTGTCCTTACCAATGAAAAAGGGGAGTTTGAATTTACCACTGACCAGGAATTTGTATTTATTTCCTTCCCTTCGGGATATGCTTTTGACTTATTGGAAAATGGTTCAGTGGATTTTTTCAGAAGGGTTGACCTGACCAAATCCACAAACACCCTTCTTTTTGAGCTGAAGCCAAATCCAAACGATGAATCCGACCACCACTTCATCGCCATCGCCGACCCGCAGGTGCAGACGGAGGAAGAAGCCAATCAATTTATTTCGGAATCATGTGTAGACCTGAGCAAGAAGAAAGCGGCACTCAACGATCCAAACCTGTTTGGCGTCGGCGTCGGAGATTTGGTTTTTGACAAGTTTGAATTGTACGAGCAATACAATAAAGGAATCAAATCTACCGGGATTCCGTTCTTTCAGGTGTTGGGAAACCATGACATCAACCTGAATGCAAGGTCTAACGAGAGCAGTCAAGAACCATTTACAAGTCAGTTTGGACCTGCCTATTATTCCTTCAACAGGGGAAAAACCCATTACGTCGTCCTGAATGATGTGTACTTTTTGGGAAGCAAACAATACTACGGCTACCTCCCCGAGACCCAATTAGCTTGGTTGGAAAAGGATTTGGCTTTGGTTTCAAAAGAGAATCCGATCGTCATTTTCCTGCATATCCCTAGCTTCTCCCAAGTAGTAGGCCATAACCCCGGCCGAGATATCAACAAGGAATCGGTCATCAACAGGGAAGCTTTGTACAAGATCTTGGAAGGCTTTGAGGCCCATCTGATTTCGGGACATGTCCATTGGAATGAAAACACAGTAAAAGGAAATATTTTTGAGCACAATACTGCCGCCATCAGTGGGGCATGGTGGTCAGGCATCTGCTATGACGGCACGCCCAAAGGCTATGGCGTCTACAGATCTGATGCAGGAGATTTGTCTTGGCATTACCAAAGTGTGGGTGAAAACCAGGATTTCCAGTTCCGTATTTACCGTCCGGGAACCCACCCGGATTTCCCCAATGACTATATGGTCAATGTATGGAATTGGGACCCTGAGTGGAAAGTCAGTGTGTATGAGAACGGAACAGAAACTGTCCAACCAGCACAAGTCATCGCCACAGATCCATTGGCAATGGAAATCTATGCACCGGGAAAACCCAAAAAGCAGCCTTGGATCTCTCCCCAAAAGAATGGACATATGTTTGTTTTTAAGCCAAACAACCCCGAATCAAAAGTGGAAGTGGAGGTGATCGACAGATTTGGCAACAAATACAAAAAAGGCCTTGACTGATTGGATAACCTGATTTTTTAGCATTAGATTTAACGAATAAATCCTTCCAAAATGACCGGTTCAGTATCTCTTGATTTCATCAAAAATGAGCTCATTTCTTTAGAAAAAACCATGGCTGCTGAAGTAGCCAATAAGTCTGTTCTGATCGAAAGCCTCCATAAAGACCAATGGGAAGCTGCCAAAAATATGGTGGAGTACCTGAGTGTCAGAAACAGAGACCTGCGAGTGTTGCAAGACGCCCTTCATGTTCATGGCTTGTCTTCACTTGCAAGCAGCGAAAGCCATATCAGGAGACAGGTTCAGGCGATTTTAGAGGTATTGGGAGAAACTTTTCCCGCAGACCATATCGATATCTGCGATTTTTCATTCAGCAAAAAGAAAATCGATGAAAAAAGCCATTTGCTGTTCGGCAACAAAACCATTCCCAGCATTCCTTCTTTGATGGTGACATTTGATTCCGGATTTGGGGATAGCTACGCTTTGATTAAAAGCTTGCTTGAAAATGGAATGAATGTCGCCCGGATTAACTGCGCCCATGATGATGAGGCCACTTGGTCCAAAATGATCAACAAACTCCGAAAAGCAAGCAAGAGAACAGGAATAGAATGTAAGGTATATATGGACCTTGCCGGTCCCAAAATACGAACTGTCTTACTTGGCAGAGGAAAAGACAAGGGAAAAGCCAAAGTGAAAGAAGGCGAACTGATTTGGTTGGCCGAGGAAGCAAAAGGATTTGGACACGATGATGTCGTCATCAGTCCCAATGTTCCTGGCATTATAGGATTCTTGAAAAAAGGAGACCGCGTCTATATCGATGATGGCGTCATCAGGGCAACCGTAGAAAAAACCAAATCTGGCAAAGCCGGAATCAGGATTACCCGGATCTCTTCTGAAAAAAGCCAAATCAAAGCAGGAAAGGGCATCAACTTTCCTGATACCCTGATCCAGATTCCTTCTCTGACAGACTTTGACAAAGCGTGTTTGCCTTTTATCTGCGAAAATGCGGATTTGGTGGGTTATTCTTTTGTCAGGACTGCTGCAGATATTAGTTATTTACAAACTGAACTCAAGGCCATTTCAGAACATCCTCCGTTGATGATCATCAAAATAGAAACGCCAGAGGCAGTCAGCAACCTGCCTTCCTTACTTATAGAAGGGATGAAACAGAAGGCTTTTGGGGTGATGATTGCACGGGGTGATCTGGCTGTGGAGATTGGTTTTGAAAGAATGGGTGAGATACAGGAACAGATTCTTTGGATCTGTGAAGCTGCACATGTACCGGTTGTATGGGCCACCCAAGTACTCGAAAGCCTCAACAAATCCGGTATGGCCACCCGCTCCGAAATCACTGATGCCGGTCAGGCTGCTAATGCGGAATGCGTCATGATCAACAAAGGAGACCATACCATCGAAGTCATGGAAACGCTTAAAGACATCCTGCAGCGAAGTGCTGAGCATAGGGTGAAAAAGCGATTCCGCTTCCGTCAGCTCAAGATTGCAGAGCGATTTTTGAATTCTTAATTCAATCGTAGGAATACCTTTTGAGCTATACAAACCTTTTCCAAAGTTGGGATCAGACCATGAAAATCTAAAAACATCCATTCCGAACTTTGGAAAAGTTGATCGATTTGTCTGCGCCAATCTGTGTTGTCTGAGGGAGACTTGGAGAAGATTATTATGCCGCAGATTTCTCAGAACTCCGCAGAAAAAAATTAGGTTTTGATAGAATTAACTCCTGACTGTCAACTGTCAGGGAAGACTTTGAATGTTCAATCAAAAATCCATTTTACTGTCTGCGCCAATCTGCGTTATCTGCGGGAGATTTGGAGAAGATTATTATCCCGCAGATTTCGCAAAACTCCGCAGAAAAAAATTAGGTTTTGATAGAATTAACTCCTGACTATCAACTGTCAGGGAAGACTTTGAATATTCAACCAAAAATCTACTTTACTGTCTGCGCCAATCTGTGTTATCTGAGGGAGACTTCAAGAAGATTATTTTCCCGCAGATTTCGCAGAACTCCGCAGAAAAAAATTAGGTTTTGATAGAATTAACTCCTGACTGTCAACTGTCATGGAAGACTTTGAATGTTCAACCAAAAATCTACTTTACTGTCTGCGCCAATCTGTGTTATCTGAGGGAGACTTGAAGAAGATTATTTTCCCGCAGATTTCGCAGAACTCCGCAGAAAAAAATTAGGCTTTGATAGAATTAACTCCTGACTGTCAAGCGTCATGGTAGACTTTAAATGTTCAATCAAAAATCCATTTTACTGTCTGCGCCAATCTGCGTGATCTGCGGGAGATTTAGAAATTTTATTTTCCCGCTGATTTGGCAGAACTACGCAGAAAAAAATTAGGCTTTGATAGAATTAACTCCTGACTGTCAACTGTCAGGGAAGGCATTGAATATTCAATCAAAAATCTACTTTACTGTCTGCGCCAATCTGCGTGATCTGCGGGAGATTTAGAGAAGATTATCATCCCAGATTTGGCAGAACTCCGCAGAAAAAAATTAGGCTGAAAGACAAATCCACGTAGTCTGCTTGAGAGATTGAAAGCTTCAGTTTTTACGTTCTATTCCGGAATTTTCGGTTAACTTTTTGAACGGAAGGCAGGTTTAATCACTTTTTATTTACTTTGAATAAAATACTCCCACGATTAACCTTACCTAATTGAAACCAACTAACCATAAATGGCTGATTCCAATCCTGTTCCTTTTGATTGGAACAAGCTACAGCTGTACCAAAAAAGAGGCCTCATTTAAAAATTTTTCCGGTCAAGACAAACCTGAGGATAGCAGATTCTCCCAAAAAGTCATAGCCGAAGGACTGGAAGAACCCCTACAGCTTGAGTTTGACAAACAGGGATTTGTCTATTGGATAGAAAGGGCAGGACTTGTCAAAAGAATTCACGAGTCGGTTGGAAACATCGAAATCCTCGGAACGATCCCCACGATTGTGGGTGAATCTCCCGGCATGATCGGGATTTTGCTGGACAAAGACTTTGAAAATACCCGTCATGTATTTCTCTATTTTTCTCCTGAATCAAAAAAAGGAAATACCATGCGGCTCTCAAGATTTACCTTGGGAACTGACAATACCATAGACTTGAATTCTGAAAAAATTGTCTTGGAAATTCCTTGGGAGCAACCGGATGGCAGCCATTTTGGAGGAGGGATGACGTGGGACAAGGAGGGCAATCTTTACCTTGCTATTGGCGGGGATTCTGCTCCAACGCAGTATTCTCCTTTGCCTTTTACCAATGAAGGGGGAAGAGGTGAGGATGAAGGTAGGACTGCAGGGAACACAAATGACTTTCGAGGTAAGATTTTGCGGTTTAAACCCCAGCCTGATGGGAATTACACCATTCCCGAAGGAAACCTTTTTCCGGTTGGAACTGCCAATACACTTCCCGAAATCTACGTCATGGGCAATAGGAACCCTTGGCGGCTTTCCATTGATTCCCAAACCGGTTACCTGCATTGGGGGGAAGTCGGACCTGATGCTGGCGTAGATTCAGAAGAGTTTGGGCCGATGGGCTATGATGAATTCAATGTTGCCAAAAAAGCTGGAAATTTTGGTTGGCCCTATATCATCGGAAAAAATCTGCCTTATAGAAGTTATGATTACGAGACCAGGACTTACGGAGAATACTATAATCCTGATTCCATTGTCAACACCTCGCCCAACAATACCGGCTTGAAAGTCCTTCCTTCCGCACAGCCGGCATTGATTGCTTATCCATACCGCGTATCGGAGGAATGGCCGATTTTGGGAAGTTCGGCGCGGTCAGCAGTCGGAGGACCTATCTTCCGCAAATCTGATTTTTCGGATAAAGCCAAAAGAGTATTTCCGGATTATTTTGAAGGCAAATGGCTGATCACAGATTATGTCAGAAACTGGATCATGGTAGTGAGTATGGATGAGGATAGAGACAATGTCACTTCCATCGAGCGGTTTTTACCTGCCGAAAAACTTATCCATTCCCAACCCTTGGACATGGATTTTGGATCAAATGGGGATTTGTACATTTTGGAATATGGTACAGGTACGAAAGGCAGAATTTCCAGGATTGAATTCAATGCAGGAAATAGAGCACCGATTGCGGAGGCTAAATCGATAGAAAAATCAGGTTCTACACCTTTTGAACTCCAACTTTATTCGGAAGGAAGCCGGGATGACGATGGTGATAAGCTTGATTTTGAATGGAAGATTGAGGGTGGGGAAACAACAGTATTGAATGCTGCCAATCCCAAAATAACCCTTGACAAGCCGGGAAAATACAAAGTCTCTTTGACTGTAAAAGACCCATCAGGAGCTTCTGACATTGATTCTTTTGAAGTTGTTGCGGGGAATACACAACCTGAAGTGATGATCGAAATTACATCAGGCAATAAGTCATTCTACTTTCCGGATGAAAAAATCAGCTACCAAGTTCAAGTCGCCGATCAGGAAGATGGAACATTGGCAACCGGTCAGATAAATCCGAATGCAGTCACATTGACAGCAGAATACATTCCTTTCGGAATCGACTTTGGACAACTGAGGAAGCTAAAATCAGAAGAAAATCTCCAACCTGAAACGGTCCTGCAATACCTCCATGCAAAAGCATTGATTATCAAAAATAACTGCACTGCCTGTCATCAGGAAGAAGTAAAATTGGTTGGGCCATCATTCCTAGATGTGGCTAAGAGATACAAAAATAACCCTGAAGTATATCAGATCCTTTCAAAAAGCATTATGGAAGGAGGCAGCGGCAAGTGGGGAGAAACCCACATGCCTCCGCAACCAAACCTCAGCGCCAACGATACCAAACAGATCATCGACTATATCCTCGACCTTGCTTCCACGGAAAAAGGAAACCCCAAACTTCCCTTACAGGGTGAATTCAAAACCAAAGCCATTCCAACCAAAATCGGTGACGGTCGCTTGTCCAAATTCTATCCGACTACTTATGAAATGGGTTCCTACGTCTTTTTGGCCCATTATACTGACCAAGGTTCAGGACAGGTAAGCGGTCTTAACCTCAAAAGTGAAGATTTTGCTTTGCTTCGGTATCCGTTGATGGGTCCTGAAAAAGCAGATGTTTTTTCCGAAACAGGAATTTCCTATACACCTTCTACTGATGATCCGGGTTTTATTTTCACGGGAAAAGGAGGCTATATTGGTTTCAAAAACATTGACCTGAAAGGGATTAATCAGATCAGCATTGGAGCCATCACAAGGTTTTGGCATTGGTCACACTTCATCGGAGGCGATATTGAATTGAGATTGGGTTCACCAGAGGGGACTTTGGTCGGACAAGTTCAAAAAGTACCTCCTGCACCTCAGGGAGAAAAAGGGCCTTTCTTCGGTGATGCAACAGGCAAGTCTACAGTGATCGATGTGTCTAAAATTGATGGCGTCCATGACCTGTATATCCTTGTCAAAAATCCGGCTGCCAAGGAAAGCGATGCTTTGGTGATTGTGACGGGGATTGAGTTTAAGAGGTGATTTGGAAAAGTCCATGGTCCATAGTCGACAGTCCACAGATGCGGCTTTTGGTAATTTGGACTTGGTTGATTTAGGAAGGAAAATGAAAATAAAGTCCATAGTCCATGGTCGACAGTCCACGGATGCGGCATTTGGACTTCAAGGCTTGTTTGATTTAGGGAGGAAAATGAAAATAAAGTCCATAGTCCATTGTCGACAGACCACGGCTGGTTCATTTGGACTTTAAGACTTGGTTGATTTAGGAAGGAAAATGAAAATAAAGTCCATAGTCCATGGTCGACAGTCCACGGATGCGGCATTTGAACTTCAAAGCTTGTTTGGGGTGGGAAAATGGGATTAGAAATTAGAATTTATGATTAAAATAAACAGAAATAAAAACTTATTTCACCTACTGACCTTTGGGATGGTGGCGCTGTTGTTTTCCTTGGAAAGCTATGGCCAAGTATCGCATATTTGGGAAGGATTTGTTCCTATTTTCAACGGGAAGGATTTGCAGGGTTGGCACATCAGCCGAACAAATCACCACGGTACCAAGGGTAATTTTTTTGTGGAAGACGAAGCCATTGTCATGAAGCAATATCCCTACGGTCAGGGAGGAATTATTTTGTCGGACAAAAAATACCAGGATTTTGAATTGTATTTAGAGTTCAAAGGTCATCCGGGAACGAACGGAGGGATTTTCTTCCTTTCGAGCGAAAGCGGTTCGGGATACCAGATAGAATTGTCAGGGGACGGCCAACCGGGTACTGCTAACCTGTTCGGCGAAATGCTTCATGTTGCGAGTGGTGCCCAGGCAACCGATTTGGGAAAAGTCTGGAAGAAAGAAGATTGGAATAGCTTCCGTCTTAGGGTTGTGGGTGAAAAACCAAAAATGACACTTTGGGTCAATGATGTCCTGATGTGGGAAGTTCAGGCAGAGCGCAATGACCTGATCGCAGATGCTACTTCGGGGATGATTGCTTTTCAGCTGCATTGGAGTGCAACGCTGATGCCTGTTCCGGGAGGACGATGCTGTGATTTCTCATGGAAACCGGATGCTGCACATGCTTATCGGAAAATAATGATCAAAGAATTATAGGCGATTGTAGCTGATTAGATTCAAACCTTTGATTCTATTCAATCCGATATTAATTGATATCCGATATTTATGGATATTGATTTTGATCAAATGCTTAAATTAAATTGAAAATTTTCCTTTCAAAAAATGGAAATCAAATTCAATGTCGATTAGATAAGCTTTTAAGTCATACAAACCTTTTCCAAAGTTGGGGACTGACCATGAAAATCTAATAACATCCATTCCGAACTTTGGAAAAGTTGATCGAATCTCCTATAACTAATCGACATTGAAATCAAATTTCTTAAAAATGAAAAACTACCTGGTATCGCTATCTCTGTTTTTGGCTAGTCCAATTCTTCTCTTTTCCCAACAAAAGGAAAAGGAAAGCTACAAAAATCCAATCGGGATGGAGTTTGTGTTAATTCAACCGGGAACAATGACAGTAGGCAGGATCGAAATCGAATGCCCTACATTTCCTGATACCCGAGATGTTCCTGAGAGCGAAAAGTGGACTGAAGCGGATTTCAAGCTTTGCCAGGAGATGGCCAAAAGGGATTCGAGAGAGGGATTTTTGGTCAGCATTTCCAAACCCTATTACATCGGCAAATACGAGGTGACCCAAGGCCAATGGAAAAAAGTGATGGGTACCAATCCTTCCCATTTCCAGGGAGATAAGGTTGCGGGAGACTCGGATCTGCATCCTGTGGAAAATGTGACTTGGGAAGATGCCAAGAGCTTTATTCAAAAACTGAATGAGATGGATCCTGCATATACTTACCGGTTGCCGACTGAGTTTGAATGGGAATATGCTGCCCGTGCAGGCGCGGAGGAATTGCTTTCTTGGTCTGAAACAGGCAAACAGGCTTGGATCCAAAAATCGGATAAAGGCATAACCAATGCCGTCGGGCAGATGAAACCCAATCCTTGGGGATTGCATGACATGTTGGGCAATGTGTGGGAATGGGTAGAAGACTTTTATAATGAGGACATTTTTGCCCATCCCGTACCTCCCGTTTCTGGGGAAGTCCATGTGCTGAAAGGGGGAAGTTTTATTTCTGACGTAGTAAATGCCACTTATTTTTTCCATGGAGGAGGGCCAGGTAATGGATATGATGTAGGGTTTAGGGTGGTAAGGGAAGTAAAATAGATATTGATGGATATTGGATATTGTAATTGAGCACCAAGGTTGAATTGAGATTGTTGAGAATCCTTCGTGGTTAACACTTCAGTAAGTGTCTTCTCTTTCTGCCTCAGTCAGTGTCTCCTCTGACTGAAATATCAAAGAGCGGAGAAATTTGATCCCGCAGATTTCGCAGAAAAAAATTAGGCTTTGATAGAATTAACTCCTGACTGTCAAGCGTCATGGAAGACTTTGAATGTTCAATCAAAAATCCATTTTACTGTCTGCGCCAATCTGCGTAGTCTGCGGGAGATTTGGAGAAGATTATTTTCCCGCGGATTTCGCAGAACTCCGCAGAAAAAATTTAGGCTCTGATAGAATTATCTCTTAACCGTCAACTGTCAGGGAAGACTTTGAATATTCAATCAAAAATCTACTTTCCTGTCTACGCCAATCTGCGTTATCTGCGGGAGACTTGGAGAAGATTATTATCCCGCAGATTTCGCAGACTTACGCAGAAAAAAATTAGGCTTTGATACAATTAACTCCTGACTGTCAACTGTCAGGGAAGACTTTGAATGTTCAATCAAAAATCTACTTTACTGTCTGCGCCAATCTGCGTTATCTGCGGGAGACTTGGAGAAGATTATTATCCCGCAGATTTCGCAGACTTACGCAGAAAAAAATTAGGCTTTGATAGAATTAACTCCTGACTGTCAACTGTCAGGGCAGACTTTGAATGTTCAATCAAAAATCTACTTTACTGTCTGCGCCAATCTGCGTTATCTGCGGGAGATTTAGAAATTTTATTATCCGCAGATTTCGCAGAACTCCGCAGAAAAAAATTAGGTTTTGATAGAATTAACTCCTTACTATCAACTGTCAGGGAAGGCATTGAATATTCAATCAAAAATCTACTTTATTGTCTGCGCCAATCTGCGATATCTGCAGGAGACTTGGAGAAGATTATTATCCCGCAGATTTCGCAGAACTCCGCAGAAAAAAATTAGGTTTTGATAGAATTAACTCCTGACTGTCAAGCGTCATGGAAGACTTTGAATGTTCAATCAAAAATCCACTTTCATGTTTGCGCCAATCTGCGTTATCTGCGGGAGATTTAGAAATTTTATTATCCCGCAGATTTCGCAGAACTCCGCAGAAAAAAATTAGGTTTTGATAGAATTAACTCCTGACTGTCAACTGTCAGGGCAGACTTTGAATGTTCAATCAAAAATCTACTTTACTGTCTGCGCCAATCTGTGTTTTCTGAGGGAGACTTAAAATAGCATTACTACATTAAATTAAAGTGATTTCAAATATCCCCCAGATTTCGCGGAAGGTTACAGAAAAAGGGAGAGATACGGTGAGAATTGCAATCCTGATAAACCATAAGCCCCTATGAAACTGAAATACGCCTTCTTCATTTTCCTCCTGCTCACTGTCATCGCTTTTGGGATGATGCGGTATCATCAATTCCAATTTGAATCAGAAACAGGTTTGAAATTCAATGTGATGGAATTTGAGCTTCCGGGGAGTCTAGAAAAGCTGAATGAGTTGATTGCAACCTGGGGCGAACCTGAACAAAAGGCATTTGTCCTAAAGCAACTGCAGTTGGATTACCTCTTTATGTCAACCTTATTTCCCTCCATTTTTATTCTTTGTCTGTGGGCAAGGAAAAATTCCCAGGTATTGGAATTGAGACATCATACTCCTGATAAGTTCCAATTCCCCAAAAACTTGCTGCTTGTCCTAGCGGCATTTCAGGTTCTTGCCCTGCTTTTTGATATCAGCGAAAATATCAGGTTGACACACTGGATCCAACAGGGTTCTGTTGGAAATATGGCCTTATTTGAAACCATGGTCAAGCTCAAGTTCTTTTTTGCGATTGTGGGGCTTTTGGGTGGGCTTGTGATGATTCTTATTACCCAATCAAAAGTGGGTAAGATTCAAAAAATAGGGTGGTAATTTCTGAAATTACCACCTTTTCATATGTTTGGTGAATTATTCTTTGTAAGGAATACTACTTAGCAGATGTTCCGCAGCAGCAATGAGTTCCTCTTCTCTGGTATCCTTGTCTATTTCGATCCAAGGGGCATAGTCTGTACTTGTTTTCTCAAACATGGCCTCTTTGTATTTTTGGTATTTCTTCAGGATTTTTGGAGTATCCTTAATCCAATTTTCCGTCTTCCATCTTGTGAGCGGGGATTTTTTTAATTCATTGTATCGGTCAGACTGCTCATCAGGACTGACTGTAAAATAGAATTTGACCAATATGATTCCTGAATCGACCATCATTTTATCAAAATTGTTGACTTGTTCCATGAATTTTTCATATTCGTCCTCGGTGCAAAGTCCGAGAATTGGCTCAAAAAGTGCCCTATTGTACCAGCTTCTGTCCCACAAAACTATCTCGCCGGCCTGTGGCAATTTCTCCACAAACTTTTTAAAGTAATACCCGTTTTCCCCGGATTCATGCTTGTGGGGCAAATTAACTTCCACCCTGTAATGCCTTGGATTATTATGGGAAAATATCTTCCGGATTACCGTACTTTTCTCTGAGGAATCGCCGCCATGAAACAGTACCACTACCTTTTTACCATTGGCAATAACCCAAAGCTGCAACCTGACCAACTCCGATTGGATTTCCCTCAATTTGAGTTCATGGCGGGTTGCTTTCAAGACTTTTTCAAGGTTGATTTTTTTATTGGCCAACAAGTGTTTGATGCCAATTTTAGAGTTCAACACCTCTACATCTTCTTTAGAAAGTACCATGGTCATTACAGGTCAAATTTTTTGTTCTTACGGAAATATTTAAAAATCACATTCGGGTCATTCTTCAGGTTGGCTTTGGTTTTGCCTTTCCCCTGATACTTAAACCTTGACAATACATACCGCAGACTTTCCAGTCTGGCTTCTTCCTTGTCGTTGGTTTCTACTACTACCCATGGGCAATAGGAAGTATGGGTTTCGGTAAACATCATTTCTTTGTACTCAGTGAATTCATCCCAAAGTTCTTGGCCTTTGAGATCCACCGGACTGAATTTCCATTCTTTGAGGGGATTGCCTAGGCGGGCTTCAAACCGCTTTTGTTGCTCTTCTCTGCTGATGTCAAACCAGAACTTGATCACCATGATGCCGTCTTCGTATAGCATATGTTCAAAATTAGGGACCTGCTTCATGAAGGTTTCATATTGCTTATCGGTGCAAAAACCCATCACAGGCTCCACCACCGCTCTGTTGTACCAGCTTCTGTCAAAAAATTTGATCTGACCGCTGTTGGGAAGTTCCTCGATATACCGCTGGAAATACCACTGTCCCCGTTCCACATCTGTATGCTTGCTGAGGGCGACGACCCCACTAGCATGAGGATTGAGGTATTCGACAAAACGCTTGATCGACCCTCCTTTTCCGGCTGCATCTCTTCCTTCAAAAATGACGGCCACCCGCATGTTCTTCTTTACAATATGCTCCTGAAGCAGGGAAAGCTCTATCTGTAGCAGCTTGAGTTCCTCTTCGTATTTTGCCCTTTTGATGGATTTTTTCAAGTTAATCCCTTCAATTTTGGACAAGGCCACCAGTTCCTTCCTGGTTTTTATATTTTCTAATTGCTCGGCTGAAAACATGAAATATTCGGTTTTATATTTAATTAAAAGTTAGAAAATTACAATCACTTAACAAAGTACATATTCCTATTCTTTTATCCAAAGGGGCTTTTGAAAGGAAAAATGGTATTTCTTTCTTTTGAAATCAAAGGTGACCTTTCACGACCTTGATTTATTCTACGACCAACCACGTGTACCCATCTGCCGGAATATCCACCCTGAGGGTAACTTCCTGTTTTTGATTGAGGGCATAGGAGTTTTTATTTTTACCCTCTACACTGACACTCGCTTTATCATTCAGCCCTGTGTAGTAAAGCGGGATTACCAAATCCTTGGACATGGGTTGTTTGGTGGGATTGAACAGCATGATGAGGGCCTTTTCTCTGCCTTGTGGATCTACATGCATCCAGCCGTCCCAATCTCTTCCGTCTGCCCGGCGGAGGCGAATGATGTCGGCGTTGAGGATATCTCTGTATTTTTTGTACCAATCGATCACCGAGATGACCACAGCCTTGGTTTCCTCAGTGTCATATAGTCTTGGGCCGCGGTAGCAAGCTTGCACACCTGCACCATAATATTGCATCATCAATTGCCTGTAATCTTCAAGATGCTCATTAAGCGGTTCCAACACCGCATCGGCTCCTCCACCATGATAAGCAGTCAAGGGTACAAAACCCCAGCCCATCGAAGGTGTCTTTTCCCAGGTCCCGTCATGGATATTCTGCCTGTTGAGGATTTTTTGTCTTTCTCTTGGCAGGGAAAAATTTACCTCCCGATAGCCCAAAGCGATCTTGTGCGTCCCATCCAAAAAGTACCAATCCGGTGCATTGATATAGATTCCACGTGCATTCATCCATTGGTAAAGTCCTTTTTGGAGATTGATCTGCACCCACTGCGAATCATGTAGACCCTCGTGGCCCGGATGGGAAGTGGAAGCACAGACATCCCCGGGATAAGGTCCGTCATTTTCAAAAATGTCGAATCCTGTATTTTCAAAGAAAAACCGGAGCTTGTCAAGATAATCTAGACCCCACTGACTTGCCATACAGGGTGCATTTCCAAAAAAAGCACCGCCAGGTTTGCCTGTAATCGGACTGATGACATCGTGTTCATCGCTTATTCTCCGGGAGCTAAAAAGCGAATAGCCTCCGATTTTGATCCCCTTCTCATGGGCATAATCTGCAAGGTCTTTCCAGCGGGAGATATTTTCAGGAGAAATATCCTCCATGTTGATATGGCTCCCAAAACTCAGAATCAAAGCCTCATATCCCGTGGCTACACATTGGTCAATGGCAGTCCTGACTTCCTCGTCGTTTTTGCTCACCAAATGCATGAAAATGGGATTCTGCAAAGTCCAAGGTGCCAAAGCACGGTACATTTTTCTCCTGGCCAGACCATTTCTTTCCCTATCATAACTGTCCAAAACCAATTCATACGTACGGATAGACTGGAAATTTTCTCCCGGCTTCAGGTCGATTCCAATTCCTCTTTCGGGATAGACTTCAAGAGTGCTTGGTGTCCGCAATTCGTAATTGACCTGGGAAGTGTAGCTGGAATCCGGCTTCCAATGCGTAGCCTGACTGCTGAGCTCGGCGTGCATGGCGTTGTTGAAGGCAAAATTGTTTTCGATATAAAGTTGGTGAGGCTTCTTCATCTTTTCCGTACTTCCGACCACCGCGGATTCTTCCTCCACGATTCCAAGGATTTCATTGACCACCTGGTCTATGTGGATGCTTTCCTTTCCGGTATTTTCAAGGGTGAGGTATTTGCCCATCAGCGGAAGGTCATCGAAGAGCTCATAATGGACTTTCAAAATGAGGTTTTCAAAATCAGGATGGCTATAGATAAAGCTTACTTTTTTGCCTGTAGCGTCTTTTTTATGGCCTGTCCAAAAAACAGTTTTGGTAGGAAAATGGGTCGTTATTTCACCGATTTCGTGGGATTGGTATTGGAAATCTTCAGATGATGACTCCATCTCGCCCAACCACTCTTTTCGGAAAAATCCCCTTTCTTGTTGTCCGCTAAGGCCGCCGATCTGATAGGTCTTGCCATCCAGGATAATCCGTGCTTCGGGCATAACTGTCCGGAGCATTTGCTCGCCTGTCATCAGGTTGGTAAAATCAAAGCAAGCCATATTGGGTGACAGGACGAAACTTCTGCGGATGAGGCCATTGCCCATATGGATTTCTTTATCATCCAAAAGCGTGATCTCGGCTTTCCTTTGTTGGCTGTCCACAAGCCAATCGTAAAATTCTTCTTGCTCCACATTGGTATTGCAGGAAATAAGCCCAATTAAAATAAAAATACAGACAATGCGTGCTGGGTGCGTTATCAGGGAATGGGACATCATAGCGGGGAGTTTAATGTTTTGATCAATTTAGAAAAATAACCCCAAATACCACCTCCATTTCCTTGATTTCTAATAAAAGAGGTATTCGGACAGAGAAATGTACATTGATATTGATAGGAAAAAACTATAAATCAGAAACGAGTATACTCCTGAGAGTCTTGGAATCTAGGTAGGAATTGACCCGCTTTTTCACCAAAAAATTTTCGTCCATTAGCAACATAAGAGGAGGGGCAAATGGGTTATTTTGACCATTGAACAAAATGGCCAAATCATGGAGTGGGGTTCTGGAAATTTTAAGTTGATTATTGGAAAATACTTTGCCATCAAAGGCTATATTATCCGGGTATTCTGCATTGAATTTTACAGCATAATAGTTTTGGGACAATTCAGAGACAATAAATGCCTTGGTAAAAACCTCAACTTCCATTTTTCGGCAGTAGGTACACCAATCTGTATGGAAATATAGAAAAATAGGTTTTGGATTGACCCTCAAAGAATCTTCCAACTGCTCGAAATCCAGCCAAAAATCCATAGATTTTTCCTGAGCAGGAGAATACCTGCTCAGGAAAATCAATATGAAAATGATAGGAATAGCCCTCATTATAGGAAGTTACCGATTTTTACTCCCATGAAAAAGGTTCTTGGTCTCATAGGCCCAAACACAAAATCGGAATCCCTGGTGGCACCGGTACTAAAATCTCTTTGAAAACTGTCAAACATATTTTGTACACCTCCACTCAATTCAATGTTGAATTTATTTTTCAATTGCCACCTGTATGCCAATCTTAAGTTGGCGTCTAAGAAAGAAGGAGTATCGATCAATTCAATAAAGGCCTCCTCATTTACCACTAATGGTGCAACCATTGACCCTGTATATACCCCAGTCAAGTCCAAGGTAAATTTCTTGTTTGGTGTCCAATTGGCGGCAAGAAAGCCGTGCAAATTTGGTGTTCTAATAAATTCAGAAACTGTGATTGCCGGAAATTCAGTCGAACCTTCTTCCGGTTCGAAAAGCACTTCATCCTCGTCATATAGTGCCCTTTGAAGCGTACCTCCTGTCTGGAAAGAAAAATATCGGGAAGGGGATATTGAGTATTCAAAGTTTACCCCCGAAACAGTCGCTCCGCTGCCATTTCTGGTTTCTTCCAGAAATGAACCGTTTTCTTGTTGTCCCAAATTAACTCTCTGAAATTGATTATTTAGTTTGGTATAAAAACCTTCAATTAAGAAGTTATTTTGAACAATCCCTGTATTTTTTCCAAAGTTTAGCGATGCTGTAATGGCATCGGATGTTTCCATTTCCAGGTCATTGGCTAGGATAACAAATCTTTGTTCACCTCCAACCGACGAAATATGGAGGTCTTCATCAAAGGCCTGAGGTGCCCTAAAACCTCTTGCATAGCCACCTCTCAACTGTGCCCCTGGCATCAGTTCGTATAATACGGTGAATCTTGGACTCAATACTCCATTATTGAAATCAACAGCCCTGTTTATATTACCGATTTCATAGACACCGTCCACATTGACAACATCATATCGGGTTCCCATGAAGAGCGTCAATTTTTCCGCAGCTTTCCATTCAAATTGTCCGTAAAAACCTATCGAATTGACTTGTTGATCAATTAATTTTTCATAACCGGCAATTTCATCCTTTACAGAATTACCCTGATATTCTATTCCTCCTACAAAAACATTCCTTCCCGTAAAGTTATGGGTAAATTGGGTTCCCAAAACTCCCGCAAAATCATTTGTCAATCCGTAGGCACTGGCAGCTAAAACACTATCTTCCAATGTTCGTCCACCTCCAAGTCCGCCATAAAAACTCCTTCTTGTCACTGAAAGCAAACTACCATAAGTAGATACTTTTGTTCTGCGGTCAGTGCTAAACTGGTCATAAGTCAAGCCTACGTTGATGATATTATGGTCCAATTGCTCCGCGATATCTGTAAAATGCGGGGGTAATTCCAATTGATCTCCACCCCTTCGAAATTCATCAATGGCATTGACATCCAAAGTCAATTTGCTGAGCTCTGTAGGTTTGTAAAAAGCCTTTGCCCCAAAAGTGAGGTTGTTTAACTGGACAATTTCGGTAAATCCATCGCCGTCTGCATCAAATCCTCCCCTGTCTCTTTTCATGCCATAAAAGGTCACCCCGCTATTGAGGTCTTCGCTTACTGTAGAACCATTGAAATTAAGTGTGTTGTCCGGAATCCCTCCTCTTAATAGTCCAAAATTAGACCCTATTTGCCAAGAGTTTTCTACAGGTTCTTTGGTGATAATATTCACTGTTCCGGCAATGGCATTGGAACCAAAAAGCGCAGAACCCCCACTTCTTACAACCTCCACACGCTCAATCATATTGGCAGGGATCATTTCCAGACCATATACTCCGGTCAAAGTACTGAAAATGGGTCTGCTGTTGACCAAAATCTGAGAATAAGGACCTTCGAGGCCATTCATCCTTAGTTGTGTAAATCCACAGTTTTGACAATTGGCCTCTACCCTGATCCCCGGCTGGAAACTCAAACCCTCGACCATAGAAACAGACTGGGTTGCATTCAAGATTTTGGATCCTATGACAGAAACTATGCTTGGCGCATCTTCTCTGTTGAGTTCGTATCGGCTACTGCTGACCACCACCTCGTTGAGACCAATTCTGTCCTCATTGATTTCCTTGCTGAGCTCTGTGGTTTTACCGGCTTCGACCGTGACATCCAAAACTGTAGTGGCAAAACCTACTGCCCTAATCTGTAACTTATAATTTCCGACCGGAATATCTGTGATGCTAAATTTCCCATCAAAATCAGAAACTGCACCAAACCCGGTATTCTGAACCATAATTGTTGCCTGTACAAGGGGACCGTCTACACTTGTCAAAAGCCCCTGAATTTTACCTACTTGTTGTGCCATCGAAGGACTCCATACAAGAAAAAGGATGTATATAAATAGTATGTATTTTTTCATATTTGTCTTAATTGAAATGCCATCCTTGAGGTTTTGTACCCAAGAGATAGTCATTAATGATAAATTAAAGAGAGTAGTCATAATGATGACTTAGGTAATAGAACAATGATTTCCAGGCTAACAGAAATATTGAGGTATTATAAAAGTTAAATTGTAATTGGTGGGCCCCTTCCAGAATGTAAGGGTTTGGTTCTACTTTCGAAAGAAATAAAAACGTAATAAAGAATATCACTGGATTCACCATAAAAAGGATTTATATCTAAATGAAAAAACTCTAATTCCAGTAATGGTGAGTTGTATATTAGGTCATAAAGCTCGTATTCTTCTTGTGAATGGGTGTCCCTCTTTTTGTTGCCATCTCTTTCATAATCAAAACTGTATGGGTGAGCGTGCAGTGCAATCAGTTGGCCATCGTACCAATGAGAATGTGTGAAAAAAATACTGTTGAAAAGCGACAAAAAATAGATCAGCATGAATATGCCAAATCCTATTTTTCGAATATTTGAAATTATGCTTTTCAAATTGTTAAAGGTTAAGCATTTGGAACTGATTATTCTTTTTTTTGTTTAAATAGATTTCCAAACAACGGCAGATCAGTTTATTGGTCACGTCAAAATTTCAATGCTGGTATTCTATGAGCGGATGCAAAGATTATCAATATGAAATAAAGTTGCAATTTTATCTAAAGATTATAACGGCACTTAGTTAACATTTTCAATGACACCGTATCAAAGAAAATCCCAATCAATTTTTTAACTATTTGCCATACTTTAACAAAACAGCCAACTGCCCGGCATGATAAGCGGTATGTGTGGTGATTCTGCCCAAGGACTCTGCTTTGGTCTTTTTTCCAAATTTCTTGGTTTCTATGACAGCCTCCCAGTCTTCCTGGCTTGCAATGGCTATTTCCAATTGTCTTCCGGCATCCTCAGTCAATTCCAACAATGCTTCCAAATCCATCCATTCTCCTGTATCTCTTCCGGCTTTGAGTGTTTTGGCATCTACCTTGACTTCCATGTTTCCAAAGACATTTTTGGCAAAAAGCAATTCCACCTCAGCCATATGTCGGATAAGGAAGCCGGCAGAATTTGGGCTGTCTCCGAGTCTTTTGGATAAATCTTCCTGCCTGATATTGCCCAGCTGATTGGTAAGCCGGGTGCGGCCTTCTTTCCAAAGTTGAATGAATTCTTTCATATCCCAAGGTAACAAATTTGACCAGAACTTTGGATTGGAAATCTAATCATCGTAATATTGCAATGTATATAAATGTTATAGGCGTTGCGATATAAGTTGATATATGCCTTCGGCGATATAATTTTCCACATCAGTGCTGATTTGGAGAGATTTAACCTAATATTTCAATTTTATTTCAACCATATTTCAATCGTATTTCAATCTATTTCTAAATAGTATCATCTCTCGCCGCTAAAACTCTAAAAAATGGGTGTCACTAAATCAGATTTATTCACCGAACAGCAAAACGAACTGGCCAGAGTCGCTAAAGTGCTGGCCCATCCGGCAAGGATCGCAATCCTCCAATACCTCATCCAGTCCAATACCTGCATCAACGGGGACTTGGTTCAGGAATTGGGTTTGGCACAGGCGACAATTTCACAGCATCTCCGTGAACTGAAAGAAACAGGAATCATCAAAGGAAGCATTGAGGGCGTTTCAGTCAATTACTGCATCGATCCGATCCGTTGGTCAGAAATCCAACATCTGTTTGAAACCCTATTTTCAGGTTTTCCAAAAATACCGGGTTGCTGCTAATCCTTTGAGGTTTTTGAAACCTCGAAGAATTAAGCTCTAATTAAATATTTAAAACCTTCGAGGTCGAAAAGACCTCAAAGGATACCCTTTTATAATCAAACATTCAATAAAATTCTAAAATTTGGCGCCTTAGCGTCTTTGCGAGATACGACTATGAAAACATCAGAATTTACCCAAATCCTCAGAGATAACCCTGAGAAGTCCCTTTTCTTCGAATACCAGGCAGGCCAATATGTCCGCACCGACTACCACATCACCGAAATCAAAAATGTCTCCTACGACACGGTGGACTGCGGCGGAATCCGCAACGAGTGGAACGAAGTCCACATCCAACTTTGGGAAAATGAAATCCCTGAACCGGACCATGCTGTCGATACCAGCAAAGCCCTGAAGATTTTCGACGTAGTCCAAAAAGTCAGACCGACTTTTCAGGATAGGGAGATCAAATTTGAATATGGAAACGGTTCCTTCCCTACAGCTGTGCTTCCGGTGCATAATATCAAAGAAGCCGGAAACAGCCTGATTGTGCAGCTGACTGCTGACCAAACAACCTGCAAAGCCAAAGACAGGGCGACCACTCCCGAAGAAAAAGCTGCTGCCTGTTGTGGTCCGGTTTCCGAAAAACCAAAAATCAGGGTTTCACTAGCCTCTCTTCAGACTGCTAATAGCTGTGAACCAGGATCGGGATGCTGCTAAAAAACCTTTGAGGTCTCAAAGACCTCGAAGGTCTTTTAAAATGGATTTTTGATCCAAAATAATTAACCATTGCAAACCAATGGTCCAAAAGAAATAGAAATTGAAAAGCTCAAGTTTGATAGATTTAATTTAAACCTTCGAGGTTCAAAAAAAACCTCAAAGGTTTAATCCTCCAACGGCCATGAACTTATACCCAACCCTCCAAGCCACAATTGAAAAGGCCAAAAGCCTTGAAATACCCCAGGACCGGATTCCCATCCTGCAGGATTTTATCGCCTATATCCAAAAGAAAGTCGATACAGACCAACCCGTAAACCTGAACTTTATCTGCACGCATAATTCCCGACGGAGTCAATTTTCCCAGATTTGGGCAAAGACAGTTGCTGCCTACTATGGTATTGAAATCAATTCATTTTCGGGTGGAGTGGAAGTCACTGCTTTCAACGAAAGGGCGGTAGCCTCCAGCAAAAGATCAGGCTTCAAGGTCACCCAAAAAGGTGTTGGAAACCCAAAATACTTTGTCTTCTATTCTGATGATGCGGATCCGATAATCTGTTTCTCCAAACTCTATGATGATTCTGCCAATGCTCCCAAAGGATTTGCAGCCGTGATGACCTGCTCGCATGCGGATGAAAACTGTCCCTTTATCCCGGGTGCTGAAGCCAGGATTCCGGTGAGGTACGAAGATCCAAAGGCCTTTGATGGAACTTCTGAAGAAGCAGATCGCTATGATGAGCGCAGTCTGCAGATAGCTTCGGAGATGTTTTATGTTTTCTCTAGAATATCTAAAGCCTAAAAGGATTGATATTAATTGATATTGGATATTTGTGGATATTGCTATGATGTTCCAAACCAATATCCAATAATATCGCGCAGCAAATATCTACCAATATCAGCCTCAATACCTACTGTATTATAAATCAATCTAAAAATGTCTGAACCTAAGAAAATAGCTTTTTTTGAAAAATACCTGAGTGTGTGGGTAGCGCTTTGCATTTTGGCAGGGATTGGTATCGGTCATTTTGCCGGGGACAGCATGGCTTCCCTGAGCGGGATGGAAATCTACAATGTCAATATTCCCATCGCCATCCTGATCTGGATGATGATCTATCCGATGATGTTGCAGATTGACTTCAGCAGTATCAAAGGCGTCGGGAAGGCACCAAAAGGGTTGATTCTGACTGTCGTCATCAATTGGCTGGTCAAACCATTTACAATGGCATTCTTTGCCTGGATCTTTTTTGACCAGATTTTCTCGGCATTTATCGAACCTGAACTTGCGGGAGAGTATATCGCCGGTGCGATTTTGTTGGGCGCTGCACCTTGTACAGCCATGGTTTTCGTCTGGTCTTATCTCACTGATGGAGATCCCAATTATACCTTGGTACAAGTTTCAGTCAATGACTTGATCATCTTGGTGGCCTTTGTGCCTTTGGTAGGTTTCTTATTGGGCATCACCGATGTGACTATTCCTTATGAGACTTTGGTATCCTCAGTAGTCATATTTGTCGTAATTCCATTGGTAGCCGGGATCATTACCAACAAGATTTTGGTAGGAAAATATGGAGAAGATTGGTTCAAAACGGTCTTTCTACCCAAGTTAAAACCTGTCAGCATCATTGCATTGCTTTTGACTTTGGTTTTGTTGTTTGCTTTTCAAGGGCCAAATATTCTGAATAATCCACTGATCATTGTTCTGATTGCCATTCCTCTGATCATTCAGACATATTTCATCTTTTTCATCGCTTGGTTTGGCGGAAGAAAACTCAAACTCCCGCATGCCATCTGTTCGCCGGCAGCCATGATCGGCGCAAGTAATTTTTTCGAGTTGGCCGTGGCCGTGGCAATAGCCTTGTTTGGATTAGAAAGTCCTGCGGCCCTTGTGACAGTCGTCGGCGTACTGACAGAAGTGCCGGTGATGCTGAGTCTGGTGGCTTTGGCGAATAAGTGGAAGTATTGAAGCGAGATTTGGGTATCTACTTTTTAGATTTTCATTTCTTTCCGAGTAACTACTCAGGTTGTAATTTAGCTATATGAGTGAGGTTTTGGAGGACATTTTCTGACTTTTTGATCAAGGTGTCG
>NZ_JAKZAM010000035.1 GCF_022538055.1 Cognataquiflexum nitidum | reverse complement strand
GTGCCCGTAACCTTAAATCCATCTATGTTTATTCCACTGCTTCGCAAAGAAAACGTTCCACTCAAGATGGATTCCGCAACCCGAGTTCCTGTATTTGGATTGATACCAAAATTGGCGCCTCGAAGTTCTATACTCTTGTTAATAATAGGATTTTGGGTATAGGTTCCTTCCTGAACATTGATAATATCATCCAATGCAGCGTAATCAATAGCAGTTTGAATATTACTATTTACCGAATTCAGCAAATATTGATTACTGGGAACATAATAAACCAATCCATTTCGGTTACCTCTCGTACGATGAAACATTGTGCTTTCGATCCCAAAAAGAGTTGCAAGTGGTAGGGCATTGAAAGCAATACCATTGTAAGTACCTGCAGAAATATCCAATCTAAAGTCTGCTGTAACGTTGGAAAGATTTACAAAGGTACTGATTAGTGCTTTATACTCGTTGGCACCTAAAGCAAATGAACCTGAAGTTGGAGAGGTCCCACCAAAAGCCAAATAAGTACCACTGTTTTGAAAAGTATTTCCAGAAAGAGATATCCCCGACCCCATATCATCAATGTTGATAGCAGTTCGGCAATTTTCAAAAAGGTTATCCTCTATATTAATTACCCCCAAAGGTCCATTCAAAAAGATTCCAGAGTTCCATGTTTTATGACCACTGAATAGACCACCTGAAACATCACCTGTGAATTTATTATTAAGGATGTTTCTGATACCATTTCCATTTGAAATTTCAATACCTCTTACAGTACTTCCTGTAGTATTGCCAAAACGTTCAATAATATTGTTTTGAATTGTCACTTCAGATTCACCACCTAAAGAAATTGGAGTAACCGTATTGGTTTGGAAAATATGAAAGCCATCGATAATTACAGTATTGGATCCGAGGATACTTATATTACCATCCGATATGATTGATTCCAAGACTCTCGAACCAGAATTACCATCTATTCCAACATTTGCTCCTCGAAGCTCAATATTTTTATTAATTACAATATCTTCTGTATAGGTGCCAGGAAATACCACCAATACATGTCCATCGGAAGCCAAATTTACTGCCCCTTGGATTGTTTCACTAAAACCAATCAGAGGAAGAGTTAAGGTTTCATCAGAATAAACCAAAACCAAATTGGCAATTGCATTTTTGTTATTGATATTGGGTTGGAGCTCACTTCCAAAAGAAGGAGGATGAAGCAAAGTAAAAGTAATAAAGAAAAGGAAAAACCTGGAAATAAAATTTCCAAACGATCCCTGAAGTAGGATTTTATAGTTCATGACATTTGTTTTTAAGTTGAACAAAAGTTTAATTTTAAAATTATGCGGCTATACCTAATGCCTTTTTAAAAGAGTTTAGATTTTTGTTTAAATACCTAAGATGAATCAAAACATTTTAAGCTTGGTTTGGAAAGACTTAAACATCTCCTTAGGAATCTAATTAATTCAAAAATTGCGAAATTTATTTTATTATATCTTTTCATATTTTTTTTATATTATTTTTTACTAAAATATAATTATTATAAATATTATTTAATTAGTAATTAGAAGCACTTCAATTATTTATAAAGGTTTTGAGTTAATTTCTTATCTTAAATTTCAAATGAATATCATAAAAAAGTATTTAATAGACAAATTTTTGTATATAAAAAGTATTAAATTAATAATTTGATAAAACAAAGGTTGACTAAAAAAATATCTATTGACACCAAATGACAATAATTTGGTAACTATATATAACTAAAAAATAATCTTTAAATTTTATTAATAATAAGGATTTACTTTTTTTACTACTTTTTTTTATTTTTTATATTTAAAATATAATTATTCATTTATTTAAAAAAGTAAATAAAAAATAGATTCCTAGAAATATATTTTTAAGGATTTATTTGAAGAAAATCGATCGTTCTAAATATAGTTTCTTAAGTCTTGAAGAATACTTATTCCTATAGAACCTGAAAATTAAATGGGGTCAAACCCGAAATTGCGATATAAATGGGTAAAAAAATTTATTGCTACAATTTGAAAGCTTAGAATCATTATACGAAAAAAGTCCCAGTCTTTTGGAAAGGGACTTGTTATAGAATCCATAATCGTCGGGGTGACAGGATTTGAACCTGCGACCACACGCCCCCCAGACGTGTACGCTACCGGACTGCGCCACACCCCGATTCGGCTTCGAAAATACTATTTTCCTGAATAATTCTAAAATGCAAGACGATTTTGTTACTTTTTATCCTCATACAAAAGAAAAACAACTTAAAAAAAATCGTTTTTTTAATCTATTAAGGTCAAAATCAACTTTGAATATGACTTTCATCAGGTTTGGATTTTTGACATAATGGTACATTAGGGTACTTAAATAAACCCTATAAATCATGAAAAAGCGGGAACCAGTAAAGGAAATAATGACCAAAGAGGTATTCACTGTACAGGAAAATGAAAAACTGTCTACAGTGGTGGAAATGTTCAGAAAACACAAAATCAGGCATATTCCGGTATTAGAAGGAAAAAAAATAACGGGTATCATCAGCCGTACAGATATCAACAGGCTGACATTTGGCGCTCTTTTTGAAAATCAGGAAGGTGCGGATGAGGCTGTTTTGGAGATCTTAAGCATCAATCAGGTAATGACTGCAAAACCAAAAGTAGTCTCGGAAGATGATTCTATTAAAGAAATTGCTGAAATTTTCGCCCATGAAGAATTTCACGCATTGCCTGTCGTGTCAGGAGATGAACTGAAAGGAATTGTAACAACCACTGACGTAATAAAATACCTACTCGACCAATATTAAAGATTAAACAATCTTGATTCAGAATCGCAAAATTGTGAAAATCTTGGAATCATGGATACGCTCTGACAAGACTTACAAATCACCGATTTGGGATTGGATTTAAGCGACTGATTTATAGCTTCATAACTATTATTGAAAGGTCCTAAGTATAGCCTATCATGAAATGAGGGGATTTTAGAACATTCACGGTGGTGGATTTCAAACTCCCCTTCTTCATTCGGGATGGAGGATAAGTAGTAAAATTTCATTGAATAGCTATTTAACTCATTCAAATTTAAAAATTTTCACCCCCCAAAAAAATAACCTAAACAAGGTATTTTTGATCCAATCGTAGTAAAAGAGTCATTTCTTATAAAAAGAATCCAACAAAAAAATCAAAGGGATTTTCTGATTTCTGACTGCCTCATCGGCATAGAGTCTATGGTTTTGAATATATAATCCCAATCAGGTTTTCCTTCTACCTGTAACTTAACCCCTCCATCTAATCCTATTAAAACCCAGTTGCTTTTTCCTTTTGCAGGAGAATACTTTTCCTGAAGTCCTTTGAGATAGTTTTGATCAAATGAAGCCTTAGAATTGGTAATGAATTGCTCTCCAATGGATAGAAAAATAATTTTTCTTTCATTCATTCCTTTCTCAATAGGTTTTATAGCAAACTTGGGATTTTGATTTTCAGCAGGAAAAAAAAGTACAATTCGATTTTTCCACCTCAACTCTTCTAGTGTCACAGTTTCTTTTCCCTCCAAAGTGAAAAACATCAAAACTAAAGTCAACCAAATCATAAATTCAAAACCAAACAATGTATACTTTGTTCATAATTCACAATCCTAATTTTTGGCTGAAGCCAAATGGATGGAATCAGGCTTTTTACCCTTTTTCAACTCAATCACCGTAATCTCCGGCCATATCCCTACCCTTCCTGCAAATGCGTGGAAACCAAAACCTCTATTGACATATAAATAACTTCCGGCTTCCTCTGCCAAGCCGGCCCAATTAGGATATCGGTATTGGACAGGACTCCATTTGACCAATTGGGTTTCAATACCAAACTGCATACCGTGGGTATGTCCTGAAAGCGTCAGATGAACAGGATTGGGATTGTTTTTGACTTGGGCATCCCAATGGGATGGATCGTGGGAAAGCAAAATTTTGAAATCCCCGTTTTCAGTTCCCTCCAAAGCTTTTTGCAAGTCGCCTTTTTCTTTGAAGCCTACTCCCCAATTTTCAACCCCGGCGAGTATAATGGATTGCCCGTCTTTTTCTATCCTGATATTTTCATCCAACATCAAATCAAAACCAAGTTTGGCATGCTGTTTCTTTAGTTTTTCGAAGTTTTCTTTCTTAGCTTCAGGGCTCGGCCACGAGGAATAATCCCCGTAATCATGGTTTCCCAAGATTGAAAACTGACCATACTTAGCCTTTATTTTTGAAAATTCTTTTATCAAGGGTTCAATCTCCTCTGCCCTGTGGTTGACGAGGTCACCTGTAAAAACAAAAAGATCAGATTTTTGATCAATTACCATCTGAACCCCACTTGCCACAGCTTGATGATCCTTTAAGCTTCCGGAATGGATATCAGAAATCTGTGTAATGGTAAAGCCGTCAAAGGCTTCAGGCAAATCCTCAAAGTATAAGACTTCCCGGTGAACTTTGAAATTGTATTTACCATACTTGATCCCATAAACAAAGCTGAAAAGGGGTACTGAAGCGGCCGTCAAAGCCAAAACACTCACCCAAACTGTCCTGGATGGAAAGGAATATCCTTTGGCACCATTCATCGCAAAAATCGATATGGCTTGGATATTTCTGATGATATCTTCTCCTAAGAGGACAAAAACAATGACAAGCTGCGTCACAATCAAAGTAAGAAATACACTTGATAAGGTTTGGGCTGAAGATGCAAACTCTCCTGTTGAAAAAACCTGAACAGATTTAAATACAAGCCAGGTCAACAAGCTCAACATAAATGCCCAATAGGACCATTTGATCAATTGTTGGATGCGAATAAGGTCGATTCCCATGCTGACGGTTCTGATCGCCTGAAATACATACCAACTCAGAAAGAGAATAAATAAAAAGAGGATGGAAAGAAATATAATTGGTCCTGATTGACTCATTGTTGTGAAGATCTACAATGGTTTATACATATTCCAACCTGTTTTTGTTCATTTTGGAAAAAATAAAGGAAATGGAGAATTGGTTAAGGAGTTATCGGATTGTGTCTTGATTGTCCAAGGAGTAAGGAAATATGAAAATTACAAGGCTCAAAAAATATAGTAACCTACCTAACGATTTTGAAAAAAAATCAAACAACCTCAATCACTACATCAGTGGTCAAATGAGACTGTGAGGTGCCACCGTAATTCCCTACAACCGGTGATGCAAACTTTGGATCATAACTGATTGCCAAAGGAATATATCGGCTATCTGCCAATAAACCCAAACTTGGATCCAAACCTATCCATGACGCTCCGGGGAGAAATACTTCCACCCAGGCATGAAGCTCATGTCCTGCGTCCAATTCAGGGTTGAAAGCATAGCCGCTTACAAACCTGCACGCCAATCCTATACTTCTCAGCATGGACATCAGCATCCATGACAAATCACGGCAAGAACCCATTTTACTATCAAAAACCTCCCCCAAAGGCATAATACCCTCCTCATGACGGATGACATGTTCCCATTTGGAATGGATTTTTGCCAAAAGCAAAACCAAAAAACCTACCAGACCATCTGATTCTTTCATCACACTTTTGACGAAATCATCCAAACCGGGCAGTTTTTCTCCCTCAATATATATCCTTAAATAATCTCTGACTTCCTCAGGATAGGAAAAAGTACCAAAAGGAAAAACGGGCTGCGGTTGGATGATAAATCCGTAGGGATTAAACTCCCCAACTTCTATTTCAAAATCACTTTTGATTTCCAAAAAATCCGATTCACCTGTAAACCAAGCTTGAAAGTATGGATTATTCTCAAAATTGATCCTTTCGTGAAATCCCAAAGGGGTAGGAAAAACAGTCCAGTTTGATTTTAAAACCTTGAAATAAAAACGCTGTAACGGAATCAGGTAAAATTCATGGATATTAAGCTGTACTTTCTGATCGTAAGTATATCTTGTAGAATGTCTGATCCTTAATTTCATTTTTTAGTTAGATACTATTTCTTCCTCCCTAAAAGCATTGTGCAGGATATCTGCAGGAAGTACTTTGATGGCTTCCTTGAGCCGGCTGTTCCAAAATGCCGAAATATGTTCAAGCTCTTTTTGCTCAAATCTTTTTTCAATGATATGGTAGGCATCATTTTCCAACACCACCGTATCTATTGGATAATCCACATCATTGGCTGAAATCCTGGTGGCGTCAAATGCCAAGAAAGCACATTTAAGTGCATATTCCAAAGATTCTTCATAGCCCAATGACCTCCTCAAAACAGGATTGCCGGCACCTGTATTCCCGATGATTACAAAAGGCGTGCCCTTTCTGATCTCAATCCAATTCCCTTGAGGATAAAGCAGGTAAAGCTTTGGTTCTTTGTCATGTTCCAATTGTCCACCTATGATGGAAAAAAGATTGAAAGAAAGCCCTGCTTCTTCAAGGTACTCTTTATCCTCCTTGGCAACTATTTTTACCTGATTCCCAAATTCATTGACTGCTTTGTACAGTTTTGTGAAGTTTTCGTCCTGCTCCTCGATCACTTCTGTAAAATAAGTAATTGCCTTGTCCCTTACGGAACGCAATCCGGAGGTCATGATAAAAAAAGAATGTTTCTCTCTATTTACGGTAAAAACTTTCTTGGAAGTGGTAGTGTCGTTACCGGATGTAATTCGGGTGTCAGATAATCCAACAATTCCGTTTTTTGTTTTTATTCCGAGGCAAAAGGTCATTCCTGAATCTGAGTTTGATTGATAAAGTTATCCTTAATTTGGAAGAAGTTGGTATTTATTTTATTCGAAACATCATTTATTTTTATTTGGAGTTGGTCAAGATACTCGTGAAGACCTATATCGATTATCTCTTCCACATCGGTAAACTCTAGGTTTGACCTCAATTCTCCTATGGCTTTTTCTGCAGAATTCTTGTAACCGCTGTCTGCCAGACCGGAAATTTTGTGAAGACAACTTTCAGCTTCCCTGATGCAATAAAACACTGACCTCGGAAAGTACTTATTCAGAATCAGAAACTCCACCACTTTTGCAGGTTCAATATTCCCATACAGTCTCCTGTAGGTGTTGAAGGCAGTGACAGACTTCAACAGCGCCGTCCAATGCAAAAAATCCAAAGGACTTCCCACCAAACTCGGGGCGGGAAGCAGGATGTGGTATTTGACGTCCACAATCCGGCTGGTTTTGTCTGCCCGTTCCAAAAACAGCCCCAATTGCCTAAAATACCAGCCTTCTGTCCTTGCCACGGTACTGTCTGCAAGTCCATAAAGTAGAAGAACTTGATTCTTTACACTTTCAAAAAAAGCCCTAGGGTCTTCTTTGTTCCAATCTTTTTTATCCGCCCTTTTCAAAACAAAATGATACAATTCATTCAGGTTTTCCCAAGTTTCCTTGGTCAGGTTTTCTCGGATAACCCTGGCATTTTCTCTTGCATACGAGATAGAAGAAATGATCGAGTTTGGATTATCTGTATCAAATGTCAAAAAATGGATGACATCTTTTCTTTCAAAATTTTTATGCTTGGTCTTATAGATTTCATTGTCACCTGTGGTGATGACCAAGGGTTCCCACTGCTCTTTCAAGTCAGGCGGAAGGTCAAGCATCAGGTTGAAATTCACATCAATAAACCTGGAATAATTTTCGGCCCTTTCGAGGTATCTCCCCAGCCAATATATCGAACTTGCAACTCTACTTAGCATAGTATTTTAATTATATAAAACCCAAGTATCTTTACTTCCCCCACCTTGGGAGCTATTGACGACCAATGACCCTTTTTTCAATGCCACCCTCGTCAGCGCTCCGGGAATCACCTCAATCTCTTGTCCATATAAAATATAGGGCCTTAGATCCACATGCCTTCCTTCCAATCCATTGTCAGTCAAAGTCGGCACTGTTGACAGGGATAAAGTTGGCTGCGCGATATAATTGGTCGGGTTGTTTTTGACAAGGTCACGGAATTTGGCATGTTCTTCTTTGGAGGCTTTTGGACCTATCAACATGCCATAGCCACCTGCAGCATTGGTTTCCTTCACAACAAGGTCTTCAATATTGTCCAAAACATATTTTCTATCCTGTTCTTCTCTGCAGAGATAAGTAGGCACATTTTCCAAAATCGGATCTTCGCCAAGGTAATATTTGATTAATCTCGGAACATAGGCATAGACAGCTTTGTCATCAGCCACGCCCGTTCCCGGAGCATTGGCAAGCGCAATATTTCCTGCTTTATAAGCCTCAAATATCCCCGGTATGCCCAACATGGAATGAGGATTGAAAGTCAATGGATCCAAGAAAGTGTCATCGATCCTTCTGTACAAAACATCAATCTGCTCCAATCCCTTAGTAGTCTGCATAAAGACTTTCTTGCCTTTGGTGATCAAGTCCACTCCCGAAACCAACTCCACTCCCATCTGCAAAGCAAGATAAGAATGCTCAAAATACGCAGAATTATAAATTCCCGGAGTCAAAACACCAACCACCGGCTTTTCTTTATTGGAAATGAATTGCAGCATTTTCAAAAGCTTGACCGGATAATCCGAAACAGGCATCACACCCAATTTATTGAATAGGTCGGGGTAAGCGCGCTTGATGATTTCACGGCTCTCGAGCATGTAAGACACACCCGACGGACAGCGGAGATTATCCTCTAGGATATAATAGTTTCCGTCATTGTTTCGGACCAAGTCTGTTCCCGTGATGTGGCACCAAATCCCTTTGGGAGGTGTAAGTCCCTCACAGGGTTTGAGGTAATCCTTGCTGCCAAGAATCAGGTCTTCCGGTACAATTTTGTCCTTCAGTACTTTCCTGTCATTATAAATATCCTGCAAAAAAAGGTTGAGCGTATGGATCCGCTGCTTCAGTCCTGCTTCTATTTTCTTCCATTCCTGATGCGCAATGATCCTCGGTATAATATCAAGATGAAGGATTTTTTCCATCCCCTGATTGTCATGGTAGACATTAAAAGTCATCCCCATAGCTACCTGTGTCTTATTGGCAGAGTATTGAAGATGAGACATCCTTTTTGAAGTGGTTTTTCCCAAAAGTTTGAGAAATTCTTGATAATGGGGTCTCACCTGACCCTCTTTGGCAAACATTTCATCAAAATTATCCCCAACTTGGTATTGATTAGTCTCCATATGGCCTGTTTTTTGGATTTAAAAATGATATGGCTTGAATATAGCTGATTTTGAAAAACAAACAAAAACTTGGACTCCGATTCATCAATTTGATAAAAATAATATCTGATCATTAAAAAATTATTAAAAATAAAAAAGCCTTGAACTGACTTTCAATTCAAGGCCTTCCACTAGGTGTATTCAATATCAGGAAATCGTCGATCCTTCAGAAGTTGGAGTATTGGGTTGAAGAAGCCTTAAGCTGCCGTCCCGGTCTTCGGCCATCAAGATCATCCCTTCGGAGTCTATCCCCATCATCTTTCTTGGCGCTAGGTTGATCAGCATCGTAACCTGCTTTCCGATCAGATCCTCAGGTTTGAAATGTTCTGCCACGCCACTCAATACTGTTTTCACTCCCAAACCTGTATCCACTGTCAATCTGAGAAGTTTTTTGGATTTTGGCATTGGTTCAGCAGTCAGGACTTTTACCACCCTCATGTCAAGTTTGGCAAAATCCTCATAAGTGATAATATCTTTCATAGGTTCTGCTTCGGCATTTGCGATTTCATTCTGTTTTTTGGTGTCCATGAGTTTTTGGATTTGGGCTTCAACGGTGGCATCCTCGATTTTGTCAAATAATAGCGCAGCCTCAAAGATCTGTTGACCGGTCTGTAACAATTCGTGGCTTCCGGCATCTTCCCATTTCAATCCCTTTAGACCAAACATCCCAAAGATTTTAGCCGAAGTGAAAGGCAAAAACGGTTCTGCAACAATGGCAAGGTTTGCAGCAAAATTAAGTGCAATATTGAGGATTGTGCCTGTCCTTTCCTTGTCATCTTTGATGGTTTTCCAAGGTTCTGTTTCTGCTAGGTATTTGTTTCCTGTACGTGCAAAATCCATTACAAATGAAAGTGCTTCTCTAAATCGGTACCTTTCGATAGAAGCCGCAATTTTTTCGGGGAAGGATTTCAATGCTTCCAAAGCATCTTTGTCCAAGTCATACAATATGCCCAAACCGGGAACATTGCCATCAAAAAACTTGTGTGTCAAAACCACTGCCCTGTTTACAAAATTGCCATAAATGGCCACAAGCTCTGAGTTGTTTCGGGATTGGAAATCCTTCCAAGTAAAATCGTTGTCCTTGGTTTCGGGGGCATTTGCAGTCAAGACATAGCGCAAAACATCCTGCTTTTCCGGAAATTGCTCCAGGTATTCGTGCAGCCAGACTGCCCAATTTCGTGAAGTAGATATTTTGTCTCCTTCGAGGTTCAGGAATTCATTTGCGGGTACATTGTCCGGAAGGACATATCCACCGTGGGTTTTGAGGATAGCGGGGAAAACAATACAATGGAAGACGATATTATCCTTTCCGATGAAATGTACCAATTTGGTATCTTCTGATTTCCAATAAGGCTCCCAATCAAATCCCTTTGCAGCAGCCCATTCTTTGGTACTGGAGATATAGCCTATCGGTGCATCAAACCAAACATAGAGGACCTTTCCTTCAGCACCTTCCACGGGCACAGGAATTCCCCAATCCATATCTCTTGTCATCGACCTCGCCTGCAAACCATCGCCGGCTTCCAACCAAGAGCGACACTGTCCAAGAACATTGTTTTTCCAATCATGGGCATGCTCGACCAAAATCCAGTTTTTAAGAAAATCGGTGTATTTGGCCAAATCGAGAAACCAATGCTTGGTTTCCTTCAAAACCGGGGTATTTCCCGAAAGCTTGGATTTCGGATTGATAAGTTCAGTTGGACTGAGTGAAGAGCCACATCTTTCACATTGGTCGCCGTATGCATGTTCATTGCCACACTTTGGGCAAGTCCCTTCTATATACCTGTCCGCAAGAAACTGTCCGGCCTCCTCATCAAAATACTGTTCGGTGGTCTGTTCCAGAAATTCTCCTTTGTCATATAGGTCCCGAAAAAATCCTGAAGCAGTTTCGTGATGGATTTTGGCGGAAGTCCTGGAATAGTGGTCAAAACTTATCCCAAACTCCTCAAAGCTTTTTTTCATCAGCTCGTGGTACCTGTCCACAACTTCCTGAGGGCTGATCCCCTCTTTTCGGGCTTTGATGGTGATGGCTACACCGTGTTCATCAGATCCTCCGACAAAAGCCACGTCCCGTCCTTGGGAGCGTAGGTATCTTACGTAAATATCGGCGGGAATATAACAACCTGCCAAATGGCCGATATGTAATGGACCATTGGCATAAGGCAAGGCAGCCGTGACTGTATATCTTTTGAATTCGCTTGGTTTCATAAGCCGTAAAGGTAGAAATTAGAATGGAAAGTGGGAATGTAAAAAGGGTTTCAAATTTGGCTTAGCTCTCTTCTTGCATCATCGGTAAGTATTCCGGTGTAGATAATCTGAATGGCTTGATCGTAGATTTCTGCAGGACTGAGTTTAAAACTCGACCGCATTTCCTCAGGAAACTGACTTAAAAATTTGTGGTCAATCAGGTTTTGGATCGCAGAGGTATAAATGAATACGATAAAAGAAACATTGACTGTGGGAAGGACATACCCTTTTTCAATCCCTTCCTGAATTAGCTTTTGGAATCGTAAATACCCCGATTCTCTGATGTAAGCCAATAAATCTGCCCAAATGGAAGGTGCATGGTCTCGGAGTTCATCCAATATCTTGGGATTGATGGTCGAAACATCCGAAGCAACGGTGCTCAAAAGAGACTTGAGCTTGACCGTATATGGGATTAATTTATTGTCCAACAATGCGCTTACCTTGAGAGAAAGTCTTGTCTTAAGGATATCAAAAGTAGCGGCAAGAAGTTCAAGCTTTCCCGGGAAATACTTGTAAAGTGTCTTCTTGCTCATTCCCAATTCTTGGGCAATTTCATCCATGGTGGTATTCTTGTAGCCTTGCTTGATAAAATATTGGTAGGCCACTTCAAGGATTTTGGTTTCGATATCTGATTTCTTGCTCATCAATTGGGATATGGTAGCAAATATAGGCATTCCACGTAATTATTGCCCACTTAGGCAAAATCTGAATTCACTCAAAAGAATCCTTGGTGTTTCTTCATACAAAAGTTAATTTTGAGATCTTACCTTTTAATTTCCATCCCAAAACCGTCATGAATCCAACTGAGGCCAAAACTCGGATTGCTCAACTCAGCAAGCAAATCAATTACCACAACCATCTTTATTATCAGGAGGACAGGACGGAAATCACCGATTTTGAGTTTGATAGCTTATTGGAGGAGTTGGTCAAACTGGAAAAACAATTCCCTGAATTCCTCGAGTCCGATAGCCCAAGCCAAAGGGTTGGCGGAACGATTACCAAGGAATTTGAAACAGCCGAGCATGGCTACCGCATGCTTTCTTTAGGGAATACCTATTCTGAGGAAGACCTTTTGGCTTTCGACGAAAGGGTTGCCAAAGGACTGGGACACCGTGATTATGAGTATTTCTGTGAATTGAAATTTGACGGTGTGGCCATCAGTTTGGTGTATGAAAACGGTCAGCTTGTCCGCGCTGTGACCCGCGGAGATGGGACACGTGGAGATGTGGTCACCGAAAACATCAAAACCATCAGAAATATCCCCTTGAAGATCCAGGGGGACAATATTCCGGACCGTTTTGAGGTGCGGGGAGAAATCTTCTTGCCAAAAAAAGAATTTGAAAAAATCAATGCTGAAAAGGAAGCATCGGGTGAAGCGACGCTAGCCAACCCAAGAAATGCCGCTTCGGGCACAGTCAAAATGCAAGACAGCGCAATAGTCGCCAAAAGGAGACTAAACTGCTACTTTTATCAATTATTGGGCGAAGATATCGGGGTTACCAAGCACAACGAAGCCATTGCCCTGATCGAAAAATGGGGGTTCAATGTCTCCCCTACCCATTCCAAATACAAGGATATTCAAGGCGTGCTTACATTCATTGAAGACTGGAAAGAAAAACGATTTTCACTCCCTTTGGATACCGATGGTGTTGTGCTTAAAATCAACGACTATGACCAAAGAGAGGAATTGGGGTTCACCGCTAAGATTCCTCGATGGGCCATTGCTTATAAATACCAGGCCGAAAGCGCAGCTACAAGGTTACTCTCCATCTCCTACCAAGTGGGCAGGACTGGCGCCATAACTCCCGTCGCCAACCTTGCCCCAGTGCACTTGGCAGGCACCACGGTCAAAAGAGCCTCACTTCACAATGCCAATGAAATCCTCCGACTAGGCCTGCATGAAGGCGACATGGTACAGGTAGAAAAAGGCGGCGAAATCATCCCTAAGATCACAGAGGTGGTTTTGGACAAAAGAATTCCCGGTTCCAAACCCATTCAATATATAGACCACTGCCCAGAGTGTGGAACCAAACTTGAAAGAAAAGAAAGCGAAGCCAAGCATTTTTGCCCCAATACCAAAGGCTGCGCGCCACAGATTCTTGGGCGAATTGAGCATTTCGTCCATAAAAGAGCAATGGACATCGACTCTTTGGGTACAGAGCGGATCAGAACTTTGATCGATCAGGGATTTATAAGAAATCCTGCAGATATATACGAATTGGAATCCAAGCAGGAAAACCTCCTCGGACTCGAAATGAGCCAAGACCAATACCAGAAGAGCGATGATGGCTTACTATATATTTCTTTGCCAAAAGCATTCTTCGCCTTAACTGAAGGAATTTCCTTGACAGCCATCCAAAGTTTCTGTGAAAGTCAATCCGGAAAACCTCTGCTGAATGTTCTTCAGAATTTTCAGGCATTTATCCGAAACAGTAAAAAGAAAACTGCACAGAATGTAGGCACTGTTCAGCTCCTGGAAAATCTCCTGATGACTTCCGAATTTCCGATTTTGGAAGATTATGTGCCTGTTTCTTTGGTATTGAGCCTTTTGATAGGCAATAGGTCAACCTTAGCCGAAATCTCAAAAGCTGCTTACCATGAAAACACCGTGCATGCAATCCTGTTAAAGATGAAGCTCGAACTTACACATGAACAGGAAGACCGTATCAAAAAACTTAAAGCCAATACCTTTCAGGAAGGTGTTATCAGTAACATGATAGAAGGGATTGCGGCTTCCAAAAACCAATCTTTTGAAAAAGTTTTGTTTGCCTTGGGAATTAGGAACATTGGAGAGAATACTGCCCAGATTCTTGCACGTCATTTCAAAAATATCGAGGCTTTAATAGCTTCAAATCCTGAGCAACTTTTGGAAATCAATGGTGTGGGAGAAACACTCGTCATCAGCTTACAAGATTACTTCCAAGATACTGAAAACCTGATAATGATCAATAGATTGAAGGAAAAAGGATTGAGGTTTGAAGTCGAAGAAAGTAATATTGTTTTGCAAAGCAATAGATTGGAAGGAATGAAAATCCTTGCCTCCGGCCGACTCAACCATTTCAAGAGAGATGAAATCATTGATTTTATTGAAGCCAATGGAGGTCAATACCTGAAAGCTGTCTCTAAAGGGCTTGATTTTATTATAGAGGGAGAAGAAATGGGGCCAAGCAAAAAAGAAAAAGCAGAGAAATTAGGTATCAAGTTGATCTCAGAAGAAGAATTTCTGAAAATGGTAGAAAAACCACCCCTAGCACCATGAACTACATCAAAAAATGGATGATCGCCTATCAGTTGGATAAATCCCTCAAAAACAAGAATAAAACCGAGGTGGAATTTCCTACAAATCCCAGACGTGTAGCCATTTTGGCTTCAAATAAAGAGGAATTTTTGGAGTCAAAAGAGATACTCAGAAAAATATGGGGATTTAATATCAGAATCATTGGCGGATATTTTTCTGAAGAAAACACAGATGCGGAAGCTATTTGCCCAATTTATTTTTCAATGTGGGGTTTGCCCACTGATTACTTCAATGAGTTTATGGAGGAAAATCTCGATTTTATTTTGATACCGACTTTACACCTTAGCCCATATTTGCGTTATTTGCTCCTCGCAAACAAAAGCAAGTTTAAGATGGGATTTTATTCAAAAGAAAATAGCCCTTTATTGGACTTTATGATCAAAAAAGAAGGTGAGGATTTAACTCCAAACCTTGAAAAGCTGATGGCTTATTTCAAAAAAATTAAAGAAACATGTTGAAACTACACGGTACGGGAGTGGCCTTAATCACCCCATTTTCTGAAGACGGATCAATTGATTTTGCAGGATTAAGAAATGTTATCAACCACGTCATAGACGGTGGTGTAGATTATTTGGTAGTATGTGGTACTACAGGCGAAAGTGCTACTTTATCCAAATCAGAAAAAAAACAGGTTCTAAATGCGGCTTTGGAATACAATGCCGGCAGGATTCCTGTCGTGTATGGTATCGGAGGAAATAATACCTCCGGAGTATTGGAAGAAATCCGAGAAACAGATTTTTCAGGGATTGACGCCATTCTTTCTGTCAGTCCATATTATAACAAGCCTACCCAAGCCGGAATAATTGCCCATTATACAGCCATAGCAGATGCTTGCCCTGTTCCGGTGATTTTGTACAATGTACCCGGTCGGACCATGTCCAATGTGGCTTTTCAGACGACAGTCCATCTTTCCCAACATCCCAACATCATAGGCATGAAGGAGGCAAGCGGTGATCTTTCCCAATGTATGAGGATTGCAGCAAGGATGCCACAGGATTTTCTTCTGATTTCGGGAGACGATATCCTGACTCCCTCCATGAGGGTAATCGGGGGTCAAGGCGTAATTTCAGTGTTGGCGAATGCTTATCCTGCTATTTTCAAGACCATCTGCCATGGCAATCTTGACGAAGCAAAAGAGGCAGCTTTCAAGCTTTTGGATATCAACCCGATGATGTATGAAGAAGCCAACCCGGTCGGATTGAAGTTTCTGATGAGCCATTTGGGAATTTGTGGAGAAACGGTTCGTCTTCCTTTGGTAAAGGCTACAGAAAGTCTGAAAGAAAGGATTTTGAAGAATCTGGTAAACTAATAAGAGGGGGCAATTCTAAACAAATATTGCCCCTACCCTATTTTTTGACTAATTTGTGACATGCAGCAGGCCATTTCCCTTTTAGCGCTTAACCAACTGATCCGTGAAACATTAGATGTTCATCTTGAACCATCTTATTGGATTGTGGCTGAAATCGGGGAACTCAAACAGGCCGGACAAGGTCATGCTTACCTCGATCTCGTAGAAAAGCAAGGGAATCAGATTGCTGCCAAAGTAAGGGCAAATATCTGGGCTTATTCCTACAGGACTATTGCAGGAAAATTTCAGGCCACAACCGGACAATCACTCCGTGCCGGAATGAAAATATTGGCACAGGCGACAGTAACTTTCCATGAATTGTACGGAATCAGCCTCAATATCAAGGACATTGACCCCAACTTCACTTTGGGAGAAAGGGCAAGAATCCGTCAGGAAATCATTGACCGTCTCTCCAGAGAAGGAATGATGGAGCTGAATAAGCGCTTTTCGCTTCCGACTGTTCCCCAAAAAATCGCTGTCATCAGTTCTGCTTCTGCTGCCGGATATGGGGATTTTGTCAATCAAATAGAACATAATAGGTTTGGATACAAAGTAGCACACAATTTATATCAAGCCACTTTACAGGGAACAGATGCAGCGGCAACAATAATTGCTGCTTTTCAAAAAATTGAAGCTGATCAAAGTAAAGAAAAATATGACATCATTGTCCTAATCCGTGGTGGAGGGGCCCAATTGGATTTGGATTGCTTTGACGATTATGGACTTGCCATTACTATTGCAAAATCTTCACTCCCGGTACTGACAGGTATAGGCCACGAAAGGGATGAAACCATCGCGGATCTTGTTTCCCACACCAAAATGAAAACCCCTACGGCAGTCGCTGAATTTATCCTTTCAGGATTTAGGGATTTTGAGGACAGGCTCAACCTTTGGACAAAAAACCTGAGCAGATTTGCAGGACAGATGTTGATACAAGAAGACAGAAAGGTATTGGATCTGGAAAACAGGTTGAAAAACCTTGTCAGATTCAATCTTGGCAAAAATGGAGAAAAGCTGGTTTTTTTTGAAAGGAGAATCCAATCCTCCTACCAAAACCAAATCAAAATCAGCACCTTATCCTTGGTTAATTTAAGTCAAAATTTAAGTAAATCATGGAGAAATTATCTTGAAAAAGAAAACCGAAAACTCGAATTATTGGAAAAAGACATGATTAAATCTGACCCAAATACTTTTTTTGAAAAAGGGTATACCCGGTCAGAAATCAATGGCATCCCGATTCACAAGACAGTGCCCGAGAAGGGTCAGGAATTAAAGACATTTTCAAAAAACAGGGTATTATCAAGCACAATCAACGAAATCAAAGACTATGGAAAATAAAGCAATGAGTTATGATCAGTCTATTCAAAGAATCGAGGAAATCGTTTCGATCCTCGAAAGTGGAGAAAAAGGAATGGATGAATTGTCTGAACTGGTAAAAGAAGCGGCTGCGCTGGTAAAAAGCTGTAAAAAGAAACTGAAATCCACTGAGTCAGAAATTTCAAAGGCGTTGGAAGACGAAAAGGAGGTGTGACAAGGAATAAAAAAATTTTTTAACTTTGGATGCTCGATACTGATTTTGATCTTTGTCGACCACCCGAATTTGATTTGTATCTTCTCGCTAAATAATACTTCTTATGAACAAAACAGGTTACTTTTATGCCATAATTATTTACCTTTTTTTATTTTCTTCCAAAATGGAAACTTATGGCCAAAGCCTTTACCGGGATCAATATGAAAGGAAGCATTCTATTGCCATTGGGGCAGGACCATCATTTATGTACGCAGACAATGGGGGCATCTATAATTCCGGGGATTTCAGATGGAATCCTGCTTTTTCATTGGCATATCTCAGAAAATTAGGAAACCGATTTGCCCTTCAAGCCACTGTGGGAATGCAGATAGTAGAAAGCGGGGGCGCTGAAAGGGATTATGCCATTGAAGATTGGGAAGATTCCGGAGGTGCCTTCCGATTTAGGGGACAAGCTTATTTCTTTGACCTGATGCCTGTCATTTACCTGATTCCATACGATACCCATATGAACAGGGGAAGATTCAATGCTTATCTCGGTTCCGGTATCGGATTCCTTCAGGTCAGAAGAAGGGATGCTTTCTCATTTGATGAAAATGCTCCCGAATTTCAAAAGTCTGCCAATTCCTTTTATATCCCAGCCATGGTCGGATTCAGTTATAGCATCAGCCCCTTATCTGACTTATCATTGGAGTTCAAAGGGTTGTTTACTTTCTCGGACTCTCTAGACGGCAATGTTGGGTACAACCAATTTGATGACCACTTTGTCCAGACCCAATTAGTATACAGAAGGCTTTTGAGAAACTAAATGCGACAGAAAGTCTCTGACGATTGTTTTTCCTTGAAATCCAACGATACCAGATCAAATTACCTTCAAATATTTTCTTTCAATATTCACCAAGAGGTTTTGATTGATTCCGGGAATCCTGATGATGAAGTAATCTTTATTGCCTTTGTTGACGCATTCTCCTTTCATATTCTGGAGCGGACCTCCTAAAATCTCCACCTGCTCACCAGCATCGATTTCTGACCCATCCGTCTCTACAGCCACTCCTGTATCCAGGATTCTTTTGATCGTTGCGATCTCTTTCTCGCTCACAGTGGCGTGTTCACCCGAAAAATTAACAAACTTTACTGCTCCCGGGACTTGGAGGGATTCCCACAGATTGGGTTTGGAGGTTTTTACGAAAACATATCCGTTGAAAAGCGCTTTTTGAACTTTCTTTTTCCGGTCGCTCCATTGTCTCAATTCTTCCACTATAGGTAAAAAAACCTCGACTCCCATTTCATCCAATCTTTTGGCTACTTTTTTTTCTGACCGCGAGGTGGTATAAAGGACAAACCACTTTAATTCTGACATATAAAAATTGATTTGATTCTAACTCACAAATCTAAGAATTTTCAGTTCTTGACTGTCAAAACATTATGTTAAAAAACAAAAACCCCCGGAATATGACTCCGAGGGTTTTAACATTTAAAAACCACCAACCTTTATTTAATCATGCTATTTCATTCTACGAAGCAACATGTTTAATTTATCTGCCAATAAATACATGACAGGTACGACTACTAACGTCAGGAAGGTAGCAAAGGTTAGACCAAATATTACTGTCCAAGCCATCGGTCCCCAAAAGGCAGCATTGTCTCCTCCGACATAAAACTGAGGGTCAAAAGAACTCAACAATGAACCAAAGTTAATATTCATACCTATAGCCAAAGGAATCAATCCAAGTACTGTTGTGATAGCGGTGAGCAATACGGGCCTTAATCTTGTTTTTCCGGCAAGTATAATACTACCGAGCAACTCATTGATTGGAAGGAATTCTCCCTCAGCAGTTCCAAGCTCCTCCCTTCTCCTTTGTCTTACGAGGTTTGTATAATCAATCAAGACGATGGCATTATTAACCACCACACCCGCAAGGGAAATAATGCCTATGCCGGTCATAATCACGACAAAGTCCATGTTGAAAATAACTAATCCTAAGAAAACTCCTATCGTACTCAAGACTACAGAAGCCATGATGATCAAAGGTGTGGTTACTGAATTGAATTGGGCTACAATGATCAAGAATATAACCGAAATGGCTATAAACAGGGCATTCATCAAAAACGCCGTGGATTTTGCCTGCTCTTCCTGCTCACCTGTGAACTTCACAGTTACGCCATCAGGAATCTCATATTGGGCAACCAACTCTTTCAATTGGTTATTTATCTCTGTTGGGTTATAGCCGTCAGTTACGTTCGAAAAGATGGTGATCACTTTGTTCAAGTCTTTTCTTTTGACAGAACCGTAAGTGGAACCATATTGCAAATCAGCCACAGCAGAAATGGGAACCTCTTTTTTATTTCCAAATTTGTCTCTAAAACTGATTTTCTTATTGATCAGGGAAGAAATATCATAACGGTATTCATCACTCAATCTCAACTGAATTGGGTAATCTTCCTCTCCTTCTTTGTACTTGGAGACTTCTAGACCAAATAAGGCTGTTCGAAGTTCGTTGGCAATGGTAACTGTGGATAGTCCAAAACGGCGTGCATTTTCTCTATCAATATCCAAGATGACTTCCGGACTTCCCAGCTCCAAGTCAGACTTTAATTCTTCTATCCCCGGCACATTGGCGGAAGCCAAATCTTCTCTGAAATTGCCAACAAAACCAATCAACTGCTCAAAATTCTCCCCACTTACTTCAATATTCACAGGCTTACCGACAGGAGGACCATTGGTTTGCTTGTTGACAGTAACCAAAACACCCGGATAGACTTCCACCATCTCACGGATTTCGTCCATTATTTTATTGGTATTTACTCCTTGTCTAAATTGGTATTCCACAAAACTGATCGTAATTTTTGCTTTGTGCGGGGTATTGGCAATGCTTGGTCCCATGGTCTGATCACCTGTACCTTCACCCACTTGGGTAATGACAGATTCTATAATTTTCCCATAAGGTTCCAGGAGGTTAAGAAGATCACCTTCCATCCTATCGACCATAAAAGCATTGGTCGCTTCCGTATCAGTACCAATGGGATTCTCGATAAATATATTGACCAAAGCAGGCTGGTTATCCGGGAAAAAAAGCACTTTAGGAGCCCTAATTCCCAGTAGAGCAACACTCAAAAACAACAGCAATACTGTACCTCCAAAAAAGAGGTATGGATTTATACCTCTCAATGCGAAGGCCAATGTGCTTTCATAAATATTTTCCAACCTTACCAAAAAAACATTCTGAAACCATCTGATGGCCCTTCTGAGAACAAAAATATTGAAAACCGTCAAAACTGAACCAAGCATCAAAACATTCCCAAAAGCAATCCATCCGATCACGTAACACAATGCAGCAACAACAGCAAGAATCAAGGCTACGATCAAGGGTTTCTTCTTTTTCTTGACTACATCAAGGTTTTCGACTTTCATGTACATAGCAGTCAATACGGGATTGACCACCAATGCCACAAATAAGGAGGAAGACAATACAATGATCAAGGTGATGGGAAGGTATTTCATAAATTCCCCTATGATATCATCCCAAAATGCCAATGGCATAAAGGCCGCAAGGGTGGTAGCCGTGGAGGTTATGATGGGCCAAGCCACCTCTCCCACTCCCTCTTTTGCTGCCCTGACAGGAGACAATCCTTCTCCCATAAGCCTGTAGATATTTTCCACTACCACAATCCCATTATCCACCAACATCCCCAATGCCAGAATCAAGGCAAATAATACCATCAGGTTGAGGGATATTCCCAGCGAATTCAAAATCAAGAATGAAATGAACATGGACAGGGGAATCGCAATCCCAACGAAAAGTGCATTCCTGAAACCCAAGAAAAACATCAATACCAATACTACCAAGATTACTCCAAAGATGATACTGTTTTCAAGATCGGCTACCTGAGCCCTGGTAGTTTTGGATTGGTCGTTGGTGATACTGATTTCCAAATCCTGTGGAAACCTTTCTGCCTTGGCCTCCTGAATAAGTTCTTTGATTTTGTCTGCAGCGTCCAATAGGTTTTCTCCGCTTCTCTTGATTACGTTTACGGTTACCACAGGAAGTTTATTACTTCGCGCATAACTCGTTCTTTCCTTGTAGGTGTCCGTCACAGTGGCTACATCCCTGAGGTAAACGATTTTTCTCTCCTCGGTTTTGATGATGATGTCATTGAGTTCGTCAGGGGACTTGAATTCTCCGGTTACTCTCAATGACCTTCTAAAATCTCCTGACAAGATGTTCCCTCCGGAGATTGTGACGTTTTCTTGGGAAATGGCGTCCGAAATATCACTGAAAGATACACCCAAGGCTTCCATTTTGTAAATATCAGCATCGACACGTATTTCGCGCTCAATGGTGCCTCTAAGTTCTGCTTTGGATATTTCAGCCAGTTTTTCTATCTCATCTTCCAAAAATTCACCATACTTTTTCAATTCCTCCTCAGAATAATTTCCCGAAATGTTGACATTCATGATAGGGAAATCAGAAGTGTTGATTTCCAACACATCCGGATCCTGATCAAGGTCAGAGGGGAGTTCACTCTTGGATTTATCCACTGCGTCCTTGACATCCTGTATGGCTTTTGCGATTTCAACCCCGGGGTTAAATTCAACTACTATAGAGGAAAAATCTTGGACCGAGGTGGAAGTGATGTTTTTGACGTTGTTGAGAGACTTGAGCTCTTTTTCTATCGGTCTAGTAATGAGATTTTCCATATCCACGGGGGAGTTTCCGGGATAGGCTGTACCCACGTATACTGTTGGGATGATGATTTCAGGAAAACTCTCCTTTGGCATCGTCCTGTATGCACCCAAACCCAACACTGAGATTATAATCACTAGTATGATTACGGATATCTGATTGTCTACGGAAAAGGAACTTATTCCAAATTCACGTATAATTCCTTTTTTCTTTTCTTCTATCTCTGCCATAACAAAATTACTTGGCAATGTTTACAACAAAATTATCACCTACTTCTCTAAAACCTTTATCAATAAGAACTTCAGAACCTGTCAATCCCTGCACTACTTCGGTTACATCCTGATAAGTCTTTCCTCTTTTGATATACCTCTTTTTGCTAACACTTTCATCTACGGTAAAGACATAATCGCCTTTATTGTCCTGAAGAATAAGATAATTAGGTACAGTGACAGCTGTTTTGTTTTCATAATCCTTGATTTTGATCACCGAAATCATGTTTGGTTTCAAAAATTCCATTGAAGGGACGGCAATCTCTACCTTGAAAGTCCTATTGTTAGGATTGATTACAGCGCCTACGGAAGATATTTTTGACTTCACAGATTTGTCAAGAGAAGGAAAACTTACCTCAACAGAATCACCTTTTTGAATCAGACCAACATATTTTTCGGATACATCAGCTTCAATGAACAAATCGCTTTCACCTACAAACTGAAACATTGGCACACCTGGCTGAACCAATTCACCCAGTCTTACCTGTACAGCTTCCACAGTACCGTTAAAAGGTGCCCTCACCAATGTTTTGGATTGCTGGGTTTTTAAAGTCGCCAAATTGGTTTCCAATGATTCTTTCCTGTTTTTAGATTCCAAATATTGGATTTCAGTACCGATCTGTTGCTTCCATAACCTGTCCTGCTTCTCAAATAAAATAGTGGCCAATTCCAATTGCTTTTCGACTTCGTCAATATTTCTTAGAATAGATTCTGCGTCAATTTTCGCCAAAACCTGACCTTTGCTGACCCTCATGCCTTCAGTTGCGGAAATTTCTTGGATTCTACCCAAAACCTCCCCGGATATACTTACATTTTTCTTTGACAATACAGAACCTGTCACATCTACAAAATGCTCAAAGTGTTGGTTTTGAACATTAACAGTCGAAATCAATATTGATTTTCTGTTTTCCTTAGCAAATTCCGGATCCAATACAGCTATTTCTTTTTCCAATGCTTCTATTGAAGTCCTAAGGCTAGCTGCCTCAGATTTCATCTTTGCCAGTTCTTCTTTTTTGATGCTTACTTCATCTTTGGGGCCACATGATGCCGCCAAAAGCAAAATGGCAATAATTAAAAATGAGAAATTCGTTTTCATATTTTTTGTATATTTTTTGCTATTGATAAATTATAATAAACCCAAAGCTTTTTCAAGGTCGACTTTTGCGACCAAAGCATCATAAAGAGCTGAAAAATAGTTCGTTTCAGCATCCTTCAAAGCAGAATCCGCTTCCACCACTTCAAGGTTTGATCCAACCCCTTCATCATATTTGATCTTTGCCATTCTGAAGACCTCCAACGCTAGTTCTCTGTTTTCTTGTTGGACCTTTAAACCCTGAAGGTTATTCTCGAGGTTGGTTCTTGCCTGGAATTTTTCTACCTCAATATTGCTTTCCAAAAACAACTTCTGGTTTTCCAACTGACTCAGCTGGGCTCTTTTTTGTTGGATCTGAGAGCTCTTCAATAAACCGTCAAAAATCGGAATACTTAGTCTCAATCCAATAAATGCACCCGTTACCCACCTGTCTCTTTCCCAAATCAAACCTGTGGACTGTGCAGCAGCATTTCTCTGGTAGGTACCAAAAAAATCAAGGTTGGGAATGTATTGGGAGGTAGTGTATTTGATATCCAAATCGACCAGATTAATATTGGTATTGATCTGGTCCATTTCTACTCGACGGGTACCTTCAAATGCAAACAATTCATTGATTTCTTGCGGGCTATTGAGGTCTGCAAGACTCTCACTCAAAACGATGTCATACTCCATAGGCAGACCCATTTGGAGTTTCAAAAGCTGTATACTGATATCACGTGCAGCTTTGACCCTGTCCATTTCTGTCAAAAGGTTATTTCGCTGGACTTTGATCCTTGAAACATCAATTTTTTCAGAAAAACCGGCTTCAAACAATGCCTGAGTTTCTTTCAATAAAGTGTCTAGTCTGCCAAGGTTAGCCCCTATCAGACGGCTACGCTGTTCATTTACCAAGACTGAGAAATACGCTTTTTTTATTGTTTCCTTGACATCGATTTCACTTTTCTCCTTATCAAACTCTGTCAACATCTTATAAGTCCGGGCAGCTTTCAAGCCCACAAAATACGACCCATCAAAAATCATCTGATTGAGCTGGACAACCAAAGCTGAACTGTAATTTACTCCAAGCCTTAAAGGGAGGACGTCTGATTCAACATCAGGCTGCTGAAATGCTCCTTCATTTGGAACAAAGACAACCGGAATGGCGGCATTGTGCGTCACATCATAGCTACCTGTCACCTGTGGTAATCCTGCGGACCTCCGTTCTACAATCTGAGCTTTGGCAATCATGGTCTCCAACTGTGCGTTTTTAGCATCCACATTGTTTTCCAAGGCATACCGTAAGCTTTGTTCAAGTGTCAACTGCAGGACATTCTCCGATTGGGCATGTCCCTCCATCAACATCGCAAAAAGGAATATCCCTACTCCCATTAGCTTTTTGGCTGTGGTTTTCATTGGTTTTCGTTTTTCTGTTTTAAGTATGCTTCTCTTCCTTTTTCTGTAAAAATCCCATAAAGGAAATGTTCGAAAATTTCTATCTGTAAATCGACCATGTTGTATTTTGAAGGGGGAAATTTGATAGGATCAAAAGTGATCATCATCTGTTCCATTCTTAGTAAAGCAATGATTTCATTATTTATCTCCGGCCTAAAAAAGCCTTCCTCTTTGCCTTTCACCAATACAGCCTCTACTTCCTTTACTATGTGGGTATGCTTGAAGTCTTCAAACAACTGCCAGCATTGAGGAAAATACCGCTGGAGTTCGTTCATCACCATGGGATTGATGTCAGCAAAACGCTTTCTCATATAAGTGGAAAGCCCCACAAGATGCTCAATGGTCCCGTCAGTCAGTTTGGGGAATGTTTCCATCATGCATTTATCCCGTTCCAACGAGGCGGCAAATGTCTCAAACACCAAATGGTTTTTATCGGTAAATTCCTGGTAAATGGTTTTCTTGGACATCCCTGCCTGACGTGCTATGTCGTCCATTGTCACAGACCTTATGCCAAATCGCATAAACTGTTCAGCAGCCGTTTCAATTATCTTATTTCTTGTCTCCAAATTTTCCATAATTAGATCACAAAACTCGGGAAACTATTGGAAAGTTCAAAGTTTCTATAGTTTTTTATAAAATATTATTTCGAGAAAAAGATTAAAGGATGTAACAAACAATATAAAAGTTTATATATTAACAATATTCATTATATTATATCTTCAATGGCAAATTTTAAAAATTATTAATTCACAAAAGCTACCTTTGTATATATTTTATTTTAAATAAAAAAATGGAGTTTCTTGAGACCAGTTTTGGTCATTTGGCCTACAAAAAACATGGGAGTGGCAAAAACATCCATCTTCTTTTTCATGGATTTGGCCAAAATATGAAAGCTTACGATCCATTTTTAACCTTGAGGAAGGATTCGGAAAGTTTTTTTGTGTTTGACATGTTTTATCATGGACAAAGCAGCTGGAAATCCGTAAATCAAAAATTGACCAAAGAGATCTGGAGAGAAATCATGGTGCTTTTGATGGAAAAAGAAAAGTTCGAAAAATTCCATCTCATCGGTTACAGTATGGGAGGAAAATTTTGTCTCATTACATATGAACTCTTCCCAAATTTTGTCAAATCACTACTTCTGATGGCACCTGATGGTATCAAAACAGGTTTTTGGTACAACATGGCTACATTCCCAGGATTTCTCAACAGGCTATTCAAACATGTGATTTTTCATCCTGAAAGATTTTTTAGGACAATGGATTTTTTCCATGGACTCGGACTCCTCCAAAGCAGCCTTATCAAATTTGTAAAATCTCAAATGGGTAGCCGAACAATGAGGGCACAGGTATATTTTACATGGAATGTTTTCAAACCCCTCCAACCCGACTTGGGACAAATCATAAAAATGATCAGGATAAACCAAACTCCTATATCCCTCTTTACAGGATCTTATGACAAAATGATCACCTCTGACAATCTAAGCAGATTCAGTTCAAAAATCCCCCATATATTCCTTCATGAACTAAATTCAGGTCATAATACCTTGATTGAGGAAACTTCAATTTTCCTTATAGGCAGCAAAGCATAAATGGTTTTTCTAATATGATTAACCGCTTTGATACCATGAGCCAAATATCATTTTTGTTCATCTCCAATGAACGGAGATCTTCTAACATCTATAAAAATCGCAGGTAGACCCACTTAATTATAGTGGACGAGGCCATTATGATAGTTATCCTGCACCTCTCAAAAGACGGAATTACATATTTCAAATTTTCGAAAAAACTTTAAAAAAAATTGGGAAAAACTTCCAAAAACGACAAAAGCGGCCACCTCGCCGCTTTTGTCATTTTTACTGTAAATAAAAATTCCGAGTATCAATACATTGGAAACTCTTTCATTAACCCCTCAAATGCATCTATCATTTCCCACCTTGGTTTGAAGGAAGTATTTCTCATTCTAGCATTTACGGCGCCGCTTTCGATAAATTCGAGCGCAGCTTTTAGCCTTTTCTCCTCTTTGTCATTCCAATTTCGAGCCGGATCATCTCCAACGGCAAAGTTGACAGGAAATCCATCGAAGTATTCAGCCTTTCCTTCTGAGTTGGCGATGGCAAAAGTAATCGGCACCAATTCAACGTCATTGCTACTCAGATTTCTGTTGAAACTTGACAAAGGAAACGAACCTACGGGCTTGCCAAAGGTATTGTCCCCGATCAAAACCAAGTCCATATAGGGGTCAAGGCAATTGACTAATAACTCGGAAGCAGAAGCTGATCCTCTTGAAGTGATAAAAGTTATCCTATCAAGGTTAAGGCTTCCTTTTTTAGAGAAATTGACAGTTTTGTTGTTCGAGGTTTTCTTCTCGTTGAGTTTGTTTGTATACATTACCCGACCATTTACGGCTGCAGGAACTAAGTAATTTAAAATCTGTTCAGTGACAGCCACAGATCCTCCGCCATTATACCTCAGGTCAATAATCAGTTCGTTGATACCTTCAGCAATGAAGAAGTTGAATAAATCCTCTACTTCCTTACTCCTTGTCGGACTGAGTCCCGCTGTAGCCTTGAAGCTTTGATAAACGCAATGGCCTACCTTCTTGGCACCAACTTCATAAACATTTTTATACAAAACAGAATTGGTTTGAAAAGCTCCTTTTTGGATGGTTCGGGTAGTTTCAGTTCCATCAGGAAGTCTAAATTTGAAGGTATTGGTTACGCCTACCTCATTGGCACCAAGATTAAAAGAATAACCGCCTGTACTGTTTTTATAATCAGAAATAGGTTTGTTGTTGATTTGAATGATCTGCCATCCTCTCTGCCACCCATCTTTCCCTGCAGGGCCTTCATCAAAAACAAATGCTACAAACAACCTTTCATCTTGGTCAAAGGCAAAACTAAAACCATGAGCACCTGATGCTTGCCCTGTAAAGGCAGCTTCAAACTGGGCCTTTGTTGTCAGATAAGACCACCTGTCTAAAGGTTTGAACTTCAACTCATCCAACAAAGCTTGGTTGGAAGCAAATTTGGAAAGATCTAGAGTTTGAGGCAATTCGGATTCCCAAAAGTACCATTCTTTCATGCTGTCAAAAATCCCTTTTTTGACAAGATCAGCGACTGCTACCGGAACCTCTTCCTCTTCAGGATTACAGGAGGGAAAAAATATGACGGCTGTCAACATCAATCCCAAAATGGATAATCTTAATTTCATCATAATTAACGCTGCATTGATTTTGATAATATACGTAATGTGACAACCAAATGGTTTAAATCACAAAATCATAAACTTTTACACTTGCCCACTTGTTTGAATTTTTATCAATAAAAGCCAGGTGCAAGGGATCTGTTTGGTAATAATCCTGGTCCTCTATACTCTTAAAAAATAACGTACAGGCTACCGAATAACTATGGTCTACTACAGACCTTGCTTCTGTAGGCGCCGGAACACCCATATAGAAATTTTCCACGGTCTTGCATTTGCCAAGGACAGCGGCTTCTTTCATAAAATCTTTGGTATCGACCCCTTCTTTCAACCAGAAAAATACCTGGTGAATCATTTTTTGTTTTGCTGCTTGTTCTGCCATAAGTGAGATTGGTAAAGTTGCTGCCGCACCGGCAACGGTTAAGGTTTGGAGAAATTTTCTTCTGGATTTCATAAGGGTAATTTAAAGGTTTAAAGATAAAAATTTAAATTGCTTCCTGAAATTGACTGCCAAAATAAACATATCAAGATGAATTATAGAAAACTTGGAAAAACCGGTTGGCCTGTATCTGAAATTTCATTGGGCACTTGGCAAGTCGGTGGAGGATGGGGGAAAACTTTTGATGCCAAACTTGCGAACAGAATCATCCACACAGCCATTGATCAAGGGATCAACTTCATTGATACGGCTGATGTATATGATGGCGGTCTGAGTGAGGCTGCAGTGGGAAAAGCTGTAAAAGAAAGTGCTGAGAAAATATTTGTAGCAACAAAATGCGGAAGACAAATCCAACCGCATGTAAATGAAGGATATACTCCGAAAATATTGAGGGAATTCGTGGAAGCCTCCTTAAAAAATACAGGCTTGGAGACAATTGACCTTATACAGCTTCACTGCCCTCCCACTCCTGTTTATGACAGGGATGAAATTTTTGGGCTTTTTGAAAAGTTAAAGGAAGAGGGTAAAATCCTCGCCATGGGTGTCAGTGTGGAAACTGTCGGTGAAGCCTCGTCCGCGATGAAGTATGACATCGTTTCTTCGATTCAGGTTATTTTTAATATGTTCAGGCTGAAACCTTCAGAGACATTATTTACCTATCCTGAAATTGATAAGTTTGGAATTATAGCCCGTGTCCCGTTGGCGAGTGGTCTCCTGACAGGAAAACTGACTACAGACACTGTATTTTCAAAGGAAGATCACCGACTGTTCAACAGACAAGGAGAAGCTTTTGACAAGGGAGAAACTTTTTCTGGCGTAAATTATGATAAAGGTCTAAGTGCTGTACAAGAATTGACAGAAGTATTCCAAGGAAAGGAACATCTTGCAGCCTGGGCTATGCGTTGGGTATTGATGTTTCCTCAAGTAAGCACCGTAATTCCCGGGGCTTCCAAAATTGATCAGGTTCTTTCCAATGTGAAAGCTTCACTACTTCCGGAGATTCCTTTCAATCAAATGGAGGCAGTCAGAAATATTTATAACAAATATTTCAAGGCAGATATACATCATTTATGGTAGGGACTGAATGGGCTGCTTCCAAAAGGGAGCAAGGAAAAACTTAGTATTCAAATTTATCAAATTTTTTACTGTCAACTAAAAACTGTCAACATTACAAATGTCTAAGAGGGTACTCATCATCACTTATTATTGGCCTCCCTCTGCGGGTTCGGGCGTTCAGCGATGGTTGAAGTTTGCCAAATACCTACCTGAATTTGGCTGGGAACCAGTCATATTTACTCCCGAAAATCCGGATTTTGAACTCAAGGACGAAAGTTTGATGAAAGAAATCAGTCCTTCACTTGAGATCTTGAAATTTCCAATCTGGGAACCTTATGGGGTTTTTAGGAAATTAAAAAAAGAAACCCTCACCGATACAGCCAAAGTTCTTGAAAAAACTAAAAAGTCATTCACTGACAAAGTGGGTATTTGGCTCAGGGCCAATGCCTTGATCCCTGATCCAAGAAAATTCTGGGTAAAACCTTCCGTGGATTTTTTGACTGATTTGATTGAAAAAGGGCAATTTGAGGCCATCATCACCACAGGCCCTCCCCATAGTTTGCATTTGATAGGATCAAAACTCAAAAGACAATCCCAAATCACCTGGCTGGCCGATTTCAGAGACCCCTGGTCCAAGTGGGAATTCTTAGATACACTTCCAATGATGGATTGGGTACGCAAAAAACACAAAGCTCTGGAAAGAGATGTCCTCACAAATGCGGATGGCATTATCACCATCAGTCCTACTTTTCAAAAAGATTTTGAAGTCCTTTCGGGTAGAAAAATCCATTTGTTGACAAACGGTTTTGATTCGGCTGATTTACCGGGCAACTGGACTTCTCTCAAGCCATCCGGGGAAGGAATAGAAATCCTGTACACAGGTGTCATTGATGCGATCCGAAATCCTATTCCTTTTTTGAATGCTTTGAAAGAAGAATTTGAAAATAATTCTAAGAAAGTCACTTTGAGATTTGTAGGCAAAGTTTCTGAAAAAATAAAAAACCTCATAGAATCAGATCCCTGGTTTCAAAATCATGTAAAGTTGGAAGGATATGTTCCTCATGAGGCCGTATTTTCTTATTACCAAAAAGCACATTTACTTTTGCTAATCCTTACCGATACCAAAAATGCAAAAGGGAATATTCCAGGAAAGATATTTGAATATATGGCTACGGGAAGACCCATCGTTGCCTTGGGAGATCCCCTTGGAGATAGTGCCCAAATTTTAAAGGATTCGGATTCCGGACAAGTATTTACCCATACTGATCTCTTAGGAATCAAAAGTTTCCTCCATGATTTCAAACCTAAACCTGAAAGCAACAAGTCAGGTTCGATTGAAAAATATTCAAGAAAAAACTTAACCGGCCAACTCGCCAAAATTTTAGATGAAACAACAGGTTCCTTTTCTTGACCTGAGCCTGATTGATCAGGAATTAAAGTCTGCCTTGGAGCAAAAGTTTTCGGAAATGCTTTCCAAGGGGATTTTTTCGGGTGGAGAAGAAGTGGATTTTCTTTCCAATAACTTAGCCAAATATCTGAATACCGACAATGAGGTCATTCCCTGTTCAAATGGAACCGATGCCTTAGAAGTCGCTCTACGGGCATTGGGAATCTCCGAAGGTGATGAAGTGATTGTTCCTGCCCTCTCGTGGATTTCTACTGCTGAAGCTGTGTCTATGGTAAGAGCGATACCGGTTTTTATTGATACAGATACTTCGGGATTGATGGATTTGGGTCTTTTGGACAAGGTAATAAATCCCATGACTAAAGCAGTGATAGGAGTCCACCTGTATGGGAAAATGCTGGACATGGAAAAACTTGTTGCCTGGGGCAAACTAAATGCAGTCAAAGTCATAGAAGATAATGCGCAGGGTTTTGGAGCTCATCAAGGTGGGAAAAGTGCCGGCTGTTGGGGAGACGTGGGCTGTTTCAGTTTTTACCCTACCAAAAATCTCGGTGCTTTGGGAGAAGCAGGAGCATTGATAACCCATGATGAACAGCTCGCTAAAAAAATCAGAATGCTTATCAACCATGGTCAATCATTTAGGGACAGACACGAAATGCTCGGTAGAAATTCCCGGATTGACAGTATTCAAGCCGGCTTTTTAAATGTCAAGCTGGCTTATTTTAAAAAATGGCAGGAAAAAAGAAAAATACTTGCAGACATCTATCTACAGAACCTAACCGGTGTAGGTGATTTAATCCTTCCTGAAACCATTTTGGGATCAGAGCACAATGCCCATCTTTTTGTGGTTCAGAGCAATTTCCGCGATGAATTAAAGCAATATTTAGAGGACATGGGTATTGGTACCGCCATTCATTATCCCACCATAATCCCAAAAATGAAACCCTATTTAATTCAAAAGGAATTTCATGTATCAGAAATATGGAGCAAAAGAGCGCTTTCGCTTCCTTTGAATCCTTTTTTGAAGAAAAATGAGGTTTGGTACATTATTGAAGAAATAAAAAAATTTTACTCCAAAACCTCATAGGTAATCACCGGTTTTTCCCTGTTTTTCAAATCAAAAGAACCAACCTTCTCAAAATGAAATGAATTTTTTGCAGACTCATAGCAAGCATCACTTACCAAAATCTGCCCTCTATTTGCAGCAGCCTGCAATCTCGCTGCAACGTTAACCGTATCACCTATGACGGTATAGTCAAGTCTTTTGAGTGTGGCAGAACCTATATTTCCCCATACCATATCCCCTGTATTGATTCCAATAGAAACATCCGGCCTGTAGGTGCCTGACTCAATGCCAATTTTGGCTTCATGGATTTTTGACCTGATAGAAGTACAGGCCCTGAGGGCTTTTTGCAAATGATCTTCACCTTTAAATGTAGCCAAGATGGCATCCCCCATAAATTTATCTACTACGCCATATTCATTGATGATTTCCTGCACCATAATGTCAAAATAAGCATTTAGCATATTGACTACCCTATCGGCAGGTTCATTTTCACTAATGGCAGTAAATCCACAGATATCGATAAATGCTACCGTTCCTTCTATGATTTCATTGTCAAAAAAGGATGATTCCATGTCTTTACCCACCATAAAGTTTAGCACAGTTTCGTCCACATACATCTTAAGGATATTATTTTCTTTGATGGCTTTAATAGTTTCTTTAATACCCTGCACGTGTTTAATAGTCCGGTCTATGGTGATTTCAAGATCTACAAAATTGACAGGTTTGGTTACAAAATCGAAGGCACCTCTGTTCATGGCTGTCCGGATATTGTCCATATCCCCATAGGCAGACACGATGACAGACTTCATCAACCCATTGAGTTCATTTAACTTGGAAAGCAAAGTCAGCCCGTCCATTTCAGGCATGTTGATATCACTTAGGACCACATCCACATCCTTATGCTCAAGGAGCTGCTCGAGTGCATGTCTTCCATTTAGTGCAAATAAAAATTCGTATTCATTTTGACGGATTTTTTGTCTGAACTTCTGCTTGATCAAAATTTCTAAATCTGCCTCATCATCCACTACCAATATCTTTGCCATAATCAATAATTTAAGTTTTCATCAGGTTCCGAATTTCTTCCTTAAGAGATTCAAAATCAATGGGTTTTGTAAAAAATTCCTTTGCTCCGGATTTGATGGCTTTATTAAAATTTTCGCTATCGCCATATGCGGATATCATACTTACGTTGATCTGTGGAAAGCGCTCCTTAATTTTATCCAAAAGCTCAAGTCCGGTCATGCCTGGCATGTTGATGTCAGAAAAAACATAGACGACACTAGGAGGATCAGATTCCCCCAATATTTCCAATGCTTCTACACCCGAAAAAGCAAACACCAGTTCTAAATTTTCAGAACGAGTTTCTTTTCTGAATTTTTGTCTAAAAAGCATTTCGACGTCTCTTTCATCGTCCACAATCAGTATTTTCATGATAATTTTATTTAATGAATTTTTGGAATTAAAATGATGAATCTGGTGTATTCGCCTACCTGTGAGTCAATCTCTAGCACACCTTCATGGTCTTTGATGATATCATGTGTGATACTGAGTCCAAGCCCAGTTCCTTCCGTTCCTTTTTTGGTGGTAAAAAAAGGCATCAGCAATTTATCCCTGATTTCTTCAGGAACCCCGGGTCCATTATCCTCAACTACCAGCATCACACCGTCCTGAAGGTTCTTGGTACTGACAGAAAGTTTGGGGAGATAATCCTTTCCAAGCAGTTCGGTCTTGTCCCGCATGGCGTCAAAGGCATTTTTACATAAATTTAATATCACCCTACTGAAATCCTCCGGATTAAGCAGGACCTTGGGCAGCTCTTCCTCCAACTGTACTTTGATGTCTACGTTGATTGGATTCTTACTCGCCCGCATACCGTGAAAAGCCAAATTCACATATTCCTTGATCAATTCATTAAGGTCAGTCGGTTCTTTGATCCCCTTTCCGCCACGTGAATGCATCAGCATCGACCTGACGATACCATCTGCCCTTGATCCATGTTGAAGGATTTTGGTCAAGTTGACTTTGACATCCCCCAAAAGCGATTTTATGTCTTCAGTAGTTTCATTTTGTTCAAGTTTTTCTACTGCCTCATTAATCTCATCGACATATTCTATGCTAAGCTCCGAGAAATTGTTTACAAAATTCAAAGGATTTTTGATCTCATGGGCGATACCCGCGGTAAGCTGACCAAGACTGGCTAATTTCTCTTGTTGGATCAACTGCAAATGTGTAGCATCTATGGTCTCCTTCAATTTTTCTATTTCTGATGAAAATGAGATTTCCATCTTCTTCCATAATTCTTTTTCTTTGGCAAAAACCTGATCTTTCTGAGTTTTTTTAACCATATATCCAATCGAAAACAAAAAAAACCCAAATATCAAAAACAACCACCAATAGGAGTCTATTGAAAATCCTTCCACTGCCTTTTCGGTATTTCCATAAATAAGATTTGAATCCAACAACAGCACAATCAGTAGCAACGTAGAAAAAATTCTATGTCTACTAAGTCCCATATATCGTTTGGCGGCTTTCTCCATGAATTAAATAATGTCAAAATAAAATGTAAAATACATATTCTATTTGATATTAAGAATCAGTAATGAGGAATGTCGTTTTTTATAATTGATTGATTTGTAAATGGCGAGTTTTATAACTAAATACACACTCATTCCTTGAAAGGTAATTTAATCAAAAACTCCGTTCCCTTTCCCGGTTCGGATTTTAAGATAATCTCTCCCCCATGGGCCTTTACTATGTCGTAACTTAGACTCAATCCCAATCCCGTCCCCTGCCCTGCAGGCTTGGTGGTGAAGAAAGGCTGGAAGATTTTGTCTTTGATGGAGTCAGGGATACCAGAACCGTTGTCGGAGACCTTAATTTCTATCTTGTCTCCAAGGTTTTTGGTTGAAATTTGGACTAAGGGTTGGAAGCTTTCCTCCCGATAGCCAACAGGATCAGAACTTTGAGAATGTTGTCTCTTCCGCTCCAAGCACGCTTGAAAAGCATTGTTGATCAGGTTGAGCAGCACCCTCCCGATATCCTGTGAGACCACATTGACTTTTGGAAGATCTGGGGCAAAGTCGGTTTTATAGTCAGCGTTGAAGCTCTTGTCTTTGGCGCGCAATCCATGGTAAGACAATCTCAGAAACTCGTCTGCCAATTCGTTGATATCAGTGGGCAATTTTTCTCCCGAACTCAAGCGGCTATGGGCCAACATTCCCTTGACAATGCTGTCCGCCCGCTTTCCATGGTGATGGATTTTTTCCAGGTTCTTTTTGATATCATCCAGAATCTCATCCTCCATCTTATCCGCCTCTGTTCTTGGTATCGTCTCTCGCCTCTCGTTTCTCGCTTCTCGTATTTCTTCTAACAACTCCGCGCTGACCTCCGAAAAATTATTCACAAAATTCAATGGATTTTGAATCTCATGGGCGATGCCTGCGGTAAGTTCTCCAAGGGAGGCCATCTTCTCCGATTGGATCAGTTGCGACTGTGTAGCCTTCAAGCTGCTGAGGGTTTGCTGTAGGTTTTGGTAGGATTCGGAATTTTCGAGGGCGATGGCGGTGTAGACTGCGATCGTCCTGAGCATGTACAGATGGTATTCGGAAAAAGCATTTTTGGTGAAACTCTGCACTGTGATCACCCCAAACTTATTTCCTTTTACTTTCAGCGGCAGGTAAATCAGCGAAACAGGCACCTCACCTCCTGAAGCGGTGGGGATTTTTTGTAGGTATTTACTGTATTCTTCATTCAAGTTGTTGATGACTATTTCATTTCCTGTATTGAAACAGAGCGCTGCAAGTCTGTTTGGATCCTGGAGTGAATTTGAATAAGGGGCCAAGGGCGCACCGTTTTCATAAGTGGCAGGGAAGTCAAGGGTCTGGGTGTCCTCATGGTATATACCAATGCCCAATATAGAGGCCTCCATCAGTGCATTTACATTGGTATAAACCGTAGAAATGATCTTTTCCGCAGATAAAGAGGCAGTAATTTTTCTACCGATATCACCCAAGAGTTCCACATTGTGGTAGGATTGCTCCAATTCCGCTGTCCTTTCTTTTACCCTTTCTTCTAAAACTTGGTTTTCTGCTTTGAGTTTTCTGGAACGCCACTTTACGATGGCAGTAACTATTCCTCCTATCAGCAAGGCATAGATCAAGTAAGCCCACCAAGTAGCATACCAAGGGGCCAATACCACAAAGGAAAATACCGCTTCCTCACTTACTCTCCCTGTAAATGCCTGGGCCCTGACTCGGAAGGTGTAGGTTCCGGCAGGCAGGTTGGTGTACTCTTTGAATGTGTTGTCATTCCAGTCCACCCATTCCGGATCAAATCCCTCCAGATAGGTCTGGTACTTGGTTTTCTTTTCCTCTTCGAAATAAGGCGCCGCAAATTCAAACCTTAGCGAATTCTCTTTCATTTCCACTGCAGGAAGGGTTTTGTCCCTGCCATAGGCGATCAACGGTAGCGTATCGGTCTTGGATTCTATCCTACGGATTAAAGTAAAAAATTCCTTCTCGGTATGTCTGTCCTTTTTCGGGTCATAGCGGATCAGGCCTTTGGGGGTACCAAACCACATGATGCTGTCGGCATCGATAAAATCCTCTGTAGTCAGATAAGGTGCTATGGAATTGGGTCTTTCGTCTTTCACAAATTTCCCCTCCTCGTTCCGCTTTAGCACAAATTTTTTCCCTGCTTGAGATTCGTACCAGGTTACTCCTGATTTGTGTTGATTAAAATCCCAAAAGTCGGTTTCTACTGATTTAAAATCATCTGTTGGAAAAAATCCCCCTTCCTTTTCCGAAAACTTCTGCATTCCTTCGGAAGTTTTGACATAAAATTCTCCGTCGATTAAGGAATAAGTATCTGAATTAGAAAATTCAAATACTTTTGATTTAACGGACTCAGTTCCTATGGACTCTAATCTGCCTTCATTAATATCGAGGACATACAACCCTTCAGACCCATTTAAAAAAATCTTTCCCTCCTTTCCTTCTAAAAAATAACCTTGGATTTTACCTATCCCCGGAACTTTTCCCTTCAATTCCCATGGAAATTCTTTGGAAAGACCCCTTTCATAGAGAAGGACTCCTGTAGTTGTGCCTACTAAAAGTAAGTTGGGGTTTTTCTTTGGAATAAAGGCTGCATGGGGAACGCTCCCATCCTTGGGAAAATCCAACCGGAGCGCTTTACCATCACGGTAGACATTCAAGTCCATGCTAGGCACGATAAGGTCCTCCCCGTCAATATTCAAATCAAAAATTTGGTTGGAACGGATTCCTTGTACTGATTGGAAAGTGTTGCTTATTGTATCAAACTTCAATAAACCGTTAGATGTCCCTAAGAAAAACTCCCCACCTTGTTTTTGGATAGAAAGAACCCCTGAGGTGATTCCAAGCTCCTTCCCAAAGGTTTGGATCGGGGAGTCAATGGCTATCCTTGCGATCCCATCCTCAGTCATTGCCCAAAGCCCCATGCCCTGATCAAGGTAAACACTCCTGACATTATCAGAGGATAAACCTTGGGCTGTTCCGATTCTGTTGAGTATTTTCCCTTGGGGACTCATGATGACTATCCCTCCTCCTGAAAAAGAAAGGATATAATTACCCTCATAAGGAAGTGCGTGGTATAATATTCCGGAACCTTCTTTGAGAAGTTGGTCCACCTCTGATGAAAACTTGCTAACCGATGTGCCATCAAAAAGGTAAAACCCTGTTGAGGCTCCTCCAAATAGAAATGTCTTCCCTCCTTCACTTGGATAAGGCAGCATAATCCTGAATCGGTCCTTTCCCAAAATTTCTGTACCCGAAACAAGCCTGATCTCCTCCCCAATTAATTGGAATAGACCCCTCTCATTCTGATGAATAAAAAAATCGGATCCCTGCACAAAAGCATAACTGAAAGTGGTCTCTGCAGGCCAAGTCTTCAGGGATTTCAGAGAATAATCCTCCGCTAACTCAAATCGAATTATATTATCCCGGGTTTGGAGGAATAGAAATTTGTCCAAAAAATTGATTGAAAAAATACTTATTCCTGACCGAATCTCTTCCGGAATCAGATTTAGAAGGGAAACTGCCTTGGTTTCTCCTTTTGCATCAACTTTCAGATAGCCAAAATCCTGTCCTGCATAAAAGACCCTGCCTGTCGCATCTTTAGCTAATGCTCGGATCCCAAAAGGATTATTTCGATCAAAAATTGAACGCCAAGACACCCCATCATATTCGTGTAGGCCATAGCTGGTTCCAAAGAACATCAATCCCTCCTCACTCTGTATCGCAGCCCATACTGCGGGATCCCCGCCATACTCCTCGGCGGAATAGGTAGTAACTGGCAGCCTTCCGATCTGCTCGAAAATGGACTGGGCGGGAAGAATAATGGGAGAAAAAAACAAAATAATCAGTAGTCCGAAGAAGCTTTTTCGGAAATGAAGAAGTGCTAAACCTAAATCCATTCTATTTTATTGTTGGGTATGGGAATTTTTTTTGTTTTACTACCGGTCAAAATCATATTTTATCCCAAAATAAGAAAATAGTGATAAATACCAATCAGTTGGATAATTTTTTACTATTCAAGTCACAAAAAATTAAAAATGGTAATCCAAACAAAAAAATATGTATATACCCAATTTTCAACATTAAGCTTGAATGGGCTTTATCGGATGCGGATACTCGTCCAAGGACTGCGTTCTATTATCCACGCAGCCCGCTAATCTTTCTCCCACCATTAATTGTTTGGCTAGGTGCAATAAAAAGGATACACATATAAAGAAAATGATCATTCCGTTACTTTACCGATTGCTCAAAAATAAAGATCTAAACTGAGGGTAATCAGTTCATAGACCACTGCAGATAGTCCGCACCAGTCTGCTGTGAGGGAGCCGTTGAATTGGATTATCAGTCCGGGTTTTACACGGTTTGTGGGAAAAAATTATACATAAAAAAATTAAAAAGTAAAATGCAGTAGATGAAAGTTGAATGATCAAGTTACCGGTAGAATAACATTAAATTCAGCACCATAGCCCACTCCCAAAGGGTCATCCAAGCGGGCTTCCCTACTCCTCAGCCTAATCTTTACTCCTTGCGCACCTACAATATCATAAATCATCTAAAGCACACTTGCCGGACAGGCAGGGATCGGTACGGATTATTGGATTTCAGGGATTTTGTTATCATAAAACAAGTCGTTTAAAGGTTAGGCTCTTGCTTCCAAAATTTATTAATGACGCAACCCCCAATCTGAATGCTTTGAAGTAATTCATTACTTTGGCTAGATGAACATCTCCAAATTGAATGACCACTTTCAATTCAACCAATACCTTTTTTTCCACAAAAAATCTGCTCTTCCAGCTCCGATCGGTTCCTTCATGTCTTTATTGAATATTTCCTGTCTATTTCTCTAGCGTAGGATAACCCAGCCTTTTAGAGCTCCCAAGCCAAAGTCCTTTGATAAATAAGCTTCTAAAAACCCTGTTATCCAGCAGGAAGGTTTTACCTAAAAACTCATGAACCTCCAATGAAGCCTTTATGATTTTCTATGTGATGTCTTTGTATTTTAGATCTATTGTCTTTTTTATTCTCTATTTTTTTGTAATCAATTAATCCATTACAACAGTGGTTCAGACAAGAGGCAGTTGAATGGTAAATTCTGTTCCCTCACCTTCCCTACTTTTCACCCTTATCTCTCCTCCATGTGCCTTGACGATATCATAGCTTAGACTCAGTCCCAAACCTGTTCCTTGTCCGGTGGGTTTGGTGGTGAAGAAAGGCTGGAAGATTTTGTCTTTGATGGAATCGGGGATGCCGGAACCGTTGTCTTTGACAGATATCTCTATTTTGTTGCCAAGGTTTTTGGTGGAAACATGGACTAAGGGTTGGAAGCTTTCCTCCCGATAGCCATCGGGATTGGGACTTTGGGGAAGTTGTCCCTTGCGTTCTGCACAGGCCTGAAAAGCATTGTTGATCAGGTTGAGAAGCACCCTTCCTATATCCTGGGAGACCACATTGACTTGTGGAAGATCCGGGGCAAAGTCGGTTTTATAGTCCGCGTTGAAGCTCTTGTCTTTGGCACGCAATCCATGGTAGGACAATCTCAGAAACTCGTCTGCCAATTCGTTGATGTCAGTGGGTACTTTTTCTCCTGAACTCAAACGGCTATGGGCCAACATGCCCTTGACAATGCTGTCCGCCCGCTTGCCATGGTGATGGATTTTTTTAAGGTTTTCGATGACATCCTGAGAAATGACTTTCGCTTCCTCCAAATCCCCCTTATCTAACTCCTCCTGAAGTTCCTGAAGTAGCTCTTCACTGACCTCCGAAAAGTTATTTACAAAATTCAGCGGATTTTGAATTTCGTGGGCGATACCGGCTGTCAGTTCTCCGAGGGAGGCCATCTTTTCTGCCTGAATGAGTTGGGACTGCGTAGATTTTAGCTCATTGAGGGCGGTTTCCAACTCCTCTTTTTGGTGGGTAAGTTCTGCGGTGCGTACATTTACCTGTACCTCAAGCTCAGCTTTGAGTTTTTGGGTGATTTCATATTCCCTTTCTTTTTCTAAGGCTTTTAGTCTTTCGATTTCCAAAGCTTTTTTCTGCTTCCTGCCACTCCACCAGATCGAAACAGCCCATATCAGTGCAAAAAACTTAGCGGCTTCGAAGTAATTTTCAATTTTCTCAAAAAAATCTGTCCCGACAATATCGATCAATTGACCTGAAGATGAAATGACCATGTAGGGAAGAATGGCATAAACCAAAGGCTTTCCTTTAGAAAATTCCGGAACCTTGTAAGCAAGATAAGCCACTGCCGCAAACAGCAGAGTAGTCAAAATAGAAATCAGGGTATCAGGTAAAAAGTGGATGACATCAAGAAAAATCAGGGAAGCACCTATGCCAATCCCAATTTTGAGCAGTTTTTGCCATTTTGCAAAATCCTGGTTTTTCTCTACATTCTTTCGGAGGTAGTTGAGGATAAAAATAGAAACTATACTTTCAAAGATCATAAAACAGGCAAGAGGGATTTTATACGAAATAGATCAAAACAAAACAGAAATTCTAAAATACGGTTTTTAGTGAAGATTTTTAAATGTCCCTCAATATCATTTTATCTGCCACTAAAGCCTCTGAATTAAATCGCGCAACAAGACTTTCTTTTTACAATTTTTTCTGATTGGGATAAATATTTGAGGGCAGAATTTTGATGATCCAATCGGAAGTTTCAATGGTCTTTGGTTTACCAAAATTTCTTTTCCTCCGGTAAATTTTTCAAGGCAGTTTTCATCTGATCATGGCCCTTTTTGACTATTTCTTTCCACTTGCTGTCATCAAGCATACCTATTCCTTTGAGTTCCATCTCTAGGTATATCGCAACACCCGATTTTGTCATTTCTTGCTTTTGGCGGCTATTTAGGGTCAGGGAATTGACCAGAATGGAGCTGATACCGGGTAATCTGTATCTTTTCTTACCGGTGATTTTACTCCAGATGAGTTTTGATGCAGAAGGCGTTTCGTCAAAATCCACTTCTTGGGTCCGAAGTTGACTGAGGGAAATGGCAATGATATGCTCAACAGGGTAGTTGTACATGGTTTCTATAGGAAGATTGTCTACCACTCCCCCATCTACATAGAGTTGTCTGTCAATGACTACAGGAGGATATATTCCGGGGATTGCTATGCTTGCTTCAATTTGTTTATATGCAGGCCCTCTTTCATGAACCTTGATACTAGAGGTTGAATAATTGGTAGAAACACAATAGCTACCCACCCAAAAGTCTTCCAGATATGCGCCACCAAGCATCTTTTTGACATAATTATTCATTTTTTTTCCTGACATGATGGATATAATTGGAATAGTAAAATCATTGGATGTGAGTTTACTTTCTGCAGATTCTTTGCTGTAGTAATCTATTTTTTTTCTGTCAAAATCCACAAATGAAGCAGTCAACCCATACAGCGCTCCGGCGCTTGTACCCCCCAAGAAGTCTATTTCCAATCCTTCCTCATATAATGTCTTAATAGCGCCAAGGTGGGCAAAGCCCTTTGCCCCACCTCCACCCAAAACCAGACCCCGTGCCTTGTTGGCAAGAATCCTTGCAAAGCGACGGATATCCGGTCCATAATTTTTGCGGTAATGAATATGAAGGTCTATTTTCCTATTTTCAAACCATCTTCTAGTATTTTCGGGAAATTTAGCGTCTTCAGGATGCAGCAAAAGAAGGTAAATTTTCTTATTGAGAATATTGTTGGAATATAAATCCAATTGCTTTTCTATCTCTTGTAGACTGCTATCCGCATAAAAGTCCGTTGCCATTACAATCAAATCAGCATAGATGATACATTGATGGGACCAAGCCAAATCCTCATTACTACTTACCAAAAAATTTAAACCTTCATGCTGTTCAAGTGTATCATACATGGTTTGTAATTCCAGATTGGCATGGGAATCATGGTCTAATATCTGAATGCTCACATTCAGCGATTCAAACTGTGCTTTGATAGCTTCAGTATATTCTGAGATATCGTTTTCAGATTGAAGATTGATCACTGCAATATTTTTGGCAGATGTCTCAAGGTGCTTTTGTAAACTATTCCTCCTCAGCCTATTGACCACAAATCGGGTCAATTTGGTTGAGAAAGCAGGATAGCTTGAAACTATTTTATGGTATTCATTTTCCTTGAGTTCCAAGACCACCGACTTCCGAATCGCAACCACTGAAGCGGATCTTGGTTCTGCCATAAACAGCGCAAATTCACCTATCGGTTCCCCTTCTCCAATATCTCCAAGTGCATGCAAGGTCCCGTCTTTCTGTTGTGCAAGGGCCCGAAATCTCCCTGAAAGTACTATGTAAAGTGAATTCTCGAGATCCCCTTGATTGAAAAGAAATGCCCCGGTATCTAGTTCTAAGACTTTTCCTTTTTCTAGAATCTGAGTCAACAATTCTTCATCAAGTTCACCAAAAAGGCGAATAAGTATGGCACGATTATGTGAGTTGTGGTTAAATTTCGAATCCAAAATTTCAAACATTAAATTATAACTGTGTAAAGTAGTATAAAACCGTGTTTAAAATATAAGTAAGTTAAAATGTACCAAAGACTTATTTTTTAAGTGGTCAATATTTTGTTTTTGAATATTTTTTCTTGAATAATTACCAAAATAGGCTTCCGCCAAATGATGCCTACGGGGATCAAACAACAGGGAGGTAAAAATCTAAAGAACAGGGCATCTCTTGAATTATCAAATCAAAATCAAAGAGTGAAAAAATTTAAATCTCCCTAGAAATTTTTTCAACATTAGATAAAAAAGTTCCTATCCAATACCCTGCAAAGACAGCTATATTATGTCAAAGGTAGGGTGATCAAGAACGTTGTACCTGACTGTCCTTCGATAAGGTCATCTACACATTTGGATACGACGTTTATCTCCCCTCCATGTGCCTTCACTATATCATAACTCAAGCTCAATCCCAAACCTGTACCCTGCCCTGTAGGCTTGGTGGTGAAGAAAGGTTGGAAGATTTTGTCTTTGATGGAGTCTGGAATGCCGGGACCGTTGTCTTTGATAGAAATCTCTATCCCTCTGCTCCTCCCTATATCTCGGGACAGGCTCTCTAGAGGGGAGGTGGAGACGGTGACTAAGGGCTGGAAGCTTTCCTCCGGATAGCCATCGGGATTAGAATTTTGAGAAAGTTGTGCCTTCCGTTCTGCACAGGCCTGAAAGGCATTGTTGATCATATTAAAAAGCACCCTACCGATATTTTGGGGAATGACATTGACTTTTGGTAGGTTAGGATCTAATACCGTGACAATTTCCCCATTAAATGTTTTGTCTTTGGCCATGATGCCATGGTAAGACATCCTAAGGTATTCGTCACACAAGGCATTGATATCTGTCAGTTCTTTTTCTCCAGAACTTGTACGGCTATGTGCAAGCATCCCTTTCACGATGGCATCTGCACGCTTGCCATGATGTGTGATTTTGTCAATATTGCTTTTGAGATCAATCAGTATTTCAGATACTAGTGCTTCATCTCTATTTTCTCTGTCCTTTGCCCTTTCCTGTTCTATTTCATCTATCAATTCACTGCTGACTTCTGAAAAATTATTCACAAAATTCAGCGGGTTTTGTATTTCGTGTGCCACACCCGCTGTCAATTCTCCTAGTGAAGCCATTTTTTCAGATTGTATGAGTTGGGCTTGGGCGGATTTCAGTTGGTCATATGCAGATTCAACTTTCTCTCGTTGGGCATGGATTTCTTCCTTTTGAACCTGAAGCAAGTGATTTGCTTTTTGCTTGCTGAGGTTGTTTTTGAAAAGTGAAATACTGATGATGATAAACATCAACAATCCCCCCAATGAGGTAAAGATGATTATCCTTTGGTTGAAAACCGCAGCATTTTTCAATTCGGTGTCTTTTTGGAGAAGTATGATTTCCGCTTCTTTTTTATCCAGTTCAAATTCAAATTGAAGTTGTTGGATCATTTTTTCGGTGCTTGACCTTGCAATTTCTTCCTTTACTGATTTGGCATTTAATTCATTTTCATAAGCAGCCTTAAAATCCCCTGTAAATGCATTTATTTCCGCTAAATTTAAATACACATCTACCAATTCATTTTTGGCCTCAATTTCATGGGCCAAGAGTTTTGCTTTTTCTAAAGTATTGATAGCATTTTCAAAATCCCCTTTTTTTCCTTGAGTTTTTGCTAAGCCTAGAAGACCTTGAGTCAATTCAAATTTGGCATCCAACCTTTCCGAAATTTCCAAGGCACGCCTATGGAATCCAAATGCTTTTTGGAAATTACCTAGTTCAGCATTTATCTCTCCCAATTGGGTTAATGGAAAGGTGGCATCAAGTGTACCGTCACAAAGTCCCAATGCCATTTCATGAAAATATATGGCTGAATCATACTTTAAATCCAGAAAATACACTTCACCAATATTCATGGCCGCAGTAGCCATTCCTTGTTTCTCTTGAATTCCTTGGAATACCTCAAGTGATTTTTTGAAAAAAGTCAAAGATTCATTGATAGTATCCCTATTTTTAAGGTAAACTGTCCCTATATTATTAAGAGAAGTTCCTATTCTAAGTTTGTTATTAAGTTCTTCAGAAAGTTTGAGTGATTGAAAATGCAGTTCCAATGCTTTGGTACTGTTTCCCAACATATAGTAAATTGATCCCAGGTTACTCAAGATATTGGCCTCGCCAGTTTTGTCATTGATATCATGGAAATGCTTCAGTGATTCTTGAAAATTCAAAATGGCATCTTGGAAATTACCTTGTTTGGCGGATGCCCTACCTTTGGCGTTATATGCATTTGCAAGGCCTTTTTTAAAGTCAATTTTACTTCCTATAAGGATGGCTTCATCAAAATAATAAATGGCTTTTTTGATATCTGAGTCTAAATATTCCAACCCCAATTCCAAATAATGGGAAACTTTTGTGCTGTCATCATTAAGTTTTGATGTAGCCTCTAATAAACTATCGGCTAGTTCAGACTGAGATAAGCCTCTATTTACAACGGTAAATATCAATAAAGTAGAAAAGATTGTGCACCTAAAAATAGTCATATATCGATTCATATACTTGCGAGAATACCGTTTACCAGATTGGGGAAATTCCATATTTTGATTCTCTTTCATTTAAAAATTGCACTTTATTAGCCAAAAAACAACACTTATTTCATCTAAAATAATTCGGCAGTTAAAATAGTCTTTAAAAAGAATGTCTCAACCAAGCAATACTTTTTATAATCCACACAGTGCATATTTTTAGGAAAACCCTTTTGGACCATTTCCCATTTTTACTTGGTGTTTTCTAACCAATCATTGCTTAAGTTTTACCATTAAAAAACCAAAGACTGACCCAGTCAAACTCTTTATTCCCTAATTTGAGTATAATTCTCAAGAAATCATTTTCGATTCTTTCGAGCAAAGCACTTATTTTTTTGCAAAAATTGGAAGACATAAAATATCAAGCCTAATAGAATTCACCTAATTTTTTCAGTCAACTTTTACTGATAACAAACAGGATAAGTAAATAAGATTGATGCGTTCTTCACCATCTTTTTTTAAGCTACCATTCTTTCCTAAGGATCTACCATGATGGCACAATGTTCAAAATAATTTGCCCTTTTAAGGAGCTTTTGTTTCAAGCTACCCAAGATTATCCCAAAAACAGGGATTTGGCTATCACCCTGAAAAATATCAAATAAAGCCTTCTCTACCCTTCTTCCCAAATGACAGACCAGAAGAAAAACAAAAAAGAATGGAAGAGACATTCCATTCTTTTTCGCTGTTCCAAGGCTTAAACAATCACTGATTGTGTTTGATCACACGGATGGATTTGACACCTTCTATAGTATTGATATTGATGACATAGAAGCCCACGGGCATTTGTGAGAAATCCAATTCCAATCGGCTTTCTACTCCGTACCAAACCTGCGGCAAATGGTGGATTCTTCCCATAGCATCCAAAACAACCAACGAAGACTCCTGAGGTTGTTCTTCGACAAGACCCCTGAGGCTGAGATTTATTCTGTCTTTTACAGGATTAGGATAAGCGATCAAATCTCCTGATGTTACGTCCTGCTGAAGGGTTGAAATCCCTTCCGAAACAGATAATTCGGAGATCGTACCACTCGAAGGAGCTTGGGTTCTTGCGGAAGGAAGCTTGGTTAGGAGTGGCCGAATTGCAATTGCCTGGGCTACCCAATGTTCACTCATCGATGCTATAGCCGCTAAATCACCCGTACTGCCAGGTTCACTTTGAATATAGAAAGACATCATATTTGAAGTCAGACCTTGTTGATTATTGGGATCATCATATACCTCAATAGTTCCGACAGGTGCGGTCCAAGTTGCATTTTTCTTATTGGTATAGAATAGCATAACCATGGTATTGCAATCAACTGTAGTCAAGGACGGTGCAATGGCAATCAATGACTGTGCGCCAGATGCTCCGCTAAATGAAACTATTGGGCCGTCAGGATGATGAATGTCAGCCCCACTTACCCTTGATATCCCAATTGTCCATTTCGGACTTTGACTGATTCTAAATCCATAGGTATTAGGCTCATTGTCAGTCGCTACTTTGTAATATGTGACCATTGCTACTTGGTTCAGTTGATTTACACGTTGTATTTCAATCCAACCAGGGTCTTGAGGAGTCACGGACGGTGCTCGACCTTTTTCAAACATCAACCCTACGACTAACAAATCCCCTTTTTTGGTATTATCGGGCCTGCTTATGGTGGCAGGATTTGAGGTATTGCCACTGCCTTTTGCAGTTTTGAATTCACCCATACTTGGCGCTTGATTGACACAACCCACAATTACCAAAGAGGCATATTCTGAACTTGCAGGGATGTAATTTTCATTGCCCTCAAAGGTTGCAATCACCTTGTAAGTACCCGGCAAAACCGGGGCTGAAGGTGTTGGTCCATAATTTGTTTCGCCTGTGCCTTCATATTCGATTGTAATTAAGTTTTGGTCAAGGTTATCTTCTATACCCCCTACACCAAAGGCAAAAGCAACGGCTTCAACAGGCTCCCCGTCAAACTCAAACAAACCTCCCTTAACAGATACTGTTGGCGTTGCTTTTCCTACTGTCAACTGACCTTTTGTAATGCTGCCAAGGGAGTAATTGGAAGGTTCAAAAAGGCTTATCGTAGGATCAATTTCATAAATTCCAGCTGCAATTATCCCGCTGTTTGGGAAAGGCATCCCATCTCTCAATAATGAATAATCAATGGATTCGATTATTGACACCTGATTATCCTCTTGAATTACTTCAATTCCGTCAGAATCAAGAAAGCTGGTACTGACTTCAAATCCACTGAATTCAGTAGCTAATTCAGGTGCAGCCTCCCCAAACTCAATCAAATCCGGATTGGAAGAGGTTTTAGCGGTGAGGGCAGCAGGTGTTATGGTTAAGTCCGCGGGGAGATATCCAATGCTGAAATTTCTTGATTCAAAAGTCCCGGGGATAATAAAATGCTCCCCTATATCAGTCCCGGTTACCATATTTACTGAGAAAAATTCAAGGTTGAAATCGTAATCATTTTCGACAACCTCTTCACCGAAATCATAATATTTGATTCCATCTTTTTCAACTTCTTCTGCCAATTCCAGGTCTTTCTCACCAAAAATCACCAATATATTGCCTTCCTCGTCCTCTAATTCACCACCTCCGCTATTGACAATTGTCCTTGAGTTTACGATGGTTTGTCCGTTAAGTATTGTTCGGGCATTTATAATCACACGTCCGTTGATTATAACCCTTCCATTTACAATGGTTCGTGCATTGACCATTGTCCGTGCATTGATCATCGGCCTGCCATTGATACTTACAGTTTTAAGCTCTTGGTTTTCAGCATCCTCCAGATAATCCAGGAAAGAAGCCACGGGGACATCAAATGCTGAATTGATGATCGGTCTGCTATTGAGTAGAGAGCGCGCATTGATAATTACCCGTCCATTTAGCATAGTTCGGGCACTTACCATAAAGCTTTTGTTGATAAAACTTGCCTTGTTCAGTATGGTTCTTCCATTAAAAATTCCCAAAGGTAAACTGTTGTCATTAGGTTGTTTGGCAAGTGCAAGTTCGGTTAAGTATTGAGTAAGAACAGCATCCTTGAGGGCTTGCGCATCATCTATTTTGACTTTGCCATCCAATTCTATTAAATCTTGAGGAATAATTACATCAAATTTCAAAGCATCGCTGATAGATTCGCCATATTTCAATGCAAACTCACCCGTAAGGTCTACAGGCTTGATAGTAATCGGCAAAGATTCCACGGTGATGATTCCGGGACCATAATTTCCAAAAGCATTACTTAAACCATCATAGAAAAGATCCCCACCTTCCTGTATGACTCCAACATAATTAAAAAAGTCAGAGAAAGCGAAGCCGGTTTGAGGATGTGAAGCAGTGATTATATAAGATCCCACTTCTGCCATGTCACCACTAATAGGACTCGAAAGGGTCAAAGGAACCAAAGAACCATTTTGGGTATCGGGATTTAGGGTAAGCCCAACTTCTTCAAGTGTCAGCGTACTCGGCACCCAATTGTTGTCCATCCTTTCGTAAACCTTTGCAGTAAGTGGTTCTACAATTTGAGCATATTTTTTGGTTTGGTCATCTGCCCTTATCGCAATGGTTTTTTTAACAATGTCAAAGAAATAAACCGGACCGGCTATTCCACCGTCGAGTCCACTATCTGATATAGCATTGTTAACTACCGTGAGGCCTGGATTTCCTTCAAATTCAGGAATCGTAACTTCCAAAAATCCGGTTCCAAATTCGTCTAGCCCGTAAGTTGCTTTTAAAAGTTCGTCTCTTAAATACACATTGGAACCTTCGTACAAGTTAGTTCCTGTAATCTTCAATTTGAACTCAACTTCACCGAGATTAATTCCCTCATCATATACAAGTTCTATGTTATCAGGATTTGGCGTGGCAAGGGAAAGTAATGCCCTATCGGCACGAACTAGACCTGAGCCTGATTTTATATCAAATCCAGTGTCATGCATGTCTTGTGCAGTAGATTTTAATACTCTCCTGATATCAGCCGGCAAACTTGAGCCAGGTTCACCCAACCAACCGGTTGGATTGGTGGTAGGATAATACTTCAGTCGTGCCTGCTTGACCAATGCGGCAATTGCGGCTGCATGTGGCGCTGCTGCAGATGTACCAAAGAAGTTTGGGAAATTATCCCCTTCCAAATCCGGTGCACCAAAATTGACCGTGGTATTTCCACCATTCGGCCCGGTAAAATCAGGCTTGTCACGAAGAGTCCCATTGGTGATTGTTCCTCCTCTTGAAGAAAAATTGGCAACAGTAAATGGATCTGTCCCTATGGGTACGAGGGATGGATTAAATCCAAAAACTGATGTATTGGCATAAAGCACGGCTCCTACAGTCATCGCTCCTGTTGCATTGGCATGACCTACAATCGTTGACGACTCTATACCATTCGGGTCATTTGGATCCAGTTCACCTCTGAAAACCACATATTTAAACTTAATTCCCCTATTGGTATCCAAGTCGGTACAACTCTGACATTCACGTGAAATCAAAAGATCAACAGTAGTTGGAGCTGTGATGGTGAATGAAAGAATTTCAATAGGATCTCCATTCGCGTTATTTCTGTTAAACCCAAAAAGAGGAGCACCAAAATCTTTGAGGTAAATATCAAGATCATATAAACTACCAACTCCGTCAATAGAATACAAAGGATCATCCCATTGGAGCGCGATCATGTAAACTGCGGGGCCATTTTGACCAGGGTATACTTTGATGGTCTGGGTGATTTTTCCATCAGCAAATTGATGAATGCGGCCTCCATCGGTCCATTCTCCGTCATTAAGAGGCAAGCTTACAGAGGGATCTTGGACAGGATTAAATACCCCTTCAAAAGATTTGGTACCAAAATTTCCTGCTGAAGTGAAATAAGAAACACCGTTTGCAGCAACTTCATTCACAGCCTTTGCCACCTTTCCATCACTAAAGAAAGGCTCGGTTACATAGGTGATATCGTCCACAATAATATCACTTCCTGCAGCAGCCAAGTCGCGAATGCCTTGTGCAAAATCTCCAGCTGTAACCACACCTGTCCTAAAACCAAGCTTGGCACCGGGGGCTACGTCATGCACAATCTGTAGCATCGCACGCCCTTCGTCAGTACCAATTCCAAATCGACTTGGCAAATCCCTGTAAAAATAAAGACTATCAGTAGCAGGCAGATCACCATTGGATATATCTGTTGCCAAGGTGTTGACTCCGGCATCATTCCGTGTTGCATAGCTGTCAGAAAGAAGACCAATCCTAATTCCCGTTCCGTCAATAGCTTGGTCTCCTTCCTTATGGACATATCCTGCTCTTACTAGATTGGACCGCATGACCCGATCTCCTTGCGTAGTGGTAGCACCTTTATTGGGAACACCCGGAATTGCCGGACGGACAGAGTTAATAGCTGAAGGAAAGCGGTTTAAATCCAATAATTTTCCTATTGGAATAAATCCTGCAATGATCACCGAATTCGGGTCTTGCTTGAGTACTTCCTCTGTTGGGGTAAGAAAACCTAAGCTATCCAAAATTGTTTTTGCTCTATTAAATTCATCCTTTACGTAAATGACTTCGACAAGCACCTCCTCACCACTGATATAAAATACCTCATTAGATTCAACTGTTTGACCTTGCTTGAAAATTTCAAAAAGGGCCTTTAATTCAGATCCAATAGGCTCATAGACTTTTCCTTGCGAACAAATACCAAAAATTTGACGGTCATTGACGGTCATTTTAAATGTTTTTGTGCTACCACATCCACCTGCTGCAGTGACATCTATCAAATCGCCATCAGTAACTATGATATCCTCAGGAGTTTCGACGGTGTTTCCGTTACGTTTGAAAATCATTTCCCCAAAGCTGACTGAGGCATAATCGAATAAATTGGCAATCGCAGTATTGCCACCATTTTCTGTGCTACAAAGAATTCCATCAATAACCTCCAACGATGGTGGCGTAACTAAAGCAATATCTAGGCTACATTGAGTTGGACCGCAGGAACCTTGGTTACTGATATCAAGGGAAACAGAACCCGAAGTTGTCCAATCGACAGATATTACATTTGTCCCCTGGCCTGAGGTAATTTTCCCGCCTGAAACTGACCAAAAATAGTTATCAGCGCCACCTGCTACAGCATAAGTAGCTGAACTTCCTGCACAAACCTCCACATCACCTGTGATGTTGCAATCCGGGTCCAAATCTATGGCGGTAGAGGCAGCTTGTACAGACCTGTCTTGACTTCCCACTGATTTGCCATTCAGAGAAACTACCCGAGTATGGTAAGGTGAACCACTGATACTAGACGCTGAATTTCCCTGACCCCAGTCTTCAGCACTAGCAATATGCCCTCCCCAAGCAATGACAACCGAATTATTGGTTCCCGAAAAAGATCCCGTAGCAGTAAAAGCTATCCTTAAGCGGGTTATGGCGCTCGTTGAAGTAGGACTTTGTTGGATTGAATAACTGACTGCTCCGAATGTTCCACCATGAATAGCCAAACTTCTCTCCACTTCAGGTAATTGGTTGAAGCTAGTTGCCGGCAAAACATTTCCTGATCCCGGTACAGGTATTGGAACATATTGATATGCATTGGAACCAAATGGAAACCCGGAAACAGGTTCCACAACTTCGCAAATCCTATCAAATCCGGTGATGTAATCAATTGCACTTTTTCCATTGATTCGGGTATCCCATTCTATTTCAACAACACCCTTGAAACCTGTACGTACTTTGGAAATGGTAAGCCGATAGGGAATCGATTGGCCCTCGAAGAAATGGCTGTTGCTGTTATTTGAATTTCCTGTTGCCCAATTTACAGGACTTACTGGATTTTGGTTCACTCCCCCGTTTTGGCCCTGTTCAAGCCTAACAGTTTGGGCAAGAGAAAAATTTGCCGTTAGCAACAATACTATCATCAGCATGTTGCTGAATTGGAATAATGTCCGCATCGTAAAGAGGTTTTAAGATTGAAGAGTTAAAATTCATTTTTGAAATTAAGATTTGGATAAAATGTGGCTCCACTCTTTTAAAGACAAAATTTTGTCTTTTTTAGATCATGAAATACATATTAATTCAAATAAAAAGACATTTCTAATATACGAAATTACTTTCAATAAAATTACGCTATCAACAATTGAGAAAACCTATCTGATTATTAGAGGGAAATAAAAATAAAATTAAACCGCTAAAAAATTTAACTATTTGACTTATATAAATATTTATTTAATAATATATAGTTTTATTATTTCTTTTATTCTTTAGGCTAACTTATAATTATTCATTTATTTATTGATTTATTTTACTGTAACTACTCAGGTTGTAATTTAGCTATATGAGTGAGGTTTTGGAGGACATTTTCTGACTTTTTGATCAAGGTGTCG
>NZ_JAKZAM010000034.1 GCF_022538055.1 Cognataquiflexum nitidum | reverse complement strand
CGCCTACCTAAATACAACACCAAATCATTGACACTAATTGTCAAATTTTGTTACGTGCACTTATACGGATACACATAAAAAATAAGCCTAATTGAACTTAAACCTAGCAAAATCCTCCCGATGATTCGTTGGGAGGATTTTTATTTTATCCTTTTTCCTGTATTGTTGAGTAAGCGGTAAATTCTTCAATTTACCACACCCTATCCGTTTCCCAACTTCCCTACCCCTCTAATTCCTCACCTACCTACCATCTTCCCTACTTTCTATCTTCCCATCTTCCCTACTTCCCATCTTCCCATCTTCACATCTTCCCTACTTCCCTACCTCCCTACCTCCCTACCTCCCTACCTCACGGCAATAAAACCAATTTTCAACCTTTTAACATTTATCAGGCATTTCATTTTGGGGTTTGGATATATTTGTGATCAGGTGATTTTCAAAAACAATTTCTATGAAGAAGCATAATTTACTGACATTTATTTTTGTGGGACTCTTAGCTCTTCAGCTTCATTCCCAGACTTTAGATGGCTACTCCAAAAATTCGGCAACCAAACAACTGGACTTTGAAAAACAATTCAAACAAACAGTTGATTTCAGCAGGTTCAGGATCCATTTGGAAGCCATTACTTCCGAACCCCACGTAGCCGGTACTGCAGCCAATGAAAAAGTAAAAGACTACATGGCAGAATCCATGAAAAATTCAGGTTGGGATGTGAATGTCTATCCCTACGATCTGTATCTATCCAAAGGCCCCGGAGAATCCTTGGTAGAATTGGTAACTCCGATCAGGCAGCCACTCAACCAGCAGGAAAACATCCTGTCTGAAGACCCTTATTCCTCCAATCCAAACCTTTGGAAAGGTTGGAATGCTTTTTCGGGCAGCGGTGATGTGACTGCAGAGGTCGTGTATGCCAACTATGGCACCAAAGCGGATTTTGAAAAATTAAAGCAAATGGGTATTGATGTCAAAGGCAAAATTGTCTTGGCTCGTTACGGAGGCAACTTCAGAGGTTACAAAGCGAAATTTGCAGAACAAGACGGTGCAGTCGGACTGATCATTTTCACAGATCCGGCGGATGCAGGTTACATGCGTGGCCCTGTCTATCCTGAGGGCACTTTTTATGATGAAAGCTCTATCCAAAGAGGTTCTTTGCTCACTGTCGACTGGACAGGAGATGCTCTGACTCCTTTTGAACCCGCACTTCCCCTAGATGGCAAAACCAAAATCAAGAGGTTGGATCCTGCTGAAGTAAAAGGATTGCATACCATTCCTGTAACTCCGATTTCCTATGGCGCTGCCAAAGAGATCTTAGGAAAAATGAAAGGAAAAGCAGTTCCTGCAGGTTGGCAGGGAGGTTTGCCATTTACCTATAGATTGGAAGGCGGCCAAGAACTCACAGTCAGGCTGAAAGTGCAGCAAGAAAAAGGCATGGTCCGGGCAAATAACGTAGTCGGAACATTGAAAGGAGAATTGTATCCTGACGAATGGATCATCCTTGGCTGCCACTATGACGCATGGGGATTTGGTTCTACAGATCCTAACTCAGGTACCGCAATGTTGCTCAGCATGGCAGAAACCTTAGGAAAAATGGCCAAAGAAGGTAAAAGACCTGCACGTTCTATCCTTATAGCACATTGGGATGCGGAAGAACATGGAGTAATCGGTTCTACGGAATGGGTCGAGCAATTCCGGGATGAATTGGGAGCAAAAGCCGTCGCCTATATTAATTTGGATGCGGCTGTATCAGGTAAGTATTTTGGAACTGCCGCCTCCCCTACTTTGAAAAAAATAATCATGGAGTCAGCAAAGCAGGTTACCTATCCTGATTCTACCAAAACGGTCTATGAGGTGTGGGCAGCCGGCAAACCTGAACCAAGCATCGGCAATCTAGGTGGTGGATCTGACCACATCGCATTTTACATGCACGTAGGAATTCCATCCATCAGTGGCGGTGCTAGTGGTCCTTCCTTGTACCATACTAATTACGACAACCTTCATTTCTATGAGAAGTTTGCAGATCCTACATTCAAAATGGGAGGAACTGTAGAACAGGTGATAGGAATAATGGCACTTAGATTGGCTAATGCTGAGATCATTCCTTACGAGGCCTCTAGGTATTCCAAAGACCTGACAACGCATTTTGAAAATGCGGAGAAAGGAGTCAAGGGTTTTGACAAAGATTTTAAAGGATTTGAAAATTCCAAAGCAGCCATAGCAGGTCTCAAGATTAGTGCAGAAGCTTTGGACAGCAAGATCGCCTCCACTTTGGCGAGCGGTCAACTTGATTCCAAAAAGATCAAGGCGATCAACAAAGACCTGATCGCATTGGAAAAAAGCTTCATAGATCCTAAAGGAATGTACTTTGGAAATTGGTACAGGTCACTTTACGCCTCTACAGATCCATTTAGCGGTTACGCTTCATGGATGCTTCCGGGGATCCAATACGAGACAGAAATGAAATCCTCTGCAAGATTGAAAGAATGGGATGAGCGATACAGCAAAGCCATCCTAGACCTCAAATCCAAAATGGATGCACTCCTTAAAAGCCTATAATCATTCCAAAAAAAACCGGCAGATGCCGGTTTTTTTGTTTTTATACATTTTTGCTCATCACCAGACACATCAATTAAAAATATGGCCTGATCCAGGGAATCACCCACTATGGGCCGTGGTCTGTGTATTGATAACTAATCAACCTTCTCCCTCGTCCCCCTATACAATTCAAATTTCAATAATCGGCAATCAATAGTCCCGTTATAAAATTCTATTTTTCTAGCTGCCCGAAGACCAACTTTTTTGCCAAGTGAAACATTACCGGTAAAAATATACCCCGTATAACCCGGGCATTTCTGCTTCATAAAATCACCCATTCTTTTGTATGTAATTGCCAGGTCCTCTTCTTCACCCAACCTTTCTCCATATTCAGGATTGAAATACACAACTCCGGAATCAGACTCAGGAACTGTCGTTTCCTCAAAATCTCCTACCTCAAATTCAATCAAATCCTCCACTCCTGCCGTACTTGCATTTTCCCTGCTAAATAAAATCGCCTGCTCGCTGATATCGCTTGCTATGATTCGCAGACCGGGTCGTTGAATTATTTCTGCCTTGAGCTTTTCCTTTTCTTCCTGGTAAAAATCCTCGTCATAACCTTTGATATGCATAAAAGCATAATGGTCTCTCAAAAGCCCGGGGAAACGATTGGTAGCCATCATCGCAGCTTCGATGGCCAAAGTCCCGGATCCGCACATGGGATTGACAAAGGGGCTCTCCTTATCCCAATCGGCGGCAATGATGGTAGCCGAAGCCAATGCTTCCAACATCGGTGCTTTGCCGGGAATCTTTCGGTATCCGTGTTTGGCCAAGGTATCGCCGCTCGTATTGATATACAGATTGGCCTGTGTTTCTTTCCAAAAAAGCTGAAAAACAGCCCCTTCCAACGCTGATCCTGAATCAGGCCTGATACCTGACTTTTCCCTGAATCGGTCTACGATGGCATCTTTGATCCTGACATTGACAAAAAGCGGATTGTCTACACTCTGATTGTCCACATGCGAAATGACTGAAAAATAGGAAGATTCAGAAATGTAATCTTCCCAAGGCAATGCCTTGATTCTCCTGTAAATATCATCCGCATGGTGGAGATAAAAAGACCTGATCTCATACAAGACATGGCTGGCAGTCCTAAGGTGAAGGTTCAAAAAAATACAATCTGACAAAGAAGCCTCCAATTCAATGGATGTCCTTTCGGTTTTTTTAGGCCTAAAACCCAAATCAATCAGTTCTTTTTCAAGGTATGATGAAAACCTATCCTTGCAGGTGACGACTACCTTTCCTTTCAATCCAAAATCTACCATAGCCACAAAGGTAAAAATATTATCCTTATGGAACCCAAAAGCTAAAAATCAAGGTTGCTTGGCGGGAATCTGCACTGTCTCACTGACAATGGGGCTTGTCATAAAATAACCTAAAATCGATCCCTGACCGTTTTTTAGCCTGATGTTGGATTGTGGGTTTTGGGGTGGCGGGGAAAAGAGCCCTCCGTCATTGAAAAGAAGGCTTACAAGCTGGTTCAAATAATCAAAAGCCCCTTGATTCAACCTGAACAGTTCCAGCCGGATTTTGTCGTTTGCCTTAAAAGGAAATCCCGAAAGTTCAAAACCATTGTCCAAGATGGAAGTCCCAAAAGAATCATCAAATAATAAATAATCAAATCTGCTATTCCTTAAGGTGTCATTCTCAATGATTCTGATCCTGTAATTGTTATCTTGGGTAAAAGGGATTTTCCCATACACTGTCAGGTAATAGCCCTCTTCCCTAAAAAGCCTTTCTTCTTTGAATTCTACAACTACGCTGTCCAAAACAGGCGGCGGCAGGATGGTTCCTTGGGATACATATTCGTTTTGGCCAATTATAACACTCAATTCATACCTCTGACCGACTATTCCTCTAATACCATTTTGAGCCAGGTATTTTTTGTTTGAAGGAGAATAAAAGAATAGGATAACTGCACCTGAGTCAATGTTTTTGATACTTACATCTGCATTTTCTACCACCTCATTGTCTCCCTCTAGGTAATAATCCTTGGACAGGGTTATTTTTACCTGATTGATAGAACTGTTGTCTGTCCATATTGCCTCAATGACAGGGATGGGCTCAAGGGTTTCCAAATCCAAAAGCACTTCTTCCTGACAGGAAGAAAACAAAATAAGTGTCAAAATTAAAATCAGGTATCTCATCAGAATTTGAAATTATAAGTCAATGCCGGTAAAAAGGTAAAAAGATAAGTCATAATCACCCCGGGTCTTTGGGACACTATTTCTCCTCCATCTTCAGGATCAAAATTAATGTCGTCATTAAATATGTCAGTAAACTGAAAGGTAAATGGGTTCTTTCTCCCATAAAGATTATAAATGCTGAAGTTCCAGCTTCCCCTCCACTTTCTTCCTTTATCCTGATTCTTCCAAGTGACCGAGGCATCTACCCGATGATAATCCGGAAATCTGTCATCATTTCTCTGATCACCATACACCGGTACCCTTTGGGAATCTACTACATAGGTCCCCACAGGAAAGGTTACTGCCTGACCTGTAGTATATACAAATGTAAGCCCTGCACTCCACCTATCTGAAAACTCATGGTTCAAGACAAAATTCACATCATGTGGCCTATCAAACCTAGGATTATACCAAGTATCATTACTGATGCCTACTATTTTTCTCCATGTTCTGGAATAAGTATAGCCAAGCCACCCGGTTGTTTTTCCAACATTTTTTCGGATCAAAAATTCCGCACCATAGGCATAACCCACACCTGACAGCAATTCTGTTTCTACATTGTCAGTAAAAAGTACACTTGCCCCTTGACGCAAATCCACGACATTTCTAAAATCTTTGTAATAAGTCTCTACCGAAACTTCCCAGGTTCCCTTGTCAAGGTTCTTGAACAGCCCGACAGAAAACTGATCACCTCTCAAAGGTTCTATGTAGGTTCCGGATGGAAGCCAACGGTCAATAGGAAGACCTGCAGAACTGTTGGAAGCCACTTGCACATATTGGTGATTGCGGTTAAAGGCGGCTTTGAAAGATAAATCTTCAGCTATAAGGTACCTGAGTGAAATTCTTGGCTCCAACCTTTGAAAAACCTTCATCCTTTCCAATCTTCCAAAAGTCAGGGTATCGGTCACCTCTACCTCTGGACCGGGTACTCCCCCTTCATACTGATAGACAACCCCTTTACCTACTTCCTGATAATGACTCAATCTCAAACCTGCCTCAACGAGAAGTTTATTGCCTAATTCTGTGGTACCCGAAACATAAATATTGTTGAGCAGACCATTCTTTTGGGTGGTATTGATATCGGAAAGGTTAGACTCCGGGGCTAGCTCCAAGTTGATCGGAGCAAAATGGTAAAGTTGCCCATGATAACCGGCTTTAACTACTGAATTATTCCCAAGCAGCCAGGTCCAACCTAGGTTTACGCCACTTTCAGAGAGAGAATTGGTCCAATTAAACCCATCCTGTGGGTCGTCAAACTTCACTTGATATTGATACCTGCTGTGGTATGCACTCAGGTCAAAGAATTTGGTAGAGCTGATGTTTCTGTTCCAATTAAAAGAAGAAATGAAATTGTTCCAGCCAAGCCCAAACTGCCCCGAAAGTCCCAAAAAGTCTGTACCATAATATGTGGAGAAAGATATTTTGTCCCTTTCTCCTAGCTTGAAAGTAAATTTTCCGCTCAGGTCATAAAAGAAAAGCTGGTTATTATTGATATTTTCATTGTTTGAAAGCTTCAAAAAGAGATCTGCATAGGTTCTTCTTCCTGATACAATAAATGAAGATCGATCAGAAAAAAGTGGCCCATCTACGGTTAGCCTAGAACTGATGGTGCCTATTCCTCCCTCGCCTCTGACCTTTTGAAAATTACCTTCTCGCATGGACACATCAATCACTGAGGAAACCCTGCCACCCAATTCTGCAGGAATATTTCCCTTATAAAACTCAATATCCGACAATGCATCGGGATTGAATACAGAGAAAAACCCAAAAAAGTGTGAGGGATTATATACCGGTGCACCATCAAGGTTGATCAGGTTTTGGTCAGCCGATCCTCCCCGGACAAACAAGCCTGTCGTCCCTTCTCCGGCAGTCTGCACTCCGGGCAAAAGCTGAAGACTTCTCAGGATATCTACTTCACCAAACAATGCCGGAATGTTCTTTATGGTCTCGATAGGTACCACAGATTTCCCCATTTCAATGCCTTTGACATTTTGTTCGGGATTGATTTCCCTAATGATGATCTCCTGCAAAGAAAGCTCTTCAGGTTTGAGAAAAAACTTCAAGGGTTTTTCAATATCCTTGACAGAAAGTAACCGCACTGATTGCGAATAACCAATAAAAGAAATAATAAGTTTTGCTGGTAAAGGGACAGAGGCCAAGCTAAAAACTCCATTTATATCAGAAACGACACCTTTCTGAGGCGCTGATTCCCAATAGATATTAGCCCCCGGCAGTGGTGTATTTCCTTCAACTTCATAAACGGTACCTGAGATAAATGACTGTTCTTGGGAATAAAGTAAGGTGGTACTCAAAAATAAAAGGACAATAAGCGTAAGTGGCAAAAACTTCATGTAGAAAATTTGGTTTTCATGGATAACGGATTTTGGCCGTTTGGTGTTGAAATTTATGTCATTAATTTCTTTTCCTTTTCTTTTCATCAATATTTTATAATTTCAGGGCATGATTTGGGCATACCCTGACGCGAAATTGATTTATGTATTGGCCATCGTTTTTGGCTTCCTGTACATGGTATACTTGTACCGTTTTTATTTGATCAACAAGAAACTTGTGGTTCAAAAACACAGGTTGATTATGAAACTTTTGCTTCGGATTTCCTATTTTGTTTTGTTTTTGATTGCCATGGCCGGACCATCTATCGGGACTTCCATGAAAGAAATCAAAGAAGAAGGAAAAGATATTTTCATTGCCATTGATTTATCCCAATCGATGAATGCTACCGATATAGGTCCAAGCAGGATTCAAAGGATCAAATATGAACTGAAAAACCTTGTCAAAAACTTTACAGGAGACAGGATTGGCTTGATCATATTCAGTTCAGAAGCCTTTATCCAATGCCCTTTGACTTTTGACCAAAATGTCCTGCAGCTACACCTTGATGGTTTGAATACAGGTTTGGTACCCAATCAGGGAACAGACATCAGTGCGCCCCTAAATATGGCGCTGAATAAATTTGACCTTGAAGAATCAGCAGAGGCCAACTCCAAATCCATCATCCTGATTTCTGATGGAGAGGATTTTGGAGATGAATTTCAGGACATTACTTCCAAACTCAGTGACAAGGGAATCAAGGTGTTTTCATTGGGAGTGGGCACAAGTCAGGGAAGCAATATTCCAAAAGGAAACGGAAAAATCATTGACCCCAACACCAACCTCCCTGCCATCAGCAGGCTTGAATCGGGTAACCTCAAACTGATCGCTTCCCAAACAGATGGTTCATATTTTGAACTGAGCGATGATGTACAGGAAATCCCAAACCTCATAGCGGCTTTGGAAAGACAGGAAGCCACTGTGACAGGATCAAGAATGGTGGAAGCCTCTGCCAACAAGTATTTTTATTTTCTGTTAATTGCATTGGGATTATCTCTCTTGGACTTGATGTTGCCATTCAAAACCATCAAATTGTAAAAACGTGTAACAATCATGATGACTTCAATACGGGTTTTCTTTTTATCGATTTTGATGATTACCTCTTCTTGGAATGAGGTAGGGAAAAGGAATGCCGCCATCAAAGCCGCCACAAAAAGTTACGAACAGGCAGATTATGAATCTTCTATCACCAACCACCTCAGACTGGTAAGTGAGTACAATCTCAGTACACCCAATGTCAGCTATGACCTTGCCCTGAGTCAGCATTATGGCGGTCAGCTCGAGCAGGCAGGCCTGACTTATCAGAGCTTATACCAATCGCCGGACAAAAACATTGCCTCATTTGCTTACAACCAAAACGGAGTCATCCTAGGAGAACAAAAGAAATACGATGAAGCACTTGATGCCTTCAAGATGGCTTTGATCAACAATCCCCTCAATGAATCTGCAAGATACAATTATGAACTGCTAAGCAGGTGGCTTGAACAAAACCCTGAACAGCAGGAACAACAAAAACAGGAACAGCAGGACAAAGAGGAACAGGAAAAACAAGAGGAGCAGGAAAAGCAGGAGCAGGACAAAAAATCTGAGGAAAAAAAGGACGGCGAAGGAGAAGAACAAACAGAAGAGGATGAAGCCACAGAATCCCAGAAAAAAGATGACAAGGAAGGAGAGAAATCCCAGGAAGAGAAAGATTCCGATGAAGCCAGTGACATAGAAAGTGATCTAAGCGACAGAGAAAAAGCGCTTGAAAAAGTAAAGGAAAAACTACAGGAAATGAACCTTTCACCGGAACAAGCAGCTCAAATCCTCGAAGCTATGAATGCTGCCGAACTCCGATATATCCAGCAAAACAAGAAAAAACCAACCAAAAAACCACAGAGGGGACTGCCGGAATGGTAGTTGGAGGTTGGGAAGGCGGGAAGTTTGGAAGTGGGATGTAACAAGTAAGAGGTAAGAAGTAAAAGGTGAAAATCGCGATTCTATGTCTAGAACCTTCACCTTAATATTCTGAATAGTAACCCTCGGTTTTCCAAACAAAGTTAAAGGTCTTGGTTCTTCTGTCTTTGTCTCATATCTCACGCCCCATATCTCAGGTCTCATATCTCATATCTCACGTCTCATATCTAAAAATATAAACCCAAATGAAAGAAGTCTATATCGTATCCGCAGTGAGAACTCCGCTTGGGAGTTTTGGAGGAAAGCTTTCGAGCCTTACAGCCATAGAGCTGGGCAGCATCGCTATAAAAGGTGCTTTGCAAAAAGCAGGCGTAGACCCAAATGAAGTTCAGGAAGTGATGATGGGAAATGTAATTTCTGCCAATTTAGGTCAGGCACCTGCCCGTCAGGCAGCCATCGGAGCAGGATTGGGGTACAACGTACCTTGCACTACTGTCAACAAAGTATGTGCATCAGGCATGAAGGCTGTGATGTTTGCTGCCCAATCTATCATGACCGGACAAAATGAGCTTGTCGTAGCCGGCGGTATGGAAAGCATGTCCAATGTCCCATACTATATCCCCAAAGGAAGGTTTGGCTACAAATATGGCAATGCCGAACTCGTCGACGGATTGGTAAAAGACGGCTTGTTTGAGGCATATTACAAATTCCCGATGGGCAACTGTGCAGACAATACCGCCAGAGAAATGAAAATCACCCGGGAAGAACAAGACACTTATGCCATCCAATCATACACACGTTCTGCTGAAGCGTGGAAATCCGGTGCATTCAAGGACGAAGTGATCCCTGTAGAAATCGCCGGAAGAAAAGGAGAAACCATCATCATAGATGAAGATGAGGAATTCAAAAATGTCATGTTTGACAAAATCCCCACGCTGAGACCAGTTTTTGAAAAAGACGGCACAGTGACTGCCGCCAATGCATCTACCATGAATGACGGTGCTTCCGCTTTGGTATTGGCGAGTAAAGAAAAAGTCGAAGAACTTGGACTGATACCCATTGCCAAAATCAGGGGCTTTGCAGATGCTGCCCAAGACCCGCTTTGGTTTACCACCGCTCCGGCTTTGGCTATTCCAAAAGCCATCAAAAACGCAGGTTTGGCCGCTGAAGATGTGGATTTCTACGAAATCAATGAAGCCTTTGCTGCGGTAGCCATCGCAAACCAACGTGAACTACACCTTGACAACGACAAACTGAATGTATTTGGCGGAGCTGTTTCCTTGGGACATCCGCTTGGCGCTTCGGGTGCAAGAATCATTACGACCCTATGTTCCGTGTTGGAACAGAAGAAAGGCAAAGTCGGTGTGGCAGGAATCTGTAACGGCGGTGGCGGAGCTTCGGCCATCGTCATCGAAAAACTCTAAAATTATCGGGGATAAAGGAACCATACCTTTATCCCCCTATTTTTTATACCTATTGTAGCCAAAAAAATCAAATGAGATTACCCGTCTTCTTACTTCAGATTCTAGGTAGATTGAAAACAACAACCTTGACCCTACTTTTTGGTATGGGGATTTTTTCTCCCTTATTTTCTCAGCAGTTGGTAAAGGTCTATTATGATGAGGACAAAAAATTACTGAAAGAAGAATATTTCACCCTTGGGGGCGTACCACAGGGAGAATTCAAACTCTACCTAGCCACAGGAGAATTGGCACAGACGGGCCAACTCAAAGACGGGAAGAAAGAGGGTTTGTTTATTGATTGGTATCCTGAGACAGGAGATACACTTAGGAAGGTAAACTATATCAATGACAAAAAGGAAGGGAAATCGATCAATTACTTCCCATCGGGCAAGATATCCCAAGAGCTAAATTATGTAGACAACAAAATCGAGGGAAAGATCATTTCTTATTTTGAGGAGGGGATGGTCAAGCAAAAATCAACCTTTAAAAATGACAAACCAAATGGGTGGACTTTGGTCTACAGGGAGGATTTGCCTGGATCCATATCGGAAAAGATTTTTTTCAATGAGGGAGTCATCGAAATCAGGGAAAATTATTACGAAGACCAAATCACAAACAGGTCGACTTACAAAGACGGCAAATTAAATGGTCTACAATTCACCTATTATCCTGAGGATAAAATTTCCTCTCGAATAAATTACAAAAACGGTATTCAGGAAGGGGAAGCTATATTTTTCTTCGAAAACGGGAATATAGCCAGACAAGGGAACTACAAAAAAGGAATCCCGACAGGTAAGTTTGAAAGTTTTTACGAAAGCGGAAAAACAGAAAAAGAGGTCAGCTACAAAAACGGAAACATCACAGGAAAAGCGATCAGCTACTATGAAAATGGAAAAACTTCAGAGGTGTCCAATTTCAATTCTTATGGTGAGATTGTACAGATCCTTGGCTATCATGAAAACGGCCAAAAGGAAAGGATCATTAACTTCAGAAATGGACTGGAGGAAGGTGAAGTTCTCATTTACCATCCAAACGGACAATTGAAAGAATCTATTTTCTACAGGTTGGGAAAGCCACACGGCATCCAAAAAATATATGATGAAAGTGGTAACCTGATTTCTGAAAGGTTATTCAAAGAAGGGAAGCCTGTCGACCCACCGACAAAATAAAAATCGGAAAAAAACCGATAATTAATCAGGCGCAAACCGCCAATAAACCCATCTTTTTCTAATTTTGCCAAATAGACAACAAAAATGAAAAAAGCCATAAAAGAAACCCATTTCAATTTCCCAAATCAAGTGGGTTTTTACAAAGGTAAAGTAAGGGACGTGTATATTTTTGAGAATACACTGGCCGTTGTCGCCACCGACAGGATATCCGCATTTGATGTGGTTTTGCCTAAACCCATCCCATTTAAAGGGCAGGTTTTGAATCAGATTGCAGCCCGTTTCCTAAAAGCCACGGCAGATTTGGTTCCCAATTGGGTGTCTGCCACGCCACATCCCTATGTGACGATCGGAAAAAAATGTGAACCTTTCAAAGTTGAAATGGTCATCAGAGGCTACCTGGCAGGTCATGCAGCTAGGGAATACAAAGCCGGAAAAAGAAGTATCTGTGGCGTTTCACTCCCGGAGGGATTAGCCGAAAACGACAAACTTCCGCATCCGATTATCACTCCCACTACCAAGGCATCTGAAGGCCACGATGAGGATATTTCCAAAGAACAAATTCTGGCACAAGGTATAGTAAGTCAGGAGGATTATGAAGTATTGGAAAAATACACACATGCCCTATTTGCTAAAGGAAGTGAAATGGCCAAAGAAATGGGATTGATTCTAGTGGACACCAAATATGAGTTTGGGAAATACGGAGATCAGATCCTTTTGATAGATGAAATCCATACCCCTGATTCCTCGAGGTATTTCTATGCAGACAAATACGATGAATACCAAAAAGCAGGCTTGGCCCAAAAGCAATTATCCAAGGAATTTGTAAGACAATGGCTGATTGCAAATGGTTTTCAAGGTAAAGAAGGCCAATCTGTTCCGGAAATGAAGGATGAATTTATAGAGGAAATTTCCAACCGCTACATTGAACTATATGAAAATATTATAGGTGAACCATTTGTTAAATCTGCCTATACAGATTTGGAAGGAAGTATAGAAAAAGCCATATTGGAGAATATTTAAAATGATTATCCGCCAATTTTGCCATTGACTAAGATAAATGTAAAAGCTTAGGATAATTCAGCCCACAGACCATGGAGGAATGTTCATAGCCACGTAATGGCACTCCCATCTGATTTCCATATAATGAGTGACAAGAAAGAGTTTATACACAATAATTAATTTAAAACACCGCCTTATTTTTAGGGGCAATATTCAAAAACGATAATTATGAAGTATTCAGTAGATAAAAAAGAACAATACGTAATTTTTACTCCTTTGGAAGAAAAGCTGGATTCAGCACTTTCTCCAAAACTCAAGTCCGAACTCCTTACCGTTCAGGCCGAAGGTTATGACAATTTGGTCATTGATATGAGTAATGTAAAATACGCTGATTCAAGCGGATTAAGTGCTCTTTTGGTAGGCAACAGAGAATTTGGCCGTAATGGAGGGATTTTTATCATTGCTTCCCCTCAGGACCATGTTATGAAATTAATTAAACTTTCCATGCTCGATAAGGTTTTTATCATTGTGGATACCATTGAAGAAGCTGCCGAAGCTATCTTTATCCATGAAATCGAAGGTAAAGATCAAGAAGAAGAGGAAGATTAATTTTGGAATTTGAAGTCACCATCCTAGGATCCAATTCCGCCATTCCTGCCCACGGAAGAAACCAGACATCCCAACTGGTATCCGTGGGCAATTCATTTTTATTGATCGATTGCGGTGAAGGAACCCAGATACAGCTCCGCAAGTTCAAACTCAAATTTGGAAGGATAGACTTTATCCTTATTTCCCACCTCCACGGAGACCATTTCTATGGCCTGATGGGATTGATTTCAAGTTTCCACTTGGTGAAAAGAGAGCGGCTATTGACCATCTTTGGACCGAGCGGATTGGATGAAATCATCACCACGCAACTCAAGCATACCAACACCAAACTGAGCTTCCCACTGCGATTTGTGCCTACACAAGCAGAGGGAAAAAACCTGATTTTGGAAGAACCCATGTTCAGGGTATTTACTTTTCCTTTGCAACATAGAATTCCCTGCACAGGATTTTTGATTGAGGAAAAGCCGGGACTTCGAAACATGATCAAAGAAAAATTGATAAAAACCAAAATGCCTATCGAAGCCATTGTCTCTTTACGTGAAGGAAAAGATGTGGTGGACTCCGATGGTAAAGCCCTCTACAGGGTAGAAGAATACACTTACCCTCCAAAACAATCAAAAAAATACGGCTATTGTTCTGATACGGTTTTTGACCCTACCTTGGTGGAGTACATCAGGGAAGTTGACCTACTTTACCATGAGGCGACATTCGGAGACGATGAAGCCGAGAGAGCAGGCACCACATTCCATAGCACCTCTAGGCAGGCCGGAATCATTGCCATGAAAGCAAATGTCGGAAAATTGCTCCTTGGACATTACTCCTCCCGATACAAAGACCTCACCCCGATCTTAGACCAAGCCAAGGAAGTCTTCGAAAACACTTACCTGAGCGAAGAAGGCGTGACTTACTCGATTTAACCATTTCAGCTTCCCAAATTCACCACCACACCTATATGGCAACTGCAATCGAACAGAAGACTTTTCAATCCAAAAAAACCAACCTGTTCATCATCCTGAGCGGTTTATTTCTGACCAATGCGATTTTGGCTGAAATCATCGGCGTCAAAATTTTCTCCGGAGAAATGACCTTGGGAATCGAGCCGGTAGGATGGAAAATCTTCGGAGACTATATCCTTGACTTCAACCTGACAGCCGGGGCGGTCATATGGCCTGTGGTTTTTATCACAACCGATATCATCAATGAATATTTTGGTAAAAAAGGAGTCAGAAAAATCAGCTTCATTACTGCATTTTTTATAGCCTATATTTTCTTGGTGATATCAGTAGTCACCGTACTTCCTCCTGCTGCATTTTGGCTCGAGGTCAATACTCCCGATGCGGAAGGCAATCCTTTCAATATCAACAATGCCTTCAATATGATCTTCAGACAAGGTTTGGGGATTATCATTGGATCCTTGACAGCTTTCCTATTGGGGCAGTTGATAGACGTTTACGTTTTCCAAAAGCTGAGAAAAATAACCGGGCCCAAAATGATTTGGCTAAGGGCAACCGGTTCTACATTGGTATCTCAGCTCATAGACTCATTTGTAGTCTTGGGAATCGCATTTTATATTTTTGGTAACTGGAGTTGGGCACAGGTAGCTTCCGTGGCGATCATCAATTATGTCTACAAGTTCAGCGTGGCCATCCTGCTTACTCCCCTACTCTATTTGGGACATTATTTGATTGATAAATACCTTGGAAAAGAAGTTTCTGAAGCCCTCACTCAAGAAGCAGCAAGTGACACCTCCTTCTTATAATCATGATTCCGGTCATTTTTTCTAATCCCAATTATGTGTCTAAATGTATACTGTTTATCCGGTTCTGGTTGGATTTTGTCTATTGACAAAATAATAATGGCGATCCCAAATCCCGAAACCAAAAAAGCAGGCTTCTGAAGTGCTTTAATTTTATGATGTGAAAACATTGGTATCAGAAAAAAAATTAGCCTTCACCAATCAGTACCAATGTCTTTTTGTTAATGCCGATTCGATGAACTTTTCCAAAGTTCTGAATAGAGGTTATATGATGCTCTTATTTTTGTCCCAAATTTGGAAAAGCTTTCCACTAATCAATAGCCTATCTTAACGACATGGAAATCAGTAGTGCTTATAAGCTTTCTCATGGGATTTTTTCACCTTATCGGCCAATTCTTTTGGCTCGATAACTTTCAGGTATTCTCCGAAAGAAAGTAATTCCATCAAAAAATCATGGGTTAAGCATAACCTGAGTTTAATCCTTATTTCATCTGAATTGTCAATCAAAATCACCTGAGAGTCATGCAAAGGCAATGTTTTGATATACTTTCCCTGAAAAGGGTCAAATGCTAAAATTATATCTTGGGGTGATTCTCCATTTGGGCTTATTATCCCAAAGCAATAGCGATAATTCTCTTCAACGCTGTAATTCTTTGGATATACAAAAGTCTGCTTTGAAATTTCGAGCTGCGTCAAACGGTCCAAAGCAAAACTTTTGATGTCATTGTCTTTGGAGTCTTTAGCAATTATATACCATCGGTTTTTGAATTCCTTCAAAGCATAAGGTTCCACTATTCGTTGACTCAGCTCGCCGTCCCAAAATTTCTGATAGGTAAATTCGATTTTTAACCTATTCTTGATACTATGAAGGAGTCCGTACAGATTTTCTGTTCCCTGTGGCCTGCGTTTCTCGAGGTGAATGAAAGGAGTTAAATCCTGCGCGAGGTTTAAAGAATTAAACATATCAAAGGCCTCCATCATTCTTTGGAAATTCATGTTTTCATTCTCGTTTTGACTGATAAAATAGCCCTTGTTGGATTTTGAAAATTCGATGTCAATCCCAAAAACGTTTCTGATTTCCTTGATGTCTCTTTGAAGCGTTCGCTTAGAAAAACCAATATTCAAAGTATCATCCTGCATCTGCAGGTAGTCAAATTGATTTTCTATATAAGCTTGTAACTCCAAATAGGTAGAATATGGCTTTAACTTAAGCTTTTTGAAAATAAGCAAGTAGCGCGATATGTAGCCTCGTTTGGACATTAGTTAATGAACTCCTTTAAGTAACATAAATATTTTTTTCTCTCTCTCATTTATCATTTTTATCCTGTTTTTTTTGTTCTTACCAGTTTTTCCGATTAGAAATGTAAATTTCATTGCAACCACTTGGATAAAACAACATTTTATCTAGAACATTTTAAACACTCCTTATAATCTCGCCCCATTATTGGTTTTGTAAATACATTTTAAATAATTCTGCGCAAGCCATTGCGTCACTCAGGGCATCATGGTGGTTTAATTGGATTCCATAGTTTTTGCAGAGAAAAGCCAAGTTAACTCCAAATATGCGGTAGGTACAATGCCCGGTAAATACCGGATTGGAAATACCATAGTACGCCAATGTCTCTTCCAAACATGGAAAATCAAAGCGGAATCCATTGTGGGCTACAACATGCTGGTTTGTGATAAATGGCTCAATTTGATCCCAAATTAAATCAAACGTTGGTAATTCCGCAGTTTGTTCGGGAGTAATTCCATGTATGTCAATAAATTTATTCCAATAGAAATTTTTTGGTGGCTGGACGAGAATAGATAATTTCTCTGTAATGATTTGATTCTCCACCCGGACCAATCCGACCTGACAAATACTCCATCGGTATCCCTGCGCTGTTTCAAAATCTATGGCGGTAAATGAATCCATAATCTATAAAGCTGGTGCGTGTTTTCCTTTATTAGAACCGCTTGGATGCCTCATGCATAGATAGCTTGTCAAGGAAGGAAGTGAAGAATATTTGGTACCACAATATTTACAGACGTATTGTGGTTTTTCGCTCCCTTCATAAAGTTTGTGCTTGCCTTTATTTGGCCCGGTTGGATGTCGCATACATTGGGCACTCGTCAGACTGGCCACACTTGGATACTTTGTTCCACAATATTCACAATAAAAATTTGCCATTTTCTTTTGAATTCAATTTGACGCCTACTCTATACAGTTTTCGGCTTGCCTGTTTTTGCTTAAAAGTTGAAAACCTACAGGATTACTTGTTTTTGCTTGATGGTAATCCCTCTCTTCTTGATTATAGATAGAAGTCAATGGCATGGGCTTGCTAAAGATGGTATTGAAGCCAAGTTTGTTGGATAGCTGTTGGGCTTTGGCCACTTCTAATTCTTTGAATTCATACTTTGCTATAAGTCTTCCTTTCCGAATCAATGCACTGTCAATCTTTGAAATATCAATGTTGAAAGAACAGATTATTTGAACATTCAGACAGTCAGCAAGCAATCCATCTGAAATATTCAACAATGCCGAAACCGGTGAATCTCCATCCTGCTCCCGATCCACTACAATATTTTCGGCATCTTCAATGACAAAGATGGAATTTGGATTTTCGATCAGAATGGAAATAAGGTTTGGGCTTGTGATGGCTCCTGCCATATTAGGCGGAAGAAAAATAATTTTCTTTTTAAGTGATGCGATGAGGTATCGGATATAAGAAGTTTTTCCTGTTCCGGGTTTCCCATGAAGCAGGATTATTCCCTTGTCATTTTTCTTGGAAAGTCTTTTTATAATAGCCCGATGAACTTCATAAAAGCCTTCGTTATAATTATCTTCAATATTCAATTTCGGCTTTGTTATTGCCAATGCTTCTGTATAAATCCCTTTCAAGCCACTCACGAGCAATAAAATCTTAGGCTTTCGATTGCTATTTCCTTTTTTGAATTTTTTAATTCCTTTGATTATTTCCTCAATTCTTGAAGGGTCAGTTTTTCTGAATAAAAATCTAACTATGGAACAATTGGTGTCAAAATCAACTAATAAATCTTCCTCCAAAAAATAATAAATATCATCAAATTCTGCTTTAACACTTCCACCAAAGTACCTTTTGTTGAAATAATGCGCTTTAACTTCTGCTCCAAACTTATTGCTAAACCAGACATTGGCCTTTTTGCAATCAATATCTATCTCGCTGATTACATTAGGAATACAATTATAATGTGCGACAAATAGCGTCAACTCGTTCAGGTAAGAAGTATTCATTTCAGAAAATACTTCAGAAAGGTTGATTTTTGAAGTGGTCTTTTGAAGATCAAAAAAATTCTCTCCGCTATTGTTCATTATTGGGTAGGCTGTTTTCATGCTTCTATTTTTTTCTAGTTTCTTTTTCAAAAGTAGAAGGATGAAACGCCAAAGTATGTCGCTCTAAAATTAATTACATAGAAATCAGGTTGGGAATTTCGGGTCGGGGTGATGGGATTAACGATACTTTTGTTAAAATATCATGCTACTCTTTTTGGCCGCTAAGGCATTTCTCTGTGATCATGTTATGCTTTTTCACAAATTCAAGGGCCCTATCACCCTCTACCTCCTCCAACCATTTATAGGGATCTTCTTGGGACATTGCACTAAAGCAAACTGAGAAAAATAGGATCGATAATATTTAGTAGTTTTTCATGAGGGATGTTTTATTGGTTGGAAAAATTAATAGGAAATTTTAATGAATGGGTTGAAAAAATGAGGTTTTGGATTTTGACTCATTTTCTCGCCAACGCTCATTCTTACATTGATTCATTTTGGCAAAGGAATCAATATCTAAGTCGTCCTACTGTTACTATTTGCAAGTATCAAAATATTCAATTTTCACGAATTGGTCTAAAGAAAAAAAATATTGATGCCCTGATCAACCAACTAATTTAAAATCTTCTTGGACCTTTTGATCAAATCTTCTTGGTCATGTTCTTCCTGTATAGTTTGCTTACCGATGGTCAACACCATTTCTGCATGCTTGATTACAGCTTTTTTGTGTTTTTCATCTGTAAATTCACTTAGGGTAATCAATGACTCCATCAGCCTGATTATTACAGCAGGGCTACCGGCCGAAAACTGCCTGATTTGGTTGAAAGCAGCATCCAAAACTCCATCGAAAGCGACTGTATCCGCAATAATCCTAAGATTTCCTTCCCCATCAAATCGATTTCTTGAGGGAAATTTAGCCTGTGCCAAATAGGACATGGTTGCCGTCAAATTGTCTATACAGGCAATGGCTGTGAAAGGGTCATTGACTCCGGGAGAAAGGGCGCGAACGGCAATTTCGACCATCTGATAAATAGAATATTCAATATCCTGCTGTGAGGTTTTGGTTTTTCCGATGACAAATTGCTCGTGGATTTTTTCAAACTCCTCTTTTTCCCAATTGCCTTTGGAATAAAGCATCCCAATTTCCACCCCTTCCACCAAGTGCCCACCCGGTCGGTGATACAAATCAAGAAGTGAATCATTACGGCTAATAATTTCCATCAATGTTTCCCCGTAGATATATTGGAGATAGCCACTTTTAGTGGATTTTATTGAACTACGATTTGGATATCCTGAAATGGACGCAGAAATATCAACGTTTTCTCCGGTATGGTTTTCCTCACCCATTTTTTCAGGAAAAAGGGTGAGAACTTGTTTAGAAATAAAGTCCGAGATATCAGAGATCACATGGTCCGCCTGAATGCTGGTAGCGATCCGGTGGATAAAAATTATCAATAAAATGATATTGGCAATGGCAGCAATTATCGCCACAAGAATGGAAATTGAAGGTATAAAGGTGAAATCATCGCCTGCTTTGAGGGAATTCAGAATCAGCAGGCAATAGAGGTAAGTTGAAATATAAGCCCCAAGTACAACCTGATTAAGCCTGACATACATAAAATTTTTGATGAGTCTTGGGCCAAATTGCGAGGAGGCAAGCGTCAAGGCCACCAGGGTAATTGAAAATACAGTTCCCGCGACACCCATCATCGCACCGGAAATGGTCGAAAGGATACTCCGTGCAGAATCAGAACTGTTTACAAAAAAGAAGCGACCTAAGCCATCTTGTGACACATCGATGAGTCCATCAAGATAGACAAATCCAATTGACAACAGGATGGAAATGATGATGATAATGACAGGAACAAACCAAAAAGTCGCTTTCAATTCACTCCACTGAAACAATATTTTTTTCATGGGACAAGTTCTTAGGTCAGAGGTTTATAAATGATAAGTTAAAAATTTTAAACTTGAAAGAAGCATTGAATATGGTTAGCCTTAAAAAATATTATAATTATCCACTTTTACACCGGTAGCCAAATATCATTTTTATCCACCTCGGCAAGCTCTGTGAAGGGATATCGTGAGATCAGATGGTTTTTGGGAGCAAAAAGGTCAAGATTGGAATTGTGTTTACACCAAAAACAGCGAAGGTTGATTTGTCAATTCAATTGAGTATCTCGGCTACTTATGTAACTTTGAAGCAACTATTGCCGGCAGACGTTCAAAACAAATAAGGAACAAGGCAATGAGTATCAATTCTTCAAAATTTGAAATATGAAAGTTTTATTAGACATAAAAGATGATAGGGCCAAACCCTTACTCGAAGTGCTTAAAGGCTTATCGTATGTAAAAGCCACAACAATATCTGACGATAAGGCTTTACTCATGGAAGAGATTAAAGAAGCAGTGGAAGAACTCAAGCTAGTAAGAGAAGGCAAACTGAAAGGCATTCCCGCAAAGCAGTTATTAGAAGAGCTATAATATTATTGCTGTTCCTACTTTTAGGAAAGAGTTGAAAAAGTTGGGTAGTCGATTAATAATATCCTACACAAAGTTGGGTCAACCCTAAAAAAATCAATGGTCAATTTCCTAAATGACATCAGGTTGAATTGATTTTTGGCTCAGGATGATGTAAAAATAAATGCCTAAACAAATTGTTGTTTAATTGAAGCATTTATGAGAAATTGGTTTTCAGATTTATAGTTTAAATTGCACAATTTCTGTAATTGTTTAAAGCATCTAAAAACCAACCAACATGAACAAATTTGTTAAAATCGGCATTTTTGCCCTTATCATTATCCTAGCGGGAGTATTTTACTGGAGGTATTACTTTGTATTCAGTGAAGGCGTCAAAGGTGGCACTCTTAATTATTTTGAGAAAAAGGGTTATGTCTTCAAAACCTGGGAAGGCCGTATCGTTCAGGAAGGTTTCCAAAGTCCTACTGCCGGTGCCCTTCAAAGCAACGAGTTTAGATTCAGTGTTCAGGATGAAGCACTAGTGGAGTTACTCGAGCGTGCTAGTGGAAAATTTGTAGAATTGCGGTACAAGGAATACCTCAATTCTTTACCTTGGAGAGGCGCAAGCGAAGTTGTCGTCTATGAGATCATAGAAATAGGCGGAAAAGGCGAGGTAAATACCGAGTTGCCGATGAATAAAAACTGAACCGAGAATATAATTTTTCCAAAAAAATCAAACAAAAAACTCCAACAGAAACGAACCTGTTGGAGTTTTTAATTTTTTTACTTTCTGATTATTTAGTCCAATAATCCACCACCAACACTTTGTCCAAATGTGGGCCCAATACTGCACCAAAAGCCTTATGGTCAGGATGTGGAAGGTAAATTTCTCTGTCTGCTTCAGAGGCAAAGGTTAGGAAAAAGCAATGCGTAAAGCCTTGATCCAATCCCTCAGGACTGTTATTGGTGCCCCATTCAATGGACTTGATGACATCAATCTTTGATGGAAGTGCGGTGAAGGCATCTACCACTTTCTGAATGTCCTCCTCAGTGGTACCATCTTTGAACTTAAATAAAACAACATGTCGCAGGGCTTTGTCCATAGTCACTATTTCTTTTTCGATTACTTTTTCAATAATTTTTTCTTCTTTTTGGGGAGCTTGGCAGGCTGCAAACAACAGCAGCGAAAAAGCCAAAATCATTAAGTTTCTCATGGTTGAAGGTTTTTGGTTATGGTGGCAATTTGAAAAATAAAGATGAATGGTTTCGACCGTTTATCCAATTTTCTGATTGGATTCAAAATATTTTCAGAACTTAAAAAGGACATTAAACCTCCCTGAACATTTATTTGTATCAGGCAAGAAATTAAGAACAATGAGAAAACTCCAAAAACAACCAAACATCTTATTTATACTTCTCCTCCTTTTAGGAATAAATCAAAATTCTTTTTCACAGCAACTCAGCATAAAAAATCTGCACGGGGAAGTCGAAGTATTTCGGGACAGCAGCGGAATCAACCATATTTTTGCCAAAAACGAACATGACCTTTTTTTCACCCAAGGCTACATGGCTGCCAAGGACCGCTTATTCCAGTTTGAAATCTGGAGGAGGCAAGCCACAGGAACCATGGCAGAAATCTTCGGGGAAAAAGAATTGGATCGGGATAAAGGGGTAAGACTTTTCAAATTTCGTGGTGACAAAAAATCCGAATTGGCCCATTATCATCCTAGGGGTGAATTGATTGTTGAATCCTTTGTGGAAGGAGTCAACACCTACATTTCAGAAGCCCGCCAATCGCCGGAAAACCTTCCTGTAGAATTCAAGCTTTTGGGGATCTTGCCTGAATTTTGGACTTGGGAAGTCGTTATTTCCCGCCATCAAGGACTGCTCGAAAACGTCAGGGATGAATTGAATTTTAGCAGAATAGTAAGTCTCATCGGCGCTGAAAAAACGAAAAAAATCCACTATTTCCACCCGAACGAACCCATCTTGGATCTTGACAAGTCTATCCCGACAGAGTTGCTGTTCAAGGATATTCTTGCTCCCTACAATGCTTTTCGCAAAAGCATGACCTATTATCCTGAATACATCATCCCGGAAGCCCGAAACAATCCCGAAAAATTCATAACCCAATTACTGGATTATGAAACCGACATTCAGGAAACCCTCGAGACTGAGAAATTTTCCATAGGTAGCAACAATTGGGTAGTCAGTGGCAAATTAACTGAAAGTGGTTATCCCATCATGGCAAATGACCCCCATAGACTGATCGCAGTTCCTTCGCTTAGGTATATGGTTCACCTCCATGCACCGGGTTGGGATGTGGTGGGCGGCGGAGAACCTGTGATTCCGGGTATTTCGATAGGTCACAACCAATTTGGAGCTTGGGGTTTGACGATTTTCGAAACAGATAACGAGGACATGCGCATCTATGACATTCATCCCGAAAATCCGCAACTATATTTCCATAAAGGAAAATGGCATGAGATGGAAGTGATTTCCGATACTATCAAAGTAAAAGGAAAATCCAATGCTGTTGTGAAACATTTCTATACCATCCATGGTCCTGTGACATTCGTAGATCAGGATTTGAAAAAAGCAGTTGCAGTACAGTGTGCATGGCTTGAAAAGGGTGGCGCACCCTATTTGGCTAGCTTGAGAATGAACCAATCGACAACTTGGGAAGAGTTCAGAGATGCCTGTACTTACAACCACATTCCCGCTGAAAATATGATTTGGGCAGACAGGGAAGGGAACATCGGTTGGCAGGCAACAGGAATCTCACCTATCAGAAATGGTTTTTCGGGTATGGTAGCAACCTTGGGAGATGGCAGTAAGGAATGGGACGGCTACTTGCCCATCGCAGAGAGACCACATGATTATAACCCTGAAAATGGTTTTATAGCCACCGCCAACGAAAACGTAACTCCTGCTGACTATCCACATAAAAATGCCCTAGGCTATGAATGGGCTGATCCCTTCAGAGGTGACCGGGTCAGGGAAGTTTTAGGAAAAGGAACTGACTTTTCGATAGACGAAATGGGAAAGCTTCAAAATGACTATCTGTCGCTTCCTGCAAGAACCTTGGTCCCCTACTTAAAGGATCTTGTTTTTGAGAAAAATGAATCCAGTGAATTGAGGGATATGCTTTTGAATTGGGATTTCAAACTGGAAAAGAACTCTGTTCCTGCAGGAATTTATGTCATGTGGGAAAGAAAAATCAGAGAAAAAATAAAGGAAATATCAGTTCCTAAAGAGGTGATGGAATTGGTTGGCAGCATACAGATGACCCGTGTGATAACTTGGATAGAACATCCAGAAAGCTTATTTTCAGGGAATGCTGCTATGGAAAGGGACAAGTTTCTCGCAAATTGCTTGGAATTGGCACTTCAGGAACTTGAATCGAAACTGGGTAAAAACAGCAATAACTGGCAATACGGTCAGACTTCCTACAAACACGCCTACATTACACATCCTTTGAGCCCCGCCTTGTCGGATGCCTGGAAGGAAAAATTGGATGCAGGTCCGGTGGCAAGAGGTGGTTACAGTTTTACCCCCGGTGCAAATGCTTATGGAGACAACAATACTTCAGGTGCTTCCTTTAGGATGGTGGTCGATACCGGCAATTGGGAAAAGACCATTGGCATCAATACTCCCGGACAATCAGGCAATCCCAATAGTCCATTTTACCGAAATTTATTTCCTATTTGGGCGGCAGACGAGTTTGTCAATATACCTTTCGGATACGATAGAGTCAAAAAAAACGCAATCGAGCGAATCTACTTAAAACCAATGATCCCATGAAAATCCGACATATTTTTATCAGCTGCCTGCTTGCCTTATCAGGTTTCTTTTCATGCAATCAAAAAGAAGTTGAAATCCGGGTGTTTCCTTATGACAGCCACATTGAGCTCCAATGGCCAAAAATCGAGGGAGCAAATTCTTATTTGATTTTTGCCAGTTTGGATGGAGGCGAATTTGCCCAAAGGGCAGAAACTTCGGACACATTGCTGATGGATTTTTGGATGAATAAGGAAGATGGAAGAAAGCCAATAGACTATAAAATTGAAGCAGTCACCAACAAAGGGAAGAAGGAAATCGCACAGATAACCACCCAAACCCGTGAAATGAATGAGGAAGAATTATTGGACATGGTTCAATTTTACACCTTCAGGTATTTTTATCATGGTGCTGAACCAAATTCAGGAATGGCGCCTGAAAGGATTCATATTGATGGCGAATACCCTGAAAATGATGCCCATATTGTCACAACAGGTGGAACAGGATTTGGGATTTTTGGATTGATAGCAGGAATTGAAAGAGGTTGGATAAGCAAAGAACAGGGACTTGCACACTTTGAAAAAATGGTCACTTTCTTGGAAAAAGCTGACCGATACCACGGTATATGGGCACATTGGATCGATGGCCAAACAGGCAAAACCAAACCTTTTTCTCCAAAAGACGATGGCGCAGACTTGGTAGAATCCGCATTCCTGATGCAGGGACTCCTAGCGGTAAGGGAATATTACCGAAACGGGAACAACGATGAAAAGGCATTATCGCAAAGGATCAACAAACTTTGGGAAGAGATGCAGTGGAATTTTCATACCAAAAACGGGGAAAACAAATTGTATTGGCATTGGTCCCCCAACTTTGGATGGGAAATGAATTTCCCATTGGAAGGATACAATGAATGTCTGATCACCTATGTCCTGGCGGCAGCTTCACCAACTTTTACCATCGATCCTCCTGCATACCATGAAGGTTGGGCAAGATCAGGCGATATCAAAAATCCGGTAGAAGCCTTTGGATTGCCTTTACAGCTCAGACACAATTATGCCGAAAAAATGGGAGGTCCATTGTTTTGGGCTCATTACTCTTACATGGGCTTGGATCCAAGGGGATTGAATGATGAGTATGCCGATTATTGGCAGGAAAACCAAAATCAAACCCTGATCAATCGGGCTTGGTGTATAGCAAATCCAGGAAACTTTAAAGGATATGGAGAAGATCTTTGGGGATTGACTGCCTCCTACTCCACCAATGGTTATAATGCCCACCATCCGGGAAATGATACGGGAGTTATTTCTCCGACTGCGGCACTTTCTTCCATCCCTTATTCCTATGAAGAATCTATGAAAGTCTTGAAAAACCTGTATTTCAACTACGGTGACAAGGTTTTTGGAAAATATGGTTTCTATGATGCCATGAGTCCGGAACATGAATTTTTCCCAAAAAGATATCTTGCAATTGACCAGGGACCAATAGTGGGCATGATCGAAAATTACCGGACAGGCTTGGGTTGGAAGCTGTTCATGCAGGCACCTGAAATCTCCACAGGCTTGGAAAAACTCGGATTCTCAGTCAACAAAAATGGATGGGAAGAGCAATGACAGATTGAAGGAAAAAAAAATCCATCGGTCAGTTGCCTGCCGATGGACTTTAACACCATTCAACCCAATCAATATTTTAAACGATTTCGTAAGGCCATCTGATAATTCCTCCGGCCATATTATAAGTGTGTTCAAATCCCATTTCACTCATGACTTCACAAGCCTGTCCGCTCCTGTTTCCACTTCGGCAGTAGATATAATACTTTTTATCCTTTGGAAGGTTTTGGATTTGAGACATAAAGTTTGGACTCATCATGTCAATGTTCCTAGCGCCTTTCAATTTTCCGGAATGAAACTCCCCTGCTGTCCTTACATCAAGTATTACAGCGTCTTTGGCAGTCATACCTTTTTGGAAATCTTCACAAAATAGGTCTGTATATTTTTTTGGTTTAGTTCTAAAGAAATCAAACATGTTTTTTCCGTTTTATTATGATTACAAAGTTATGGTCAGAAATATTGCCAAACCGTAACCAAAATCACATAGGGTTTTTTGCTTCTGTTTGATTCTCTACCGGTTTTGGGAGCTTACCGGTCAGGTGGAGGATGGAAAGTCTGATCAACAATGCCCAAGGAATGGCATGGTATACAAAATCAAACCAATCCAAAGCAGCCATCCCTTTGGCCCCACCAGCTATCCATTTGATCTTTCCCCATATGTGTGGCTCTGGGACAAAAGGAGCCAAACCCAACGTCAGGCTGAGGATAATGACAAATCGCCAATTATTGATGGTTGCTTTCATGTTGCTTTTTCTTTATAAAAGGGTAAGTGATCTGCTGGAAGAAAGTCTTTGGAAATTCTTCCATTCCTTCAAAACCCAAGGGTTCATCTCTGCCTTCATGAGGAATATAATTGGTACCAAAAAGGTAATCCCAAACACTGAGGGTGATGCCGTAATTGACTCCGTAAGGCCTGTCTTTCGGCAAAACTTTCACATGATGCCATAAATGCATGATGGGATTATTCAGAATATATTTCAGCGGACCATAAGTGATTCTCAGGTTGGCATGGTTGAGATGACCGATGGCGGTAGTGAAGATGTGCACTATAAAGAAGTCCTCCAGACCAAAGCCAATCATTGCCAAAGGGATATACTGGGCAGATTTGTAAAGGATGGTTTCCATCCAATGGAATCTCAAATGGGCCGCAAAACCCATTTCTTCAACAGAGTGATGGACTTTATGGAACTCCCAAAGGATCGGAACCCTGTGCAATACCCTGTGAACATTCCACTGAATAAAATCTGCAACCAAAAACAGCAGTAAAAACTGGGACCATCTTGGCCAGGTTTCTATGTTGAGGGCTACAGTATTTTCGATTCCAAATAATCCCAAGAAGTCATTGAATGCTTCTACAGCTACATTGGAAATGGCATTGTAGGCAATCAGGGAAAACAGGAAATAATTGAAAAACATATAAAATCCGTCCAGCCAAAAATCCTTTCTGAATACTGATTGATTTTCCCTCCAGGGACGGAAAATTTCCAATAACCAAACCCCAACCGATAGGCCAAGCAACCACCAGAAGTAATTGTGCCAGGAAGGGTAAAACATTTCGCTGATGAGGTAATTCCAATAACCATAATAAGAATCACCGATTATCTTGATGTATTTCTCCAATTCCATATTCTAGCTTTTTTTCTTTTAAAAGAAAAAGGACAATCCACGTGATTGCCCTCTTTCGATACTCCCATAAACCACAACTAATTATCTTTGTTTTCAGCTCGGAGAGATTTTCTCCTTTTACCCAAGCTTACTTTTTTTTGACCAACTTTAGACACCTATTGACTTATTCTGAAGGGTAAGAACCGGGTGGCGAAAACTTCAATTTTGATATCTGAAACTCTCTCGTATTCTTATTTCAATTCAAAACTAATCATAAGAACCCTACTAAAATGTGACGAATGTTACATTTATTCATGATTTTAATCTGAAAAAGTGAGTTTTATTACTGAAGGGCTGAAAATATTTAGAGATTTTTGGGGAAATAACTAAAAATGGACAATATTTTCTGGAATGAAAAGTTTTCTCAAACTCCCAATCTATATGGGGAGCATCCTAATGAGTTTGTAAGATCCAATATCGATTCGATGTCGGCCGGCAAAATCCTTTTCCCGGGAGAGGGAGAAGGCAGAAATGCCTTGTATGCTGCTTCATTAGGCTGGCAGGTGACAGCCATAGACCAAAGTGAAACCGGCAAAAAACATTGTTTACAAAAAGCCGAAAAAATAGGACTTCAGATCGAATACCAAGTTTGTGATGCTATGATTTATATGCCCGAACCGGAATCTTTTGACGTGGTAGCCTTGGTGTATTTTCATCTTCCAAAGGAGATTTTGGCTGAAGTTTATTCCAAATTTGAAAAAGCCCTGAAAGTGGGAGGCAAAATGATCATTGAAGGTTTTGGTAAAAAACAACTTCAATACCAATCCGGAGGTCCAAAAAACCCAGATTTCCTCTATAACCTTACTGATTTGAAATCTGTTTTTGAAAATATCCAATGGCACATTGAATATGATGGGGTCATCTACCTGAATGAGGGAAAGGGGCATGAGGGTGATGCCCATGTGGTCAGGCTTTCCGGGAAAAAAATCAGAAATTAAACTGATGAATATCAGGATTTTGTTTTTCCAATTTATCTAAATTGTGTTCAAATAAAATACCAAAAAGAAAATTTAAAAGTTTTATCCAAAACCTGAAATGGCCATGAAAATCCTTGTTCCCACAGATTTTTCAGACAATGCAAACAATGCATTGGATTTTGCAACGAAGATCGCCTTAAAAGAAAAGGCTTCCATTACACTCATGTTCGCCTTTTATGCCGTGTATGATTTTGCTGCCCAAGCCACAGAAATCGTCAATCAAATTGAATCAGATGCAAGAAAAGCACTAAAAAAATCAGCAAAGGAAGTAAAGGAATTGGGAATTGAAATTGAATATAAGATTGCCCAAGGTACAGTGGCCTCGACAGTAACAGCATTGGCATACAGGGAGGAATATGACTTGATCGTCATGGGAACCCAAGGAGCAAGCGGGATAAAAAAAGCGCTTATAGGATCAAATACCGGCCATGTCATCAAAGAAAGCAAGGTTCCTGTACTGGCAGTCCCACAAAATGCAAAATGGGAAAATTGGACAAAAATCTCCACCGGCCTCGAGTTGATCAAAGAAGAAGAAAAGTTCTTCAACACCCTGTTCAAGCTAACCAGTAATTTTGACCTTCCATATGAGTTTTTTCATGTCAAAACTGAGGATAGTTTTGAAAAGAATATTGGGATGATAGGACTCGAGGAAGTGCTTAAGGAAAAGTATGAAAATGAGGAAATCAGCTTTGTTGTAGAAGAATCTTCTGATGTCAACTCCGGTATTGAATCCTATCTCAAAAAAAATCCAGGATCTATTTTGGTGATGTTTTACAAAAACAAATCATTTTTCGAATACCTATTCAACAGAAGCACGAGTCTGGAGATGGCTTACCATACCCACGTGCCGCTTTTGGTGATCAAGTGAAAAAGGTGAATGGTAAAAGGTAAGTGGTTAAAGGTAAAAGGTAAGAGGTAATCGGTTTCCACCTCTTACCTTTTACTTCTTACCGTATTAACCAATAATCTTTATCCAAGATTTAAGCATCCACCCTCCCCTCAATCCACTTCACTATATCTCCCATAATTTGCTCTTTTTCATATTCATTGACCAGTTCATGGAAAAGGCCGGGGTATTTATTGAAGGATTTATCATGAGATGAAATTTTCCCAAAAAACTCCTCTGATCCTTTTGGATTGGTAAGCATGTCAGCAGTTCCGTGAAGCAACAAGACCGAAAGTTTGAATTCTTTCGATTTTTGATCTATTTCCTTCATCATCCTGAGTAGTTCGTAGCCTGTCCTGGCAGGAATCGCTTCATGGTAATTCAAAGGATCTTCATCATATTTTCTTACTTCTTCAGGATCGTGAGAAACTTTACTGCTATCCAATTTCAAAACCTTTAACCTTGGAGCTATTTTACTGACCACTGAAGAAGCTGCGATAAGAAATTTGGAAACATCATCAGCAGGCTTCAAAGCTGCGGCACTTAGGACAATTCCTTTTGCGTTTGGCTGGTATTTCAACACATAGGCAGCGACCAATCCACCTCCCATACTGTGTCCAAAAATAAATGCAGGGACATTGGGAACGTAAGTTTTTACTTTTCCGAACAAAGCATCGATGTCTTTGAGATAATCCTCATGATCGGAAAAGTAGGCATCCGGCTTTGGAAGACAAGATTTTCCATGACCCCTCCCATCGAAGGTAAAGACCGCAATATCTTTATCCACGAGCTTTTTGGCCAAATGGGCATACCGGGAAGAATGCTCCCCCAAACCATGAACAATTAAGATTGCCGCTTTGGAATGCTCGGGCATCCAAGCCTGAAGGTAAAGCTTCAAGCCATCATGGGTCATATAACTTGTCTCCAGATGTTTCATTAGGGGATCCATTTGATGTCTTTGAAATTCGGTTTTCTCTTTTCAAGAAAAGCATTTCTTCCTTCTTTTGCTTCCTCTGTGCCGTAGGCCAACCTCGTCGCTTCCCCTGCAAAAACCTGCTGCCCGACCATACCGTCATCCGTTAAGTTCATCGCAAACTTCAACATTTTGATGGAAGTGGGGGATTTAGCTAATATTTCCTGTGCCCATTCATAGGCGGTAGCCTCCAATTCGGCATGGGGAATCACGGCATTGACCATGCCCATATCATAGGCATCCTGCGCAGAATAGTTTCTCCCGAGGAAAAATATCTCTCGGGCTTTCTTCTGTCCCACCATTTTGGCTAGGTACGCCGAACCATATCCACCATCAAAACTCGTCACATCCGCATCGGTCTGCTTAAAAATGGCATGTTCTTTACTCGCCAAAGTCAGGTCACAGACCACATGTAGGCTATGTCCTCCTCCCACAGCCCAACCGGGGACTACGGCTATGACGACTTTTGGCATAAACCGGATCAACCGTTGAACTTCCAGAATATTCAGTCTGTGGTACCCATCCTCTCCGACATACCCTTGCTGACCACGGGCCCTTTGGTCACCACCCGAGCAAAAAGAGTAGATCCCATCTTTTGGAGAAGGCCCCTCCGCTGAAAGTAAAATCACGCCTATCGATGTGTCCTCCTGCGCATCATAAAAAGCATCGTAAAGTTCTTTGGTGGTTTTTGGACGGAAAGCGTTTCTGACCTCAGGCCTGTTAAAAGCAATTCTTGCCACACCATTACATTTTTTATAGGTTATGTCTTCGTATTCCTTAGCGGTTTTCCAATTGATCTCCATGCTATTTTTGGTTTAATTATTTTACGCAAGATAACAGCCTTAAAGGAATTTTGTTGATTTTTGAAAAGGCAATGCTTTACAATGGGAAAAATCATTCTTGAAAAAAATGCATACACTTTTGACCAAATCCTAAAAGGAAATTGGGAGGAAGGGGATGCTTATTTTAGTGAAGTCCTTCTCTTTTGCCAAAGTTGGCTGCAGGGTCAGGATTCCTTTCTGCTCCAAACTTCTGGTTCGACCGGAATCCCAAAGACCATTGCTGTAGACCGAGGACAGATGGAGATTTCGGTTGCCGCAACGGGAAAATTCTTCGGGATTGCAAAAAATCCCCGCCTGCTCTGCTGCCTGAATATCCAAATGATAGCAGGCAAAATGATGTTGGTGAGGGCAATGGTGTGGGATGCGGACCTGATAGTAACCAAGCCAAAAGAAAATCCTTTCGAAGAAGAATGGGTGGATGGCGCATTTGACTTTGTGGCCATGGTCCCGATGCAGGTAGCATCATGCCTTTCTCAAAACTCCTCCCTCCAAAAACTGAAAAAAATCAAAACTCTTGTGATCGGCGGAGCACCTTCCCCAAAATCACTTCTTGAAAAAATCTCTTCTGAGAAGATTCCTGCTTACCAGACTTACGGGATGACGGAGACTGTTTCCCATATTGCTTTGGCCAAAATAGCAGGGACTGAGTTGGTATTTGAAACACTTCCCGGGGTAAGCATTGGCGCAGATCCTGACAAAAGGCTTTGGATAGAAGCGCCAATGGCAAAAGAAAAAAGGTTGCAGACCAATGACTTGGTAGATATCCTGGATGAGAAGCATTTCATGTGGATCGGGAGATCAGATTTCACCATCAATTCCGGAGGCTTCAAAATCCAACCGGAGATCTTGGAGAACCAAATTGCCCCTACCATTGAATCCTACTATGGAAAGGTGCCGTTTTTTCTTTTCGGACTGGATGACGAGAAGTTGGGTCAAAAACTCGCTTTAGTCATAGAGCACCCAATATTGGACAATCCAAAAAAAAGCAACTTATTGCACTCAATTTCACAGATTGTAGATAAATACCAAATCCCAAAAGAGCTAATCTTCGTTAGGGAATTTGTCAAAACTCCTTCCGGTAAAATCAATAAATCAGAAACCATAAAATCAGCAAGATGAAACTATTCATTTTTATTTTGACCATATCCACTTTGTTTTATACCAACCAAAATCCAACAACACTGACCCTTAAGGTGACTGAAGTCAAAAATGATCAGGGTTTTGTTAGAGTCTTGTTATTTAAAGGAGGGAATGGTTTTCCTGAAGAGGAATCAAAAGCCTTCAAAAGCGCCTCAGTTAAGATCAAAGATGGAATAGCTATAGTAGACTTTGGTTCCATTCCTGAAGGCACTTATGCCCTTTCGGTATTTCATGACAGTCAGAATACGGGCAAATTAAGAACCAACTCATTTGGAATCCCGAGGGATGGATATGGGTTTTCCAACGACGCCATGGGTACTTTTGGTCCTCCTACTTTTGAAAAAGCGGCATTTAAAGTAACCGCCGGTAAAAATAATGTCAGTATCAAACTGAGATGAAATTACCTTTGTGTCAATAAACTCTTCCAAAATGATCCTTCTTGATTACCCCTATGTCTCAGATTTTCTGTTACAAACTATCATTGAAAATAAATTTGAAGTAATTGCCACCAAAGAAGCCAAACAAATAGCCGGAAACAAGTTTAATAATTGGATAGCGGAGGAAGATGCGGCCCGACGTCTTCGGGATAATCCCCACACTCCTATTTATACCAATTCGGAAAACAGCATCAGTTGGATCCAACAACATACCCAAGGTACAGGCCTTCCCGAAATCATTGACCTCTTCAAAAACAAGTATAAGTTCCGGCAACTTATCAAAACGGCCTATCCTGATTACTTTTTCAAAGCTGTGGCAGTGGAAAAACTGAGGAGTATGGACGTTTCCGGATTCAAATTTCCGTTTATCATAAAACCTGCAGTGGGTTTTTTCAGCATTGCGGTATACAAAGTGGACAGCCCCGAAGCCTGGACAGGCACAGTGGCAAAGATTGAACAAGACATTATCAGGACTCAATCTCTCTACCCCAAGGAGGTCATCGACAATACCGAATTTATCATCGAACAATACATCAGAGGCGAGGAATATGCTTTTGATTGTTATTTTGATGTGAAAGGTAATCCGGTGATTTTAAACATCCTGCACCATGTTTTCACCTCAGAAAACGACGTCAGCGACCGGGTGTATTCAAGTTCTCCTGATATCATCCAAAAACTTCAAAGTCCTATTCATGACTTTCTTGCCGTCATTGGATCTAAAGTAAATCTCAGAAATTTCCCCTTGCACATTGAAATCAGGATGGACGAGAAAGGAAAACTTTTCCCTATCGAGGTCAATCCCATGAGATTCGGCGGTTGGTGCACCACAGGAGACCTGTCATGGTTTGCTTATGGAATCAATTCGTATGAACATTTCTTTTATTCCAAAAAGCCAGATTGGGAATCCATATTCCAAACCAGAAAAGGGAAAAAATACAGTTTGATCCTTTTGGATAATACCACAGGTTTCAAACCTGAAGAAATCGCAGGGTTTGATTATGATGCGCTGCTCGCAGATTTTGAAAACCCGCTACACCTCAGAAAAATCGATCTTGACAAGTTTGGGGTTTTTGGCTTTTTATTTACCGAAACTTCTGAGAAAAATGAATCCGAGCTGACAGAAATACTCCATTCAGATCTCAAAAAATACATCCAACTCAAATCAGGCTTTAAAAATGCAATAATGATATGACTAATTTGCTAAAAGCGGTTAAATCACCTTTCAAAAACGAAGTTTGAAACTAGATGAAAATGCTATTGAACCTTTCATCTTTCCCAAGAGGTTCTTACCGAAATACTCAAAATCAAAAGAATCGCTTAATTTTGAGTAAGAATATCCTTTATTAGAAGCCAAACAGCATGCATCTTAGAACAGAAGACCTGACAAGAATCGAAATTGAATATGATTCAGGCGTAATGCCACCGCCATACAGTCATATATTCAAGTTAAAAATCGGTTTTGGAAAGAATTTTCTGGATACCCAATTGGATTTGGTGTATACAGACCGTGAGGAGATTTCCGAGGATGATATCCTCAATGAGGGTTTTACCATGGATGATGATTATCATTTTCAAGGGGAAATTCCTAAAGTTTGGGAAAAACCTCTGAAGGAACTATATACCAAGTCAAAATGGTCCAATAAAAAACTCGATGATGAGGGAGGTGTCAAACTCCTTGCAAAGGATTCGCAGGGTCAAATTGTCCGAACCATTCCGTTGAATCAAGAAGATTGGCAGTTTTTATCGCAGGATTGTATTCAGGCCATCTACGAAATTACCCAAAAAGAAGCCCCTCTCACGATTCATTATCTGATAAGGGAAAAGGAAACTGTTCACGAAATCGGTTTGACAGTGAAATTTTCGATCAGAAAAATTGAAGCAACCGTAAACGGAAAAGCCAAAGAGGCCGATTGGGATATAACCAAAGAATTGCTTTCCTTCATTTTTTTGCCTGACTATGATTACGGAATCGCGACTGAGTCAAAGCCAACTCAAAAAGGTCATTTTATCGAGTGCGGCGATGGGTATTGGCATGACATGCAAAAAGGAGTCTTCAATATTGACGACTCCTTTGATGCAGTAAGCAAAATCAAGCAGGGCTTTATCAGACTGATTTAAAATCAGGATTGGCATTGGTGTAAAAATCCCTCACAAAAGCCCGGAGTTGGTTATCGGTAAGCTTATCACTTGTCTGTACAGAAAGCCATTTTCCATCAAAAGATTTGTTTTCGCGCAAGCGGTTGCGCATTTGTTCTTTGGCTACACCCGGACCAAATAGAAGAATATCATCAAAAGAATGAAGTTTGGCTTCCATCATTTTGAAATATTCATTGAGTTCCTTTTGGGAAATATTATGCTTCCGGTGTTCATTGTTGGAGGAATGGAGATTTGAGGAAGAAAACCTTGTTTTATCACTTCCTTCCCCAACTTCCCGCTTCATACTTTCAAAAGGGGATTCAATGGTCTCGATCAAAACGGTGTTCCCCTCATTGAATCCAACAAAATGTGCTTTGGAGTGGTCTATCCACACGCCTACTTGTTTGAATGAATTGCTGTTCATATTATTTGGGTTTTATTGATATAAATGTTCAAGATCTTGGTTTTAAAATCATTTTACATGTCTGTACACGATGATGTCATAAGTGTACATATATTTTTAAATCTTGTCTGCAGACTGAAATGCCCGGTACTTAGGTCTTCCCGCGCAACCGGAGAAGAATTTATGGTTGCTCGCAATGAAGGGTATATCCATTTCATTTTAATTCCTAAAAATAAGTTACTGTTTTAAGGCCAATATTCCTTTAAATTGAAGTACTTAATTTTTGATTTTCGTCCGTTTTTTTTGATTCTGCAAGTGCAATGTTTTCTATTCCTTTCAAAAGCGCATCAGGATTGAAAGAAATGCTGTCTATGCCTTCGTCCACCAAAAAACCTGCAAATTCCGGGTAATCACTCGGCGCCTGTCCACAAAGCCCGATTTTGACTTTGGATTTTTTGGCTGATCGGATTACCGATGAAAGCATGCTTTTGACGGCACCGTTGTTTTCATCGAAGATATCCGAAACTATTTCTGAATCCCTGTCAATCCCAAGGGTCAGTTGGGTAAGGTCATTGGAACCAATGGAAAATCCATCAAAAATCTCCGCAAATTCTTTGGCTAAAATGACGTTGCTCGGGATTTCTGCCATGACATAGACTTCCAAGTCATTCTTGCCTCTTTCCAATCCAAATTCTTTCATGGTCTCCAAGACCTTTTTCCCTTCCTCGACAGTCCTACAAAATGGAATCATCAGCTTGACATTGGTAAAACCCATGTCTTCCCTGATGACACGCATTGCCTCACATTCCAATCCAAAACCTGCTTTGTACCGCTTATTATAATACCTGGACGCTCCGCGGAATCCGATCATGGGATTTTCTTCTTCCGGTTCAAATACCTTTCCACCAATCAGCTGGGCATATTCATTTGATTTGAAATCACTCATTCTGACAATCACATCTTTGGGGAAAAAAGCCGCGGCCACCATCGCAACAGATTCGGATAACTTCTCAATAAAATATTTCTTTTTATCGGGATATTGTTGGGTGATGGCGGCGATGGATTTTTTGTCATTGGAATCATGAAGCTTATCAAAATCGGCCAAAGCCATGGGGTGAATCCTGATTTCATTGCTGATGATAAATTCCATTCTGAGCAATCCTACTCCCTCATTGGGATAAAACGAGAACCGAAAAGCCTTGGAAGGGTCGGCTAAGATAAACATCGGCTTGGTTTTAGTTGGCGGCACTTTCTGAAGGTCTATGACTTTCTCTGACCACTCCAACTTCCCATCATACACCATTCCCTCATCTCCTTCAATGCAGGAAACGGTAATCATTTGTCCATCTTTCAGTTTTTGGGTAGCGTCTCCTGTCCCCACCACGGCATGGATTCCAAGTTCACGGGCCACGATGGATGCGTGGCTTGTTCGCCCTCCTTTATTGGTAACAATACAAATCGCCTTTCTAAGCATGGCATTCCAATCCGGATTGGTAATGTCGGCCACGATGATGTCGCCATCCTTTACCTTACCCACATCCTTGACAGAATGGACAATGCAGACAGGTCCGCTTGCAATGGATCTTCCCACAGCCTTTCCCTTTGTGATCGGGTCAGCCTTGGTGAGCAATTTGTATTCTTTGGTTGTGATTTTTTGATCCTGTCCATGGATGGTTTCGGGCCGGGCCTGCACGATAAACATCTCGCCTGTCAAACCGTCTTTTGCCCATTCGATGTCCATAGGAAGCCTATAATGTTTTTCAATTTGCAGACACCATTTGGCAAGCAGTTCTACTTCTTCATCTGAAAGAGAGAAAATGTTTTGTTCCAAAGGACTGGTTTTGACGTTGATGATTGGTTTTTCCTTACCGACAGCGTAGATCATTTTGTTTTCCTTTTCTCCCAATTTCCTGCTGAAAAGGCTTTTTTTACCTTTTTCTATGGATGGCTTGAAGGCATAAAACTCATCCGGATTGACCGCTCCCTGTACAATGTTTTCACCCAATCCCCAAGCTGAGGTGATGTAAATCACATTAGCAAAACCTGACTCCGGGTCAATGGTAAAAGCCACACCGGCGCTGCTGATATCCGATCTGACCATGCGCTGCACACCGGCTGATAAGGCTACCTGCATATGGTCAAATCCATTGTCAATCCTGTATTTGATAGCTCTGTCATTGAAAAGTGATATATAGCAACCATGGATTGCCTCAAGGATCCTTTTTTCACCAGCCACATTCAAAAAACTGCTGTGCTGTCCGGCAAAACTCGCCGTCGGCAAATCCTCTGCCGTAGCAGAACTACGGACAGCAAAAGAGAACCCTTCACCCTGATTCAATTCTTTGAAAGCAGAAAGAACGTCTTGCTTTACTGCTTCCGGAATTTTTCCTGAAAGCATAAGTCCCCTACAAGCATCTCCAACTTCGGGCAAATTATTCAAGGATTTGGTGTCAAGCTTTTTTAATTCCTCGTTCAGAGAATCGATCAGGTTGTTTTCTTTTAAAAATAGCCTGAATGCTTCTGCAGTAGTCGCAAAACCATCAGGAATCCTGATACCGAGTGGACCCAATTCGTGGATCATTTCTCCCAAAGAAGCATTCTTACCTCCTACAATCGCAATATCCTTGTTTCGGATATCTTTAAATGGAATAGCGTACTTCATGGATAGGTTGTTTAAGGGGTTTATTGAGGAGGATAATTTACTTTGTATATCCAAAAAATAATATGACAGAAATCACTTAGGCTTCTGACTTTCATTTTTATTCTAAATGCCTGTTCTTTGCAATCTCAAATCATAGCTGAAAATGACCGATTCCAACGGCACACGCATCAATAAATACCTCAGTGAAGTGGGGTTTTGCTCCCGAAGGGAAGCAGACAAACTCATCGATGCGGGAAGGGTGACCATCAACGGCAAAGTTCCTGAAATGGGAACCAAGATTAACGCCGGAGATGAAATCCGAGTTGATGGAAAGTTGATTTCGGAACCTAAGGAAGAACATGTTTATATTGCATTCAACAAACCTGTCGGAATCGTCTGTACCACAGATATCAAAGCCGAGAAAAACAACATTATCGATTATATCAACCATCCGAAGCGGATTTTTCCGATAGGCAGGTTGGATAAGGAAAGTGAAGGGCTCATCTTGCTGACAAGCGATGGAGATATTGTGAATAAAATCCTCCGCGCCAAAAACAACCATGAGAAGGAATATGTCGTGACGGTGGACAAACCCATCACCAAAACTTTTATCCATAAAATGGGAAATGGAATTCCAATTTTGGACACCATTACCAACAAATGTGAGGTACGACAGGTGAGTGCTTACAAATTCAACATTGTCTTGACCCAAGGTCTCAACAGGCAGATTAGGAGAATGTGCGATTACCTTGGCTACAAAGTAACCAAACTCAAGCGCATACGCATCATGAATATCATTCTTGACCAACAGATGGGAAAATGGCGCGATCTGAGCAAAAAAGAAATGGCTGAGGTCAACAGATTGATTGCTGATTCTTCAAAAACCTATGAAGACTAGTATTTGGTCATGGTACAAGGAGTATTGGCAGGATTCACATTGATTGACTTAAAAAGAACCCTTATCGAAGGCGGATGATCTCTGACTTCAACTCAATGATCATTTGAGAAATATCATCCAAGCTTACAGGCTTGGCTTTGTCTTTTGGATTAGGGAAGTCCGTACTGATAAATGCCTTCGCTTCCCATATCTCGACGACATCTTCTGCTTTGACTTCGTAAGGTTTGTAATGTTCATTGTCAGAAACTAAAAATAATTTACCGTTTTCGTCGAGGTAATTGAACACCCTTTTGTAAACTACCCCCTCAGAAGAGGTGACAAGAACATATGTTTTGCCGCTTTTGATATCTCTCAATTGCTCAATATAAGAACCGATAATCACCGTTCCGGCGACCAAGGGAAGCATGCTGTCTCCGCTGAGTTCAAACGCCCGATAGGTAGCACTTCTCGAGAGGGTTGGAATATGAAACTGCGGCAAGGATTCCATGTACTCAGGATCCGCAAAACCATTCAGATAACCTGCTGATGCTTTTTGTCCCACCATCGTGATGTTCTCACGGTCGCTCTCGTCTGCGGCAATTGTCAGGATTTTGATTTCTTTGTTTTTCGATGCTTTTCTTCCAAACTGTTGGATATCGTGGTGGAGCAATTCATCAATACTCACCGCAAACAGTTCCGAAATGATATCCAAGGCAGAAAGCTTTGGTTCGGATCTTCCGTCTTCATAAGCTGAAATCATGGTGCGCTGCACACCAAGCTTTTCGGCGAGGTCAGTTTGGGTCAATCCCTTTTCTGTCCTGAGAAATCTAAGATTCTTGGCGAGTATCATATGAGTTCTTTTAAGCTGAATACAAATAAAAATTGTTATCCTCTTTTTGTTGGTGCATTACCGAGAATGGATTCAAACCCGAGGTTGCCATCCTTCTTCTCTCCAACCGCTCTTGGATTTCGGCGATGATCTCCCCTACCGGCTTGGGTTCGTTGACCAAAAGGTAACCATATTGGGGCTTCCTTTCATCTTCGATAAAAAACTTCACCTGACAATTTCCCGAAGGAAGTTCTTTTTGAGTTACACTGATTTTGTCGATAGCTTCCATGTCCATAGCGTTTTAACAGGAGCTAATATAAAAATGTTATTTTAAATAACATATATATGTTTATAAAAATAACCTTTATTCGACATATACTGTCGGAGTAATTGGAAGATTGAAAAATCTGGGATTGGAAAATTGAAGGAATTTGATTCAAATCCAAAATCATGGATTCAATATTGGCATTAAAATCAATTCCCAATGAACTCAGTGAAAAAAGTCCTAATCCACAAAAGTAGCTACTTTCATGGATTACGGACTTTTTAAAATAAAAAAAGCCTCTGCTTCCAGAGGCCATTTTTCAATTTTTCAATCTTTCAATTTTCCAATCCTACCGAAACCTCCCCTTCAGCATCGCCAACTTCGCAGCCAAGTCACCTTCTACTTCCGCTTCTTTCTTTTTCTTTTCTTCAGGTTTTTCTTTTGGGCTGAAGCTTCCTTTGGCAGCAAATGGATCCGATTTCATACTCAATGCTATCCGCTTCCTCGCAATATCCACTTCCATGACAGTGACCTGTACTTTTTGGTTGACGGAGACGACAGCAGCAGGATCATTCACAAACTTATCGGCCAAATGACTCAAATGTACCAAACCATCCTGATGAACCCCGATATCTACAAAAGCGCCAAACTTGGTGATATTGGTAATGATCCCCGGAAGTTTCATTCCCACTTTCAGGTCTTTCATTTCATTGACTCCATCTTGGAAATTGAATACCTCAAAACTTTCCCTTGGATCCCGTCCAGGTTTGGAGAGTTCTGACATAATATCCTGTAATGTCGGCAAACCAACTGTCTCAGAAACGTAATTCTTCAAAATGATTTTTGACCTGAGTTCTTCTGAAGTCATCAAGTCTGCTACTTTGGCACCGATGTCTTTTGCCATTTTTTCCACCAAGTCATACCGCTCAGGGTGGACGGCGGAAGCATCCAATGGATTTTTGGCATTTCGGATTCTCAAGAATCCTGCAGCCTGTTCAAATGCTTTTTCGCCCAACCTAGGAACTTTGCGGATTTCACTTCTGCTTTTGAAGGGCCCATTTTCCTCTCGGAAGCTCACGATGTTCTGTGCCAAAACCGGCCCTAGACCAGAGACATAAGTCAGCAATTGTTTGGAAGCAGTATTGACCTCCACCCCTACACCATTCACACAACTCATTACAGTATCATCCAATGAATTCTTCAACGCTCCCTGATCTACATCATGTTGGTATTGGCCGACACCGATTGACTTTGGATCGATTTTCACCAGTTCTGCCAAAGGATCCATCAGCCTGCGTCCGATAGAGACTGCTCCACGGATAGTAAGGTCATGGTCCGGAAATTCTTCCCTTGCCACATCGGAAGCGGAATAAATGGAAGCGCCGCTTTCATTGACCATGGTGACGATGACATTTTTTGGCAAACCCAACGATTTGACAAATGCTTCCGTCTCGCGGCTTGCCGTACCATTGCCGATAGCGATGGCTTCTACCCGATGCTTTTCTACCAAATGTCTGATGGTCGCCCCGGCCTCGGCAGTTCGCTTTTGGGGCTCATTGGGGTAAATCGCATCATAACTCAGCAACTGTCCCTGCGGTCCCAAGCAGACGGTTTTACAGCCTGTCCTGAATCCGGGATCAAGGGCCAAGACTGATTTTTCTCCCAAAGGTGCTGCCAATAGCAATTGCCTCAAGTTGTCCGCAAAAACCTTGATCGCCTCCTCATCGGCTTTCTTTTTGGTAAAAAGCCTTACTTCCGTCTCCATTGATGGTTTCAACAATCTCTTGTAGCAATCCTTAATCGCCAATTTCACCTGCTCCACTGAAGAATTTGCGGCATTTTGAAGGATCTCCTTTTCCATCAAGCCAACTGCTGAAATTTCATCAGGACAGGTATCCAACATCAGGAAAAGCTCTTTTTCTCCCCTTCTCATTGCCAAAACCCTATGGGAAGGTGCAGATTTGACAGGCTCTGACCATTCGAAATAATCTTTGTACTTGATCGCTTCCTCCTCCTTGCCGGGAATCACTTTGGATACGAATTGACCCTCTTTGATAAATAGGTTACGCATCTTCTTTCTCAGCTCCACATTTTCATTAACCCATTCGGCAATGATATCCCTGGCTCCCTGAAGTGCTTCTTCGATAGAATTGACCTCCTTTTCTGTATCTATAAAAGATGAAGCTTCGGACTCAAGGTCTATAGAAAGTTGCTCAAAAATCCTGGATGCCAATGGCTCCAAGCCTTTTTCCTTGGCGATTGTGGCTTTCGTTCTTCTTTTTGGTTTGAAAGGCAGATACAAATCCTCCAACAAAGACATGGTTTCTGCAGCAAGGATTTTTTTCTCAAGCTCGGGTGTAAGTTTTCCCTGCTCCTGTATGGATTTCAGGATTGCTTCTTTCCTTTTTTCAAGTTCTCGCAGTTGTTGGATTCTGTCTCGGATATTTGCTACCTGGACTTCATCAAGACTTCCTGTGACTTCTTTTCTATAGCGGGAAATAAAAGGAACAGTCGCACCTTCGTCCAATAATTCTACCGTGTCCGTAACTTGTTTGACTTTGATGCCGAGTTCCTCGGCAATTTTGATAAAATGATTTGATGACATTTAACTTAGGAATGAAATGATAAGCCTGCAAAGTAGCAAGCTTTAAAAAATACTCCTATCCATATCAAATAAATTAAATCCTTGTTCTTTCTAAGTTTTTGATTCTTTGGGGGAATGATTTTGATTGGGCAATAAAAAAACCCGCTTGATGTCAAGCAGGTTTTTTTACTAGATTATTAGCAGCTTATTGCTGCAAACGGAAAATAATACCGCCGGTAAAGCCGAACTGTACGATCGGAGAGAATGTGGATACACCCACGGATGTTCCCCCTCCCGGACTCCACCACAAACTCCCACCTGCTGCCAACACTGGCATCATCAGGTTTGCCTGCATCCTGATTCCAATTCTGTCAGTTGCAAAATATTTCATACCACCTTGAATGCCCCAAGAAAACTTGGTCACATTATTATATTCCCGGTCGGGAAATGCCAATGTACCCGTCCCCATTTTAAAACCAGCAAAAAAGGTCATCGCATCTGAAGCCGGAAATAACCTGTTGGCCCCAATCATCGCGTAATGCACATTAGTCCTGACATCCACCCTGTTGTTAAGCAATGAGGAAGATGCTGTAGCTCTTGTAGCCATATAATTATAAGAAAGCTCAATTTCCATAAAATCGTTAAGGGCAAATCCAAGATTTCCACCCCAATTTTGACCATCTCCCAATCTGGCAGTACCTGATGTGATACGATATGAGGCAGGAAATGTATAACCTGTAATAGGAGTAATCTCTAGGCCTTGTGCCTGGATTTCAAAAACTGAAACCACTGAAATAAGAATTATAACCAATAGTTTTTTCATAGCCGAAGTCAAATTTTTATGCTTGAGAAGCAAATATTAGAATTTTTTTTGAAACCAAAACACATAAAATCCCAGATTTAGTTATACTGTCAATCCTTTGCAATTAAAGGTTAAAAGGAATTACTTAATTTGTCCAAAATCAGTTTGGCTTACTTATCTTCTGTCTTTCGAAATAGAAAAGTCTTGTCAACAAAAATCTGATTACTGTCTTTGCCCTTAAATTGAACTGACCCCGGTCCATTCCGATATTTACCAAAATCATTGCCTCATCCGGTCCTCTTTCCTTTTTGCCATACCCGCATTCTACCCAGGGTTTCAAAGCAAAACCTTTATCTTCAGGAAAATCAGGATCTCCCACCACAAAATAGGTCAAAGCACCATTCTTGGTCTTTCTGAAAGTTTGCTCGTCTTGTGTCAAAGTGGGCTTGAAAAACATCCTTCCAGTGTCATAGGCATCTGTCAATACCTGCTAGGCAAAGGCCCTATAATCTCCTTCTGGGGCATGTAATCTACTGATTTCTATTAAGGCATCGCACCAAGCTAGTTGGGCGGCATTGATTTCAGCTATGGTCAGAGTGGGTTCAGCCACTTCGTTGACATTTACTTCCACTTTTGTCTCCCCCTGTGGTACTCATGAAGAAAATGCAGTCATTGCTCCCAATGCTGCGGCAATCATTAATTGGTTTATCATTTTTTGGAATAGTTGAAATTTTTAAAATAAAGATTGGGGTAATTAATGGATACCCTTCAAGATTGCCTTAGAAAAGTGCTGAATAATCCATGAATTCCAAAAAACTTAAATCAGGCATCATCTTACAATCTGTTTTTTTATTTGATTTGCAGAATTAGATGCAGGTCAGTTTATTTTTTACAATAAAAACTGATTGTCAAAAGTAAGGATAATGGCTATGATTTAAATCTTTTCAACTATTAGGGTTCTAATTTAATTTCGGTTTGGGGAATTAAACTTTGACATCGAAAAAAATTTTCACTTTGTACTTTTTATCACTCCAACTGAAGCAGCGGATTTTTAGGTTTGCCTTTCTTATATTTACAGTCTGACTATCCGCATTCTTGCTCCTATTTCTTATAGACAAAACGGCCTCGACTTCGCTCGGCCACCGAATCCGGTGCTATTGTTAGGAGGTGGAGGGAAATGCGGATATTTATAATTTACAATGTCTTTTCTTAAAAATCAGTCAAATAAAAAGTAAAATCATGCTTAGAAATAAAATTTTGTTTTCCTTGCTTGGAGTTCTGTTTTTAGGAGTTGCATTCTTTTATTTTACTGAAAAAGGAAAATCCATCAAAAGGCGCGTCAGATTGGAGCTTGTCGGCATGAACCTGATTGGTCCAAAAAATGAACCCCAAACAGATAAAGAAATCGAATTTGATTATGCGGGTACTTTTGTGGATATGGAAGGAAACAGGGTCAGCCTTGACCAATTCAAAGGAAAAACACTTTTTATCAATATTTGGGCTTCTTGGTGTGGCCCATGCAGAATCGAAATGCCTTACATCCACAGCTTATATGACAAAGTAAAAGACAATCCGGGCATCGAATTTTTGATGGTTGCTACCGATCAGGATTTTGGCAAAAGCAAAACCTTTATTAAGGATAAGGGATATACCTTTCCTGTTTTCCATGCCGATGAGGGTTTGAATTCCTCACTCTACACCAAAGCTATCCCGACAACAGTGGTGGTAAGTCCTGAGGGAAAAGTCATCTATTACCTCAATGGAACAAATAATTTTGATACTGACCACTTCAGAAATTTCTTGATATCAAGCTCCCAAACGTCCCGTTAAGAACTCTTCAATATTCCTGTCAATCGATAAAAAAGCAGGACAACAGGTATAAATACTTGCTATAAAACAGAATCAATCCAATCAGTTAAATAAATTTTTAAATCCCAAGAAGGAAAGCAAGGAGGCTTCTCCCTGGAAAAAAGGGTATTGCCGGGATTATTGTTGCAACCGAATAATCAATCCGGCATTCATGCTGACCGGAACGATCGGAGACCATCCGCTTATATTGGTTCCTGTATTTGGATTCCACCATATACTTCCCCCTTCGCTTACAATAGGAAGCAAAAGGGTGCCCTGAAGTCTAAACCCAATCCGTTCAGAAACATAGTAGCGCATTCCTCCCTGAAACCCAAGGGAAAATCTTGTCCGGTCCACATTGGGGCTGTCCTCGAAAAGCAAGGATGCTGCTCCGATTTTCAGACCGCCAAATAATATCACTTTTTCTGATGCAGGAAAAAGCATATTTACCCCTCCCATCAAAAAATGAAGGTTGGCTTTGGTGACCTCTTCTTCCACCAAATACACAGAATTCGCTCGGGCATCTGTCCCAAAATAATTATAGGAGATTTCAAATTCTAAAAATTCATTGGGAGTGTATCCCATCGAAATCCCCCAATTTGCACCTCCTTCCAATTTTCCGGTACCTCCTGTGATGTCAAATTGAGAGGAGAAAGTGTAGCCGGTGGTGGGTGTAATTTCAAAAGTCTGCGCAGTGACAAATCTTCCGGAAAGCAAAGCTAAAATTATCAGGCAAATTGAAAATCCATTTTTCATAATCCTTAGAATTTATATACCCCAATGAACAGCTATCGATGCTTCCAACATTATAAATTTAACTTTTTGTCGAATTTTTTAATGCTTAAGGCACTTCTTTTTTACTTTTAAATCCAAGCATACAAATTCCTAAAAGAGAAACCAGTATGAATTATCACAGAGTAAGCTGGTTGATCTTTGTAATTTTGCGTGGTGATGGAGAAAAATAATACAAAAATGATTGATTGGAAAAAGGAGTTGAAAAGTTGGGGATTGATTCTATCAGTTTTCGCATTTCTATATTTTACAGGGTTGATTACCCCGATTATGGGAGGACTGCAGTCGCTGCTTTTAGCCACTGGTATCAAAAAACCAAAAATCACTTTGGTCAATAAAGAAACCCAGACTTTTGACTACGCCGGAAGGTTTATCGATATGGAAGGGAATCCTGTCAACTTGGAAGATTACCGGGGCAAGACTGTCTTTATCAACCTTTGGGCTACTTGGTGTCCTCCATGCCGGGCCGAAATGCCACATATTGAAGATATGTATGCCAAAGTCAAAGACACCGAAAACCTAGAGTTTCTGATGATTGCTCTTGATAAGGAAATGGAAAAAAGCAAGTCATTCATTGATGATAAAGGTTTTACTTTCCCGGTCGTCCATGCGAGCTATGGGCTCAACAATTCCCTTCAGAGCGAATCTATCCCGACCACTTTGGTCGTGAACCCAAAAGGAGAAATCATTTTTTATCAGGAAGGGATGAGCAACTTCAACACAGAAGAATTTAGGAATTTCTTAACAGGAAAAAATTAATCCTTTGGTGTGCAAACACTTAAAAAGTTAAAACCTGAAGTAAAAAACTAAATAAACAATTTATTCGTAGACGGGGTATTGTTCACTTAAAATAATCCTCTATGAAGAAATTGTCAATTTTGTTCCTTTTCGTAATCGCGGTTATCGCTCAAGTCTCCGCGCAGGAATCAACAGAAAAATCTGTTTTTGATTATTCAGAAACCAAACATGAGTTTTCCTTAGACCTTGCTCCGATCATTCTTGGGCAATATCCGAGTAACCTACTCTATAGAAATCATTATGTCAGTAAAAATGGCAAAAATGTGGCCTTGAGACTTGGTGCTAATCTCAATGCCAATTTCAGTTCCAACCAAAATGATGATGGAAACCAAAATGACTTGAACAGAAACAATCAGGGGATCAATGTCTACGTTGGAAAAGAATGGCAAAAAACATTTCATCCAAGAATAATAGGCTATTATGGAGTGGATTTTGGGGCTGGATTTGGACGGAATGAAATCAGGAATACATACCAAAGCACCAATACGATCAATAGCACTTCCTTCAATTTAAACTCAATAGGGTTTCTTGGATTGAGGTACCATTTTTCAAAACATTTCTCCGTTTCAGCTGAGACTTCAGCTGCTTTGAATTTCCATACAGGAACAAACAGAATCGAAAGGCCTGACGTTCCTACCATCAATGAAAACTTCAATAGTGTTGGCTTGTCTATGTCCCCATTAAGAGCCATCCGCTTTTCCTTCCACTTCTGATAACTTTCCAGAATCACATCACATTTTTTCATAACAAAGACTTTTTGTGGATCAGGGTTTGATCAGGATGTTGAATCCAAATCCGAATTCACATGAAGTCTTTGCCTTTTCTGATTTTTTTCAATTTTGGTTTTCGGATACTATATCCCAACCATACCTTAAGCGAAAAAAATTACTTTTTGAGATAGAAAAAATACCGACCAAAAGGAGAAAGGTTTGAATTTGAATATTGATAAATTGCTATCTTGAAGGTCTGACAAGTCATTTATTTTCGACTGAAAAAATGACTTATTCACTTTGCCCAAAATATCCCTATGCTTGACACCATCATCATTGGCGGAGGGTTCTCCGGGATTGCCGCCGCACGCATCCTCCACAAAAGGAACAAATCCTTTATCGTACTTGAGGCAAGGGAACGTCTGGGAGGAAGGGTTTACACCAAAAGATTTGAAAATGGGCAATACCTGGATTTTGGCGGACAATGGATTGGCCCTACCCAAGACAGGATGTATGCACTCTGCAAAGAATACGGAGTGGACTATTATGAGACTTACAACGATGGCTACAATATCCTTGACTTTGATCAAAAAGTAAAAAAGTACAGAGGTTTGATCCCAAAAATCGACATCTTCTCATTGCTCAACCTCGATTGGTTATTGCATAAAATGGAAAGGATGGCCAAAGGAATCTCTGCTTCCAAACCTTGGTCGCATCCCAAAGCGGAAGCTTACGACAAGATCCTACTTTCAGATTTTATAAAAAACAACAGCCTCACCAAGGCAAGCCATAAAATTATCACCTACGGTCTAGAGACTGTTTTTGCCTGCGAGCTCAACACCATTTCTTTACTTCATGCATTGTTTTATATCAAGTCAGGCCATAATTTAAATAGTCTTATCAGTATCAAAGATGGTGCTCAGCAGCATAGGATCGTTGGAGGCATGCAGACGCTTGTCGACAAAATAGCAACTGAATTCTTAAACAAAGTCCACTTTAATCATTCTGTCCAGTCCATTATTCAAGATCAAAAAGGTGTGAAGGTTTCGGGCGATGGTTTTGAATTTGAAGCAAAAAATGTAATCATTGCCATTCCGCCACCACTTGCTGCTGAGATCAAGTTTTCACCTGAGTTAAGTGCTCAAAAGTCTCAGATAATCAACTTGATAAGTATGGGTAAGGTAGGTAAATGTTTCATGGTCTATGAGAAGCCTGTTTGGCGGGATAAAAATTTCAGTGGACAGGCTTTAGCTGATAAGCATTCCCCATTTCAGACTTTTTTTGATTCCTCTCCCAAAAACGGCGAATACGGAGTAATCCTTGGTTTCACGATTGCGGACAGAGCAGAGAATTTTTTCAAAAAATCACTTGAACAACGAAAACAGACCATGCTGAAGAAGTTGGTGGACTATTTTGGGGACGAAGCCAAAAACCCAACAGCTTACCATGATTTTACAATGACCGATGAAACCTGGAGCCGTGGCTGTTATGCGGGACTTTATCCCGTCGGCGTTTGGACCGAATTCCAAGATGCCTATTCCAAACCTGAAGGCAGGCTATTTTGGGCAGGGACGGAGTCTTCAGATGTCTGGTTTGGCTATATTGAAGGTGCCGTCAGAGCAGGAGAAAAAGCCGCACATATGACAATCGGAAATCCATCATGAAAAAAATATTGCTCGTAATATCGGTATTAGTCCTGATTTGGACCATTTGGGCAAACACAGGTTCCCATCCTGAGTTACCTGCCATTACACCTGAAATCAGCGTTACTGAAAACATTTACCCCATATCTTCTGACAGTATTCGGGGAAATGTGGTTGGAATCCAACCCTACATGCTGGAAACAGATTACCTGACGCAGCAACAGTTTCTCGCCAAACTGGAATCCTATTTCCATACTGCCAAGGAAAGCGGGTTTTTCAAAGAAAATACAATCGTTTTGCTGCCGGAATATCTAGGAACTTGGCTCGTAATCCTAGATGAAAAGAAATCCGTGGCCAATTCGGGAAACCTCACCTTAGCCATGGCACAACTGATTTTGAGCCATCCATTAGATTTTATCAGCTATTATTCAAGATCAGACAAAGAATCCGACAAACTTGCTGCCACCCTTTTCAGAATGAAATCAGAAAAAATGGCCAAAATTTATGCAGCGGTTTTCAGCCATCTTTCTTCTCAATATCAGGTATACATTGCAGCAGGATCTATTTTCCTTCCGGGTCCGGAAATCAAAGACGGTACCTTGACCGTTGACGCAGCGCAAGAAATCTACAACACCTCTTTTTTGTTTGACCCAAATGGCAATATCCACCCCCAAAGTATCCGAAAGGCATTTACTATAGATTCAGAAAAGCCTTTTGTAACCCAAAGTCCAAGTCAAATGATTCCGAAATTTGAATTGCCTTTTGGCAAAGTTGGGATTTTAGTCTGTGCCGACTCATGGTATCCGGAATCCTATCAGGCGATAGAGGGTGTGGACCTAGTTTTGGTCAACTCCTATTGTGCGGTGGACGGGGCAATGGATGTCCCATGGGCAGGCTATAATGGGGCTCCCATGCCTAGTGATGTCGATCCGAATGACATCGGGAAACTGACAGAAAAGGAAGCTTGGATGAAATATGCACTTCCGGGTAGAATCGGGAGCTCGGGTGCCAAAATAGGCGCAAATGTATTTTTACGAGGTCAATTGTGGGATTTGGGTACTGATGGCCAACCGTTTTTCATCAGAGATGGAAAATTATTGGAAACCAAAAAGGCTGAAAAAGGAGGAATCTGGAACATGGACTTTTGACTTTAGCATATCTTTAACCAATCACTGACTATGTGCGATACCCTGGTTGCCCTTCCCCACTTTACCAAAAACAAAAACCTGATCTTTGCAAAAAATTCAGACCGCGAACCGGATGAAGCGCAGGCATTACAACATTTTCCAAGGATTTCCCAAAGGGAAAACATAAAAGGGTCCGAACAGAATCAAACGTTAAAGTGCACATATATTGAGATTCCACAAGTCAAGGAAATCTATGAAGTGCTGCTTTCCAAGCCATTTCAAATGTGGGGAGCAGAAATGGGTATAAATGAATTTGGGGTTGTGATCGGTAATGAAGCCGTATTTACCAACGTCAAAATCCAAAAACAAAACACCGGGTTGACCGGAATGGACATGCTGAGGTTGGCATTGGAACGGAGCGAAACTGCAGAGGAGGCGCTAAACTGTATCACTAACCTTTTGTCCCTCTATGGTCAAAATGCATGTGGCGGTTACAAAAACAAGGATTTTTTCTACCACAACAGCTACATCATCGCTGATCCAAAAAAGGCCTACATCTTAGAGACAGCAGGTAAATCCTGGGCAAGCCGGAAAGTGGAAAGTTTTGCAAGCATTTCCAATGGTCTTGGTATCGGAACGGATTTTGAAAATATACATTTGGCAGAGGAAAAACGGACTTTCCCATTTTCTCTGAAACCAAAAAGCACTCCTTTCTCCTTTAGAGATTATTTCTCTGATTTCCTTTATACCAAAGTGGGGAGATCAAAAACCCGCCAAGCCTGCAGCAGCAACCTCCTTTCTGTTAGCAAAGGGGATTTTACAGCGGAGAAAGCCATGCAAATCCTCCGAACACACAACCTCCCTGAGCATCAATTCAGTCCCAGAAAATGCAATACTTCTTCTCTTTGTATGCATGCCACAGGACTGACCAATCCAAGTAGTACGACAGGCAGTATGGTGTCAGAAATCCGTACAGGCCTACCTTCTACAGTTTGGATGACAGGTACCTCCATGCCCTGTTTGTCGGTTTACATTCCTTTTTTTATTGGGACCAAAACATTGGAAAATTTCCTCCAACCTGGAGCAAATCCCGACAATTCGTTGTGGTGGAAAGCTGAAAAAGTCCATGGTTGGATTTGTGAGGATTATCAAAACAGAAAAACCGACTTCATCAAGGAAGCAAAAATATTAGAGGACGGCTTTTTGAAAGAGGAAAAAAACCTCCTCCTATCCGACGCCAAAGCCTCTCAACTTGAGGCATTCAGTGCAAATTGTCTTCATGCCGTGATGGACATGTATTCCAATTTTAAATTCTGAATTCCACCCATATTGACAAAATCCCACATCGCCTAGATACAGAGCCAAAAAAGCCCTTTCGAAATTGAATCAAAAGGGCTATTTCAATATTTGGTTCTTTCTTTAATTGTTTCCTGCAGCTTTAGCATCTGCCTTGGCTTTCTTCTTAAAGCCTCTTCTGAAAGGCCAAGTATATTCCAAAGCTTCTAAGCCTCTGTTCAGATTCAAAGTTGAACTGTCAACATTCACCATGGTGCTTTTTAGATTTTGGGCAAACTCGGGGTCGTTCAATAACATCCCTACAGCATTGTTCTGATCATCAAGTTTTTCAGAAACCCTGTTCAGGTTATCTGTCAGGACTTTTGTGTTTTGGGCTGTAGCCTGCAACTCACCGACTGTCGCTTTGAGGTTTGCAAAAGTCTCCTTATCGTTGGTAATATCATACAGCAAAGTTCCTTTTTGGTTGAGATTTGAAGAAAACTGACCAAGATCGCCCATCATTTTGTTGCTTTTGGCAGTAGCTGCTTCTAAGTTTGAAAGAGTATTTTTAAAGTTCTCCGCGATCAAACTGTCCGTCATAACAGCTCCTACAATGCCTTTTCCCTCGGCGATTTTGGTGGTGAGCACTTTAAGGTTTTCGGTGATGGTAACGAGGTTTTTGTTGTTTTCCTGAAGTGTTTCCATCATTTTATCCGTATCAAGAGGCATTTCGGCCGTAAGCCTATCCCCATCCTCCACAGCTGGCGCATTAGTAGTTCCGCCATAGATAACAATGATTTTGTTTCCGATGAGACCATCAGAACCAATCGTGGCTTTGGAGTCTTTGCGGATATAGTCTTTGACCTTTTCCTCTACACTCATGACGATTTCAACCTGGGATTCCCCATAGAAATTTATTTTTCGTACAGTTCCGATTTTGACACCGGAAAACCAGACATTGTTACCTGTTTGTAATCCTCCGATATCGTCAAAAACAGCATTGAGTTTTATGCTTTTTACAAATTTCTTTTGCTGTCCCCCCATGGTAAGGACCGCCGCTATAAAGATGATAATCCCGATCAGTACAAAAACACCAACGATCACGGATTTTTTATTGTCATTTCTCATTATCTGATAAAATTATAGTCGTAAAATGATTTTACTTGTTTGTCAGTAGCTTCCTCAAAAACTTTCTCAAAAGTTCCGACAGCTTTAAATTGCCCCTTTATCAAGACGGCCATTCTGTCCCCTGTCTGTTTGGCGCAGGTAAGGTCATGTGTAATGACAATCGAGGAGGTTTTATACCTTTCCCTTACTTCATTGATAAGGTTATTGATTTCTATACAGGTCACCGGGTCCAAGCCTGCTGTAGGCTCATCATAAAGCATGATTTCCGGATTGAGTATAAGTGTTCTTGCGATGCCGATTCTTTTCTTTTGTCCTCCTGAAAGCTCTGAAGGCATCTGATTGATGGTATTGGGCAAGGCCACGGCTTCAAGCAATTCCTCTACTTTAAAATCAATTTCTTTCCTAGTCAAGTTTTTGACATTTCTGACCAAAGGGAACTCCAGATTCTCCCTTACCGTCATACTATCATACAAAGCGGATGCCTGAAATGAAAACCCTATCCTCAGGCGAAGCTTATTCAATTCCTTCAGATTAAGCTTTAGGGTGTCTATACCAAAAATTTTGACCGAGCCTTCGTCCTGCTTGAGTAAACCTACCATTATCTTGATGAGAACAGACTTGCCGCTCCCTGATTTACCTAGCACGACGAGATTTTCACCTTTGTAAAGGTCCAAATCCACATTTCTGAGAACATGGTTTTCCCCAAAAGATTTGATCAAGCCCCTGATCTCTACGACTTTTTCCTGTTCGTTAAGCATATCGGATGGCATTTACAATTTGCATGATCAAAAGCTCCTCCACAAAGATCAGGAACATAGACATTACCACTGCTGCATTGGCGGCTTGCCCAACTCCCTCTGTGCCTCTGGAGGAATTATAGCCCTTATAGCAACCTACTATGCCAATGGTAAAACCAAAAACCAGAGATTTAATTACCGATGAGAATATATCGAGAAAGGAAACTGCCTCAAACACCTGAACAAAGAAGGTTGACAAACTCACCAATTCGTTCGCATTGACACTTGCATACGAACCCATCAATGCGACAAAGTCTGTATACATCACCAAAACCGGGATCATAAATGTAGCTGCCAAAGTTCTGGTGATTACTAGATATTTAAATGGATTGATCGCAGAAACTTCCATAGCATCTATCTGCTCGGTCACATTCATAGATCCGATTTCAGCCCCGATGCTTGAACCCACTTTTCCGGAGGCTATCAATGCTGTGACCAATGGACCCAAAGCCCTCACAACAGCAATAGAAATCAAAGAGGGCAACCAAGAAGTCGCACCAAATTCTGCCAAAGAGGGGCGCGATTGGTTGGTAAACACTATGCCGATAATAAAGCCGGTAAGTGATATCAAGGGAAGAGACCTATATCCTATTTCGTAACATTGTCTCAAAACTTCCTTAAACTCATAAGGCGGAAACCATACTTCTTTAAAAAACCTCTTGACGAATGCAAAGGCCTTTGCCATGCCGGTAAAAAACTCATCCAGATTTTTGGATAAAACAGGTTTATCTACCTTTTTGATTTTTGACATAAATAGCTAAAATTCATTTCACTAATCTAAACAAATCCGATTGGATCTAAAGATTATGTTCCCAATATTTCGGTTAATACTTCGTTGCTCAAGGGTTTAACCAAAAAACCTGAAACTTGTGGATATCCCTGGCTTTTTTCTACATCCATCGGATCCATAGAAGAGGTGAGCATTTTGACTTTGACCATTTTATTCATTCTATTCAACTCATCAAGAAAATCCCATCCCTGCATCTCAGGCATATTGACATCCAATATCAGAAGGTCAGTATCATTTTCCTTAAGCCATCCAAGTGCCTCATATGGATTTTCAAAAAACAGAAGGTCTATTTCAGGATTGATTCTAAGAATATTTTTGCGGTTGATCATGTGTTGGATTTTATCATCATCCACAAAAATCAATTTGCTGATTGGCTTCATCATTTGGTAAAAAGATTAAACTTAACAAGCTGTAACCATTACAAACCCATTGACCCAACCATCTAAATCTTATAAATTTTGATAGGGTTGATAAAGGATTAGGGTTACCCACAAATATAACAACTTAATCTACTCGTCAGGGAAAGTTTTTGATAAATTGAATATTTAGCCAAGACTAATTTTTTTAGCTTTGCCAAATTTAGATAAATCTAAAGTTGATTTATTTACCTTAAAATGAGGTATTTAAGATCACTCATATAATCTTATGATTTTGATTAATTACGCTATCCCCCACTACATTATTTTAGATCATTTCAATTGCTTTTTTTTAGCAACAAATATTGAATTATAATTTTTTTGCAAAGAATTAAATCAATTTTTCCTAAGTTTATTTCTTAGATTGCTAGATAAATCAACTCTCTTTATATGGAAGAAACTCCTAAACCTTCCCGAAACAGGAATAGGTTTTTTTCGCTTTTAATTTTTTTCAAAGACCGGTTTGACCTTCATGAAGGTAAGGAAGATGAGCTCGAAACCATCGACTATATCGGCAAGAATGTAGAGTTCAAGGGTGCCAATCTCTGGATTCTGATCTTTGCAATATTGGTGGCATCGATAGGACTAAATGTAAACTCTACAGCTGTCATCATCGGTGCTATGTTGATATCTCCTCTAATGGGACCCATCATGGGCATTGGCCTTGCTGCCGGAATCAATGATTTTGACCTGCTCAAAAAATCAATGAAAAATCTTGGAATTGCTGTAGCCATCAGTATCATTACTTCCACTGTTTACTTTTCATTTACTCCTCTCAATGATGCCCAATCTGAACTACTCGCAAGGACAGAACCTTCTATATGGGATGTTTTGATTGCTTTGTTTGGAGGCTTAGCGGGTATAGTGGCCGGTTCTAGAAAAGAGAAAAGCAATGCCATTCCCGGAGTAGCCATAGCGACAGCGTTGATGCCCCCACTCTGTACAGCCGGGTATGGTTTAGCTACCGGCAACATCTATTACTTCCTTGGTGCATTTTACCTCTTTTTTATCAATTCGGTTTTTATCAGCCTTTCCACTTATCTGATCGTAAGGTTTATGAAATTTCCAAAAAAGGAATTTATTGATTCAAAGAGAGAGAAGACCGTACGTACCTACATTTCAATTTTTACCTTACTGACCATTATTCCAAGTGTTTATCTAGCATACAATATTGTAAAGAGAACATTTTGGCAAAAATCGGCAACAGAATTTGTCAACACAGAATTTGACTTTACTGGAACACAAGTGATTTCAAGAAATTATAAATACAATCCTGACAGCAGTTTGATTGAGATTTCATTGATCGGAGACAGAATTGGAGAAAACGAAATTGCTCAAATCGAAAAAAAACTTGTTGCTTTCAAATTGGACAAAACTTATCTGAAAGTGAGACAAAGTGGGGATCAAGGAATGGACATCAATATTCTCCGTTCTGATATCCTCAAAGACCTCTATGAAAGAAACGAAGCTCTGATAAAAGATAAAGATTTGAGAATCGCGCTATTGGAAAGAGAATTGAATGAATATAGCTTTAGCAGCAGGCAGGTAACCGACATCGCCAAAGAGGCAAAAATACATTATGCAAACCTGGATCATTTTACACTTAACAGGTCTATCATAGCCAATCTTAGAGAAAACAGGCAGGATACCTTGCTTTTGGCAATAGCCAAATTCAATAAATCCCCCTCAAATCAAGAAAAAGACAGATTTCGGAGTTGGCTAAAATTAAGAACCAAAGCAGATACCATTTCCCTTATCTTTCAATAAAGATTTTCAGCCATGAAAAAATCTATCCTCTATCTTCTCATTCTCTCCATTTCTGTTATTCATTCAGAATTGAAAGCCCAAAACGGAAATTATGATGCAGAACTTGCCGAAAAACTAAAAGCAGATGACCTTGGCATGAAAAAATACGTCATGGCTTTCCTTTATTCAGGTGACAGCGTCGCTGAATACACCACAGAAGAAAGGGCTGAAATCCAAAAAGGCCACATGGCAAACATTACCAAACTGTCAGAAATGGGTAAACTGATACTAGCTGGTCCATTTTTCGGGAAGGAGTCATTAAGGGGAATTTTTATTTTTGACGTGGAGACCAAGGAAGAAGCAGCTCAACTTACCAACACCGACCCCGCGATTATGGCAGGGGTTCTCAGGATGGAGCTCAAAGAATGGTATGGATCAGCGGCTATGATGATGATTCCCGAAATCCATACTAAACTCCAAAAACCAAAAAATTGAATTTAGCCAAAACTAGATCTTTTAAGGGATAGGGAAATTTTTTGAGAGAAAACTCTTCTGAATGATACCTGAATCACTATCAAAACATATCCAAAATTTTAAAATTCCGATCTTCTGTTTAGTTTTAGACGCCTAACTCTAAAACCTATTTATGCAAAGCAAAAACTACGTTTTGTTCTTATCCATCACCGCAGCATTGGGTGGATTCTTATTTGGATTTGATACCGCTGTGATTTCAGGTGCAGAACGGGATATCCAAAAACTTTGGGACCTGGATGATTGGAGTCATGGCATGGCCGTAGCTGTGGCATTGTATGGGACAGTATTTGGTGCATTGTTTGGGGGGATACCTGCTGATAAATTTGGCAGGAAAAATTCACTTATTTGGATTGGTGTTTTCTATTTAGTCTCGGCTGTGGGTTCGGCATTGGCAAACGACGTCAACACATTTATGTTTTATAGGTTTCTTGGAGGATTGGGTGTTGGAGCCTCATCGGTGGTCGCGCCCATGTATATTTCAGAAATAGCCCCTGCCAAGAGAAGAGGACAATTGGTTGCTTTGTACCAATTCAACATTGTCTTCGGAATCCTTATGGCTTATTTTTCAAATTACCTGATCGGGACTGCCAATCTCAACGAAGCATGGAGATGGATGCTAGGTGTGGAAGCAATACCAGCTTTGATTTACAGTGTTTTGATCCTCAAAGTCCCCAAAAGCCCGCGTTGGCTGATCGCCAAAAAGCATGATTATGACCAGGCAAGGGAAATACTCACCAAAACAGACCCTGAGGGTGTAGATGAGGCCATGAAGCTCGCCATTGCTGAGAGTAAAGAAATCAAAGGGAAAATCTCAGTCTCTGCCCTTTTCAATCCGAAGTTTAGGAAAATCTCCTTCTTTGCCTTCTTAATGGCATTTTTCAATCAGATGTCGGGGATCAATGCCATCATCTATTTTGCGCCAAGGGTTTTTGAATCCGCCGGGATATCAACAGAAGATGCGCTGTTTTCGACTATTGGGATCGGTGTGATCAACCTAGTGGCTACCATGCTTGGCCTTTATCTTATTGACAGAATCGGGAGAAAAATGCTCATGTATATCGGCTCAGTGGGCTATATCATCTCACTTTCCCTGATGGCTTACAGCTATTTTGGAGGTTTTGTACCCCCACAGCTTCTTCCTTATTTCGTATTCGGTTTTATTGCATCACATGCTATCGGGCAAGGCTCGGTGATATGGGTATTTATTGCAGAAATCTTCCCCAATGAGCTCCGTGCTTTTGGTCAGTCATTGGGTTCATTTACCCATTGGATATTGGCGGCTGTCGTAGCCAATATTTTCCCCTACTTTGCAAATACCTACGGGGCAGGAAATATCTTTGCCTTCTTTGCCCTGATGATGGTATTACAATTACTCTGGGTAATCTTCAGAATGCCCGAAACCAAAGGAAAATCCTTGGAAGAAATTCAAAAAGAACTACAAAAAAGCCATGCCTAAGAAAGTCATATGTTATGGAGAGATGCTTTGGGATTGCTTTCCTGAGCACGAAATCCCCGGAGGAGCACCCATGAATGTCGCCCTGCATCTCAATCAACTTGGACTTGATGTACAGATGATTTCCCGATTGGGAATAGATGATTATGGAACAAGGTATCTTGATTTTGTCAAATCCTATCATTTTCCAATTGATTTGGTGCAAAAAGACCCCGTTCACCATACCGGAACTGTGACCGTCCATAATGAGGATCCTGAAAACATCAAATATACTATCGTTTCGCCTGCTGCTTGGGATTTTATAAGTTTGTCTGAGGCAAACAAAAACGCCGTAAAAGATGCCGATGCTTTTATCTTTGGGAGTTTGGCTGTCCGCAACACCGTGAGTTGGGAGACTTTGTACCAACTCCTTCATTTGCCAACTTTGAAAATTTTTGATATCAACCTCCGTGCTCCGTTTTTTGATTTTGAAAAGATCGAGCTCATGCTCGGATTTACAGACATCCTAAAGATCAATGAAGACGAATTGGAGATTGTTTCTGATTATTTTAGCGTGCCTTCAGATGTAGAGAGTTGCTGTAAACTCCTTACAACCCACTTCCCTATCAAAATGGTATGTGTGACCTTAGGATCCAAGGGAGCTATGGTTTACCAAAACGGGGAAGTTTTCAGACATCCCGGCTACAAGGTCAAAGTAGAAGATACTGTTGGTTCGGGAGATGCTTTTCTTGCGGGATTTGTCAAAACCTACCTGCAGGGAAAATCACCCAACGACATTCTCGATTTTGCCTGTGCCATGGGCGCTTTTGTAGCTACCAAAAAAGGAGGAACACCAAGGTATGAGGAGAGTGAGGTTTGGAGGGTGGTTGGAGTTCAGTGATATAGTGTTCAGTGGGCAGTAATCAGTGAGCAGAACACAGTTGGCAATTTTAAATGAATAGTGTATTTTATTTACAGGTTTCATATTCAAAGAGAAATTAACCGATATTAAAATTTTTGTAACTACTCAGGTTGTAATTTAGCTATATGAGTGAGGTTTTGGAGGACATTTTCTGACTTTTTGATCAAGGTGTCG
>NZ_JAKZAM010000033.1 GCF_022538055.1 Cognataquiflexum nitidum | reverse complement strand
TAATAGAAACTCTTTAGAAATTGAAACAATAACTAATTTCAAACAACAAAAGTGTCAACCATTTTCAGGACGAGACATGCCTCAATGGTATAAACTAACACCTCCCCCATCCCAAAGGGATGAGATATTTATAATTGAACAACCAACCGATCAGAAACTCCGACAATGAAGGGGTCGAATTAAAAAATATTCGTAGCGAATACCATTCGACCGGTTCCCGGTCGGGCGACATTTGATTCAATGATTTTCTATAAATATGTGACCTGTTCCGGGTCTAACATCTTTCCTATCCCACAGAGTTGGAATATTAATAATTAAACAATCACCTGACCTGTTCTGGGTTTAAAAAACGGTATAAAAAATAGAAACCCCAATAATTGCCATGGGGTTCTACCAAAAACTTTAATTCTTGCCTCTAGACATGATTACTCCAATAATCAAAAGGGCAACACTGATAATCACAGGAGTCCAATTGGCGGTACTTACCGCAATGTCCATCCCAAACAAATTGAAACTTTCAGAATCCTGCATTGCCTGTATTCCAAACATAAGTGTACCAATTGCTCCGATAATTGCTAAAATTATTCCTAATGCTTTCATATTTTGCTTGGTTAGTATTGTTCAATTTAAAGAATACCAGAATGGAAAGCGTTACACATTCTTTGGATTTGAAGTGAAAAAGGAATCCCATCTACCAACCCCATATCTAAATACCAGACCAAAAATTCCCTGAACAAAAAAATACCGCAGATATCCTGAAACTTAATGGGGAAAAACGTACCCAAAATTCCCAGAACATCTGCGGGATTCAATAAATCAAAAATACTTTTACCTCATCCTGTCCCAATTGATGATGGCATTCCATACCATCGGTGCGTCAGCATGGTTGAGGTAGCGGTGAAGCGGATCGAAAGTAAAGGCAAGGACATTTCCATTGCCCAAAGGCACATTAAAAACAGCGCCGTGACCAACGATTTTATCCTCATTTCTCACCATACCAGCAACCACATAAGGAGCATCTTTCGCTTCGGATTTGGCAGGTTTCTCCACCTTGGGCTTATCAGGCATACCCATTATCGGACCTTCAAATTCCAGTTCATCTTTCAGTGGCTTGTTACCATATTGTACCAGCATCATATTACGGTTATACTTGTCAGTCTGTAGCAATGGCCCATTTCCACGGAAGATGGAGAATGTCTCCGAATAGCCAAAAAGAACAGGATGTCCTGTATTCCTTGCTTTGGCATTGACAATGGAACCTGGGTGAAATAAGGCTCCCTGATCGGCAGGAGTCAAATCGGAAATGATACCAAGCTCGGACATGATGGTGCTCGTATTGTCCAGAGTGATGAGCAATCCACCTTCTTCAGCAAACTTTTTCAAATTATCTACTCCCAAAAATCCGGGGCCGCCGGTCATATCACTAGTCGCATCAGGGAAGCCGTGGGATGGAAACTCTGCAGTTTTGGTATATGGCATCGGTCCAAATTTTTTATCCACTCCATGCACAAAACGTTTGGCATTTCCATTTACCCTTGGTATCAAAATGACATCAAATCGGGATTTCAGATTGCCGGCTTTCAAATCGTCTTTGTCAATTGATGTGTAGGGAATTCCTCTTTCTTCGAAAGTGTACCTCGACCAACCTTCATCTTGGGTATTGTACCAAGTATGGTAGATGGCCACTTTCGGCAATTTGACAGCCTGCTGATCTGCAGCAGCGATATTGGTACCTCCTGATTTCAGATCCAATCCAAAATCCGAAGCTAATTTTTTGGCTTGGTCAGCATTGATTTTTTTGATCAAAATGGCCCCTGCCGAAACAGTATCTCCATCGACAACAGTCTGCTTGGGAAGAATGGTGATTTCAGCATTTTTGTTGGCAGCTTTGACGGCATACAAGGCCGGAAGCACGGTATTTTGTGCCTTATATTTCAATAAATAGGTACTTCCCTGACCTTCGACTTTACCTACATATTTTGGATTTTCTGTCAGCAACTTGAGAGAAGAAATATCAAAATCGATGCTGTCTTTGGATACTACCTTTACGCCATAAAGGTAAGGCAATGTCCAAGCGATCGCATCATAAGGAGGATATTTGGCATCTTTGGGATATGCCTGAGGGGTCAAAAGTGAAACTGCAAGATTTCTATACGGTTGTTCTGACAACACCACATAATCACTATCTGACTCATGGACTTCGATACCCTGAAGCATCATCTGCTTCGCAAGGTAAGCCACCATGGCAGGGTCTCGTTGGTCCTTGGCGATGGTGAAAGCTTTTGCACCTTCAGTTTTCCCCTTTTCGACACTGTTATATCCTTTTTTATAAAAATTCTGAAGCAGCATTTTACCATTATTGGCGGCATAGGACAGCGAAGCGAGGACACCGGTCATGGTATAGTTGATGTTGTTTCTAAATGACCAATAGACTTTTCCTGTGGCAGGGTCCGGACGGTACCATTCTTTGGAAGTGACAAGATCTCCGGCAAATCTCGCATTGCTCAAATCTCTCAGGTAAGTATCTGCTCCCGCATTGCCATAAGTTTCATAAAAGCGGCCGTTGGAATTGTGATTGTTCGCTACCCAAATGCCATAACCCGGCCACCAACCATCATAAAATGCCCAGGTAAACGCTCCAGGCAATCCTTCAGAAGCTACTTTTGCCACATCATGGTTAGCCATGATCTGCCATTCGCTGACAGTAATCGGATCCACAAAATCGTTGTAAGGACCTGTTCCTGTAGAAATGTATAGCAAGGGAACCGACTCGTGCAAGTCAAGCATCACCGTTGGATGAAACTCAAAAAAGCCCTTGAAAATGGATTTGGTGATTTCCTGCGAAACCTGCAAACCATCCCTGTTATTGTCATGGAAGACATATTTGGCCCAATAAGGAGAAGATCTTGGAAACCCATCATCAAATTCTTTGCGGCCTTTGGAATAGCGATAGTACCAATCTACCTGCTTGTCCAAGCCATCAGGTTCAGAAATGGGGTTGATGACAGTGATCACATTGTCACGGATATCTTTGATATCGGAAGATTGGGAAGTTGCCAATCTGTACGCGAGTTCCATCAGCGCCTCCGGTGAACCCATCTCGGTGGCATGCATGCCGCCACTGACATAATACACAGGCTTGCTGTCCAAAATGATGGTCTCTGCCTGTTCAGGACTTGTTTTTCGGGAATCCGCTAATTTTGCCAACTGGCTTTTGTAATGGTCAAGGCGCTTGATTGCATCCTCATTGCCGATGACGATAAGGAAAAAAGGCCTACCCTCTTCGGTTTTCCCCATCTCCTGCATATGCACCAAAGGAGAAGTGTCCGCGAGTTTTTGGTAATACCCATAAATCTCAGAAGAGCGGTGAACCTGTCCTTCCGCACCGATGATATGTCCAAAATGTTTGAGCGGGGAAGGAATCGTAGGATGATCGACTACGTCCAAAAGGAATTCAGGAAGAAAGCGCTTGTCTGTGGTAAATTCCCGGATTTTTTGGTTGTAAACTTCATCGGTTTTTTGTGCCTGCAATGGCTGAATCAGCATTGCAAAAAGCAACACCAAAAGGCAGTAAATTCTATTCATTGTAGATGGTTTTAAATGGAATTTCAAGCTACAAAAAATAAGGATAAACTAAGACCGGAATTTATTTCAGTGGCTGAAACAGGAATTTCCTTATAGATTTTGATTTAATTCTAAAAAATGAAAATCGAAATACAACTTTGAGTTTGAATATTATGCTGATTGTCACCCATGCCATCCCTTCTTCAATTTTAAGATAAGGTTTTTCGGTAACAATCCTTATATTAAAGACTTGAAATTCATCCTATTGCAAATGCAGGATTTTCCTTCGAAATCAATAAAAATTACCCAACATGAAAACCCAATCCATCCAAAATCTGCTTGCTATTATTGTTTTACTTCTTTTCATTAGCTGCAAAAAAAATGCTACTGAAACATTCAATCTATCAGAATCTACCGAACCAACGACATTGAGGTTGGAGGAAGATCTTGAAAAAGGAACCATTTCTATTTTTCGACAAGGAGAAAACGAACCGATTTTGGTCCAAAATGCGAAGGATGATTTCAGACCATATATACATCCGATAGTTGCACCTGACAACAAAGGCCTCTTAACAGAATACAGCCCCGGACACCACAAACATCAAACAGGATTGTATTGGGGATTTACAAGAGTCAACGACCGGGATTATTTCCACAATCCGCAGGGGGATTATTGGAAGAAAGTCGCTTCCAACATTGTCGAAAAGGAAGGTACCGAAGTAAAATGGCAGACCGTTTACCACCTATTGGATGAAGCTGGAGAAACAGTTATGGAAGAAACCCAAAACTGGAGTATGAGAGAAGAGGGCGGAAAATACTTTTTGGATCTGGAATGGAAAGGAGAAGCGATCAAAGATATCGTGATCGGCAAATATGATTACGGGAGTTTATTTCTAAGAATGCCATGGAAGGAAGGCATCAAAGGTGAAATAGTGAATGCTGCACGCCAGAAAAATGAAAGTGCTGAAGGCCAACCTTCGATGTGGGTCAATGTGGCCATGCAGGTCGAAGGACGGGAGGACATGGCCAATGTTGCGATTTTTGACCATCCCGAAAACAGAGGATATCCAAACAAATGGCGGGTGGATGGTCAGTTGGGATTGGGTCCTGCATTTACCCGGGATGGAGATTGGGCTATTCCCAAGGGGAAAATTGAAACGCTCAAGCACCAGCTCGTCGTCTATACCGGCGAACTCAATGATGTGAAAATGACTGAAACTTGGGGACAATTCTCAGGAAAAGAAGGCATGTACAATACCACTGAGCTTTGGGCCTTGGCACAAAGGGAAGGAAGAGAGGCAAAGTTTCTCAGCCCTCAGGAGGCAGTGGAAGCGATGACTGTCAAAGCCGGATTTAAGGTGAATGTATGGGCATCCGAACCGATGATGACCCAACCCATGGCATTTTGCTGGGATGATCGGGGCAGGCTTTGGATTGCAGAAAACAAAGATTATGAATCCCGGGGATATGGTTTTTCCAGTTCGGGAGACAGCCGCATTCTGATTTTGGAGGATACTGACGGCGATGGTGTCGCGGACAGCAAAAAGGTTTTTATTGAAGGATTGGCCTTTCCTGCAGCCATTGCTGTGGGATTTGACGGCGTTTATGTAGGTGCTCCGCCCAACTTGCTATTTATCCCTGACAAAAATGGAGATGACAAAGCCGATACGGACAAAATTGAAATCCTGCTCACAGGTTGGGGAATACTCGATAGACACGAAACACTCAACAGTTTACATTGGGGACCGGATGGTTGGCTGTATGGCTTGCAGGGGTTTGCCACTCCTTCCAAAATCCGCAAACCTAACGGTGATGCAAAACTCTACTACCACAATGATGCCTTTCCTGAGGACCTACTGGAAAAAGAAGGCGTTGATATCAACGGTGGCGTGTGGCGTTACCATCCTGTCAAAGACCGATTCGAGGTTGTGGCACATGGATTTAGCAATCCTTGGGGCATAGACTACGATGCCAAAGGGCAGCTTTTGATGACCGCCTGCGTGATTCCTCACCTGTGGCACGTGATTCCCGGCGGGATTTACCACCGACAAGGAGGACAGCATTTCAATCCTTATGTCTATGAAGACATCAAAACCATCGCTGACCACAGCCACCGTTCAGCACATGGCGGAGCGCGGGTTTACCAGTCTGATGCCTTCCCAAAAGAAGAGCAGGGAAAGATTTTTATGGCCAATATCCATGAACATGCGGTACTTTCTGACATTTTGGTTCCCAAAGGATCAGGCTATCAGGGAAAGCACGGTGATGAATTTATGGTAGCTAACAATGCCCAATGGGTTGGATTCAGCATGGAAATCGGACCGGACGGAGCACTTTATGCCTTGGATTGGCACGATGCGGACATTTGCGGAAAGGAAGTTTTGAATGAAGAGACGGGCAGGATATTCAGGATTGCACCTGAAAAATCCCTAGCAAAAGACTTTGAAGGCAGGTATTCTGATTTGAATAAAATGAGCGATAAGCAATTGGTCAGCCTCCAAACCAATCCAAGTGACTGGCATGCGAGACGCGCCAGGGGAATCCTTCACAAAAGGAAAGTAAACGGAAAGCTCCAAGCCACTACCAATGCGGAATTGAAAGCCATTTTCGAAAAAGACAAAAACCCCGATTGGAGATTACGGGCAATGTGGTCTCTGCACCTGACAGGGGGATTTACCGAACAGCAACTGGTCCAAGCGCTCTCTGACAAAGACCCACATGTACGGGCTTGGGCCATCCAATTACTCTGCGAGAACATGAAGCCGTCTGCTGCGGCGGTTTCCAAGTTTAGGGTAATGGCAAAAGATGACCCCTCCCCTGTTGTCCGTTTGTATCTCGCATCTGCTATCCAAAGGATGTCAACAGCGGATAAATGGGAAATCGCTGGTAATCTTGTCCTACATGGGGAAGACGCCAATGACCACAACCTGCCTAAACTCATCTGGTATAGCATTGAACCCCTAATGGCGGAAAATCCTGACAGATTTTTGGCACTTTCCAATTTCTCAAAAATCCCATTGGTCACCCAATACATTGCCCGAAGGGCTGTGGATGAGGACGAATTGGAAAAATTGGTAGCACTGATCGGAAAAGGAGGATCAAACACAGAGCATCTTTTGACAGGCATGTTGGCGGGAATGGAAGGACGTACAGACTTGAAAATCCCACAAAACTGGAAAACCGTATCGGACAAACTCCAACAATCCAGTGGAAAATCGAAGATACTAGCTCAGGAAATATCCGGTCTATTTGGGGATACGGAGGCCACACAAAGGGCTTTTGCTTTGCTCAAAAACAAAAATGCTCCCATCGATCAAAGGAAAAAAGCCCTTCAAACGCTGACCGCGCAACAACAAAAAGAACTTCAGGCCGAGTTGCCAAAACTATTGCAGGAACCAGCAATGAAACTTGATGCAATCAAATCCATTGCAGCTTTTGACAATGAAGCATTGGGTAAATTACTGATCGACAATTTCTCCAAATTCAATCCCGAGGAAAAACTCGCAGCCATGCAGACGCTTTCTTCCAGGCAACGGTATGGCGGCATGTTGACCAAAGAAATCAAGGAAAAAAGGATTGCCAAAAGTGAAGTTCCGGCAGGTGTCGCGAGGCAATTACTCCGTGTAGTGGGAAGTGGTTTTATTGAAGTTTGGGGTCCAATCGAGCAGGTTGCAAGTGATGAAGCAGCTTATAAAAAATATAGGGCGATGATTAATCCATCCTCTCTTTCTTCTGCTGATTTGAAAGCCGGAAAGAAAATTTTCCAAAATACCTGTGGAAGTTGCCACAAGATGTTTGGTGAAGGAAGTGTGATTGGGCCGGATTTGACAGGTTCAAACCGCGCCGATACAGAATATATCCTACTGAATGTTTTGGAACCAAGTGCCGAGATCCAGGATGATTACAAAATGGTCGTGATCAATACCCGTGATGGTAGAACCTATTCAGGCAATGTGATCAATGAAACACAAAGGCAATTGACGCTGCGGGTGGTCGGTCAGGAACCTGTCATCATCAACAAATCCAGTATCCTATCCAAAGAAGTGACTCCTGTTTCCCTGATGCCTCCGGGCTTATTTTCCAACTTGACCGAAAAAGAAATCGTGGACCTGATGGCGTACCTGAAGACGAGTAAGAGGGTGGATTGAGGGTTGGTTATTGGTTATTGGGTTAGAGGTTATTTGGTTATTGGAAAAAAGTCAAAAGTTAGAGTTTTGCAAAACTAAAATCTATCCTATGATGATTATATTATTTTGAAAAAATAAATATATCAAATTACATTTTAAATAAATTCATGATTAAAAAATACACCTATTAATCAAATAGGTTTTGAAAAGCTATTATTTAAATTTCAATCCCTTTTCTATTTCCTCTTTTTCAATTGAATTGTAACTGTAAGATTCAATCTCAAATTCGTTAGAAACAGGAAACTTTCCATTGTATTTGGCTATAGACTTTGAATAATATTCAACTGTCTGATAAGTTTTTTGATTTACTTTAATTTCTTGTAATGTTTCTTTTATTCCTTCTATTGTCCATCCATTTTTCAAATAGAATGATGTATCTATTTGAAATTCAATTTGAGAGGCTAAAATTTGCTTCTGATCTTTACTTAAATAATATGTCACTTTTGAAGGTGATTCACATTCAAAATTACTTTCCGTTTCTCCGTAACCATTAAGGTTATATTGAATTATAGTAGAATCGTCAGGATACTCAAATTTTATCCAAGAAACCAAATAGCAAAGCCTATTAAAAACAGTGGAATTTTTCTCATAAAATTTAATTTCAATTACCCTACCATATCTATCTATCTCCTCACTTAAATGATGATTTGGCAGGTTATCTTTTGAAATATTCCATCTTACAATATCAAAATCTGATGCTGTCTGTTCATACTCATGATATACTCTCTTTGTCTGACCGAAACAACTTGTTACAAAAAGAAATAAACAGGCTATAAGTGTTGCATCTTTTTTCATATTGGATATTTACTGATTATTAGGAAAGTTTGTATTTCGATATTTCAGATTTTAAAAATTTTAAAAGTATTTCTGAAAGTAGTAAATTTTTAGCTTTCGTTTCACAACTTTCTAATCTGCCTTTACCGCTTCAAACCCATTTTTCTTCCAATCCACAATCCCGCCACTGAGGTTATAGACTTTCGTAAATCCATTGTTCAAAAGAATATCTGCGGCTTGACGGCTTCTGCCTCCCACTGCGCAATAGACATATACTTCCTTGTCTTTGGGTAAGCTTTGGAGTTTTTCTTCAAATCCACTTTGGTAGATATCGATCACGTAAGCATCAGGAATGATTCCCTGTGCCACTTCCTCAGGAGTTCTCACATCCAAAACAATCCCATTTCCAGAAGCCAAGAGGTTTTTGAAAGTAACCGCATCTACTTCTTCCACTTTACCTGAAACCTCGGAGTTCTCAGAAGTTTTTGAATTGCAGCTGCCCAAAAAAGTAAGGGCGAAAAGGAAAATGGCAAAGTATTTCATGGTGCTTGGGGTTTTGGGAAACAAAGATACTTCAAAAGCTATTTTTACTTTGCGGACAAAAGTCACAAAGACAGTTTCTCTTTAATCAAAACAAGGAATTTATTTTAACCAAACCTAAACCTCCCCCAAAGTCCTTATTAGCATGGCAATATCCTCTTCTGTATTGTACAAATGGGTAGAAAGGCGGATAGCTTTGCCGCGGACTGAGACATAGATTTTCTTTTCCTGCAGCTTTTGAAGCAGTGTCTCCTGAGAAATTGATTGTGGCAACAAAAACCCAAACAGGTGCTTTGCCCTGAACTTATCCTCTTCAACCCAATATCCATTTTCACTCAGGTAGGCTATCAAAGGCTGGGTAAGTTCATGGCAATAAGATTGGATATTGTCTGTTTTCCATTCCAAAATCTGCTCGATCGCTGCATTCATCATCGGCAGCAGGATAAAGTTGCCGTATTCGCCGACATTGTATCGCCCTGAACCTGGTGCATAATCATCCACATAATTGGTCAAGCCGGAGAAGTTTTGGGCATTGCTTCTGTTGACCCAAGTTTCCTCCAATGGAATCCCATTATTAAAATACTCCGAATAATACGCCAACCCGATCGAATAAGGGCCCATCAGCCATTTGTACCCCGCGCAGATCAGCGCATCAATCTGACATGCTTCCACATCGATCGGTAAAGCGCCAACAGACTGAGTTCCGTCCAGGATGAAGAAGGTGTCGTTTTCTTTGCACTTCCGGCCTATTTCGGCTAGGTCAAAAAGTGTCCCATCTGTCCAATGGATTGTCGACATGAGGACGACAGCCGTGTCTTCATTGATGTCTTCGAGGATTGCCTGATTCCATTTTTCACCTCTTTTCTCCAAAGTTTCCGGCGCTTTAATGGTTTGGAGAGATTTATGGTTGTCTCTGCACCATTTCTCTATCGCATAATAACCACTTGGAAATTCCTCAGACACCACCAATGCGGTGTTTCCGTTGTCTTTTGGAAGGTTGTTGACCGCTGTACTCAATCCATAGGAGGCAGCGGGGATGATGGCGACTTGCTTTGCCGGACAGTTTACCAACTTCCCAAAATTGCTTTTGAGGATCTCGGCATTCTCAAAAAAATCCTTGGGTTGGATGGAAGTGGGGTTTCTTTTTCGGATCAAGGCTTCTATGCCGATTTCTTCCACTGATCTGAGCAAAGGCGACATGTAAGCGCTGTTTAGGTAATGGATGTCCTCAGGGAACTGGAAAAGGTGTTTTTGATTTTTCATATTTTAAAGATCACGCAAAGACGCAGCGACGCAAAGTAAGAAAGTATATAAATCCCACAAAGACACTGAGGCACAAAGGAAAAAAAATTATTTCACGCTAAGGCGCAATGGCGCAAAAGGTAAAAAGCCCGCAAAGGTACGGAGCCACAAAGCAAAATATATTTCCCGCTAAGACCCTAAGTCGCAAAAGGAAAATCCAAGAAAAATTACTAAGGAAGGTTTCTCGCCATCCTGCTGCTCCAGAAGCTGGATTTGTCTCACGCTAAAGTGCAAAGACCCTGACGAACTATGGTCTATCGACTATGGTCTATGATCTATAAAACTCACTTTTCCCCCAAATTCAATTCCACAAAATCCATATAGCTTTTCCAGTCTTCCAGAGTGAGATCATGTTCGCCTTCTCGGATATGGTAACCTGCGAATGGTTGAATAACCGGCTCTTTCAACTCCTCAAAGTCTAAAGGAAAACCTACCTTTTTTCCATAAATCAAAGGAAATACCCTGCTACCCAATTTCATCGAAAGGTACTCTCCTTTGGGGTCTGCCCACCTGTCTTCCCTTGCACTGGAAAAATAAACCGCCCGTGGCGCGATCAGTGAAACCAACATGTGTTGGTCGAGCGGCAACAATTCTTCTTTCCCATTGAATGCTTTGAAATTATCATTGAACCAATGGGGAAATGCCGTATTGATGACTTGGACTGTTTCTCCAAATTTTCTCTTAGACAAAGCTGCACCGCCGCACCCTGATTCGTTGGGGATCGTCACCGCCCATCGGGGATCATTGGCACTTGCCCAAAGCGCTGCCTTTCCAGATCTTGAATGCCCCACCAATACCGCGCGGTTTGCATCGATCAACGATTCTTTTTCGAAGTAATCCATCGCCCGCATCGCTCCCCAACCCCAAGCTCCCAATGCCCGCATACCGTCTTTTTGGCCCAATTGTTCCGGATACAGGCTTTCAATTACCCCTTTTGAAAATCTATTTTTGTCATCGGGTGCCACCGTCTCCACGTGAAAGGAAGCAGTCGCATATCCCTTTTCTACCAATTCCTTTACCGCCCAAAACCCTTCCTCGACCAATTTTCCATCTGCGTATGGGGGTTGGTAATTGATCAGCAAAAAAACAGGAAAAGGTCCTTTGCCATTTTTGGGAATAAACACATTCAAGCGCATGGTGTGGGTTTTTCCTTCACGGGAAACCTTTAAATCAATCTCCTTTAGAATAGCAATACTTGGATAAGGATTTTGACTTTTTGTCACTTCTGAAAATGAAATATCATCAAAATCTTTTGGGATCTGTCCATATACATTTTCTTCAAAAAGCATCAAAATCTCAGGTCTGCGGATATTTTCCCAATCCTCAACAGTCAGTATCGGATTTCCTTTAAGGCTGACGAATGGATCGGGTAAGATCAGGTCAGGAACTTTGCTTTCGTCATAATTAGCCGGGATCTGTGCCATAAGGTTCATTGTTAAAGAGAGAAGCAAAAAGAGAAAAGTGATTTTTGATTTCATGTTGATTTATTTAAAATAGCTGATTTCCGAGGTTTTGTATCCGATTCTAACTGCCCTTGCGGCAATGTTTTTGGCTTCAGGAATAGGCTCGTGGTACAACCTCCACCGCTTCCCTCCTATTTCATTATCTACCTGATAGGCGATACTTGCTCCTTCGGTGACAGAAGATAAGGTCATTTTTCCTCCTGAACTTTCAAATTCAACCTTTGCTGTCTCAGGTTGCACCATGCCCGGCCACATCATATTGACCAAGTCAGATTCCGGAACAAATCCCAAATCCTTTACCTCCAATTGCCATTTGCTTAACGCAGTCCTCATTTCCATCAACTTTTCCTTGTATTCAGGCAATTGGGCAAGGTTATGGATTTCATAGGGATCATTGGCCAAATCATACAATTCTTCTTGAGGCTTGGTTTTCATGAAAATATAAGCCGCCCCTCCTGTCAACTTTCCGTCTTGGTCCATTTCTATCAACGCCTTGGTCATGTCAATCTGTTCCCGGTAGGCGTTTCGGTAAATCAGCGGCAATTCCGGCCGGAAGTTCCTGATATAAACAAATCTCCCGTCTATCGCTGACCGGCTCATGTCCACTGCTTCATCAAAACGGTCAGCAGAACCAAAGGCATATTGGTGTGAGTTTTTGCTTTTGTATTTTCCCAAAAAAGCCTTCCCATGCATGTACTCCGGCGGTTCAATTCCTGCCAATGACATTACGGTTGGACCCAAGTCCATCAATGAAACGATGTCTTCTACTTTTGTACCGGCCATTTGCCCATTTGGCAGGCGGACGATTAACGGGACATGCAGTCCTGAATTACCGACTGCCCGCTTTTGCCTCAGCAAAGGACCGCCATGATCCGACCAAAAAAAGATGATGGTCCTTTCCAACAATCCTGCATCCTCGAGTTCCTTCAGCAATGTCCCGACCTGCTGATCCAATTCCATGATATTGGAATAAACGCGCCCTACATCCTGTCTCACCACAGGCAAATCCGGGAAATAGGCAGGTATTTTGATATTCTGAATATCTGAAAGCATGGGATCGGCTTTCTTACCAAAAACCCGCGACTCATGTGTGATTTCATGGTTGAAAACTGCGAAGAATGGCTGACCGGGAGCCCGGTTTTTGTAATGTGCCTCCCTTCCGATTTCATCCCAAGCAGTCATCGGAGCGTTGAATTGGTAATCGGTCTTGGCGGCATTGGTGGTGAAATAACCTGCAGCCCGGAGGTATTCTGTAAAGACTTTGACAAATGGCGGGGGAACAGCCGCGTATTCAGGGACATTTTTACCGTTGATATCTTTCTGTTTGTAGTAGGTCTGGTATACCTCAGCCTCAGGTTCTCGATAAGCATAGTGTGGTCCAGTGCGCATATTATGCGTTCCGATGCTCACAGGGTACATCGCCGTAATGATGCTGCTCCGACTTGGTGCACAGACCCCTGCTGTAGCGAATGCATCGGTAAACACAATCCCTTCCTTGGCCAATCGGCTGATATTTGGTGTTTTGATGCTGTTGTCACCATACACATCCAACAGCGGACTGATATCCTCCACCGAAATCCAAAGGATATTGGGCTTTTCGGGAGATTGGGCAAATGATGTTATTGAAAAATGAAGAAAAAAGAAAAATAAAAACAGACGGATTTTCATGGTTTATTGGGTTTGTAAAGCAATAATATCCGCCTAAATCGCAATAAAAACAAGCTGTTTTTTAAATATCAATGTTCAACTATATACGATTTGATACTAATTGATATTGGATATTCATAGATATTGTTTAGAAAATTAGCTTTAATTATTGTTTCAGATCATTTTGAAGAAACACACCATCATCAAACATTAAAAATCCTGCCCAATATCCAAATGGATAAAAAGGCAGGATTCTAAATTCAATTTTTCTTTGGAACAGGGATTCAGTTTGTTCCTCTCGCTGAGACTCCTAACCCACCGCTAAGACTGTTTATTGAGAGTGACTTCATTCTTCCTAAATACCTTCGAGGTTCAAAAAAACCTCAAAGGTAATTGTTCTGCAAACTGCGACTGATCACTGAATACTGACCACTGAATACTGACCACTACTCCTTCCAATCCACTTTAGCCTTCTTCACATCCCGTGAGTTTCCTCCCACCATGATTTCAAATTCACCAGGCTCCCAGACAAAGTTCAGGTCAGAATTATAGAATTTGAGGTCTTCAGGTGTGATTTCGAAAGTTATGGTTTTGGTTTCTCCTGCTTTCAATAGCACTTTTTGAAAACCTTTCAATTCCTTGACAGGTCTGGTCACTGAACCCACGACATCCCTGATGTACAATTGGACTACTTCCTTACCATCATATTTGCCCGAGTTAGTGAGTTCTATACTTGCTTTTAAAGTCTGATTTCCTTTAAGCGAAGTCCCACTCAACTTCAGATCACCATATTTGAAATCAGTATAACTCAATCCAAATCCAAAAGGATAAAGCGGATCATTGGATACATCGAGGTAATTGGATCGGAATTTTTGGAACCACTGTCCTTCAGGAAGTGGTCGGCCGGTATTTTTATGGTTGTAATATATCGGTACCTGTCCTACATTTTGTGGGAAAGTTGCACTGAGTTTACCGGATGGATTGACATCTCCAAACAACACATCGGCGATGGCATCTCCAGCTTCACTTCCTGCAAACCATACATTCAGGATCGCAGGCACATTTTCTTCTTCCCAAGTCAAAGCCAATGGCCTTCCTGTAAATAAGACCATGACGACAGGCTTGCCTGTTTTGAGCAAAGCTTTTAGCAAATCCCTTTGGTTTTCCGGTAATTCGATATCGCTCATACTTGAAGCTTCACCTGTCATTTCAGCGGATTCACCCAATGCAGCTACGATGACATCAGCATTTTTTGCCGCTGCCAAAGCCTCTTGAATGAGCACATCCGCAGGACGGTTGTCACGGTAAGTTGGCTTTCCAAATATACTCACCCGAGATTCCAATAAGGAATCAGCAACCACATTTGCCCCTTTGGCATAGATGATATTGGCATTGTCTCCGACAGCTTTTTTCAATCCTTCAGAAAGAGAGATGGCTTGGTCAAATCTTCCTGCCACACTCCAGGTCCCTGCCATATTCTCCTTGTTGTCGGCAAGCGGCCCAATCAGGGCAATGGTTCCTTTCTTTTGGATAGGTAAAATATTGTCTTTGTTTTTGAGCAAAACGAAGGATTGGGCAGCAATTTCTCTTGCAACTTGACGGTTTTCCGCATTAAACACTTCCTTTTTCGCGCGCTCAGGATCGGCATATCTGTAGGGATCATCGAATAAACCCAACTTGAATTTTGCGATCAAGATCCTTCGGCAGGCGTCATCAATCTGCTTTTCTGTGATTTTACCTTCATCCAAGGATTTCTTTAAAGTGGTCAAAAAGCCCTCCCCGACCATGTCCATGTCTACTCCTGCTTTGAGAGAAAGTTCAGATACTTTTTGTAAATCCCCAATACCATGGTCAATCATTTCATTGATTGCGGTATAATCAGTCACCACAAAACCTTCGAAACCCCATTGAGTTCTCAATACATCAGTCATCAGCCATTTATTGGCAGAAGCCGGTATTCCCTCCACCTCATTAAATGATGTCATCACCGATCCAACCCCGGCATCGACCGCGGCTTTGTAAGGCAAAAAATACTCATTGTACATCCTGATGCGGCTCATATCGACAGTGTTGTAATCCCTACCGCCTTCCGGTGCGCCGTACAAGGCAAAGTGCTTGACACAAGCCATAATCGTATTATTGAGTTTCAAATCATCCCCTTGATAACCATTGACCATTGCTTTGGCAATCTGAGCCCCAAGGTATGGATCTTCACCGCTTCCTTCAGAAACCCTGCCCCATCTTGGGTCACGGGAAATATCCGTCATGGGCGAAAAAGTCCAGTTGATCCCATCTGCACTTGCTTCGATGGCAGCGATACGTGCCGATTTCTCTACCAATTCCATATCCCAAATACTGGACATGCCGATTGGAATCGGGAAAAGGGTTTCGTATCCGTGGATAACATCCATCCCAAAAATCAATGGGATTTTCAGCCGGCTTTCTTCGACCGCAATTTTCTGAACAGCCCTTATTTTTTCAGCAGTTTTGATATTGAACAATCCACCTACACTTCCTGCTTTGATCTTTTCTGCGATGTTAGAACTTGAAGCCAAACCGGTGGTAAAATCTCCGGAAGCAGGTAGATTCAGCTGCCCGATTTTTTCCTCAAAAGTCATGATGGAAATGATGGAATCTGCTTTGTAAGTATACAATTCTTCCAAGGACATATTTTCTTTGGAAGGGTTACAAGCCAAAACAAATGAAAGCAATACCACATAAACTAAAAACCAGTGTAATCTTTTCATATTGATATTTTTTGGGGTAGTCTTTGAATATTCCAGGTTTGAGAATAGCAAACTAATTTCGGAAATTATCCACAGTTTTTAGATGATTTGAAGAAATAAAAGATGGTTTGACTTTAGTATGTAAATCCTAACCTATCCAAACCTGCCTGAACTTCCCGGTCCTTTATAAATAAATTCCATAGCAATCCGGTTCTGTGATTTTCTATCATGACGATAATCGGACCTTGGTCTATGGCCAAATACGAATCGGCGTACCACTGTTCGGTGATGTTGAATGCATCATAAAATCCGTATTGTCCCCAAAGCTTTTCTCCCATCTTGTAATAGAAAAATTGGAGCGCCTTCATGGACTCGACCGGGGTGTAAGGAAAAGAGGACAAAGCTGCCGTGGGCGAAATCACCCCCAAATCATTGGTCGGAGAATGGGCGTTATATCCGAGATGGTTATCACTTGCCGTCAATCCCCAACTGGATTCTGAATACCCCGCAAACCCAAGTGGATTGCTGATGGCATGGGCTTGGTTGATTCGGGAATGGTTTATATTCTGGGTCCAATAATTGGCATATTGGTCAGAAAGGTTTCTCGGATCCAATCCGAGTAACGAATAATGGGCAAAAAAGAGAGGCCCGCCAAAATCATATCCCAATGGCAAAGGAATCTGATAAAACATTTTTCCATTTCTCATGGCCCCGTTGTTTGCCCAGCCTTTTTCATACACCGGAAGGTCAATGGGATGGGTCAGTGAAGCTGCTCCCAAAACATAGACAATAAGTGATTCATTGTATCCACGGATGGGTAGGTTCATGTCCCAACCAAATTCCGGTGACCAATGCCAATACAAAATATCCTGACCCCCACGGGTGTACCAATTCCATTCGACTCCACGCCATAGCACATCTATTTTTTCGGCCAAAGAATTTTCCGAAGGAATTCCAGGATTCAAATAGGCCTTGACAGTCAATAATCCCTGTACCAACAATCCGGTCTCCACCAAATCCCCTCCGTCGTCTTTGGCACTGAAAGGGATTACTTTTCCGGTATTCCCATCCATCCAATGCGCCCAAGCTCCATGAAAGCGGTCTGCCTGTCCTAGGAGGTCTATGATTTTGACAAACCTTTCAATGCCCTGTTGGCGGGTGATGAATCCTCTTTCAATGCCTACCAAAATAGCCATCAAACCAAATCCCGTGCCGCCGGAAGTCACCAAATTTCCGGAGGTGTTCCTTTCCCTTGCCATGCCGCTGTTGGGATGTCCAAAATCCCAAAAGTACTTGAATGTCTGTTCCTGAACTTTGGTGAGCAATTCCTCCTCCGAAATCACGGGAAAAGCATTGTCTGAGCGATGACTTGTGAAGAATTCTTTTTTTACTTCGGCAAATCCTTGACCTTCGGCACCTTTCAATGCATTGGATATTTCGTAAGTGAACTTGGTCAAATCATTCAATGGCGCTGAACTTGTAATAGAAATTTTTTTGTCATTATCGGAAAAAGCAAATTGAAGATTCGGTACAGAAGCACCAGTAATTTTGGTAGCTGAAATTAGAGATTGCCGATTAACCGGACTGGAAAAATCTATAATCAAAGAAAAATCCAAGGGAACATTGACTGTCCTACCTTTTTTGGTTTGTTCAGAATTCTCAAAAGTTAAAGAAAGTACTTGTAGCCCCGCATCAACAGTTTTGAATTTGATCTCTTTTGCAGAAAAAGTATTTTCATCGGCTCCTTTAAGACTATTTAAAATGGAAATTGTATAAATTGTATTTGGCTTCAATACACCTAAAGGAGAAATCAGAATGCTTTTATAATCGGAATTTAAGCTCAGAGAAATAGGGATTTCTAGGTCATTTTCCTTTAATAAAATCGAATTTGCGATTGTCGCCCTATTAATTGGCAAAGAAAACCCTAGGGTGATCTGGCTATAAAGAGGTAGGTTTTCAGAAATTTTGCCGTTGAGATTGATTTCAATATTTCCAACATCTATTTTTTCAAGGATCAATGAAGGCCATACAAACTCACTTTCCCTACATCCAAAAACTAATCCAATAAATAAAACGAAATGAGAAATTCTTGCTTTAACTCTCATTTCAAGAAAAGTTCAAGTTTGTATATCTCATCATTTTCATTCTTTTTTTAGTTCAGCAACATTCCCAAGTATTTGGCCATCCTGTTTCAACCTTTCGCTCAACCTGCCATATTTCAAATCCTGCACAGAGATATTCTCTTCTATTGCCATTACAGCAGCAGTGGCAGCTGATTGGCCCAAGATCATAAATACAGGCTCCATTCTGATCGATCCAAAGGCTGTATGGGAACTTGACACACAGACAGGAACCAAGAGATTTTCGCATTCCTGCTTTTTGGGTAAAATGGTTCCATAAGATATGCTGTAGGGATTTTCCGGATGCACACCGATATCTCCTTCATTTTGGACATACCCCTCTTCTGTCACAAACCGCTGCACATTGTGCGAATCCAAAGAATACGAGCCCATCCCAATGGATTGTGGCACTTCCCTTTTGCCCAAAACCTCATGTTCTGTCATCACATAATCCCCGATCATGCGTCGTGCCTCGCGGACATAGATCTGATGCGGCCAATTGCCATTGTCGGTAAATTCATCCTTGGCCAATCCCCATTTTGCCATTTCCATTCTGATAGAGTCTGGTACTCTTGAATCATTTGCCAAGAAATACATCAGCCCTTTTTGGTAATCCTCGTGTTCGCGGATCATAGTTTTCCGCTCTTCATAGCTAGCTTCAGGATAGGAATAATTCTTACCTATATAATCTGTGCTGAAAGGTCCGTGGTTATTCGTGTCCGTTTTGAGATTGGGGATGTCATCAAACTTGTCAAAAGTCTCATTCCAACCTGTTTCAAGAACCCTTGCAAGAAGTTCATACCTGTTGGGATCATAATTATCAGGTTTTGGAAATGGAACCCTGTTATCGGGATGCTGACTGAGTGCCATCCTGAAATTATAGGCCTGAAGTCTTTGATCTCCTTCCCCATTTTTGCCCGGAGGCAAATCAGAAATTTCCGGAAGAAGTCCGCCTGTCGAATCATCCGGAATAACGTATGGACTTATTGGTTCATAGAAATAATGCCTGTGCTGAAAAACCCCTACTTGAACACCATTCCAAGTTTCACCATAAGTGGCATTGGATTCTCTGCCGATATGATAGCTGACACCTGCTGAAGCTAACAAATCCCCTTCGTAAGTCGCGTCAATAAAAACTTTCCCTTTGAAGATTTTTCCTGAAAGGGTTTTGAGGGAGATGATTTTGCCGTTTTCTTTTTGAACTCCTGATTCCCTATCAAGCCACTCATCACGCAAAACCTGAATTTCGTTTTCCCTTACAAAATCCTCAAAAATCATTTCAGCTACATGAGGTTCAAAAATCCACATTGTCCGCGCATTACCATCAATCGCGGGAGTTCCCTGTCCCTTGTTTCCATATTCCTCCCTTTTCTGCCATTTCCAGGCGGAGTCATTTTGGTAATGCATGTACACACGGTGGTAAAATTCCCTTGCCAAACCTCCAATCACGGATTTGTCCCCGGTATCTGTGAAACCCAAACCACCCGAAGATAGTCCTCCCAAATGGATGTCAGGGGAAACGACAATCACTGATTTGCCCATCTTCTTAGCCTGAACTGCCGCGGTAATGCCAGCAGAAGTGCCTCCATAGATGATGATGTCGGCTTCGAAATCGGATTTATTTTCTGTTTTACAGCCAAAGCTTAGTGTAAGAAGTACGGCTACGAGGAAATTGAGGGATTTGGACATTGGATATTTGGTAATTGGTTATTTGGTTATTTGGTTATTTGGTTATTTGGTTGTGGGTTATTGGTTATTGGGTTATTGGGTTATTGGTTATTGGTTATTGGATATTGGATATTGGGTTAATCAAGTTTTTTGATTTTGATTTCCTTAAACTCAACTCCTTGACCTTCTGCCTGTAATCCAATATAACCGGATTTCAGTGGCCTATCCTCTTCGAATAAGTCCTTGGGAAATCTATTGACAACACCTCCCGAAAAATTTACATGTGGCTTTGTGTACCTGAGAACTGTATCCCCATTGACGAGATGCATGACCAAAGAATCTTCATACACAATGAGTTCCGCCCTGACCCACTCATCCCAAGGAAAGGTTTCCGAGGTAGAATTGATGCAATGTCTTGGATCGGACACTCCTTCGAAGTACACTTGGGTTCCCGGAGAGCACATATTGCCTGTAGGTCGTGGATTTCCGTCTCCAGCATCTGCCAACATCTGATACTCTACCGACACTGGCCAATCTTGTTCTTTGAGAATAGTATTAGGGTCTTGGGAATGAAACATTACTCCGCTGTTTCGGAAAGTAAAGTCAGGGGCATCTGACATCCATTGGTCTGTAAACCGGTATTCCCATTTGAGGTGAAAAGAAGAAAATGGCTCTTTGTAGAATAAATGACCGTACTTTTCTTCAAAAACTTCATATTGATCATAGTTGACCTGAATGGCACCATCTACCACCCTGAAGGTATTTCCAAAATTCTCCCCTACCTCATGTTTATGGATTTTAGGAATCCATCCATCTAGGCTTTTGCCATCAAATAGAGTCTGCCATGATTCAAACTCACTTACATTATTTTGGCTTTTCCCACATGAAGAAACTATCAAAACTATGAGGGAATAAGCTAAGGCTTTTATTGGTCGGATCATTTTTTTGGGTTTTGGAAGAAATATAAAAATTTAATTTTGAAGGATCTTAGGTTGATAAATTAAATCCAACAAAGACATTCAAAAATCAATCAAACCTACTTCTCATGATCCAAAAAATATAAACCCACACGAATAAGGATCAGGAATTTAATTTATTGCATTGCAGCCCATATATAAACCGGTGATTATAGTGTTGTTTAGATTAGGTACCTCCCTAATTGGAGAATCTCGATTACCGAAATCAAAAGAGAAATCTCCCAATTTTATATATCAAGAAATTATCAATAAATGAGACTATTACCGATTGAATAACAAATTCTCTTGAAAAAGAAGGTGGGATTAACCCTTGTACACCTATATCCGACGGGTTATTAGCTTACTCATGATATAGGAGACTTACCCATTCTACGCCTAGACGTGACCCCGCTTGCACATAAATCAAAAAACCACCGCCTCAAAGAAACGGTGGTTAAATTATACCAATCAATCTTGTGTTTTTTTATTATTTATATTCTAACCAGGCCGTCGCAATACAATTTTCATTGGATTTAAACCTGATCCATCGTGCCTGAAAATTATCATGTCTGAGAGAGAGATTTAAGAAAGCTATTATTTCACAAATTCAAACTTAACGGCATCAGCAATCACGTATTTACTCTCTTCGCCATGAATGGTTAAAGCTTGCTGAAATCCTTTTTCGAAAGAATAAGTCCCAATTTTAACCCATTTACCTCCATTCGTTTTTTGATTAACTGTTAGGTTTTCATCGCCTTTGGAATGGTGAACTGTAAGACGGACATTAGCTTCATACTCTTTGGATGAAGGGTACCATGTAAATACCTTGTATTGTCCTGATTTGAAAAAGTAAGGCTGATAAATAAATTCTCCACTCTTTCCTTTTGGATTGTATCGGAAATTCATTTCAAAACGACCCGCATGAACCGTTTCCTGTTCCTGCCAATCTCCTGTAAAAAAAGTATACCCCTTCATATTATTGTCTATCACAATTTCATCTTCGGAATTCCAATTTCCGTATGGATTGTCTTTCAATGAAAGGATTTGTTTATACCCTTTTAATTTTTCCCGCAAAGCATAAACATCAATCTGTTGGACCGGCCGCTTTGATTTAAATGCCATTGCTGCAGCCACTCCGGCAGATTCCCCCATAATCATATATTGGGGTTCCATTCTTATCGAGGCAATAGCGATGGCACTGCCAGAAATGCAGACCGGAACAATGAGATTTTCACATTCCTCAAATTTGGGAACCAATGCCCTATAAGGAAGCTCATATTGTGCTACAGGGATGGACAAATACCCCTCATTGTACGTTTCTGATTTCATGTCAGGAAACCGGCTTATCTCCATATAACTGCGTTGCATTTCGCGAACATCAATATTATATGATCCCATTCCAATGGCGTCATATTTGACCGTATCCTGCATCAAATCATGTTGGGTCAAAAAATATTCCCCCTTCATCCTTCTTCCCACCCTGACATATAGTTGATGTGGAAAGTGGTTATTTTCAACATACTCATCCTTACATAGACCAAATTTTTTCATGGCATCCCTGACATGAGTAGGGACACTTGGATCCTGGGAGAGAAACCATGCCAATCCGAGGGTATAGTCTTTATGCCATTGCCAAATGCTGTCTCTTTTTTCATAATCAGCATCTGGATACAACCAACTTGAGCCATCGAGAAGATTGGTGGAGATTCCAACTGACGAGTTTATATCAGATTTGCCATTGGGCAATGTTGGCCAAAAACCGATCAATGGACCCGCTGAAGGTTTTTCCTTATAATACCTTCTTACCAGTTCATAGTTTTTAGGATCGTAATTGTCAGGTTTGGGCCATGGGACCATGTTTTCAGGTCGATCTGTGGCAATTAACCGAAAACAATACGACTGAACACCCTCATCTCCCTCTCCAATTCCTACCATGGGCTTTTGATGAATCAGCGGTAAGATCTTCTTTTCCTTTTCGTCCCAAAAGGGATTTATCCTCGCATCAATTTGGTGGCTGGTAAAAGTGATGGGCTGTCTTCCCGCCCAAGATTCATTGTAATCTTTGATCCCTTCCCTGCCAACTACATAAGAAATACCCGCCTTGGCCATTAAATCTCCTTCGTAACTGGCATCAATAAATACAGAACCACTCACATGATGATTATCCGAAAGGATGATTTTTGAAATTCTATTATTTCCCTTTTCAACAGCTATTACCCTTTTTTCATACATCACTTCAACCCCATATTCATCCAGCCAGTCTTTAAGGATTTTTTCGCCAACGTGGGGTTCCGGACCTCTCCAATTGAAGACATGTGTGTTGTAATGTTGAGCAATCCTACGGTAGAATTCTGTGGTCAACCCTCCAATTACTGTCCTGTCACCATAGTCAGTATGTGAAAGGCCACCTGTGACCATACCCCCCACATTTCTTCCAGGTTCTATCAACAAAACTGATGCACCTTCGCGGGCAGCTGCGATAGCGGCTGTAACCCCGCTGGCAGTTGCTCCATATATGATGATATCTTTTTGGACAATAGACTGCCCAAATGTGATATTCCAAAAGAAAATATATAAGAATATTGTATTGGATGTTTTTAACATCAATGACTTTAATTTTTTCATCATGATTCAGGGATTTGTTTAATAGCCAGAGTTTTAGACCAAAGCAAATGTCCAGTCTAGGCATTGTCAAACGGCCGATTGGGATTTCTGTCATTTTCTTTTATTTCCAATATCGTATTATTGAAGTCTGCCATAAATGTCTGTCTTTACACCCATATTTTCAAAAATGCAAAATAAACTACCAGATTACTAAGGTGTAATTTGGGATTACACCCTTTTATCCTTTTCATCTACGATAGCAGTCTAGACTCAATTGAATTTAGGACTATAACCCTCAAACGAGGGAAAATCTAACCTATCTTCTCAAAACAACAAAAAACCACCGCCTCATAGAAACAGTGGTTTTATAAATCACACAATCAATCTATTGTTATTTTTTACTTGTACTCTAAAAAAGCAGTAGCAATACAATTTTCATTGGATTTAAACCGGATCCACCTTGCCTGAAAACCATCAGGAAAACAATGTTTGGTGACTCCATTTAAGTCATTGCTGATTTCAAGGGGTCTTATGTTCAACAGGGGTTACTTTTTTTGGAATAAATAGTACGGCATCAGCCACAACGATTCCATCTGCATCTTTATTGGAAACTTCAACAAAAGCTGCATTCCCGGCTGATAAAACATATTGACCTAAATAAAACCATTCTCCGGAAGTCTGCCCTTCAACTCTAATATCTTCTTCTTTGACTATTATTTCTTTTTTGGAGGCCCCATCATTAATCATGACTTTGGTTAGACTGGTGGCCTCATTAGTTCGGGAAAAATAAATATAGGCATCATAATCACCTGCCTCCATGATAGTTGGAATAAACCGAACCGAATTTTCTTCGGTTCCTTTAGACATAGCTTTTAGAAAACTAGGGCCATATCCTCCATTAGACTGCCTATCCCAGTTTCCTTTGATTTGTACACTTTCATAATCATCATTGTCAACCAAGACTTCAGCAGTACTTCCATCAGACAATGGGTCTTCTTTCAAGATTTTCTGCAATTCTCTTACATTTACCTCATGGGATGGGATATTTTTATCAATTGCCATACAAGCAGCTACTGCTGAAGATTGTGCCAAAACCATAAAAACCGGTTCCATTCGGATGGAACCAAAAGCAATATGGCTGGCAGATAGTGCGGCAGGAACAAATAGATTTTTAATTTCCCCTTTTTTTGGAATCAGGGACCTGTATGCGATGGGGTAAGGGCCGAAACCTCCGATTTCAACATTCCCTTCATTCTTCACCATTTTTTTACCATCCTTTTCGATCACAACTCTTTGGATATTGTGGGAATCCATGGTATAGGCAGCCATTCCAATACCATCTTCCACCACTTCTGTCCCAACACAATTGGCCTCTGTCATTACATATTCCCCCACCATTCTCCTAACTTCCCTTACATACAATTGAGGAGACCAATGGCCATTTTCAACATACTCATCTCTTGGATATCCCCAATCCTGAATGAAATCCTGAACTTCTTTGGGAACTCTTGGATCTGTTTTGTAGAAATAAAGGAGTGATTTGGTATAAAACTCATGGTTTTTGACTATTTCGTGCCTCGTTTGATAGTCTGCTTCAGGATATTCATAATTCATCCCGATCATATCAGTAGAAAAACCTCCCCGGTTATTAATGTCCGTTTTTTGATTGGGCATTTTACTCCAAATAAAATAGTCATTAATTTTATTCTTGCCAGGTTGAGCTTCAAAAAGCCTGACCAACAATTCAAACATACTCGCATCGTACCCCTCAGGCTCAGTGATTTCAATTCTGTTTGCAGGATCATTGGTAAGACAAATTCTAAAATTGTAAGCCTGCACTTTACTGTCGCCCGTTCCATCGGGTTTTAAATCATTATCGCTTATTCCCCAGAGTAGCCCACTATTTGGGTCCTCTTTTGAGATGAAGGGATCCAGACCGTCTGGAAGTTGATGTCCATTCATCAACTGTACGCCATTATAAGTCTCACCGTATTGTGAATTGGGTTCTCTTCCAACAGTATAGGTCACTCCAGCCAGAGCCATTAAATCACCTTCATAGGTGGCATCTATAAACATTTTACCTTTAACCTTCAAGTTGGATGATGGTGTGTCTGCTATGTTTTGTAGTTCTATTTCAATGATGTATCCGTTTTCTTTTTCTACTTTGATCAATTGATGTCCAAAATGAACTTTTATACCTGCCTTATCCAGATAACCCTGAAAAACTGACTTTGCCACGCTCGGTTCAAATATCCATTGTTCCAATTTGCCATAATGTTTACCCAAGTTTCTGTAAAAATCCCTGGAAAGACCTGTTACGGCATATTTGTTACCAATATCTGTATATCCAAGTCCACCGGTGGTCAGCCCTCCTAAATGGTTGCTAGGTTCAATTAAGATCACTGATTTGCCAAGGTTCTTGGCAGTGTAAGCAGCAATAATACCTGCAGAATTAGCCCCATATATGACCACATCGTAGCTATCTGATTCCAACAAAGGACCACGGGAATAGCCATTCAATATGGACAGCCATAGAACCGAGAAAACAAGAAAATACTTTTTCATAAATTTCATGCTGAATATTGTTAAACACATTTATAAAACAATCCATATCTTAAAATTGGATTTGTTTAATTTTTAAAGTGGCTCTATTGCTTAATCGTCTCAAGTAGTACTTCAAACATGATGATGTCTTTTATTTAAGTCGTTCCTCAAGCACCATCACCTGTCCATCGGACTGAAGTTTTTTCTGAAGTTTCGCGTAGGGCAAATCTTGAACAGAAACATTATCATCAATCGCCAATGCAGCTGCAGTAGCGGCTGACTGTCCCAAAATCATAAACACCGGCTCCATCCTTATGGATCCAAAAGCAGTATGAGAGCTTGAGACACAAACAGCTACCAACAGGTTTTCGCATTCCTCCTTTTTCGGAATAATGGTTCCATAGGAAATGCTATAAGGTTCCTTTGGTTTTACACCAATATCCCCTTCATTTTGTACATATCCCTCAGCTGTAACAATGCGCTGAATATTGTGGGAATCCAAGGCATAGGAACCCATTCCAATTGGCTGTGGAACATCTTTTGCACCCAACACATCATGTTCCGTCATGACATAATCTCCTATCAAGCGCCTGGCTTCTCTAACATAAATCTGATGAGGCCAATTTCCATTGTCTATAAATTCATCTTTAGCCAAACCCCATTTATTCATTTCTTCCCTGACATTTTCAGGCACTTTTGGATCATTGGCTATAAAATACATTAGACCCTTTTGATAGTCCTCATGTTCTTTTATAATGGATTTGCGTTCCTCATAACTGGCTTCAGGATAGGCATAATTTTTCCCGATGTAATCCGTGCTAAAAGGGCCATGGTTGTTGGTGTCGGTTTTTAGGTTAGGTATCGGATCATATTTATCAAACGTCTCGGTCCATCCTTTTTCATAAACCCTTGCCAACAATTCATATCGGGAAGGATCATATCCAACGGGTTTTGGAAAAGGAATACTATTATCAGGATTTTGACTGAGGCACATTCTAAAATTATATGCTTGGACCTTATTGTCCCCAGTACCATTTTCTGCCAATTGCGAATCAGAAATCTCGGGCAAAAGGCCACTTGAAGGATCTCCTGAAATTATGTATGGACTTATTGGCTCTTTAAAATAGTGCCTGTGTTGGAACACCCCAAATTGTATCCCATTCCAAGTTTCACCATAAGTCTCATTAGATTCACGACCCACGTGGTACCCAACTTTGGCTGCGGCCATCAAATCCCCTTCATAGGTAGCATCAATAAACATTTTCCCTTCGAAGGTTTTTCCTGACAGGGTAGTGATAGAAATGATCTTGCCATTTTCTAACTGAACTCCATTTTTTCTATCTAGCCATTCATCCTTGAATACCTGAATATCATTTTCCAAGACAAAATCTTCAAAGACCTTTTCTGCCGCATGTGGCTCAAAAATCCACATTGTCCTAGCATTCCCGTCAATTGCCGGAGTCCCTTGTCCTACATTGCCATACTCGTCTTTTTTCTGCCATTTCCAGGAATCTTCATTTTGATAATGCATAAAAATCCTGTGGTAAAATTCCCTTGCCAAGCCACCTATTACTGACTTGTCCCCTGTATCTGTAAAACCAAGACCTCCTGAAGACAACCCCCCTAAGTGGATATCCGGGGATACGACAACAACTGATTTGCCCATTTTTTTGGCTTGAACGGCAGCAGTGATCGCAGCCGAAGTACCACCGTAGATAATAATTTCCGATTGATATATTGAATCATTTTTCTCAGAACCCCCATTTGAACTACATGAGGAATGCAATCCAAGGGTTAGAAAAAAAAGAGTCGTGAATAACAGTAGTTTTAAATTATAGTATTTAACTATCAAGGTTTTCATAGATTATAGATTTTTTTTAAGATGTTTTAAAAAAAAATAAATATTTGGGATTCATCTACTCATTATAAAATGAACCAAAATTTGGAGAATGAAAAGATAAACGTCTCCCTAGTAGATTTTACTAGGGAGATGCTATCAATATCCAGGATTTTGATCTTCATCAGTCATTGCCGGATTATTGTTAATTTCATCCACCGGAATAGGAAATAATAAGCTTACATCACTCCAGGTTTTTCCCGTTGCTTCAATTACAACTTTTGCTTTCCCCGTTCTTAAAAGATCATTCCATCTCTTCATTTCAAGGATGAATTCATACCCCCTTTCTTGTAAAACCAATTCAATAAATTGATCAAAAGTTAAAGCGGAAGTATAGTCAACTGGTGAGGAAGCTAAAGGATTATATCCATAAGCTCTTCTTCTGACTGCATTTAGGCGATCCAAAGCCAATGGGCTTACTGAGTTAGATGCTCTGGCGCTCGCCTCAGCATAAATCAAATAAGCCTCAGGCAACCTAAAAATTGGTACGTTATTCCTATGTGCTCCTCCTGAGGCAGCAGTCCCATCTTGGTACTTTTTAAAAAGTGGAGATGGTGATGGCAATGGAATAACTTGTCCAGAGGGTGCTGTAGTGAAGGTATAGGTATTATAGTTTTGACGAAAATCGTTTTTATCCCAAGTTCCAAGAAATGATGTCATAACAGGAACCCATGCAAAAAATCCTCCTACACCATAACCACCAGGTTGAGTCCTATGTAAGAATTGTGCAATAGTGTTTCCATTTGTTTCCGAATGTTGAATTGACCAGATATTCTCTGAATGGGTAATTACATCAGGTCCATATATTTTTCGATGAAAATCATCAGGTTCGTTGATAGCTACGAATTCATAGCCACCATTTAATATCACATCTTCAGCAACAGCTGCTGCCATTTGCCAATTTTGGAGATTCAAATAAACATCTGCCAAAAGCATTTTGGCTGACCAAGAGGATGCCCTTCCTGCCTGTCCATTAGGAAAGCTATTAACCATATCAGGTATGGCATCTTCTAAATCATTAAGTATAAAATCCCAAACTTCTTGTCTTGAAGCTCTTGGTGCAGGCAGTTGTGCAAAATCAGTAAATTCTTTTTCTCTTATTGGAACTCCAGACCAGTATTTCACCAAATTACTATAAAAAAAAGCCCTCAAGAATTTGGCTTCAGCTAAGATTTGCTTCTTAGTATTTTCGTTCATCACTATGGCAGGTACATTGTCCAAAACGGCATTTGCACGGTTGATTCCCTGATAAATCTCATTGTAAGAATTCCAAGCCCTTACCTGATTAGAAGCATCAAGTGGTTGAGAATAATTACTGATTGAAACTTGGCTTCCTCTACCATCGGAATAATCTGCACGGCATTCTAGCAAAGCCATAAACCAAATGGTTGGAAATGAACCGCTACCTAAGGTACCATAAGTACCATGTAATGCAGCAAAAGCATCGGATTCATTCCTGTAGAAATTGGTCCTGGAAATGAAACTTTTAGGATCCTCATCTAATATACCAATACAGTTGGTAAAGAGGATACATATAATCGGAAGAATATATAATTTTTTCATATTGATTAAAATTTAATGATTAGAAACCGATTCTTAATCCAAGTGTGTAAGACTTTGCCATAGGATAGCCTGTTTCATCTATCCCTATCCGTAAATCACCGGTTCCTCCTCTTGTATTAACTTCAGGGTCTAGTCCAGGATAGCTGGTGATAGTAATTAAATTTTGCCCACTCACATAGACTTGTGCGTTTGTAATTCCCTTGATATTCCATTTTGAGAAAGGTAAATTGTAGGCTAGCTTAACATTTCTAAGTCTTAAATAGGAAGCATCATGAATAAATCTGTCTGAAGATCTAAATATTGTGCTTGCACTGATTTTTGGATTAGCTGCATTGATGTTTTGATTTTCTTGCGTCCATCTGTCATTGTATACACCCACCAATTGATTCTCTCCTGTATTAAATGAATTGGAAATAGATCCTCCAGTTGCAAAAAATAAATCAGCTCCTTGAACCCCTTCGATAAACACATTCATTTCGAAGTTTTTATACCTAAAATTATTATTTAAGCTATAGATAAAATCAGGATATGGATTTCCAATTATTGTTTGATCTTGGTTATTAATAACACCATCATTATTCAAATCCTGAAATTTGATTGATCCATTTTCATTAAGACCATCTTCTACAAATCCCCAAAACATACCTAAAGGCTGACCTTCTCGGGCAATATTTATGGGTGAACCAAAGGGCAAACTTAAGCCACCTCCAAATACATCACTCCCACCGATATTGATCACTTTATTTTCATTGAAAGAGATCTGGCCGAAAACATCCCATTTGAATTCATTAACTAATATATCACCCCAAATTCCGAGTTCGAAACCTTGATTTCTAATTTCTCCAAGATTTACCAAAACAGAATTGAAACCAGTTGAACCCGGTAGTGTAACCCTTGCTAACAAATCCCGAGTATTTTTCACATAATAATCAGCTGTCAGCCTGAAGCGTTCCTCAATAATTCCAAAGTCTACTCCAATATTAAATTGCTCTGTAGTTTCCCATTTCAAATTATCGTTGGGAACCTCAGCTGGGACAAATCCAATTACATCATTATTGCCAAAAGTTGCTCTTTGAACTCCAAGTCTATTTAGGGATTGAAAAGGCGAAACAGCTGTACTTCCGGTAACCCCATAACTTGTCCGTAATTTGAAGTTGGTTATCCAAGAAATATCCTTCATAAATGCCTCATCTGATATTCTCCATGCTACTGCACCCGATGGGAAATAACCCCATTTATTGTTTGCTCCAAATCTTGAGGAACCATCCGCCCGAAGACTTCCTGTAAATAGAATTTTATCATTCAGGAAAAAATTAGCTCTTCCCAACCAAGATAAAATGGTCCATTCTGAGAAATCCGAAAAATTGGGGTCTGTTAGCTGTGCTGCTCCAAGATTATTATTTAACAAAAGGTCTGTTACAAAACCACTTCCACTTGATCTGTTGATTTTACTTCTGAAATCCTGAAAGGTAAACCCTCCCACCAAATTAAGTTTGTGATTACCAAATGATTTATTATAAGTCAAAATGTTCTCATTAAGATATGACACATTCCTTATGATTGAAGTACTGGCATTTCCTGAAGGAGATGACAACCGAACAATAGAAGGAGAATAAAAATCATTTTCGATAAATGCCTGTTCTATCCCCCCAATTACCTTAAATGACAGATCATCAGTGATTTTAAAATTCATCGAAATGTCTGCAAGCAAATTGGAATTCGTGGATCTGTTAAATATCTCAGCATATAGTAAAGGGTTTTGAAGGGCATTAGGACTGAAAAAATACCTGTTCACATTTGAGAAATTTCCATCCTCATCGAAGGGTGCCACAGTAGGTGGTGAAACAAATGCCGCAGAGAGAATACCGCTGCCTCTATGACCATTATCAGCATTTACAATATCAGTCATTTGTCTTGTAGCCACGATATTTGTACCTATTGATAGATATTTTTTTACCTCTTGGTCTAATCCCATTCTCAAGGAACCTCTCTGAAGCCCAGATCCTAATATAATTCCATCTTGACCAAAATAATTGGCGGAAACTGAATATTTTGTGGATGAATTTCCTCCATCAAATGTCAGGGTATGACTTTGAATTGGAGCAGATTGGAATATCTGATCCTGCCAGTCAGTATTGATATTAGGAAGGTTATTGAGGTCAAAAACCTCAGGTCTGCCATCATTCCTTGCCAATTCATTGGCAATCTCCGCAAATTGGCTTTCATTCATCAAGTCAAATTTCTTTGCAACTTGCTGAACGCCGTAATAACTATCCAACGAAATTCTTTGAACTCCTTCTTTTCCCTTATTTGTAGTAATTATCACAACACCATTTGCACCTCTAGCTCCATAAATTGCTGTGGCGGAAGCATCTTTTAAAATATCTATTGAGGCTATATCTGAAGGATTTAAAAAATCAATTCCTCCTGCTAAAGGAAATCCATCAACAACATACAAGGGCTGATTACTTCCTAAAAACGAATTTCCTCCCCTTATTTGAACCTGAACAGAAGATCCTGGCTGACCTGAGTTCTGGATTACTCTTACCCCAGGAGCTCTACCGCGGAGCGCTTGTTGAACATTTGGAACAGGTAACGCATCAATATCCTTGCTGGAAATCTGAGCTACTGATCCTGTAATATCTGCTCTTTGAACCGCACCATACCCAATTACGACTACTTCTTGCAAAGCCCTTGCATCTTCTTTTAACACTATATCTAAGTTGGACTGGTTATCAATTCTTATTCTTTGCCGCTCAAATCCAATAAAGGAAAATACCAAAACCCCTCCTTCAGGCACTTCAAGTGCGAAATTCCCATCTAAATCAGTGACAGTTCCAATCGAGGTACCTTCGATAATGATGGAAACCCCAGGCAATGGATCATTTTTGACATCTTTTACATTACCGCTCACGGTGACCTCAAAACCTTCAATTATTTGAATACTTCCCTCCTCATTTCGCCTTTTTTTGGCATTCACATGGATGTTATCATTCACTTGCACAAAGCTCATCTGGGTTTGTTTGGAGATTTCTTCCAAAACCTTATAAACAGATTGGTTGGCTTCAGCGATTGTCACAGATTGATTGAAGTCAATCATATTGTCATTGTATGTGAAACGGAAGTCAGTATTGGTTTCAATTAAATCAAAAGCCGCACGGACAGGTTTGTCTTTCAGCGCGATTTTAACTTTTACATTTTCAATGGTTTTCCTTTGGGCATTGCTGTCATTTGCAATCAATACACTGCAGAAAAACAACTGAATGATAAATCCATATAGAAGTCTTTTGGAGAGCATAATAAGTTGTCTCTGTATATTTTTTTTCATAATATTGAATGGTTTAAGTGGTCAAAACTTGAACTCTTGCCTCTCCGTGCTACCAAGTGAAGAGAGGCTTGGAAAGGCAGAAAAACAGTTCCCCCCAGAACTACTTCTGCCTTTTGCTTTTTATCCTGAATCTAACTTCTTGTCTGTCATGGTTTTTATGGTTTGGTTATCTTGACTTTTTTGCCTGTTAATTCATATTTCAATCCCGAGGTATGGCTAATTCCTCTCAATACATTTTCCAGGGTTTCACCTTTGTATTGTCCCGAATACACCCAGTCTTTGCTGATTTTTCCTTTCACTTCGATTTCTACCCCGTACCATTCTTCTATCTTGGATGTGGTCTCTTCAAAGCTGCTCTTGTTAAAAACCAGATACATCTCCTTCCAACCGGCAATCTCCATTTGGTCAAATCCCGATTTATAGAATTTACCATCCTTTCTTATCACGAGCATTTCGTTGGGATCCAGCAAAACTTGGTTTCCCCGTTTGTCATTGACCCTCACTTTTCCTTCAACCAAGGCGACAGCTAAGCCATCTCCATTTTCCTTTACATTAAAAGAGGTTCCAAGCACATTGATCGCATTGTCCCCGACCGATACTATGAATGGCCTGCCATCTTTAGCTACTTCGAAATATGCCTCCCCTTCGAGTTTGACCGATCTGAGGTTGTCATCAAATACCTCCGGGTAGGAGATTTTACTTGCAGCATTCAGATGGATTTTTGTCCCATCAGCCAACAATAAAATGGACTTTTTGCCTGCAGGGTTGGCTTTAGAAACTACCATTGTTTCTAAGGTCTCTGATTCTATCTTTATTCCCTTGATCATGCCTTCATAAGAAATCCACATACAAAATCCGATGACAAAAGTGGCTGCTATTTTTCGGATAGAAAAAATTGAAAACCATGGATTGGATTGATCGGCCTTATAAGTTTGATCTCTGTTCCATTCATTTGCATGGATGATGTTCTCAAACATATCCACATACATCGAATCAGAAATCCCGCTGTTTTGCTCAGCCTGAATGGACCGGATGACAGACGCTGCCTTTTGTACAACCTGTCGTTTTTCAGGATGCTCCGAGATCCATTTTTCCCAAAAATGTTGGTTATTCTCATCAGGATTTTTTACCCATTGGATAAAAAATTCGTCTGTGAGAAAATGCTCTATGTCGTAATCTTTGAATTTCATTGGATAAGATTAATGCTTAAAATATGCAATAGGTATAATAGGTTTTCAATTTTTCAAGAGTTGCTTTAAGCTTTCAATTGCCCTGTAGACCAATTTTCTTGCAGTCTTGACTTGATTGAATTCCAAGACTTCTGCGATTTCCTTGTAACTCATTCCCTCCTCATACAATAAAATCAGCGCTTGCCGCTGTTTTGGAGTCAGTTGGTTTAAGGCCTGTTTCAACTGGGTATTTATTTCATTTTCGGATTCCATCTGGATTACTTTAGTCTCATGAGAAACCTCAATCAGAAATGCATTCTCCGGTAATTCTATGCTTTGGATGGATTGACTGTTTTCTTTCTTCATAGTCCGAAACAGATCCCGCTGCAATGATTTGAGAAGATAAGATTTGATGCTTACCACTTCTGAAAGTGTCCCTCTTTTCCTCCGCAGGTCAATAAAAAGATTTTGGATACCATCCTTGACCAAATCAACGTTGCCAGTAATCTGCATTCCAACACTGAAAAGTATAGGAGTATAGCACCTGTAGATGTAATTGAATGCTGCTTCTTCACCTTTGTTAAAAGAATTCCAAACCTCCAAATCAGATTTTTTCTCAAAAATTTTGGTTGATTCAGAATGAGTGAAAGGAACAACAAAAGAAAGTTTGGTTTTATGGGGTTTATTGACCATAAAGGTTTTGTGGTTATTCGGGTTTCTAATATTAAGAGGTGATTTAATTAAAAATGACCCCATTAAAATTGGAAATATTTTAAAAAAATCTTAAAAAAATAAATCCCTTCTTAATTTTAATAAAAAGAATTCGGATTAGTTTATAAAATTAAAGTTGCTTTCCACTCATTTGCCAATAGTCACCCATTCTACAGCAGATATTAGGAAAGACCAAGCTCTGTTTGATATTTCAGGCTTCAGCCCGGAATTAAATTTAAATACCAATTTATTGTCATCATAACAGAAAGGCGGGTAAGTGCAACTTAGTTTTCCATTCCTCTCTATATATCTATCTTACCTATTAGGCCTATACCTTATGAAAATTACCTACCGATGCGCTGACTTAGATGATGGTTTCGGCAGCAAATTCTTTGGTTTGGTCTGTTTTGGCACAACTGAACAAGGCCACCAACCAAATGATCAGGAAGCAGATACCGGTATTTTTCATCATTGAAATTTAAATAGGGTCAAAGGCAAACAGGAATAAAATTATTCATTCCCAACTTTTTTATAGGATCGGACAAAAGACCCATGGGTATCCTCTACCTCTTTCAGGTATCTTTCGAGTAGTTGTTGGCTGATTTGGGAAGAGTCGCCGTATTTTATTCGAAGGCCTTCCAATTCTCCATGAAGCTTCTTTTTTACAGTTGTATATGCAGGATCGCCGTAGACGTTTTTCATTTCTTTAGGGTCATTTTTTCGGTCATACAATTCCCATTCATCTACATCATAATAAAAATGGATCAACTTGTACTCCTTGGTCACGATGGCATAATGCCTTTTGACCATGTGGACAGAGGGGTACTCGTAATAATGGTAATACACAGCATCTCTGTTCCACTTGTCCGATTGTCCTGTCAGCAAAGGCATAAGGCTTTCTCCCTGCATGTCTGATGGGGCTTCGATGCTGGCTGCTTCCAAAAAAGTCTGTGCAAAATCGAGGTTCTGAACCATCTCATCAGACTTGCTTTCAGGCTGTATTTTTCCCGGCCATGAGATCATCAGTGGGGTCTTGAAGGATTCATCATAAACGAAGCGCTTGTCAAACCAACCATGTTCGCCAAGGTAGAATCCCTGATCGGAGGTATAAACAATGATGGTGTTTTCCATCAAACCATTTTCCTCAAGGTAATCCAAAACCCTTCCGACATTTTCGTCGACAGCGGCAATGGTTCCAAGGTAATCCTGCATGTACCTTTGATACCGCCACTTCATTTGATCTACCTCATTCATAGAGGGATATGATTTGACAAATGAAGCATTCATTGGGGCAAAAACCTTGTCCCAATTGGCTCGCTGCTTCGCATTCATTCTTCCCACCTCTCTTTCAAAAGCCCCTTTGTCCCAACCCGACGCATCAGGAATCCCCAACTGATCCATTACCTCAGGATACAGCTTGGAATCCCCTGACCAATTCATATGGGTCAAAAGATTCATTTCAGCTTCCTTGGCCGCAGCACCTCTTCCCGAATAATCGTCAAATAGGGTGACCGGCTCAGGAAATGTTTTTTTGGAAAATTCCTCTATGTGGCGCTCAGCAGGCAACCACTCCCGATGCGGAGCCTTGTGGAGATACATCAAAAAAAACGGCTCTTCATCCTTCCTTTCATTCTCCAACCAATCCAAGGTAAAGTCTGTAATCAGGTCAGTGACATATCCCTCTACCTCGATAGTACCTTCGTTTTTGGTAATAAATGTCGGATTATAATAAGCCCCCTGACCGGGCAAAATCTTGAACTGATCAAAGCCCTTTGGGTTGTTGCCAAAATGCAGTTTCCCAAACATGGCAGTCTGATATCCATTGGCTTTTAGCAGTTGGGGAAAAGTGACCATGGTCGTATCAAAGGGGAAATGGTTGTCAGTTTTGCCGTTGAGATGGGAATGCTTCCCTGTCAAAATTGTCGCCCGGGAAGGCGCACAGATGGAATTGGTCACGCAGGCATTGGAAAAAAGCATTCCGCTTTTGGCAATCCTGTCGATATTAGGGGTATGGATTAGCCTGTCGTCATAGGCACTAATGGCCTGATAGGCATGGTCATCCGACATGATAAAAATAATGTTTGGTCTTCCTTTTTCCTGATTGGATACTAGGCTATCCATTTCGGCTTTGGCTGTTTCAGTGAAAATCAAGCCTACCAATAACAAGGCAAATATTTTATTCATAGTATCTTTTGGTTTTTCTCAATCAACCTTTTTTAAAATTACTGACTTTATCTCAAGGCCAGAATCCACTGCCCCTTTTGCCCCTAAGGTAAGTTTCAGCGGCCCTTTTTCAAACCTCTTTTTACCCAAATGGACCAACGGCCAATGCTTTTCATACACTTCTCCCCGCAGAACCCGATCCGGACTTGAAATCTCCTCAGCAAAATAAACCTCAGAAATCTCTATAACCCATGCTTCTTCATTCATTTCAAGGAATAACCCAAAAGAAGAAGTATTTGAAAGTTGGAGATAAATCTCATAGTCACTGTCCTGCACCGTCTCAATGTCCCAAGATACCCGATCGGCCTCTGCTAAAAATCCCACAAACCAATCATTGGCCCATCCCATTTTTCCCTTGAAACTGACCCCTCCCGTCATTTTCCCATCAGGTGCCGGAAGTTCTATTCGGGGTACATGCGCATGTCCAACTTGGATCAATGGAGGCTCTACACCATTTTTAGTCACATTTTGAAACCAAGCCAAATATTCCCTCTCCATAATATCGACCAATCGGAGATTTTCAGCGAAAATATTTTGGGTTTGGGAATAATCGTTTTCCAGATCATAGAGCTCTTTTTTGTTGTTTTGCAGGGTCAAAAGATACTTCTGATTCCGGATCGCACCGGGAATCGTATCAAAATCCCGGTTGACATGGTGGGTAAAAAAGTACCTGTCTTCCCATTGCGGATTACTCTTGATCAAAGGCAAAAGGCTTTTGCCATGGACTTCAATTTCTTTAGGAATCTCAATTCCCAAAATATCCATCAAAGTCGGTAGGACATCTATATGTGCTGCCCAAGGTTTGATCACTTGAGTATCTTGACCGGGAATCCGCATAAAAAAAGGAACCCTCACCCCTCCTTCATCCAAATGGGCTTTGGTCCCTTTCATGCCGCCGTTGAACCGGAATCCATTGGGACCATTGTCTGTCATAAAGATGACTATGGTATTGTCAAGTTTCCCGCTTTGCCTGAGAAAAGACATCAGTCTTCCTACATTGTCATCAATGTTTTGGACCATTCCGTAAACCGTCGCGTCCTTGTCGTTAAGTCCTTCGGCTTTGTATTTGTCAAAATATCGGTCAGGAACCTGAAAAGGACTATGGGGAGTATTATAGGAAAGCATCGCGAAAAAAGGAGCTTCTCCTTCCATAAAATCCATCGTTTTGTCAGTCAGGAAATCGGGCAAATAACCTTCGAAAGTAACTTCCTCAAAATTATGCGTGAGTTTGCTGTCAAAGTAATTGTTAAGATGACCTTCTGTAAATCCCAAAAACTCCTCAAAGCCCTGCCCTATAGGATCATGGGGAAACTGTTTTCCCTGATGCCATTTTCCAAACAATCCTGTCCGATAACCCGCAGGCTTGAGTATCTCCGCAATCGTCATTTCGTCCTCCCTCATCACTTCCATCCTGTGTGTCACCCAAGTGGTGCCCGTCGCTGGATGATAACGTCCCGTAAGTAGACTTGCACGGGTGGGGGCGCATACCGGAGAAACATAAAACCTGTCAAAAACTATAGATTGTGAAGCCAAGGAATCAATATTGGGGGTTTTGATCAGCTCATTGCCATGGAATGACAAATCTCCCCAGCCTTGGTCATCCGTGATGATAAGTAATACATTTGATTTCTTAGAGATTCCTTCACCCTCACAGGAACTGATAAAAAACCAGGAAGAAAAAAATATCAAACACAGCGAAAAGGGAATTTTCATAGTCATTCAGGTTTGGGATCGCCTAATCAAGATACCTGAAATAATTTGAAAACATCAAGAAATATCAAGGGTTATCCCTATTTTTAACGAACAAAAACCTAAAACCTATGAAAATCAATTTTGAGAAAACCACTCTCTTTGCAATTTCAATTCCTTTTTTGGTTTTTTCTTGTGGACCAAAAACAGAAGAAAAGGCAGTCGAGGAAACAGAAGTCTCCAATTTTATCAATCCGCCATTGGTCAGCCATATTTATACCGCTGATCCTTCTGCCCATGTATTTGATGGGAAAATCTATATTTATCCCTCGCATGATGTCGAATCCGATGTTAAGGAAGATGATATGGGTGCCCATTTTAATATGATGGACTATCATGTTTTTTCCATGGACAAGCCCGGTGGCCAAATTACCGACCACGGCAAAGCATTGGATGTGGCAGATGTGCCTTGGGCCAAAAGACAAATGTGGGCACCTGATGCGGCTGAAAAGGACGGTAAATATTACCTCTACTTTCCCGCAAAGGATAAGGATGATATTTTCAGAATTGGGGTTGCGGTAGCGGATAATCCTGCCGGACCATTTAAAGCCGAACCCGAAGCAATCAAAGGAAGCTACAGTATGGATCCTGCTGTATTCAATGATGAAGATGGCAGCTATTACTTATACTTTGGAGGAATTTGGGGAGGACAGTTGCAACAATATAGAGACAACATATACAAACCTGTTGGTAAAGGCCCTACTGATGGAATTCCTGCAAAAAACGAACCTTCCTTGATGCCGAAAATGGCAAAATTGAGTGCAGATATGTTGCAAATGGCTGAAGCCCCAAAGGATGTAAATATCCTAGATTCATTGGGCAATCCAATCTTGGCAGGAGACAATGAAAGGAGATTTTTTGAAGCTGCCTGGGTTCATAAGTATAATGGAAAATATTACTTTTCTTATTCTACCGGTGATACCCACAATATTGCGTATGCCATCGGGGACAATCCTTATGGACCATTTACCTACCAGGGAGTAGTTCTGAATCCTGTTCAGGGATGGACCAACCACCATTCCATAGTGGAGTTTGAAGGCAAGTGGTACATTTTCTACCACGATACCGAATTGACCAACAAAACCCACCTCCGCAATATCAAAATGACCGAATTGGTTCACAATGAAGATGGAACGATACAGACTATTGAGCCAATGAGGAAGTAATGGAGATTTGAGACGTAGGATTTGAGATTTGAGACAAAAAACACCGTCAAATAGATTTTTGACGGTGTTTTTTTGCTTGCGCTTTTCTACATTCAGATGGGAGGGAAATCTCCTGATTTTGGCTCCTTCGACAAACAGTCCGCCACGGCGGAGCTGAATAATAGCAAGCCCGTGCAAGGTGCTTCTCTGATTTTTATACCCAAACAAATTTCCTGGCACCGCAGCTTGGGGTTTAAGAAAATACGATGTCATTGGTTTTTGGAAGCAAAGATGATAAGCGAGGAATGGGCTTCCCACCAAAAACAGGGAAGGTTGATAGAAAATTATAAAAATAAAGAACTGTCCGAATGGAATTGCAAATTCCAATTATAAGAAGGCGTAATTGCAAATTCCGCCTAGGGGAGCTTCACACCAAAAACAGGTAAGTTGAGAAGTCACTTCATTTGGAAGGTCGCCTTTTTCTTTTTCAATTATTTGACCATATTTTGACGATCTATTCTTGTGTCACTTTTTGTCTTACCACAAAAAGGCAAGTCGGCAGAATCCTATCCACGCTCAGCCCCAACGCCGACCCGGTCCGCCGACCTCCTCCCCACAAGTGTTTCATAAGAGAATTTCCCTGAAGTATAAGATCCCTTATTAGTAAACCATTGAAATTTCTTTTCTCGGGGCTCATTCGACCAATAGCCCCGAAGCGGGCGAAATAATATTAGCCCCGTGCAAGGTGCTTCTCTGATTTTTATACCCAAACAAATTTCCTGGCACCGCAGCTTGGGGTTTAAGAAAATCAGTTGCCTTTGGTTTTGAAAGCAAAGATGATAAGCGAGGAATGGGCTTCCCACCAAAAACAGGGAAGGTTGATAGAAAATTATAAAAATAAAGAACTGTCCGAATGGAATTGCAAATTCCAATTATAAGAAGGCGTAATTGCAAATTCCGCCTAGGGGAGCTTCACACCAAAAACAGGTAAGTTGAGAAGTCACTTCATTTGGAAGGTCGCCTTTTTCTTTTTCAATTATTTGACCATATTTTGACGATCTATTCTTGTGTCACTTTTTGTCTTACCACAAAAAGGCAAGTCGGCAGAATCCTATCCACGCTCAGCCCCAACGCCGACCCGGTCCGCCGACCTCCTCCCCACAAGTGTTTCATAAGAGAATTTCCCTGAAGTATAAGATCCCTTATTAGTAAACCATTGAAATTTCTTTTCTCGGGGCTTAATTGCATCCCGACATTTTTCGCGGATCCTCCTACCACCAAACAAAAAAAACCGTCTAGTTCACACCAGACGGTTTTTATATTTTCACCTTGATTGAATCCTATATAAATTCATTCAGGATATTTTCGTACAATTCCTGCTTGCCGCTTGTTTGTTTTGGTTCACCGTTAGCAACTGCCAGGCTTCTCAAATCCTCCAAAGTCAGCTTGCCTTCTTCAAATTCTTTTCCTTTTCCTGCATCAAAAGAAGCATAACGCTGCTTTCTCAAATCCAGATAGGCTGAATTTTCCAAAATATCATTGGCGATCAACATGCCTCTTGCGAAAGCATCCATGGAGCCAATATGTGCCAAGAACAAATCTTCAAGGTCTGTGGAATTCCTTCTTACTTTAGCATCAAAGTTCACTCCTCCACCTTGTAAGCCTCCACCTTGGAGGATTACCAACATGGCCTCAGTCAGTTCCTGAAGGTTGATGGCAAATTGGTCGGTATCCCATCCGTTCTGCGCATCTCCTCTATTGGCATCTATAGAACCTAACATGCCGGCATCAGCTGCTACCTGCAGTTCATGTTGGAAAGTATGGCCAGCCAATGTCGCATGATTGACTTCGATATTCAATTTGAAATCCTTGTCCAATCCAAAATGTCTCAAGAAACCGATCACTGTCGCCGAATCATAATCATATTGGTGTTTTGTAGGTTCCATCGGTTTTGGCTCGATAAAGAAGGTTCCTTTGAATCCGTTCTTTCTTGCATAATCCCTAGCCATGGTCAAAAATCTGCCGAGGTGTTCGGTTTCGCGTTTCATGTCGGTATTCAAAAGAGACATGTAACCTTCTCTTCCTCCCCAGAATACATAATTTTCTCCGCCTAATTTGATGGTGGCGTCGATGGCATTTTTCACCTGAGTTCCTGCCCAAGTCACGACATTGAAGTCGGGATTGGTAGAAGCACCGTTCATATAGCGTGGATTTGAGAATACGTTGGCTGTTCCCCAAAGCAACTTCACCCCGGTTTCTGCCTGCTTCTGCTTGGCATAATCCGTGATGATCTGCATCCTGCTTTCGTATTCGGAAAGGGAATTTCCTTCATCTATGAGGTCGATGTCATGGAAGCAATAATACGGAGCACCGATTTTGGTGATAAATTCAAAAGCAGCATCCATCTTGTCTTTGGCTCTTTGGACTGCATCTGCATTCGCATCCCAAGGTCTTTCCATGGTTCCCGGTCCAAATGGATCAGCACCCGTGGCGCAGAAGGTATGCCAATAAGCAATTGAAAACTTGAAGTGTTCTTTGAGGGTCTTCCCTCCTACAATTTTATTTTCATCATAATATTTGAAAGCAAATGGATTTTTGGAGCCTTTTCCTTCAAACTTGATTTTGTCGATGTTTGGAAAATAGGTTTTTGACATGATATTCATAGGTTATTTTATGATGTGAGATGTGAGATTTGAGATTTGATATTTGAGATTTTGGAAACGTATTTCTCAACTCCTTGACTTGGCTGACAACTACGACTGAAACAGCCCACTGAGACTAAAAACTGATCACTGCACTTTTTTCAATGCTTCCAACCAATTTTCGTAGACTTCCTTATAGGTACTGACCAAAGAAGGATTTGGATCTATCGAAGCAAGCTTGTCAAGTCCCTGAAATGCTTCTTTTGGAGAGGCATAAATTCCGGCACCGATCCCTGCTCCACGTGCTGCTCCCTGAGAGCCATCAGTGTCATATAATTCAAGAGTGACGCCGTTCATGTTCACAAAAGCCTCTCTGAACAATGGACTCAAAAACATATTGGCTCTTCCTGCTTTGACAGTATTTAGATTTAGGCCCATGTCTTTCATGATGCTAAAACCATAAGTCAGCGAAGCCACTATGCCTTCCTGCCCTGCCCGGAGAACATGTCTCCTGTCATGCTTGAGAAGATTGATGCCTGAAAGATGCGCGTCTACGGATTTGTTTTCCATGATTCTTTCCACACCGTTTCCAAATGGGATAAACTTCAGACCTTCAGAACCTACAGGAACCTGGGCTGCCAAGTCATTCATTTCAGGATAGGAAATGCTTTCACCCCCCAGGAGTTTTTTGAGCCAGGAATTCAAAATCCCCGTCCCGTTGACACAAAGCAAAACACCGTATTTTGGATCTTCCTGCTTGTGGTTTACATGTACAAAGGTATTTACTCTTGATTTCGGGTCATATACCGCTCGTGTACTTACTCCATAAACTGTCCCGCTTGTACCTGCAGTCGTTGCCAATTCACTTTCTTCCAATACATTGAGTGAAAAAGCATTGTTGGGTTGGTCGCCGGCACGATAGGTAATCGGCACGCCTGTTTCTATCCCCAAAATTTCCGCCGCTTCGGAATTGACCATTCCCTGAAAGGAGAAAGAAGGCACTACGTCTGCGATCAGTGATTCATCTATTCCGTAGTAATCCAAAAGCTTTTTTGATAATCCATTGGATTTGAAATCCCAAAATATCCCTTCTGAAAGACCTGTCTCCGAAGTTTTGATTTCACCGGAAAGCTTCATGGCGATGTAATCACCGGGAAGCATGATTTTATGGATGCGGCCATAAAGGTCAGGCTCGTTTTCCTTGACCCACTTCAGCTTGGATGCCGTAAAATTTCCCGGAGAATTCAACAAATGGGGAAGGCAGTATTCCTCACCCAATTCCTGAAAAGCTTTGTTGCCAATAGCCACGGCCCGGCTGTCACACCAAATTATGGAAGGACGGATAACTTGTCCATTTATATCCACGCACACCAAACCATGCATCTGATAGGAAATCCCTATGGCTTTCAGTTCGCCCTTTTTTACTTCGCCACTTTTGACAATGGCGTGGGTGGTATCTATGATGTACTTCCACCACATATCAGGATCCTGCTCTGCCCAGTCATTTTGCGGGGCAGCGATAGTCATTTCGACTTTTGGCAAGCCTTCAGTCGCTACGACTTTTCCGGTATCAGCATCCAAAAGGGTAGCTTTTACCGAAGAACTCCCTATATCATATCCAATCAATAATCTTCTCATGCTTGATAAATTCTACCAGAATATAATATAAAGTGCCGCGGTGATGCCTGAAATAATAATAGCACCGATTTTGAAGGTAGTACTTGTCCTGAATAGCTCTTTGTTGATATCAATGCCGTTTGGATGGTCTTTTCCTTTGCCTTCGTACAAACTAATGGCAATAATCAAAGCAGAAATCACCAAGAATACCACGCCCATCCTATCAAGGAAAGGAAGGTCTGGCATTCCAAACTTCAATGCGGTTGACAAAGGAATAGTCAAAATAGCTGCAGTCAGTGCAGCATTGGAAGTGGTTTTTTTCCAGAATACTCCAAAGAAAAAGATGGCAAACACTCCCGGAGAGACAAAACCTGTGTATTCCTGAATAAACTGAAACGCCTGATCCAAAGAACCCAATGCCGGCGCCACAATCGCAGCGACGACAAAAGCCACCAAAGCTGCCAACCTGCCCACTCTTACCTGTTTGGTCTCAGAGGCATTTTTGTCAATGTATTGCCTATAAATATCCATCGTGAAAATGGTGGAAGTACTGTTGGCCATAGATGCCAATGAGGACACTATCGCTGCTGTCAGGGCTGCAAAAGCCAAACCTTTCAAACCAACCGGCAAAATCTGGAGCAATGTAGGATAAGCCCTGTCTGATTTGATCAAACCGGTGACAGGATCATTCATGGAAGCAATGAAATCAACATCAATTCCATTCTTTACAATTACCCATGCAGCGATTCCAGGAATGACAACTATCAAAGGCATCAACAATTTCAAAAATCCGGCGAAGATCATTCCCTTTTGTGCTTCATCAAGATTCTTAGCAGCAAGTGCCCTTTGGGTAATGTATTGGTTAAATCCCCAATAACTCAAGTTGGTAATCCACATCCCTCCTACCAAAACGCTGATGCCGGGTAGATCCAAATAAGCGTCTCTTGTGCCGCCCTTACCATCAGAAATCATCATTTCTCCTTTGGAAAGAATCATTGAAAAGTGACCCGGAACTTCTTTTCTCAACAAACTCAAGCCATCCCAAGCATCCCCGCTTCCAACTATCTGAAGAGCAATGTAAGTTGTCGCCAAACCACCGGCAATCAGAAAAACTACCTGCACCACATCTGTCCAAGCCACAGCTTTGAGCCCTCCATAGATGGAATAAATCATAGCGAAGAGCGCCAAACCAATAATTCCATAAGTCATGGGGACATTTAGAATGGTATTTAAACTCAATGCGCCAAGATATAATACTGAAGTCAAGTTGACGAACACGTACAACAATAACCAAAATATGGCCATCGTAGTCCTTACCCTGGTATCATACCTGTCGAGCAAAAAACCCGGCATGGTATAAATCCCTTTTTTGATATAAACCGGAAGAAAAAATATCGCAACCACAAGGAGTGTCGCCGCAGCCATCCATTCATAGGTGGATATTGCCAATCCCAAAGCAAATCCGGAGCCTGACATTCCGATAAACTGCTCAGCGGAAATATTGGAAGCAATCAAGGACGCCCCTACCGCCCACCAAGGCAACGCTTTGGAAGCCAGGAAGTAATCTTTTGAGTCTTTGATATGACCTTTCTTTTCCCGCGAAACGAAAAGGCCCATGCCGACAATCAGTAAACAATATCCGATAAAAACGGCGAGGTCTAAGGGTTCTAATAACATAGGTTATGGTTTATTGTATAAGATTTTGATTCGGAATCGATTGCAAAAGATAATTTCTTTTTTTGACCGAATTATTTTCAAATATAATGTTTTCGGCTAATCTCAATACTGTTTTTTAATTTTTATCCCAAAGGTCTGACTATGGCTTTTTTTTGAGTTTTTGAAAAAGCACAATTGGTATAAAAAAAATTTTATTCAGGGAAAGGCGAACATCTCCTTTATTTATGATTGGTAAAAAAAGTTAGGACTGCTTGGCAAAATGTCCTTAAATAACCACTTCCACCATGACGCTAACCCATTCTTTATTTTGAAAAAGATGACTGTAAAAAAATCAGTGCTAAAACTAAACTGAGGTTTCGTATTTACGGGTAATTGATTTTATGAGTATCCGCAATGTTGTGCTTTGGGCTATAGGAGGTAGTATCGAATGAGGATACTCGTCCGCAGACGACAATCCACTGTCCACTTGGTGTTCAAAGGCTCCTCCAACAAATTATTGTTTGGCTACGTGCAAGAAAGAGGATACACATATTGATTTTTTTGGGTGTTTTCAATCCTAAAAAACCAATCAAGAATGGATAACAACTTGCAAAAATTTAGCAATAATTGGCATAAACTTCATCAATCCACTAGTTAGTTTATAGTTTTATATGTAAATTGAGATAGTGGATTTAGCAAAAGAACAATATAATGGGGAAAAAATCAGCAGATCAGATAGGGTTATCCTACAATAACGGTATAAAAAAAGTAACTGATTTTGAATCACTTTTTTTGGACAATCCTGCCCCAATGTATATATGGGAGTTTTCCTCGGGTCAGTTAACGGGATGCAACAATGCTGCCCTCTCTTTATATGGGTACGAAAAAGAGGCCTTTTTAAAAATGAATATCCGGGACATCCGCCCCCCCGAGGAGGTAACTAAGGTTGAATCCCTTATCTCTAATGAAAATAATTACCTCAATTTTGGCAAAAAAGCACACTTTGGGAACTGGATTCATAAAAAAAAATCCGGAGAAAAAATTCTCGTAGAAATAAAATCTAACCTGATTGACTTCAAAGGAAAAAAATCCTGTCTGGTCGTGGTGAATGATATTTCAGAATTGATAAAGACTGAGGAAGCCTTAAAAATATCTGAAAATGAATATAAAAAATTATTTAATTCCGGTCCACTACCTAAGTGGATCTATGATTTGGAATCATTCCGAATCCTTAATGTAAATGATTCTGCCTTGGCCCAATATGGTTACAGCAAAGAAGAGTTCTTAAACATGTCAATTGTCGACCTAAGGCCAAAACAGGACATTCCAAAGCTTTATGAGGCCCATTTAAATATAGATAAAAAAGGCGACCGTTTAAAATTTGGCGTATACACCCACATCAAAAAGGATGGCAAGCTGATGAAAATGGATATCACGGGCCAAAAAATTGACTACCAAGGTAAAAAATGCATTATGGTAACCTGTCAGGATGTTACCAAAAAAGAAATGCAAAGAAACCTTGAATGGCTTGAAATGGAACTTTTGGAAAATTCAATTTCAAACAAATCTGATTTACAATGTTACCTTTCTAACTACCTCTCTGGGTTAGAAAAAGAATTCCCACATATGATGGCTTCCATACTCAAAGTCAAGGATGGCAAAGTATGGAACTTAGCAGGACCATCCCTCCCTAAAGCCTATCTGGACGCCATCCATGGTGCACCCATCGGTCCCAAAGCCGGTTCCTGCGGTACATCAGCCTACATTAAAAAAATAGTGATTGTATCCGACATCAATAAAGATCCACTTTGGGCGGATTACAAAGATTTAGCTTTGTCTTTCGATTTGTTATCCTGTTGGTCTCAGCCTGTTTTCAATTCAGACTATGAAGTTATTGCCACTTTTGCTTGTTATACTTCCAAGGTATGGTCTCCATCTGAAGATGAAATGAAAATATTGGAACGGTCTGCTTCATTGCTTAGCCTTATTCTAGAAAACCACCAAAAAAACCTAGAAATCAAGGCAAGCAATGAAAGGTACAAGTACGTCACACTTGCCTCCAAGCATGCAATCTATGATTGGGATTTTACCACAGGCAATCTCTACTGGGGAAAAGGGTTTGAAACTCTTTTTGGCTACGCGGTCGATTCTTTACCTATCAATGTCACCCAAAAAGAGACCCTCATCCATAATTCAGATCTGCAAAAAGTCAAAAATTCCCTAGGACTATTTCTATCTGACTATAATTCTGAAAATTGGAAAGCCAAATACCGCCTCAAAAAAGCCAACGGAGAATTTGCTTTTGTGGAAGAACGGGCATTTGCCGTGAGAGACACTGATGGAAAAGTCAACAGGATGATTGGTGTCCTGAGTGATATTACCAAAGAAACTGTAGAAGAACAACTGCTTAAACTCACAGAAAGTGTTGTCAAAAACACAAGTGATGCGGTCCTGATTACAGATGCGGGAAAAAATTCAAATAATTCGCTTAAAGTAATTTATACCAATGCTGCATTTAGCAAAATAACAGGTTATTCTGCAGAAGAAATTTTTGGCAAATCTCCTGAAGTCATCATCAGATCAAATTCCAATCCTTCCGAAAATGAAAATTTGAGGGAATTGATGAAAAAGGGAAAGCCATTTGATATAAACATCATCTGTTACAAAAAAAATCAAGAGGAGTTTTGGAACAGTATTTCAGCAAGTCCGGTATTGGATGAAAAAGGGGATATTTCGCAATGGATTTTTATTCAAAGGGATATTTCAGAGTATCAAAACGAACTGATCCAAAAAAGACTGCTGTCAGAAATTGACCTCATTTTTAATAAAAATGAAAACCTGACATCGACGCTTAATTTAGTTTTAAGACATCTTGCCAATTTTGGAGAATTTTGCTATTCAGAATTATGGCTTCTTTCTCCCGACAAACAATCTCTCAATCTTATTTCAAATTATTCAAGGGAAGAGAAAATTGATTTTTTTGTTGAAAATAAAATTCCTGTCAATTCATTTTCATTTGGGAAAGGTTTGCCGGGAATCATCTGGGAGAAAGGAAAATTTGAGATTTGGGAAAATCTTGACCAACATCCGGGATTTATCAGGAAAAATGAAGCTCAAAAAACAGGATTGAACAAAGCATTGGGAATTCCATTAAAATTCAATGGCGAGGTTACCGGGGTTTTGATTTTTCTTGTAAATGAAAACTATCGTAAACTCCATACCTTCACGCTACTGGCTGAAAAATTAGAGACGTTTCTTGGTTCTGAGCTCCACAGAAAGCAGCTTGAACACCAACTCAGCGGTGTATTTAATGCCTCCCCAGACATCATTTGTATTGCAGGTTTGGATGGCTACTTCAAAAAAATCAATCCGGCAGCTATTGATTTGCTTGAATATAGCGAAAATGAATTAATGACTAAACAGTACCACGAGTTTATCCATCCTGAGGATAATATCATTTACAAGGCAGAGCTTGAATCCTTATTACATTCTAAGAAGATAGCATATACCGAAATCAGGTTAATTTCAAAATCCGGGAAATCGATTTGGTTTAGTTGGTCTTCTATATTTTCTCAAGAGGAAGGTTTGATATATGCCATAGCAAAGAACATCTCCAAACAAAAAGAACTTCAGGAATTATTGGAAAACGCCACCAATCTTTCAAAAATTGGTGGCTGGGAGATTGATTTTATCAACGAACAATTGATCTGGTCACCTATGACTATGGAAATCCATGAATTGGATGAAAGGGAAGTGCCTAGTTTTCATGAGGCCAGCAATTTTTATTTAGAGGAAAATCAAGCTGAAATAAGGGCAATTTTCAAAAAATCAATTGAAGACGGTAAATCTTTTCAATTTGACAGGCCCATTATTACCGCCAAAGGGAATGAAAAATGGGTTCGTTGTATTGGAAAACCTGAATACAAAGACGGTATATGCCACCGGATGACGGGAAGTTTTCAGGATATTCATTCCCAAAAAATAGCTGAAATCAACCTGAATAGGTCTATTCAGGCAATCAAGGACTATAAAAAAGCACTAGACCAATCATTCAATTTAACCATTACCGATCTCCAAGGGGTGGCTCTTGAAGTCAATGACCATACATGTGCACTCTCAGGCTATACCCGTGAAGAGCTGATAGGAACCCACACTCGGATCAATAAATCAGGATATCATCCCAAATCTTACTACCAAAATATGTGGCAAAAAATTTCCAAAGGAGAAATCTGGAGGGGAGATTTAAAAAACTTAAACAAGAAGGGGGAAGAATATTGGGTGGACAGTATCATCGCACCACTAAAGGATGAAAAAGGGAAGATCAAACAATACCTTGCAATCCGGATAGACATCACCGAAAAGAAAAAAGCAGAAGAATCTCTTTTGAAATCTTATGCCGAAAAAGAAGACATTCTTGAAAGCATCGGTGACGCATTTTTTAATGTTGACGAGGATTGGAAAATAACCTATTGGAATAAAAAGTCCGAAGAAATTTTCGCCGTAAAAAAAGCTGAAATCATCGGAAAAAGTATTTTGAGCGATTTTCAGAATAAACTTGAATTGGCGATTATCGATAAATTGGAAGGTTCTAAAATCCAACAGAAAACCTGCCATTTTGAACACTATTTCTCTAAATCTGATCAGTGGTTTGAAATCAGTGTATACCCCAACAAAAAAGGGCTCTCGGTCTACTTTAGAGATATTACCAAACAAAAGAAATACCTCGAACAAATTTGGGAGTCAAACAACAGGTTTGAGAAAGTTTCTGAAGCAACCAATGATGCCATTTGGGATTGGGATATCACCAATGATACTATTTATTGGGGAGGTGGATTCAAAGTACTTTTTGGTCATGAAGTCCCGAAGGTCTCCATTTCTACAAAAGATTGGTTAAATCACATTCATCCTGAGGATGCACCTACAATAAAAGAAAGTCTTAAAAAAAGCCTTAAAAACAAAAATGTCACCAATTGGACAGGAGAATATAGGTTTGAAAAGAAAGACGGAAAGTACGCATTTGTCGTTGATAGAGGAGTAATCATGCGAAATTCGGAGGGAAATCCGGTGCGAATGGTAGGTGCCATGGCAGATCTTAGCCGCCAAAAAGAGTATGAAGAATCATTGGAAAATTTAAATATAAACCTTAGGAGACAAGCAAGAGACTTGGAAATTTCAAATTCCGAACTTGAGCAATTTGCCTATATCGCCTCCCATGACCTTCAGGAACCTTTGAGAATGGTGACTAGTTTTCTGACTCAACTTGAAAAAAAATATGCAGGCACACTTGATACCAAAGCCATACAATACATAGGCTTTGCTGTAGACGGAGCTAAGCGGATGAGGCAAATTATTCTTGACCTTCTAGATTATTCAAGAGTCGGTAAAGTAGATACGACACTGCAGAGGTTTGACCTTGATGAAATAGTTAAGGAAGTGCTTTTGCTCCAGAAAAAAATCATCAATGAAACAGGGGCAATCATAGTCACTACAGACCTTCCATCTCTGAATTTCTACCCTTCTCCTTTTATCCAAGTATTTAATAACCTGATCAATAACGCACTAAAATATTCCAGAGAAGGAATCCGCCCTGAAATCCAAATCTCAGGAAAGGAATTTGAAAATGAATGGGTGATTTCTGTCAGGGACAATGGTATTGGAATTGAAAAAGAATATTTCGATAAAATCTTTGTCATATTTCAAAGGCTACACAAACGGGAGGAATTCGTTGGAACCGGAATGGGACTTTCAATTGTCAAAAAAATAATTGAAAACCTAGGTGGGAAAATATGGGTTGAATCAATAGTAGGAGAAGGAAGCACCTTCAATTTCTCCATTCCAAAAACCAATTAATTTTGAATTCTTTAAATAAAAAAATCCAATGAAACCAATTCACATCTTGTTAGTAGAAGACAATGAAGGGGACATATTTCTCATGCTTGAAGCTTTCGAAGACTTTCGCATCAAAAATAAAATCAGCATAGCCCGTGATGGAAAAGAAGCCATTGAGTTTTTATATAAGGAAAATAAATTCAAAGATGCTGAGAATCCTGACCTTATCATCTTAGATATCAACTTACCCAAAAAAAGTGGTCACGAGGTGTTGAAATCAATAAAAAGTAATCCCGGCACCAGTCATATTCCTGTAATCATGCTTTCTACTTCCTCTTCAGAAAAAGACATCACCCTTTCTTACCAAAACAGGGTAAACTGTTTTATAACCAAGCCCATTGAGGCAGATGAGTTTATGAAAGCCATTACTTCTATCGAAGATTTTTGGTTGAGTATCGTTTCTCTTCCTGAAAACAAATAATCTATAAATGATCAAAGATAAAAAGAAATATCAGGTATTGGTAGTGGAGGATAATTTGGGCGATTATGTTCTTGTGGAAGAATATTTGGAAGAAATGATTTTTGAGCCAAAGATCTTTCGATCCGAAAATTTTAAAGAAACCAAGGTTTTATTGACCGAAAACAAATCATATTTTGATGTAATTCTTTTGGATATCAGCCTACCTGATAAAAGTGGCGAACAGCTTATCTCCGAAATGATGGAGGTCGCAGGACATATTCCAATCATCGTCCTTACCGGGTATGTAGATGCTAATTTTGCCATTAAATCCCTGAATATGGGAGTCTCTGATTACCTTCTCAAGGATGAAATGAGCCCCGCGATCCTTCACAAAAGCATTGTCTACAACATCGAAAGAAACAAAAACATTGTAAAGCTTCAAGAATCAGAGCAAAGATATGCAGACTTATTCCAACTCAGCCCTCAACCTATGTGGGTCTTTGACCTGGAATCCCTAGAATTTCTGAATGTAAATCAAGCCGCAGTCCAACATTATGGCTACAGTTTGGAGGAATTTATGCGCATGACTATCAAGGATATCAGACCTAAAGAGGAGATGGAATATACAGATAACCTGCTGATATCTACACGAAAAGATAATCCCAAGCATCTCAAGGTAATCCTTAACCATGTAAAAAAAGACGGTACAAGAATTAGGGTCGAAGCGCATTCCAATGCCATAGAATTTATGGGCAGAAGATGTAGGCTCATTTTAATCAACGACATCACAGCGAAGCTTAAGTACCTGGATGCCATCGAAGAACAAAATGAAAAACTAAGGGACATTGCATGGGTCCAATCACATATCCTGAGAGCGCCACTTTCGAGGATGATGGGAATCATTGCTATGATTCAGAGAGAGGATTTAGAACTAAATGAAATCAAGGATTTTTTAGGTCATATTACCAATTCAGCATATGAATTGGATGAAATCATAAAAGATGTAGTAAAAAAAGCCCAACATGTCATTCTCAAAGATCAACAAAGGCCATCTTAGGTTTTTTAATTGAAAGCAATCTCTCCCAATTTTTACTTTTTTATAGGCATATACGCAATGAAGACAGTAAAATGGAAATTTAATATAATACCTAGCAATAAACTAAAACAGCCTTCACGACTTAATCAGGGCTACTAAGCTGTATGAAATATAATTTTTGGTTACTTGCATAGAGGCGTATATCTCTGTTCTTTCTACCTGTCCATATACATTCCCTTATTTTCTATTGGTCTAAAGGCTCTGATATTCAAGTTTTTTTTAACCTATAAAATTTTTATACAACCCAATACTTATTAACTTTAAGAAAGCTCGCTAGCCACAACTTTTTTTCATTTTGACCAAACCCAAAATAACATGAGAGATTCAAAAAAAATCAACATAATAGGTGGTGGTGTGGCAGGACTTTCTGCGGGCATATATGCAAGACTCAATGGATTTGAAGCCACCGTATTTGAAATGGTCAATCGGACAGGTGGGGCCTGCACTTCATGGGAAAAATCCGGTTACAATGTCAATGGTTCTATCCATTGGCTTGTGGGTTCGGCTCCGGGGATCGATTTTTATGAGATGTGGCGGGACTTGGGTGTATTGGACAAAATTGATTTTTATTATTACAACAGCTTTATCGAATACAAAAACATTGACGGTGTAGATGTGCATTTTTATACTGACCTGAATAAACTACAGCAGCATTTGTTATCAATTTCTCCCGTGGATTCAAGACTTATTGAAGAATTGATCCATTGTATCAAATTAGTAGCAGACGCAAACTTTACCATGGATCGGGCTTTTGGATTGCTTCAGGCATGGGACTGGAGTAAAGTATTTTTGAATGATATCCCTGCAGTGACAGCTTTGGGGAAGTTTAGCCATATGTCAATACATGAATTTGCCAAAAAATTCAAATCGAAAATTCTGAGGAAAGCCTTCCAAAACTTCTGGTCTCCCACTATGTCAATGAGTTTTATGGTGCTACAATTGAGTTATGCTTCCAATAGGATCGCAGGATACCCGATTGGCGGATCCGGAAAATTTATGGAAAAGCTTACCAATCGGTATATTGAATTGGGCGGAAAATTAGAGCTCGGAAAAAAAGTAAATAGAATACTTATCAAAAACCATGAAGTAACCGGAGTCCAAACAGAAGATTCAGCTATCCATCAGTCTGATTTTGTGGTATCTGCATGTGATGGTGCCTACGTATTGTTCAAGCTACTCGGGTCAAATTTTATTGATGAGGTGACTTTGGATGCCTATAGGACTTTGGAAACATTTCCATCTATGGTTTATTTTTCTGCAGGAATTGACCGGACCTTTGATACATCCGAGCCTTCGATAATAGGACATAGTATTCCATTGGCCAAAAAATTGAAGGTGGGTGATTTAGTCCATCACAGGGCTTCATTTCAGATCTACAACTTTGACCAGACCATCGCCCCTGAGGGAAAAACATTGATCACAGCATCCCTTGATACAAATTATGGATTTTGGCAAAAACTACATCAAAAAGGGGAAAAAGCCTACCGGGCGGAAAGGTCACGCATTGGGGAGGAATTGCTCAAAAATCTTGAAAGAGAATTTCCCGGCATTTCGAGTCAGGTTGATTTCATGGATATCGCCACTCCAATTACATTTGAAAACTGGACAGGAAACCACAACGGCTCCTACAGAGGATGGCTACCTTCTCCCAAGTCCACGAAAACCAAAATTTCCAGCCACTTTGCTGGTCTGAAGGGGTTTTATATGGCAGGACATTGGGTGGCCACAGGAGGCGGATTGCCACCGGCCGCATTTTCCGGTCGCGATGTCATCCAACAGATCTGTAAATTGGAAGGGAAAACTTTTGCAACCGACCAGAAAAGCATATAAAATGAGTGTTTTACTTTTGCCATATAAAATGACCTCCGTTTATCAAGATTACCTGACACTTTTTTGTAAAATTACCTAGCTTACTCATTGATCCTAAAATCAAACCTATAAATCCACAATGAAAATCAAAAAATCAGCGATCACGCTTTTACTTATTTCATTAGTAAGCGTTTGCTATGGGAATGACGGTTATAAACTCTGGCTGCAATACCTCCCTTTTGAAAACAAAGCCGTAAGAGATTATTACCGAGACTATTTGGAAAACATCACCATCGCAGGTGAATCCCCTACTCTAGTGGTCCTCCAAAAAGAATTTGAAATAGCATCTGAAGGTTTTTTCGGCCAACACATTTCTCCTGTTTTTTCAAAAACTACCGGATCAAATTTGACTTGGGTGCTCAAAATCGATGACTTACCAGCTGACACCAAAAGCAAACTGGGACCAAAACTCGATGAAATCCAGGAAGAAGGATATTGGCTGAAATCTTTTCAGGGAAAAATCATCATCACCGCCAAAACGGATATCGGATTATTGTACGGTTCTTTTGCTTTTTTGAAAGCCATACAGACAAGGGAAAAACTCGAAAACCTAGACCTTCTTGAAAATCCAAAAATCCAAAAAAGACTTCTCAACCATTGGGATAATCTCAACAGGACAGTAGAGCGAGGATATGCCGGCTTCAGTATTTGGAATTGGCACCGGCTTCCGATGCATATCGATCAGCAATACATCGACTATGCCCGGGCCAATGCTTCTATCGGCATCAATGGAACCTCGATTACCAATGTCAATGCCAATGCCTTGGTACTGACTCCTGAATATCTGGAAAAATCAGCCGCCATCGCTGATGCCTTCAGACCATATGGCATCAAAATTTACCTCACTGCAAGGTTCAATGCGCCGATGATCTTGGATAGTCTGCCCACCGCCGACCCTTTGGATCCGGCTGTTCAAGCTTGGTGGAAAAAGAAAACCGAAGAGATATATTACTACATACCTGATTTTGGAGGATTTTTGGTCAAGGCCGATTCCGAAGGACAGCCCGGTCCGCACAATTATGGAAGAACACAAGCCGACGGGGCGAATATGCTTGCGGATGCTGTCAAGCCTTTTGGCGGGATAGTGATGTGGCGGGCATTTGTCTACAATGAAAAAACACCAACCGACAGGATTCGGCAGGCATTTGATGAATTCAAACCTTTGGATGGGAAGTTCCGAGACAATGTCATTGTACAGGTAAAAAACGGACCGCTTGACTTTCAGCCACGGGAACCATTTCATCCGCTTTTTGGCGCCATGCCCCAAACTCCACTGATGATGGAATTCCAGATTACAAAGGAATACCTTGGGCAAGAAACACATTGGGTAAATCTCGCGACCATGTGGCAAGAAGTGCTACAATCAGATACCTATGCCAAAGGAAAAGGAAGTACTGTCAGCAAAGTTATAGATGGAAGCCTTCATGACTACTCTCTCACCGGTATTGCAGGAGTTGCCAATATTGGAACAGACAGAAACTGGACCGGGCACCCGACAGCCCAAGCTGATTGGTATGCATTTGGAAAATTAGCTTGGAATCCGGATAGCAATATTGACGATATCGCCGGGGATTGGCTGAAAATGACGTTTACCAACGATGCCGAATTTGTGAAAACCTCCTCAGAGATCATGCTCCAATCCCATGAAATTTTGGTCAATTATATGACTCCCTTGGGATTGCACCATATCATGGCTAGAAGCCATCATTGGGGACCCGGGCCCTGGGTGACAGGCGGCGGCAGGGAAGATTGGACAGCTACTTACTATCACAAAGCATCGGGAGAGGGCATTGGGTTTGACCGCACGGATAAAGGAAGCAATGCCTTGGCGCAATACCATCCTGAATGGAAAAAGATTTGGGGAAATTCAGACAAAATCCCATTGGAGCATTTGCTTTGGTTTCATAGAGTCCCTTGGGACAAAAAACTGAATACAGGAAATACCTTATGGACAGAGATGGCCTTACGCTACCAAAAAGGAGTCGAAGGTGCCAGATGGATGCAAAGCCAATGGTCCGCCCTGGAGGGAAAAATTGACGGAGAAAGATTTGAGCACATCAGTTCCTTTTTTAGAATCCAGGTAGCTGAAGCCGAATGGTGGCGGGACTCCTGCCTGCTTTACTTTCAGCAATACTCCAAAATGCCACTTCCCACCGGTGTCGAAAAACCCAAACACGACCTGAATTACTATTTAAACTTCAAAAGAAATTTTGTTCCAGGCATTTAACCAATATACCCATGAAACCTATACACCTATTTTCGATCTGTCTATTCCTCCTGCCTTTTTCTTCCCATGCCCAAGTAGGTATGAAAGATGTTTTTGAAGATGCTTTCACAATCGGTGCAGCTCTCAATTACCGACAAATAACCGGTCAGGAACCAAAAGCCACTGCTGTCTTAGAAAAACATTTTAACAGCATCACAGGGGAAAATCTGATGAAATGGGGACCGATTCATCCCGAGCCCGATAAGTATAATTTTGACCCGGTTGACAAGTTTGTGGCATTGGGAGAAAAACTCAATGCACAGATCATTGGACACACCTTGGTATGGCATAATCAAACCCCTAATTGGGTTTTTGAAGATGCTGATAAAAATCTCCTAGGAAAAGATGCATTGCTAAAAAGAATGGAAGACCATATTGAAGCGGTGGTGGGCAGGTACAAAGGCCAAGTGCATGGTTGGGATGTAGTCAATGAGGCCATTTTTGATGATGGCAAAATGAGAACTTCCAAATGGTACAATGCAGCAGGTAAGGACTTTATCAAAAGGGCTTTTATTAAGGCAAACCAAATGGATCCTGAAGCAGAATTGTATTACAATGACTACAACATGTGGAAACCTGAAAAAAGGAACACTGCTATATTATTGGCAAAAGAACTCCGCGCCGAAGGAATCAGAATAGACGGCATAGGCATGCAGGGACACTATGGACTTGAGTCTCCTTCTATCGAACAGATTGAAGCTTCCATCGTGGCCATTTCTGAAGCAGGATTATCTGTGATGTTTACCGAATTGGATATCGACGTACTTCCAAACCCTGTCAACAGACACGGGGCGGACATAGATGCCACTTTTGAGTCTGATGAAAAATACAATCCTTACAAAGACGGACTACCTGTAGAAATCCAGGCAAAGTTAGCAAAGCGCTATGGGGAATTGTTTGCGCTATTTTTCAAGCACCGAGACAAAATTACAAGGATTACGTTTTGGGGAATACATGATGGGGGAAGTTGGTTGAACAATTGGCCGATGAGGGGAAGAACTGCCTATCCAATGCCATTTGATAGGAATTATGATGAAAAATCTGATGTGATCAAGGAAATCCTGAAAGTGGCTGAAGTTAACAGTAACAACCCTTAACTTCAATAGTTCTTTTTTAAATTAAAGATAAAAGAAATGGTGCTTATTCATTTGAAATGACCACCATTTCTTTTTGACCATTCCTAGTCACATTGATGCCAAAACTTTTTCGGATGTCCACAATGGCATTCTTTTTTGGATAGTTTTCAAATTCATAGGTTAACATGGATTCTAATGCTCTATTGAGAAAATTCTCATGGTAATATTGATCAAATTCACCGCTTGGAAGAAGAAGGATATGTTTGATACGATACAAAACTTCAGCTTCATTTCCATCAGGATATCCAGCAATAATGGTATGGAGCTTTTTTCTCGCAAAAATATATTTCTCCTGATAATGGTCGTGGGTTGTTAATGTCAACCTGAATTTTTCTTTTTTCAAAAATTTCTTTTTTTCAATTCCCCTTACCTCAAATAAAGCGAAGTCGCCGGGAGAAAATTTTTCTAGTAAAGGTCTTTCTATTTGGTTTCCATCAACAGTTACTTCCAGATTTTTAGTGTTTAGCCAATTTTGCCAAGTATCTAATTTTATTTGCTTCTTTTCTGGAGGAGAAGAAAAATTAATTCTAATTAAGACACTGTCTTTGGCTTTTTGAAGTTTATAAAAAGTTTCTATCACATCATCTTCCAAAAAAGGAAATTCGGTAAGCTCCTCTTTTTCTTCTTGACTCAATTGATCATATGCTGCTTTTGCACCTTTAATGTCCAATTTTTCAAGTTCAAGGATATACTTAGACTCCTCACTTAAAGCCTCATTGATGTAGCTTTCAAAATCCTTCCCCATGAAATCGGGCAAAAATGAAGTCTTGTTTTGGTTGGCCTCGGATTGGCTTAATCCAGCCCCAAACAACAATATTATTGGAACCAATACTATTTTGAGCAACATGGATCGACGTTTGGAGGTGGTTTTTTTCATCATGATCAGCCTGTTTTTTGTTACCGAATAATTGATCGGGCTACTGAGATTAAACACAAATTCATTTCCTATGACCTTCGAAATCAATAATTTCTGGTATTGAATTATATCATTCGAACCTTCAATAACTACTCGGTCTGCCAAAAACTCATGGTTGAGCTGTATGGCCCTTTTATAAAATAGGAATATCGGATTAAACCAAAAGACAGATTTCAAAAGCTCTATTAAAAGAATATCTATGCTGTGCTTTTCTTTAATATGGGTCAATTCATGTTGAAGAATCCCAGGTTCAAGTCCTGGTCCACAATAGGTTTTTTGATTTACAAAAAGATAATTCAGAAAAGTGAAAGGCATAATTTCCTGATCAAGGAGAACCAATTTATACTTCTCCTTTTGAATAACCACACCGCTTTTGATCAGTTTGGCCATGCCAAGGATTTGAAATATGAACTTTACCAAAAAAAATAGTAGACCAAGCGTGTAAACCAAAATCAAAACCCCATACCAGTCCATAGTATTGAATCCCGAAATCGGTTGAGAAATTACTGGATCCGCTACAAGGAATTTGTCATTTGATGGCTGAATATCATGGTTAATAAAGATTTCTCGAATTTCAATCGTTGCGTTTTGCCCTGAAGAAATGATAGGAGGAAAAAAAGAGGGCAAAGAAATAAATGGGACAAGCAGAGAAAAAGCCAAACTTACCAAGAGAAAATACCTGTTGAAGGCAAACATATTCTCCTTTCTAAGAACAAAATGATAGAAAAGAAACAACACAGAAAGGCAAATACCGGAATTAAGAAGATAAGTAATCATTTCAATTTGGTTTTAATTTGATCCTCAATGATTTTTTTCAAAGACTCCAACTCCTTTTGAGACATATCAGTCTCCTTTGTAAAAAAGGATGCAAACTGGGAAGGTGAGTCGTTAAAAAAATTCTTCACCAACTCATTTACTTTTGATGAAAAATAGGTTTTCTTTTGAATCAGGGGGAAATATTCTCTGGAATTACCATAAACAGTATAACCTATAGCTCCTTTTTCTGATAGTCTTTTGAGAAGAGTAGCCACAGTAGTTACGGCAGGTTTTGGCTCAGGGAAGCCTTCTAAAAGGTCCTTCATAAATACTTTTCCCTTTAGCCAAATTATATTCATCAATTGTTCTTCACCATTGGATAAGTTCATATTCTATATATATAGAGTTTACTCTACAAATATAGAATAAAAAAGTAAAATTTTTAATTATTTTACAAATACAGCTACAATTTTATTTTGTCTTTGCTTGAATTCTGATTCGAATTCACATTTACCACAATTTTTAAAGGCTTTATGGAGAAAAATAAAATAATCAATAAAAATCATTGTTCATCAGTAAAATCAGGAGATCAAAAAAAACAAAACACTTGAATTATATATTTTTATACCTTTAATTTTATATGACTCCCCCTAACTTCACACGTAAGTCTGAACTGCCGCAATAATAAGTCTGTCAAATAATTTTTCTCCGAAATA
>NZ_JAKZAM010000032.1 GCF_022538055.1 Cognataquiflexum nitidum | reverse complement strand
CTGCCATCAAACTGGGAAGAATACCGACCTAAATAAAATTCCGGATTATAACCCGACGGGTTTTGTCGGATGGATACAATGTTTCATTGGGTATTTTTAACCTCTACAACAGAGAAAATATTCTCGACACCAAAGTTTCAGTGGTCGCCCCCCGTGATAGGAGGAACAACAGGGACCAAATTCTTGCGACTACTTATGTGCCCCTGATGGGAATTACGCCAAATGTTTCTTTTGAGATCAATTTCTAGGCAAACCAAACTCCCTCTTATCGGAAATTTGAAATAAAGATTTCAATTCACTGCACCATCGGCCCGGGGTATTGATATTGCGATGTCCTAGGGTCCGGTTACTATCGGGATTGGGAGCAAAAAAGTAAAGCAAACTCAATCTCATCGCCGGCCCGGTCCGCCGACCTCCTCCCCACAGGTGTTCCATTAGAGAATCTTTTTGAAGTATAAGTTTCCAACTTCGACCAACAGTCCGCCGCGGCGTGGCGAAACATTATTAGCCCCGGGCAAGGTGCATCTCTGATTCTGATACTCTCACTGCTCCCCATGCACCGCCGCCCGGGGTAATGAAAATGCGGGTTATTAGGTTTTTTGGGAGCAAAAAAGTTAAATGAAGAAAAGGGTTTACACCAAAAACATGAAAGTCAAAGAAACTCAAGTCAATTTCTGCTTTACCTTTCCGACTGGGTGGAGGATTTGTAATCCCACCCTTTTATCCTTCCATCCACGATATCCATCGGGATGTAATTGGATTAAACCAAACACCCTAACGAAAGGTAATTCTTGGTAAATGAATTACAAATTCTAATATAAAAAGGTGTAGATACAATCTACACCTAGAGACACGCCAATCTACTCCCAGAAGGGGCTTTGTACTCGTCTTAGCTGCTACCGCACTTCAACCTCATTTAAATCAATATTACCTACGTTATTTTCAGCAAGCCAACCTTCAGCAAAACTATTTTCAAAACCTTCCCCTTTGTTGCCTAAAAGATTTGTGCCTTTAATAAAAACATTATTAACTACTTCAATACGATTTTCAAATTGACAATCAAAGAAATTGAAAAATTCCATGAAAACATTTCCTTCTATAACTATAGGACTTACGTTATGACCACCCATTTGATAATCTATATAGTTTTTGATAATACAATTTTTTAATAATAATCCATTCGTAAACCAACAAGAATGAATTTGTAAATTATTAATTATGCAGTTTTCTAAAATCAAATAGGCATTCAATTCGAACACTCCTATCAAATCAATTTTATTAACTATGCAATTGATTAGATTAAAGGTCTCATGACCTTTTAAATCTTCTTGATTTAGAAGCTCTAAATTTTGATTTTCCTTTACCATGTTACATTTCCATAATTTATCACTGTTCCTTTAGTTATTCTATTCGAAGCTCCCTGATACATATTTATTGACACAATTTTACCATCTTGAACGTAGGCTTTAAATGACTTTTGAACTCCATTGATGGTGCCGATTAAGGTATTGTCTCCCGCTTTTAAAAAAGACATATTCTTTTCTATTAAATTAAGTCCTTTTGAAGCCATTGTTTCCAGCGGTAATCCTAGATCTGCATGACGACCTCCTGCAAAGGCATGTTTGGTAAAATTCTCTAATACACCTTTATTAAATGGGAATCCCCCCTTAGGAAACAATCTATTAATTAATGCCTGAATTCCGGGAATTTTTAACGCCTTAACGAACCCAAATATTGGCAAAGTAAATGATTCGATTGTGTAATCTGGGCTCGCCTCGCCTGACGATAAAGGTCTGTTTGGGTTAAAATACCTTTGTGCATACTGTACATTTGGGGACTTATAATCTCCAGAACTTCCGGATTCACCCGAGCCTCCCCACCCCGCTTGAGAGTTTTGGTTACTCTTGTTTATAGCGGAGAAGTCAGGAGTCGATTGAAATTCAAATACTGGAAGACCTGTACCCTCACCTTTGTTGCCATCTTTGAATTCCGGACAGTCCTTACATTCCTCCGCCGACATCCCTGTCGGATCGATCATGCTGATCGGGTTGTTCCAGGCATAGGCATAAGGAGAATGGGCTATCTGACTCGGAATCTCCGCCAGCGGATCCACCACGAACCACCTTCCAATACTCGCATCGTACATCCTCGCCCCCACCTGGGTGTAGTCAAACGCTTGATGCTACGACTGGGTGTAATTTGCAATTACACCCTTTTATCCTTCCAATTTGCAATTGGAAAATACTCAAAATCACCAATAATCCACCCCACCTGGGTGTAGTCAAACGCTTGATGCTACGACTGGGTGTAATTTGCAATTACACCCTTTTATCCTTCCAATTTGCAATTGGAAAATACTCAAAATCACCAATAATCCACCCCACCTGGGTGTAGTCAAACGCTTGATGCTACGACTGGGTGTAATTTGCAATTACACCCTTTTATCCTTCCAATTTACAATTGGACTATTCAACCAAACACCCAAACGAAAGGTAATTCTTGGTAAAATGAATTACAAATTCTACTAAATAAAAAGGTGTAGTTACAAACTACATCTAGAGACACGCTTTTCTACTCCCAGAGGGGGGATTATGTCTAATTTATGTTAATATAAAGTTCTTTATTTCAAACAATGACCAATTTTCAAAACATTAAAATCAGGATATTTTTTTATATTATCTTCAAAGTCTTCAAAAGTTTTGGTTGGATAAGGTTTTATTGAAACAGCACATGCTTTATAGCCCTCAATATCCAATGAAATATTTATGTCATATCCAGAATTGTTTTTATTGTAATCTGCTGCATAATATGCACCACCGTCAGGTTCTGTTTCATCCAAAAAGGACTCATTTTGACTTGTCAATGTTGCCACTCCATTTATATCGATTGTTGTTTTTTTTAATTTATTTTGTAAAACTAATTTGAATTCTATCTTTTCTGGGATTTCATCATTTAACTTGTTCTTATTTAAATGATTAATTTGAATCATTTGACAAATAGTATCATTTGAAAAAAAATAACTGTAATCAAATTTGATTTTATCCTCCTCTTGATTGTTTTTTGGGATATCACTTTTCTTATCTAACACTTTAGAAGACTGTACAGAGTCGTGTGATTCCATATTTTTATTCGAACAACTCCATAAAAGACAATTAACTGATATTAAAAGTATAAACATTCTTTTCATTATTCTTTAATTTAATAGTTATTGCATTCTAACTCCTTTGGGAAAACCTCCCATTGAAGGAAGTGAATATGATGGTGAATATCTAGTTGGAAAATTAAATTGCATTATACCTATTGGAAAGGATTCATAAGACACTCTATTTGATTGGTTTCCTCCTAGCATGATAACCCATCCGGGTCTGTCTGCATCAAGTCCTGCTACAAAACCCACATGCCCACCTCCAGGTCTTCTCAAGGTACCAATGCTTCCGAAAGCAGGTGTACTTAAATTTTGCCCATAATTTCTCCAATCCAATGCTCGTGCCGGAATCATTGAACCTTTTATTTCTGCTTGTTTTAAAGACCAATTAACAAAAGCACCGCACCATGGATATCCAGCACCCAATCCTGCCGATTTTAAGTATTTTTCGACATCAACTCCATCATTATTATTTGTTGCTTCTCTTACACCTAATTGGCTTTCTGCAAAACCCATCCAGGGAGTTCCGCTTTCCCTATTTGTGTTACCTCCGAGATCTTTCCTAAAATCATGCCATCCCATCTGAGCCTTCTGATTATCCCAGTGGATAGAGGAGAAGTCAAAAGGCATATAAGGTGCCTCAACTGTAACTCCATTACCATAATCCAAACCTTCTTTTTCCCAATTTGGAGGAGGTGGGAGTTCATCTTTTTTGCCATTCTTTCCCGGATCAGATTCCTCCGCCGACATACCTGTCGGATCGATCATGCTGATAGGATTGTTCCAGGCATAGGCATAAGGAGAATGTGCTATCTGACTCGGAATCTCCGCCAGCGGATCCACCACAAACCACCTTCCTATACTCGCATTCCCGAATCGCTTTGCTCTCGGGACAGGCTATACATCCTCGCCCCATAGTCGGAGAGGTTGATCCCGAGGTGGTCATTGAATGCTGCCCTACAGCCTGGCTCTTCGCTAAAATGATCCTAAGGGATCATTTTTTAACGCTCAGCCCTCATTATAAAGATACTTATTGGCCTTGATCCCTGCCTGCTGATACCCCAAGCCCTGCAGCTCTACTCCCCAAGGCTTCCCGAATCGCTTCGCTTTCGGGACAGGCGCCGTGCGTCTCCTGGAGGATGACCGGAGTGGTAGTCTCTATCCTGAACTGATCGAACCAGACGTTTTCTGATTTTTCGTTTACAAGAATGACTAAACTCCGTCATTAATCACAACAACATTATCCTGGTGAGTGTAATTTAAAACTACAACCAAATCATCGGCTTCATTTTGAGCGAAATATACTCTCTTTTTAGTAGAAACTAGGATTTATCCCATTCTCTTAGAACTGTTTTAGCCTGATCAACAACATTTCTCCATACAACGTCACCAATTATTTCTTCATCTGAATCTTTTTGATTATAGTTATTTAACAACTCTCTCAATTTATTCAATTCAAAAATGACAGAATTAGATAAGCCGATTTTGCAGGCTCTATTATCGATAAAGTCATCAAAATTAAAATCATCAAATAAAGAACACATTAATTCTGTATAAGAAGAAATTAATCCTGTATCTTTGTTTTCATTTAACCACAACTTTCTTTGTAAGCTTAAATCCGACAATTGAGAGATCATTCTGTATATACTTTCGTTTATTTTATCCATTGATTTAAAATTTTGGCATTTTACTCATATCATATTGATTTAATGGAATATGAGATTCGGGGACATTACCACTCGGAAGGACTTTGCCATTAACATCATAGAACTTGCCATCCTTCATAAATTTAACATAAGGATTTTGCTGTAGTACATTAGGACTATTTGGATTTCCTGGCATTTGCCTAATCATGTTGTGGGGATTAATTGGATCTTTAAAAACAGTTCCGCCACCTTTTTTACTTACTTGTGTTATCCAATCTTTCGGAGCAGTTACCCCCTTAGCGGCAACTACCTATCAAACCTTATTAATACAACTCAGGATGTTTACTTTTCCAATAATTTTCAAATTCAATAATTTTTAATTCATATTCATTACCACTGAAAAAATCATTTATCAAATCGTAATTCTCATAAATTACCCCTGATATGTGATTCAATTGTTTCTTATAACATTCTTCAATATCCTTTTCGTTGCGAAAATATTCTGATTTTGGAACTTGTACATCACCATGCCTTAAATACTCCAACAAATTAAAAAGATTTATTTCTTTATCAGGCTTATTTAGTTTATAAAGAGTTGCATAAAATTCACGAAAATACTTTTCAATTTTAAACACAAAACTACTTGAAGTATATTCAATCATATACGATTCCTTTTCGTTCAGTTCTGTTTTTATCTGAAATCCGTGCACTTCAATCAGTCTTTTAAAAAACTCGTTGATGTGTTTTATAAAATTCTGTTCCATTTCAATATTATTTTTTAATCATTCTTGAAAAATCGTCAGTCCATGAATATCCATATCTTTGCAAATACCTGATCTCTTGTGCAAGTACAGAATTAGGATCAAGTTTTAATGGATTGTATTTCCCTGAGAATATCACATCATCTCCTCTTTTTACTACCCCTTGTAAAAACTCTACGTTCTTACGCATCGTCCATGCTTCATCAGTCACATTAAGAAAATTGGCTCCTATCTTTTTAGCAAATTCTCTGTAAGTTGCTCTTGGTCCAATCACGATTACCCCCTTAGCGGCATTAAACAAGTTTCTTAAATTTTTAAATGCTCCGAAAAAATTCCTAAGATTGCTCCAGCTACCAAATCCTCCAGGAAGAAATGGGAGAGTTCCTCAAACAACACGAGGTTCATAATTTACAATTACATCTAAGTCATTTGGATTCGTATTTCCTCCTCCCCAGCCCGACATCGACCTTTGATTCTGACCGTTTATGTCCGAAAGTGAAGGGTAGTTTCCAGAACCAAAAGTAAATACAACTTCATCAAGTCCTAATACATCTGTATCAGTTTTAAAGTTTTTCCAATCGACATTATTATAATTGACAGTATCCATTCCTGTCGGATCAATAATACTAATCGGATTATTTGCCCCCCAACTATAAGGTGATAAATCTAAATAATTCTCGGCATGTGGATCCATCTGCATGGTCCTGCCGATAGCAGGATCATATCCACGGGCATGAAAATCATAAATATTTAAGTTTAAACCATCTTTGAACTCTTTTTCTTGATAGAGATACTTATTCGCCTTTATCCCTGCCTGCTGATATCCCAAGCCCTGCAGCTCTACGCCCCAAGGCTTCCCGAATCGCTACGCTTTCGGGACAGGCGCCGTGCGTCTCCTGAAGGATGACCGGAGTGGTAGTCTCTATCCTGAACTGATCGAACCAGACGTTTTCTGATGTTTCGTTGACGAGGAAGGACTATTAACGAAAGGTAATTCTTGGTAATTTGAATTACAAATTCTAAATATAAAAAAGTGTAGATACAATCTACACCTAGCGGTTACGCCTAGCGGTTACGCCAGGCTATTCCCAGATGGGGTTACTCCATTCTATACCCAGAAGAGGAATTTTTTACTCAGTCTATAAATATAGACAATTCACAATCTTTCTATTTACATCCATAGTTTAAAAAAAATACCTTATTTTCAGAATCCTTGTTTACAACTACCTCCAAATTATTTTTTTCTTTATTAAGTATATCGCCCTCCTTAAGCTGATCGAAAATGAGATTAATTTCTCCATTGAAAATCAAACTTTTACGAACCTTATCATTAAAAAGATATTCGATAGTTTCATTGTTGTGATTTTCAGAATCCCTATATACTCTGACTAAGACCCACTGGTTCATTTCAACTTGAAGTGCAGATTTTTCTTTTCTACAAGCTGTCTTTAAATTAAAATTAGAAAGCATATAAAGAGATAGGCAAAAAAACAAAATAAAGAAGAACGCAAAGTAAATTTTCTTATTTTTCATTTCATTCTTTCATTTTTTCCAAGATGAGATTTAGTTTACATTTTCTTAGAAGTATAAATTGCTAAACTAATTATTACGAAAACAAGAATCATGATATAAAGAATCACTTTTAATTCAAAAACAAAAATACTTAAAGTGGAAGTTACTAAAGTGCCGGAAACCATAATAAACAATCTACTAGGTCGTATTTGCTTCTTAAAAACTGCGAAGATTAATATTTCCGCAATTGTTTTCGAAAGAAAAAAAACAGTTCCGAAGAATAGTAAAATCCAAAATAAGCCGTTGATACCATGAAAAAATAAAATTACCATTGCGGAAATCATATAAATAATCAAACTCGAAAAATTTTCAGTTAAGAAAATTTTCAAATTTTTCGATTCAGAAATCTTCATCAAATTTATCAGTTGTTTATGTAATTCCCGGAATTGTGATATTAATAACAATTATTAAGAATTTGTGTGATTTGAAATTAAGCCCTTGTATCTTTTTCTTCCAAAATATAGCCATCGGGAGGAAATTTGAATTCAAATCAGAATACTCCACTTGAAAGGTAATTCTTGGTAATTTGAATTACAAATTCTACTAAATAAAAAGGTGGAGATACATCCCGATGATAGTTGTGGATACACCTATCTGATGATGCATGACCCTTTTCTTTGCGTCTTTGCGTCTTTGCGAGAGATATTCTTTATCCGTCTTTGCTGTCTTCGCAACTTTGCGGGACCAATCAACGACAAGACTTTGTCGTCTTTGTGCCTTCGTGGGAAATTATCGATTTTTGCGTCTTTACGAGAGATATTTTTATCGGTCTTTGCTGACTTTGCGATTTTGCGGGACCATCCAAAAATCAAACTTTTGCCTTCGTGAGACATATCCGATCCTGTCCAAATCTTACTTTTCTCATCCGCTTATTTTTACTTTTTAATTTCGGATGGGTCTCTACTGGTATGGAAAATATCCAGGATAAAAATTGATTCTTCTGTTACCTCATAGATGATTTTATAGCTCCATATCACCTTGTAGCGAAAGTTTCCGACTTCATCTTCAAGATGGTGTTCTCTTTCAAATTTTTCAGGAAAGTCATGGAGGGATTTCGCTTGGGTGAATATTTTATTTCGGACCTTTTTTGCCACTTCAATAGATTCCCTCCCCTTGATGTAATTATAAATATTTTGTAAGGACTTTTTTGCTTCATTATCCCAAATGATCTTCAACTTCCTTTTTACCATATTTCAAACTCTTTCTCCAGGTCTTCATGAGTGGTAAATTGACCAGACTTGATTCTTGACTTGGCATTGAGGATTCTCTTTTTAAGGGCTTCTTCACTCAAAGGCTCTCCCGGTTTTGTAAAATCCTCTTGCTTATATTCTTTAGCAACGGCATAAAGCAATTTTAAGAGTCTTTCATCAGCTTCGTCTATAAATTGATAAAGTTCATGTCTGATTTGTGTTTCTCCCATAATTATTTCTCATTTTATCAAAGTTAACGAATTCAAACAATAATTTGATTTTTAAACATTCCTGAAACTTATTGACTTTCTAGATTGTATTTACCTCAAACCCACAGAAAGCACCCTTTGCATGATCAAGATCATCGTCGGTACCAACCGCAGAAATTCCGTCTCAGAAAAAATAGCATTGATATATCAGGATCTTTTGGCCAAAATGGATACGCCATCGGAGATTTTATTATTGGAAGATTTGCCGCATGATTTTATTTTTTCGGCCCTTTACCATAACAACGGCAAAAATGAGGGCTACAACAGCTTTCACCAAAAAGTCAAAGAAGGGACAAAGTTTGTCTTCGTAGTACCGGAATACAACGGTTCTTTCCCCGGCATATTGAAAGGATTTATAGACGGGATGACTTATCCCAACTCTTTCCGCAATAAAAAATGTGCCTTGGTCGGCATTTCATCCGGAATAGGCGGGGGTGGCATCGCTTTGAGCCACCTCACCGACATCTTCCACTACGTGGGTATGCATGTACTTGCCCTCAAGCCCAAACTAGCCAAGATCGAGGACAATATGTCAGATAACCTGCTCACCAACAGGCTGTACATGGAATTACTCCATACCCAGGCAGAAATGTTGATCAACTTTTAGAGTTAATCGACATTGTCATGCAAAAACCTGTTGTTCTTCAGAAATTCATTTTCATCAGTCAGGTTGTACCTTGAAATGTTCCTTTCGGAGCTGTGCTGTACATCTGATAACTTCACTTCTTTTCTGAGATAAGCGGGGGTCTCTAATTTATCTTTGAATTCCTCAGGATGCTGGTTGTAGGTTTTGATGCTTTTCAGCTTTTCAAAACGCTCGTGTGCCCTTTGGATTGCTTTCAATTTTAATTGCTCATAATAATCATTGCTATGAGAAGGTTTTGTTTCTTCGGGAGTTGTTGCAGTTGCTTTTGGTGCTTCCTCTGTGATTTCTTCCTCAGTATCTAGGGTAAAAAACACCTTGTTGCTTTCAGGCTTGGCTGGAACAAATTCAAACTGAGGCTCCAATCCAGGTTCTTCCTTATTTTCCATTGCAGGCACAGGAACCTCCACTTTTGGCTTGATTTCTTCAGGCTTGCTTTCATTGGCCGGAGTAAACAAGGGCTTGTTGAAAGTAAAGGTGAAAGTCTGACCCGGGGCCGAAGTAGTATCTTCCTCTACTTTGGAAGTTTTGCCTGATTCGAGGTCTATCACTTTTTTGCTATTGTCCTCCTCCATGGCAGCGGCAACAACCACCTCTTCTTTCTTACCTGAAGGGGAAGCTGTAGTCAGTCTGTCCATTTCAAAACCTGTGGCAATGACGGTAACACGGATACCTTTGCTCAGTTCAGAGTCTATACCCTGACCGAAGATCACCTCGGCATCGTCACCGGCCCTTTCCTGTATGTACTCAGTGATTTCGCTCAATTCGTCCATGGAGAGTTCGTCGTCTTCACCGGACATGATCGAAAGCAATATTTTCTGGGCGCCTTTGATGTCGACATTGTTCAATAACGGAGAGGCAATGGCTTTCTCGGCTGCACGGATGGCACGTCCCTCACCTTCTTCGGTAGCAGAACCCATTACTGCAGCGCCGGCATTTTTCATGACTGTTTTCACATCTTCGAAATCCACGTTGACATCCTGATGGATGGTGATGATTTCGGCGATAGACTTGGCAGCAGTTGTCAATACGTTATCGGCTTTGGCAAATGCCGAACGAATAGCAAGGTTGCCATAGATTTCTCTCAGTTTGTCATTGAGGATGACCAAAACAGTATCACAGCTTTCTTTCAGAGCTTCGATGCCTTGCTGTGCGGCGATCATTTTCTTTCTTCCTTCAAATACAAAAGGGGCGGTAACAATACCCACGGTAAGGATGTCCATGTCCTTGGCGATTTTGGCGATCACCGGTGCAGCACCTGTACCTGTACCACCACCCATGCCGGCAGTGATAAATACCATCTTGGTATTGTCCGAAAGCAATTCTCTGATGTCTTCTTTGCTTTCCAATGCCGCACTTCTTCCTTTTTCAGGATTGGCACCGGCACCTAGTCCTTCGGTTAGGTTTGCACCTAATTGAAGCCTCAAAGGAACCGGGCTGCTTTTCAAAGCCTGGGCGTCGGTGTTGACCACGACAAACTCCACGTCCTTGATTCCTTGGTTGTACATATGGTTCACAGCATTGGAACCACCTCCTCCAACACCAATCACCTTGATGATTGATTTATGGTTTTTTGGAAGATCAAATTTGTAATCTTTCATGTTATCTGACATTTTTTATCTATTGGTGAACTTGTTTTCCTTTTTAGTATGGTTTTTGTAAATGAAGGGAAGTAGAAGACATGGTCATCTACCTCCCTAGTATGATAAGCCCTAGTAATTATTGTCATCATGAATATCATTGGTGATGATATCCTTCAATTTCTTACCGATGCTGGAGAAAATGTTTGGGCCAAATTCTGTTTTTACAGGTTTGGCCTGTACTTTTTGTGTGTTATTGTTTACGCTTTCCTTTCTGAGTCTGTAAAGGTTTTCCCTCTCGTCAAGAGACTTGAATCCCGCCAATACCAATCCTACAGAAGTGGCGTACATCGGACTTTTCACTTCTTCGATTTTGGATTTGCCTAAGTGCTCATTTGGATAGCCGATCCTGGTATCGAGTCCTGTCATGTATTCAAACAGCTGGGAAACTCCCTGCAGCTGTGAACCACCTCCGGTGAGGACAATTCCTCCTGTAAGTTTTTTATAATGGCCACTTGCTACCAATTCATTCTGTACATATTCGATGATTTCTTCCATCCTTGCCTGAATGATGGCCGCGAGGTTTTTGATAGAAATTTCTTTTGGCTGTCTGTTGCGAAGCCCGGGAATAGATACGATTTCATTAGGATTGGCTTCTTCGGCGATGGCTTTACCAAATTTGGTCTTGAGCAATTCGGCCTGATGGTGAAGGACCATGCAGCCTTCTTTGATATCAGCTGTAATGATATTTCCTCCCAAAGGAATGACCGCGGTGTGGCGTATGATATTGTCGTAGAATATGGCAATGTCTGTCGTACCGCCTCCGATATCCACCAAGCAAACTCCGGCTTCTTTGTCCTGCTCGCTAAGTACAGACAGAGAACTCGCCAAAGGTTCCAAGATCAGGTCTTGAGACACGAGATTGGCACGCTTTACACAGCGGTTGATGTTGTTGATGGCAGTTGTTTGTGCGGTGATGATGTGGAAATCAGCCTCAAGCCTGGAACCGGACATCCCGACGGGATCTTTGATCCCATCTTCATAATCCACTATGTAATCCTGTGGCATGACATGGATGATGGTATTTCCGGGAGGCACGACGATGTTTTCCATGTCATTGGAAAGTCTCCTGACATCCTCTACGGTGATTTCATCTTGATTGGGCTGACGGATGATGACGCCATGGTGGATGGTGCTACGGATATGCTGTCCGGCAATCCCGACGATCACTTCGACAATATCCACGTCAGCCATGTCTGACGCATCCTGCATCGCCTTTTGGATGGCGTTGACAGTCTTGTCGATATTGGTCACAATACCGCGGATGACCCCGTCGGATACAGCCTTGCCCATGCCGAGAACCTCCAACTTTCCAAATTCGTTTTTGCGACCGATGATCGCGCAGATTTTGGTGGTTCCGATGTCAAGTCCTACAATCAATTTGTTATTTTCCATAGCGATTTCAATTATTCACAAACAATCTGGCCCTTATATTTTACATTCACTCTGCTGTATGCATTCCATCCTTTTGCAGGGATGATTTCTTCATAAAACAGGTTTATCTTCTCAAATTTTTCTTCTAAATCCTTGGCTTCCCCAAACTCAATTACCTGCTTGCCTACCTGCTGGTAGAGTTTGATATCCGACTTTCGGGAAATATCCATCCCGGAGATCTGCGCTTTCCAAAACTCGTCGGCATTGATAAAATTGATCATTGCCATGAGGTCGCTGTGGCTTTCGGAAATATCCTGAAGCTTCAAAAGACTTTCAGCATAAGCCCCCTCAAGCGTCATTACCCTTGTGGTGTATGAATTGGATGTAGGTAATATTTTTCCTTCCGAAGAAATGTAGCCGTCTGCTGCACTTGGTCTCACTATCCTCGCAATGGGAATGTGCTGGGTAATTTCGACCATCACACGTCCCTTGAGGTCAGCGAACACTTCGGCATTGCGGACAAAAGCATAGGTCTCCACCTTCTTTTCTATTTTATTCAAATCCACTTCCTGCATGGACACACCATTTTTCAGGATTGGAAATTCAGTCTGTATGTTTTTCAAAATGTCTTTTTCATTCACGAAATAGACATCTGCAATTCCTTTTACCCTGATCTCAATACCTGTGAAGACTCTTTCGGAATCCTTCTTCTCAATGAATCCGATAAAACCGATCAGAACCAAGGTCAAAGCGGTGAAAATCAACGATTTTTTGATCCTGAATTTTTTCATAGCGATTTCATCCAGTTTGCAATAGGTGATACCAATCTGTCAATGTCTCCTGCACCGATGGTCACCAATACCTCAGGCTTAGCTGATTTGAGGTAATCCAACAATCCTTCTTTGGATTGGAGGGATTTTTTGGCGGAAGTGATTCCTTCCAACAGCATCGTTGCATTTACTCCCTCGATGGGGAGTTCCCTTGCCGGATAAATCTCCAGCAATACCACTTCGTCAGCAATAGAAAGGCTCTCTGAAAATCCTGCGGCAAAATCCCTAGTCCTTGTGAAAAGATGTGGCTGGAAAATCGCCGTCAACTTTTTGTAAGGATACATGGCTTTGACCGACGACAGAAATGCGCGGATCTCTTCAGGATGGTGGGCATAGTCATCGATAAATACCCTATCCTGTTCCTGAATCCAGATTTCAAACCTTCTTTTTACTCCTTTATAGCTTGCCAACCCTTCTCGAACGGCTTCTTCTTCGATCCCATAATCCAAAGCGACCGTAATAGCCGGCAGGGCATTTTCCACATTGTGAAATCCCGGCATGTATATATTCAATCCCTTGATTTCTTTGTCTCCACTGACATAATCAAATGTGAAAGCCGCAGGCCCTGCTACAATATTTTTGGCTTGGATCTCTCCGATGTTGATTCCGTATTGCTTTACAGTAACCGATTTGGATTTCGGAGCTCCGAGTTTTTGGAAGGCCTTTGCATGGATATACAATGACCCGTCGGCAGCAATCAGGTCAATAAATGCCCTGAAGCCATCCATCATCTGTGCGTCATCTCCATAGATATCCAAATGGTCGGGATCCGCACTCGTCACTACAGCTAGATTGGGATGAAGGTGCAGGAAAGAACGGTCAAACTCATCCGCCTCTACGACCACCATTGCGTCTCCACTTTCCTCGTCATGGAGGATGAGGTTGGAATTGTAATTTTGTGTCAAGCCTCCCAAAAAGGCAGCGATGTTTTTTCCTCCTGATTTCAATAGGTGGGCGACCATGGAAGAAGTTGTCGTCTTGCCATGTGTTCCCGCTACGGCTATCGTCGGAAGGTCAGCAGTAATCATCCCAAGAACAGCAGCTCTTTTTTTGATGCTGTAGCCGTTGTTTTGGAAGAAGTTCAGTTGGATAGAATCCTTTGGCATCGCCGGAGTCCAAATGACCAAAGTATGGACTTTGTCATAGCGGATCCTGGAGGGGATATTTTCCAAAGTATCTTCAAACACAATCTCCATTCCCTCTGCCACCAATGCATCTGTCAATGGAGAAGGGGTACGGTCATAGCCGGAGACTTTGATGCCGACATGGTTAAACCACCTCGCCAAAGCACTCATACCGATGCCACCTATTCCAAGGAAATGGACGCTATGTAGGTTTTTCAGATTCATTGAATGATGCTTTCCAATACTTTTACAATTTCTTCGGCTGCTTTTGGCTTGGCCAGTTTCTTTATATTTTCACCCAATGACCGGACTTTGTTACCGTCTGCCATGAGTTGGTTTACTGTTGATTTCAATTTTCCGACTGCTTCGCTGTCCTTCAAAAGGACCGCTGCATCTGCCTGTACAAAGGCCATGGCATTTTTGGTCTGATGGTCTTCAGCCACATTGGGAGAAGGGATAAATACCACCGGTTTGCCTACAAGGCTGAGTTCGGAAACCGAAAGCGCTCCGGCCCTCGATACCACGACATCTGCGGCTGCATAAGCCAAGTCCATTTCCCTGATAAATTCAAGGACATGGATGTGTTTCAGTCCGGAAGCCTTTACTTTTTCCGACATTTCGGAGAAGTAGAACTTTCCGCTTTGCCAGAGAACTTGGTAGCCATCTTTTTCGAGACCTTCCATGTCAGCCAATACCGCCTGATTGATGGTGCGGGCGCCAAGACTTCCTCCCAATACCAACAGGACTTTCTTGCCTTCTTCCAATCCAAAGTGTCGGAAAGTCCGTTCCTTTTTTCCATCCAAGTGAAGGATGTCCTTGCGGACAGGATTACCGGTGTATTGGATTTTATCAGCGGGGAAAAACTTCTCCATACCCGGATAAGCCACACAGATCTTTTTGGCTTTTTTTGCCAAAATCTTGTTGGTCAATCCTGCATAGGAATTTTGCTCCTGAATCATAGTGGGGATTCCTTTTCCTTGGGCAGAATACAAGAGTGGACCGCTTGCATAGCCACCGACTCCGACCACGGCATTGGGTTTGAATGTTCTGAGAAGTTCTTTGGACTTGTTCAGACTTGCCAATAATTTGAAAGGAAAGCTGAGGTTGGAAAGGCTGAGACTCCGCTGTAATCCTGCTACTTTGAGTCCTTCGATGCGGTATCCGGCTTCAGGCACTTTTTGCATTTCCATTTTTCCTTCTGCACCGACAAATAGAATCTCCGTATTAGGATGCTTCTCCATCCAGGCATTTGCGATCGCAAGTGCCGGATAGATATGGCCTCCTGTGCCTCCTCCGCTGATCATGATTCTATATGGTCTGTTATTTCCCAATTTCTCTTAAGCTGTTTGAAATGTCTTCCTCACTTTATTGCTTCCCTCAGAGGGGCTGTCCAAATGTTCCTGATGATCGCCCCTGCTTACACTCAATATGATTCCCAATGAAAATCCTGTAAATACCAATGATGTCCCCCCCATACTCAGCAATGGCAATGGCAAACCGGTAATCGGGCCCAATCCCACGGCAACCGCCATGTTGACCATGGCCTGCAGCACCAGCGCAAAACTCAGTCCTGCCGAAAGCAATCCTCCAAACGGCTTGGTCGAGGAGGCGACAATCCGCATTCCCCTGAACAAGAGCGCGAGATAAAGGAACAATACCACCGCACCCCCTACCATTCCGTATTCTTCGATGATGATCGCATAGATGAAATCAGAATAGGGATGCGGAAGTGTATTTCTCTGTTCGGATTTGCCAGGGCCCTTGCCTGTGATTCCTCCTGTGGAAATGGCGATAAATGATTGCTCTGCCTGGAAAGGAATTTCATCCCCTGACACAAATTTTTCTATCCTGGAAAAGAAAGTTCCGCCTCTCTGTCCCAAGAAAACCGAAGTAGTCAGAAACAATCCACCTACCAAAACCACCATCAGGATATATTTCATCGGCACTCGGCCAATGAAAAGCAGCAACAAACAAGTCGACAGCAACAAGACTGCGGTGGACATATTGGCCAATCCGATCAATCCGGAAACCAAGCCAATGACCACAATCATCGGAAGGAAAGCGTTTCTGAAGTCGTCAATATTTTTTTGCTTTCTGGCGAGTAAAGAAGCCAAGGTTGCTATCAATGCCAATTTTGCGATATCCGAAGGTTGGAATGCCTTGTTGATGACAGGAATGGTGATCCACCTGTTGGCTTCATTGACAGTCGAGCCAAACAAGAAGGTGAACAACAGCAACGGAATGGAAACCACCAACAAAAACCTTCCGATAAGACCATAAGTCTTGTATGGGATTTTGTGGGCAACCCACATCACCAATAGACCTGCAAGCACCATCATAGAATGGTCGATCAGGTATTTTTCCGTATTGCCACCGGTGTATTTGTACGCCAAAGAACCCGTAGCAGAATACACTACCACGATGCTGATGACAGAAAGAATGATCACGATGCCCCAAATAATCGGGTCACCCTTCAGATTTCTGTCAAACCATATTTTTATGTTCTCCATCATGATGCTGTAGCGGTTAATGCTGCCACTGCGGCTTTAAACTGATTTCCTCTGTCCTCATAATTCTTGAACAAGTCGAAACTTGCGCAAGCCGGGGAAAGCAAAACCACATCGCCTTCCTTCCCAAATTCCAATCCCAAGGCCACTGCCTCAGCGATACTCTGCGTTTCTTTGATTTCAGGAACCCTGCCTGAAAATGCTTTTTTCAACTTCTCATTGTCCACGCCCAGACAGACCAGCATTTTTACTTTTCCATCTGTCAAATGATACAATGCTGAATAATCATTGCCCTTATCAACCCCACCGGCAATCCAAATCAAGGGTTGTTTGAAGCTGTCAAGCGCATAGGCTGTGGCATCGACATTGGTTCCCTTGCTGTCATTGATAAAGGCGATTCCATTGATCGTAGCCACCGGTTCCATCCTGTGGGCTGCATTTTGGAAATCCTTCAATCCTTCCCTGATGGCTTCCTCGGACACGCCTGCCAATGTTGCGGCCAAAGAGGCGCACATGGTGTTGAGCATGTTGTGGGTTCCTTTCAGGATAATATCTTTTGGGTTTATTGTTAATTTCTTTCCGATAGCTTGTACTGTGATGGCATTTCCATCAAAATACCCGCCTTTGTTCTGTGCTTCTTTGAGTGAAAATGGAAAGCGATCCGCTTTCAGATTCACTTTATCAAAACCTGATTGGATCAGTTGGTCGTCAAGCCAATAAATCGCCGCATCCTTTTCATCCATGTTTTTGAACAGAGAAACTTTGGAAGCGATATAATTTTCAATTTTATAATTGTACCTGTCCAAATGGTCAGGAGTGATATTGGTCAATACTGCCACGGAGGGTTTCAGAGATTTGAAGCCGTCAATCTGGAAACTGCTGACTTCCAATACCCACCAATCTTTGTCTCCGTCCACCAATTGGGCGGCCCAACTTTCACCGACATTTCCTCCCAATCCGACATTCAACCCTCCTTTTTGGAGCAGGTGATAAGTCAGGAGCGTAGTCGTGGTCTTGCCGTTTGTACCGGTGATCGCGATTACTTTTCCTTTGGAATACCTGAAAGCAAATTCCAATTCATCAATTACCGGAATTCCTTTTTCCAAAGCCTTTTGGACAATGGCTACTTTCTCCGGAATCCCGGGACTCTTTATGATTTCGCCGGCAGAAAGGATTTTTTCCTCAGAATGCATTCCTTCTTCAAAGCCAATCCCGTTTTCGGTCAAGGTTTGTTTTCTGGATGCGCTGATGGTTCCGGCATCAGATACCCATACTGCATAGCCATGCTTCTTGGCAAGCAATGCTGCTCCCAATCCGCTTTCACCTGCACCCAATATGGCTATCTGTTTTTCCATTTATCTCAGTTTCAATGTTGCCAAAGTGATGATGGCCAGAAGGATTCCTGTAATCCAAAAACGGGTTACGATTTTGGCTTCATGGATATTTTTCTTCTGGTAATGGTGGTGCAAAGGAGACATCAGGAATATCCTGCGGCCTTCTCCATATTTTCTTTTGGTGTATTTGAAATAGCTCACCTGCATGATCACAGAGAGGTTTTCGACCAAGAAAATCCCACAAAGAATCGGGATCAACAGTTCTTTTCTTAAGGTCAAAGACAGGACAGCGATCACGCCACCCAACATCAAGCTTCCTGTATCTCCCATAAAAACCTGAGCAGGAAAGGCATTGTACCAAAGGAATCCAACACAGGCACCCACAAAAGCAGCACAGAAAATCACCAACTCGCCCGAGTTGGGAATGAACATGACATTGAGGTATTGGGAGAAAATGGCGTTACCGGATACGTACGCAAAGATGGCAATCGTCAGTCCGATGATCGCGGATGTCCCAGCTGCCAATCCATCAATCCCGTCGGTAATATTGGCACCGTTGGAAACTGCCGTGATGATGAAAATCACCAATAGGATGTACAGCGCAGGAGTGATACTTTCCCCCATAAAACCCAGGAAAGTCTCGTAGTTCAGTTCGTTGTTTTTGACAAAAGGAATGGTGGTCTTTGCGACTTTGACATCTTTGAAAGCCGGGGTTTCGACTACACCTTCCTCGATGGAAACAGGATTGGTAAATTCACGGATCACGACATCTTCATGAAAGTAAAGGGTAGCACCCACGATAATCCCGATGGTAACCTGACCTACGATTTTGAACCTTCCTGCGAGGCCGTCTTTGTTCTTTTTGAATACTTTGATATAATCATCCACAAATCCAATAGTCCCTAACCAAACTGTAGTGATCAGCAGAAGGATGATGTAGACGTTGTTGATGTTGGCAAAAAGCAAAGTCGGAATAATGATACCGGCCATGATCATCAATCCGCCCATAGTCGGCGTTCCTTTTTTGGCGGCTTGTCCTTCGAGACCCAAGTCGCGGACTGTTTCCCCGATTTGTTTGTTTCTGATCCAATTGATAATTCTATGCCCAAAGGTGATGGTGATGATCAATGAAAAAAGTGCCGCCATCCCTGCCCTGAAGGAGATATAGCGGAAGACACCCGTTCCCGGGATGTCCAATACTGAGTCCAAATAATCAAAAATCGGATATAGCATATCAGTCTTTATTCAACAGATTAAGTAATTCGGTCACAACCTGACGGTCATCAAAAGGATATTTCACCCCTTTGATTTCCTGATAGGTTTCATGTCCTTTACCGGCAACCAGGATGATATCTCCTTTTTTTGCCATGATAGCAGCTGTCTTGATGGCTTCTCTTCTATCTTCTATCACCAGTGTTTTTTTGAAATCCACCGGATTGATTCCTGCTTCCATTTCCCGCAGAATAGTCATAGGTTCTTCATCCCGGGGATTGTCCGAAGTCAGGATCACTTTGTCAGAATATTGGGTTGCGATCTTGGCCATTACAGGTCTTTTGGTTTTGTCCCTATTGCCGCCACAGCCGACGACCGTGATCACTTGTTCGCCGCCGGTCCTTACACCTTGTATGGTTTTGAGGACATTTTCGAGTGCGTCAGGTGTATGGGCATAATCTACGATGGCAGTAATGCCATACATGGCGATTTTGTCAAACCTACCCTGCGCTCCGGGAACTTTGGATAGCTGCATCAGCACTTCCTCCTCATCTTCACCCAAGAGTACCGCGATGGCAAATACCCCAAGTAGGTTATAAGCATTGAACTGACCGATCATCCTAAACCAAACCTGTCTGTTGTCAATATCCAACTCCAGTCCTTCAAGGGTATTGGAAATGATTTTGGCTTTGAAGTCAGCGGGGAATTTCAGTCCGAAAGTATGGCCTGAACCTTTGAAGTTTTGAAGCATGACCATTCCTCGCTTGTCATCGGCATTGACTAGTGCAAAAGCATCTTTTGGAAGTTCATCAAATAGCTTTTTCTTGGCTTTGATGTATTCGTCAAAAGAACCATGGTAATCAAGGTGGTCATGGGTGATGTTGGTAAACAAGGCTCCGGCAAATGTCAGACCCGCGGTCCTTTCCTGCACGATGGCATGGGAACTTGCCTCCATAAAACAATGGGTGCAACCAGTGTCTACCATTTGACGGAGGAGTTTCTGAATACTCAGCGCATCAGGAGTTGTATGTGTGGAAGGGATGGTCAGCTCGTTGATTTTGTTTTCCACGGTGGAAAGCAAACCTGTCTGATATCCCATTTCCATAAATAACTGATAGAGAAGCGTGACGGTAGTGGTTTTCCCATTGGTACCTGTTACCGCCACGAGCTTCAACTTTTCAGATGGATTTTCGAAATAATTGGATGCCATGATTCCCAATGCTTTGGAGGAATTGACTACCTGAACATAGGTGACATTTCCTTGGAGCTTTTTAGGCATCGTTTCACAAACTATGGCTACAGCTCCTTTTTCTATGGCTGTTTCGATGAAAGCATGGCCGTCAACCTGCGTGCCTGAAATGGCAACAAAGCAGGTTCCCGGCAGGACTTTGCGGCTGTCAAAGACAATATCGCCAACTTCCACTTCCATGTTTCCAATGGTAGAAGTCAGGGAGACTTTATACAATATGTCTTTCAGTACTTTCATTTATCCCAATACTAAATTGATTACATAAGCATTATTGACTGGCGTACCGGGATTGATGGATTGGCCCCTGACCCTTCCTTTACCCTGATAGACCACGCGTATTCCTTTGTTTTCCAATACATACAAGGCATCCCTTAAGGACATGCCCGTCACATCAGGCACAGTAGGCGAATCCACTTTATTGGCTTTCCAGATGACAGCTTTGTTGACCGGGGTAGATTTTACCCATTCTTCTTCCGTCTCACCTGATATGTGGTTGGAGATTCCAAACTTGTTGCAAATCATCTGAAGCTCGTCTATTTTGCCTGCCTGTATCAGTGGAAAAGTCCCTGAATTGGAAGCCAAATAGGTTTTGTCATTTCTCTTTTCATTCAATTCAAGATCCTGCGCATAGATCTTGTCGGCAATTTCCTTAAACACAGGAGCTGAAACATCTCCACCGTAGGCAGCAAAACCTTTGGGACTGTCAATCACTACAATGGCTGAATATTTTGGATTGTCTGCAGGAAAGTATCCGGCAAAAGAAGTGTAGTACCGCTGAGTATATCGGCCCCCGATGAGCTTTTGGGCAGTACCAGTTTTGCCGGCGATCTTGTACTCTTGGGTGTAGACATTCTTGGCGGTTCCGTTTTCTACCACCCCTTCCAACAATATCTTCAATTGGCCAATGGTTTTGGAGGAAGCAATGCTCCTACGTACCACTTCTGTTTCGTATTTTTCTTCGATCTGATTGCCTCTAGCTACTGCCTTCACGATCATGGGTTTGACCATTTTACCGTCATTGGCCACAGCATTGTACAGCATGAGGGTATGCAAAGGCGTCAACTTGGCCTCATATCCGATAGACATCCAAGGAAGCGTGGTGCCATACCAATTCTTCTCTCCGGGTTTTTTGAAGTAGGGTACTCCTTCGCCTTTCAATTGGAAATCAATTGGCTTGTCGAGTCCTGCTTTTTCGATGTAAGCGACAAACTTGCTTGGATTATGTCCAAAATTGTCTTCCACAAGTCTGGAGATGGCCACATTGGAGGATTTTTCAAATGCTTCTTTGATCGTGATTTTGCCATAGCCACCTTCTTTGGAATCATTCATATTCCTGTCATAGAATTTGAAAGTACCTTTGCCGGTATCTATAGAATCTTTGAGGTTGATTTTGCCTTCTTCAAGCAAGGCAAGCATGGAAAGCAATTTGAAGGTCGAACCAGGTTCTGTCAAACCCTGGTCACCGATGGCAAAATTGTAGTTCTCTCCATATCCCAATCCGTCCCTATTTTTTTGGAGATTGATCAATGCTTTGATTTGGCCGGTAGCTACTTCCATCACGATGACGCACCCAAATTCGGCATCTTTGTTTGTCATTTGTCTCAAAAGTGCAGATTCTGCCACATCTTGGATATTGACATCCAAGGTGGTAAGGATATCATACCCGTCGTCCGGTTTGATATCTTCCGCATCAAAAACAGGCTTCCAAGAACCGCCGGCAATTCTTTGAAAAAGGGCTTTGCCATTTTTTCCTTCCAAAAAATTATTGAAGCTGTATTCTATTCCGGCGCCGTTTTTGTCTTCATTGACAAATCCCACTGTCCTGCTAGCAAGGTTATTGAAGGGTCTGTATCTTTTTTCTACTTTCTCGAAGATAACTCCGCCGCCTGAACGTCCGTTTCTGAAAATCGGCCATTTCGCCATTTTTTGCATGGCCTGATAGCCGATTTGGGTACGGTTGAGGATGACATATCTTTTCTTATCTGAGCGCGCATCCCTGATCATTCTTTTGTAAGAATTGGCAGATTTGTCTTTGAAGTGGGAAGACAGAAAGTAGGACAAAGAGTCAATTCCTTTTGAAAACACGTCTTCTTTGGCCACCATCGGATCGATGACAACCCTATAAAAAGGAAGGCTGGTCGCCAATAAACTGCCGTCAGCTGCATAGATATTTCCCCTTGTAGCGGTAACCTGCTTGTATTGGAAATTGAGCGTCTCAGACTTTGCCTGCCATTTTTCACCCTCCATAAACTGCAAATGGACAATCCTGTAGAAGATTGCCCCTGCAAACAAAGCCACCAAAATGAAGGCTATCCTTACACGCAGTACTATGGAACGTTTTATATTCACTTATTCGACTATGATTTTAATCGGTGGTTCTTCTATTTCTACGATGCCCAAAGGCGCAATTTTCTTTGCTACTTCGGATTGCTTGCTACTCAGCATAAATTCCGCTTCGAGTGTGGTGACATCTGCCCTGACGTCTTCGACTTCCTGTTGCAGTTTTTCGATCTTGCGGATCATGTTGTCTGCACGGTGGTTGCTCCATATATAAATGAGCGCCAAGAAAGCCGCAAAGAAGAAAGGCGGTGCAAAATGGACCGGAACACCTTCTCCGAGAATACCGGTCACGTTGAGCTTCTCTTCGATCATGGTAAAGATGTTTTTACCATTCCCTTTTGGAGAAGAACCTTGTTGGATTTTCTTCTTGAAAGTATTTTGGCTCATCTTATTTCTTTTCAGCTATTCTCAGTTTGGCACTGCGTGCCCTGTTGTTTCTCTGTATTTCTTCCTCATCAGCGATGAGTGCCTTTCTATGTATCGGTTCCAAAGGCCTGAGTAGGTTGCCGTAGAAATCTTTTTCAACCTCACCCTGGAATTTTCCTTTGTTGATGAAGTTCTTGACCAACCTGTCCTCCAATGAATGGTAGCTCATCACGACCAACCTTCCTCCGGGTTTCAATGCCTCCACAGTTTGTTTCAGCATGTCTTCCAAAGCTCCCATCTCATCGTTGACTTCAATCCTCAATGCCTGAAACACCTGGGCGAAGTATTTGAACTCTTTGCCTCGCGGCGCATATTTTTGGAGCAAAGCCTTAAAATCTGCTGTTGTTTCAAATTGCGCTGCGGCTCTTTGGGAGACGACCGCCTGTGCAAGGGTCTTGGCATTTTTGATTTCACCGTAAATGCCAAAAATCTTGTGAAGCTTTCCTTCTTCGTAAGTATTCAGGACATCCTTTGCCGAAATGTCCATCCCGCTACTCATCCTCATATCAAGTTCGCCTTCGAAACGCGTCGAAAAACCCCTTTTGGGTTCGTCTATCTGATGGGAAGAAATCCCCAGGTCAGCAAGAATTCCGTCCACTTGGCTGACACCATAGAGGCGGAGGTATTTCCTAAAATCCCTAAAATTGGCCTGAATAAATGTGAAGCGCACATCCTCAGGAATATTGGCTTCAGCATCCAGGTCTTGGTCAAATCCATACAAATGCCCTTTATCCAGGTGTTTGAGGATTTCCCTCGAATGCCCGCCACCACCAAAAGTCAGGTCTATATAAATCCCATTGGGGTCAATAGCCATGCCTTCAATGCAAGGGCCAAGCATCACGGGGATATGATAAGGAAGTGCTGTCATGGTCAGGAAAGGTATTTATCCATCAGGTTAGACAGCTCATCCTGGTCTTTTATTGAATTTTGACCGTATTTCTCAGGATTCCATATTTCGATAAATGAGCCATATCCCAAGACAGTAGCGTCTTTATCAATGCCTGCTTTTTGGAGAAAAGTTTTGGGGATCAAAAAACGGCCCGCGCTATCCAGCTCCACTTCAGTCATGCTTTCAAAAAAACCTCTCTTGATCCTCCTTTGGATTGGATCACGGTCTGAGAGCGCATTGATCTGATGTAAAAGTTTTTTAAACTCTACTTGGGTGTACAACGCAAGACATCCATCGTCTCCATGCCTCAAAATGAGGGTATCACCGTTGGACTCAGGTATTGCTGCCTTCATTTTGGCAGGCAATGCCAGACGACCTTTCGGATCCACCTTGCATTCATACAGACCGTTGAACATTCCCATGGGCTTATCTTGGATTTACTACAAAGACAAAAGTAAGAAAAGCAATCACACAATCCACCACTTTTCCCCACTTTTCTCCACTTTTTCTTAAAACTATTTAAAAGTTTGATTTATTACAATAATTCTTGAAAAAAATAGCCCTTTTTTTATTTGGTGCTCAATGACTTGAGGAAAATCATCCTTAGAAAAAAACATTGAAAACAATTCAAATTTGAGGTTTTTTGATAAAATGAACTGAAAAAAAAATGAAACCAAATACTCTTTTCCCATTTTTGGAGAAAAGTGGGGCAATTTCCCAAGGATTTTGGCATTTTTGGAGGATTTTGGAGAGCCTGTTTATTTTCTGAAAGACTTTTGAACCTTTTGGCCAAAAAAATTCTTACCACACAAAACCAGTAGATTTATAGTTAATCAGTTTTCATCCAGAAAAACCGCCACAACCCATCATGAAAATTAACCCAGTTTTAGCCCTCTTTATTTCGATTCTTTTTATTACTTCATGCGGAAATAAAAAAACAGAAAAACCGGATCTTCAGGGTAGGTGGCATGCCGAACTGAACCTCACCGGAGACCTTCTCCCATTTGAAATCGGTTTTGTAAAAAATGGTGAAAACTGGATCATGGAAGCTTACCATGGAGAAGAGGTTTTGAGCTTTGATGAGGTGGTAGCCGCAGGTGATTCTATTGTAGTGACCATGGGAACATTTGACGCTGAAATCCGGGCAAAAATCATTGGTAACAATCTGATTGAAGGGGTTTTCACAAAAAATTATGCAAAAGATTACTTCGTGCCGTTCAAAGCTGAAAAGGGCGAAATCAGCAGGTTTGAAGTGACTGAAAAACCATCGACAGATTTCTCAGGAAAGTGGAAAACAGAGTTTCTCGAGGAAGATGGAGATACCTATTCTGCTGTTGGGATTTTTACCCAAAACGGAGATAAGATCACCGGGACATTCCTTACCAAACTCGGAGATTACCGCTACCTCGAAGGCAACGTATCGGGCAATTCTTTTTACTTGAGTACTTTCGACGGCAACCATTTATTTTTGTTTTTGGGAGAACTTCAGGCTGACGGCACCATGGCAGGACGCTTCCGTAGCGGTCCCAAAGTGAAAGAAACTTTTCAGGCTATCCGCGATGAAAATTTTGAACTTCCCGATGCTTTTTCTCTCAATTACCTCAAAGAAGGTTACGATACTTTTTCATTCACATTTCCGGATGTGAATGGAAAAATGGTTTCTCTCGAAGACGAAAAATTCAAAGACAAAGTGGTATTGGTGCAGATTTTTGGGACTTGGTGTCCAAATTGCGTGGATGAAACCAAGTTTTTGGCTCCATGGTTTGAGAAGAACAATAGCAGAGGGGTAGAAATTATCGGCTTGGCATTCGAAAGCAAGCCCGAATTTGACTATGCAAGCACACGGGTAAAAAAGACAATTGACAGGCTCAAAGCCAATTATACATTCCTAATCGCCGGGGTCAGTGACAAGGAAAAAGCTTCAGAGGCCTTGCCTGCTTTGAATGAGGTTTTGGCATTTCCGACTTTGATTTATATTGACAAAAAAGGTAAAGTAAGAAAGATCCACACGGGATTTACCGGTCCTGGCACGGGAGATTATTATGACCGCTGGGTAGCGGAACATGAAGCGTTGGTGAGTGAATTACTTTCAGAGTGAGGTTTTCTTTTTCGTGATCTTAAATTGATGGCATAAACAAAGTAGATAGGTTTAAATTTATCGAAAGAGTAATTTTGCCTATAAAAATCTTTTTAGGAAATTGACATTATAAACTTCCTTGAGATGCAAAGATCAATTAACATGGCATATTACAGAAAAGAAGACCGGAACATGTTCATCGCGTCTATTGATGACAGGGCAAAAATGCATGATAAATGGGAAGATTGGCATGCTGAATATTTAAAGGCAAAAACCAGGTTTATTTTACATGGATTTACAGTTAAAGATGTAATTGTCGATATCAATGAGTTGAAAGAGTATTGCAAAAAAAGAGGAATTAAAAATGATGGAAGTGCCCGTTCGCAGTTTGTGATTGGGAAATGATTTGATTGTGAAGAAACAGGGGTTTGGGTGGAAATAATGCTTCTTCAAACTTTGCAATATAAAACTAAGATTGAAAATCCTTTGCACCGGCTATGGACTGTCGACCGTGGACCATGGACTGAATCTACTTCTTCCGCTCGATGGTGTACCTGACGAGGCCTTCTAGAGAGCTCTTGTATTCAGAATCAGGGAATTCTGTCAAAAGCGCCATTGCTTCGTCAAAATACCTGTTCATGGCTTCATTTGCATAAGCCAAGCCGCCTGACTTCTTTACAAAAGTAATGACTTCATTGACGGATTTTTTGTCCTCGTTTTTGTTGCGGACGAGATAGATTATTTTCCTTTTGTCCAGCCAAGAGGCATTATTGAGGGCATAGATAAGGGGAAGGGTCATCTTCTTTTCTTTGATGTCAATACCCAAAGGTTTTCCGATCTCATCTTCACCATAGTCAAAAAGGTCATCTTTGATCTGAAAAGCCATTCCGATCTTCTCTCCGAAAGTCCGCATCTTATCAATGATCTCTTCTGTAGCCCCGGAAGTAGATGCGCCTACCGCACAACAAGAAGCAATCAGGCTTGCGGTTTTTTGACGGATGATGGTGTAATAGACCTCCTCGGTAATGTCAAGTTTCCTGGACTTGGCCATTTGGAGCAATTCACCTTCAGACATTTCGCGTACGGCATTGGAGACGATTTTGAGCAGGTCAAAATCACCATTGTCCACGCTGAGCAATAGACCTCTTGACAGCAAATAATCACCTACCAAAACTGCGATTTTGTTCTTCCAAAGGGCATTTATCGAAAAAAATCCACGTCGGTAATTAGAATCATCCACCACATCGTCATGTACAAGTGTCGCAGTGTGCAACAATTCAATCAAAGCCGCTCCTCTATAGGTTGATTCAGAAATCCCACCGGTCATACCTGCTGTCAAAAACACAAACATAGGACGCATCTGCTTGCCTTTGCGTCTGACAATATAATTGGTGATATGGTCGAGAAGTTTGACTTTACTTTTCATAAAGTCACGGAATTTGGTTTCAAATTCCTCCATCTCTGTGGCGATAGGTGCTTGAATCTGTTTGAGGTCAGGCTTCATAAAACAATAATGCTGCAATAATACAATGGATTCTTAGCAGCACAAAACCCATTAGGAAATATTACCAATCAAACTCCTCTGAGTAAAAAACGTTTTCGTTATTCTGATATTTTATTGTGTACCTACCAAAAGGGATTATATACCCACAATTCTGCGAGTACCAACGTGGTGATTTTTGTTATCTTTGCTACTCATCCAAAATAAAGAATCACTTGGCTGATACTTATATCAAACACAAATACGAACCTATCCTTCCCAAAAAGGACGAGTGGCCGGTCGTCAAACTCAGCAAAAGCAGGAAGGATTTTATAAGGAAAGTGGCTGATGCCGGCAAAAGATCCGTTTTGGAAATAACGGGAGAAAACATGGATTTGCTGAGAGAGGAGCTGGAAACAACCCTTTATCGAGAAAAACTGAGGATGAAACAGAATCCTTGGGCCGTCGATCCGGATGATGAAAAAGAATTTTGGGGGAAAGTTAAATCAAGTCTAGTCCATCTCAGCGCTGAAGGAAGTCTGACCAAAACTCAAAAGAAGAAAAAATACCTTGAAATCCTCGATGACATTTCCATGAGGTATGCTGAGGAAATCGCCAGCAACTTTATCCACACCCATTATAAAGTAACCCGAAGGATTGTCACTTTTGGTTTTTCCAGGCTGCTCAATGCTGCCAGGGTAAAGGGTTTTAAATCAATATTTAGCAACCAATTTAGCCTCCAAGATAAAATCCAAATCGTGGGAGAGACGGATCAAATCCGTGACCTCGCCTCCAAAGGGACTATCGTGATGGTTCCTACCCATTTTTCTAACCTTGACAGCATTTTGATTGGTTGGATTATTTCCGTGTTAGGATTACCACCGTTCATTTATGGAGCCGGATTGAACCTGTTCAACATCAGCATTTTTTCTTACTTCATGAATGCCCTTGGTGCCTACAAGGTAGACCGAAGAAAGAAAAACCTCATTTACCTCGAAACTTTAAAAACCTATTCCTCCGAGGCCTTGCAGTTTGGCGTACATAGTCTTTTCTTCCCGGGAGGAACACGTTCCCGAAGTGGGATGATAGAGAAAAAACTCAAACTTGGGTTGCTGAGTACGGCTGTTGAGGCCCAAAGGGCAAATTTCGAAAGAGGAGAAGATGATGTCAGCGGAAAGATTTTCATTGTCCCTGTCACCATCAATTACCACTTCGTCCTTGAAGCGCCAAGTCTCATCCAAGAGCACCTTGCTTTGACGGGACAAGAACGATACTATAAGGAGTCGGATGAGTTTTCCACCTCTTACAAAATCTCCAAATTTCTTGTCAAGTTCTTTACCAAAGGTTCCGATATCTCAGTGTCTGTAGGAAAGGCCCTTGACGTCTTGGGTAACTATGTCGACAATGAGGGCAACAGCATAGACCGGAACGGAAGAAAAATAGATACCAAAGATTACTTTCTTTATAATGGCAAAGTCACCGTCGATGCCCAAAGGGAAGAAGAATATACTTACCATTTGGGAAAAAGGATCGTAGAGGAATTCCATAAAATCAACCGGGTTTTCAGTTCCCATTTGGTGGCATTCACTGCTTTTCAGATGATCAAAAGGGAAAATAAAAAGTTGGACCTGTACAATCTCCTCCGACTTCCGGAAGAGGATGTAGTGCTCATTTACCATGAATTCAAAGAAGAATGCCAAAAAGTGCTGAACATAATCCAAGAACTCGAGGCAGAATCCAAAGTCCAGATCGCGCCACACATGAAAAGCGATATTGACAGCATCATCGACCATGGTCTGGCCAATGTGGGGATGTATCATGCCAAGCGTCCTTTGGTCAAAAACAGCATGGGCAACATAGAAACCCAAGACTTGAACCTATTGTATTATTACCACAACCGACTTCACGGATATGACCTCGAAAAACTCTTCTAAAGAAAAATCAGTCGGAGTCGTAGGCATGGGGAGTTTTGGGACTGCCATTGCCAATATCCTCTCTGAGAAAAGTAAGGTAATCGCTTATGTCAGGCGGGCCGAAGTGGTCGACGAAATCAATCAAAAGCATACTGTGGATGGGGCTGCGATCAACCCCGAAATATTTGCTACCCAAGACCCGGAATATTTGTGCAAATCGTGCAATACCATTTTTTTTATGGTTCCTTCTTCAGCATTCCAGGAGGTAATCCGCTCTTTTTCTCCTTTTTTATATCCATACCACCTGATCATTCATGGTACAAAAGGGCTTTGTCTCAACCTTCCCAAAGGGAAAACCCTAGAGGAAATGGGGAAAATAAGTAGGGAAAATATCCTTACGATGAGCGAAGTCATCATGAAAGAAACTGTTGTAGTCAGGGTAGGCTGTCTAGCAGGTCCAAATTTGGCAAGGGAGCTTTATCTCGGTCAGCCAGGCGCCACAGTGGTAGCCAGCAAATACAACGAAGTGATATTGGAGGGACAACGCCTACTCCGTACAGATAAATTTCAGGTGTACGGCAATTCGGACATCGTCGGAGTCGAGCTGAGCGGGGTACTCAAAAATATCATCGCCATTGCAGCAGGTGCCTTGGCAGGTATGGGTTTGGGAGAAAATGCAAAAGGACTGCTGATTTCCAGAGGAATGGTAGAACTTGTTTACCTAGGAAATGCCTTGGGGGGAAGTCTTAAATCCTTTATCGGCCTGGCAGGAATCGGAGATCTTGTTGCAACCTGCAATTCCACCCTTTCGCGAAACTATACAGTTGGATTCAGATTGGCAAAGGGAGAAAAACTCGACGATATTCTGGATACCATGGAAGAAGTGGCGGAAGGTGTCAACACCATCAAACTTATGAAAGCATTTGTAGAAGGTACCGGAAAGAGGGCACCCATTACTGAAAACCTTTACAAAGTCCTTTTTGAAGATCTCAAAATTGAAGAAGCACTCCAATATTTGATGAAGTATCCATTTAGTGTGGATGTGGATTTTCTTTAATTGCTTATTGGTTATTTGGTTAAAGGTTAATTGGTTATTGGTTTAAAAAACATGCATATCCGCCTTCTTACCAGTATAGGATTACTAACAGAATGGTCTCGTCCACGATATATATCGGGATCGACCCCCGGAATTTATTGATATTGAAGGGGGGTGGTAGAAATGCGGCAAAGCCGCATTTCTACCACCCCCCTCTGATCTCACGATATCCGTTCACCGAGCTTGCCGAGGTGGAGAAAAATGATATTCGGCTACTAGTATAAAAGCGGATAATCATATTAAAAAAAATTATCATTCCTCAATCCAAAAAAATTTCTTGGAAAAATCTAAATGAAAAATTGAAGAGATTGATTTTTGATCTGTGTTTATCGGTGAAAATGTGTGGTAAAAACATAAATTTTCCTAAATAAACAAACCCAGCGTACGATTAAAATTTCAAGTAAAAAAAGATAAATTGGCAAATTCACCCACAACACTCAAGCGCGGTATCCAAAGATGGGACTTGGTTTTCCTCATCATCAATTCGGTAATTGGGGCTGGGATTTTTGCACTGCCGGCCAAAGTTTTCGCCCTTTCGGGAGTCTATTCCATTCTGGCATTTGTGGTTTGTGCCTTGGTAATGGCCGTTTTGATTTTGGTTTTTGCCGAAGTCAGTTCCCGATTTGAGCAAACAGGCGGTCCTTACCTGTATGTCCATACTGCTTTTGGGCCAATTCCGGCATTTATCATCGGGTGGCTGCTGATGCTGACAAGGTTGTTTAGCTATGCCACCCTGATCAATCTGATGGTCTTATACCTATCATTTTTTTCTGAAAGCTTCAACCAACCTGAAGTAAGGATAGCCATCATCATTTTCATTACTGCCTTGATTGCCTACTTCAATTGGATTGGGGTAAAAAATACAGCAAGGGTCAGTAATGTCCTGACAGTGGCAAAGCTTTTTCCTTTAGCCATATTCATCATTGTAGGATTATTTTACATTGATTTTGACCTGATGAAAGGCCAAGCAGTTCCTACATTGAAAGATTTTTCCGCTTCGACCTTATTGTTGGTGTTTGCTTTTGGAGGTTTTGAGGCTGGCTTGGTCAATAGCGGCGAGATCGTCAATCCAAGGAAAAATCTCCCTTTTGGATTATTGACGGCAGCAGCGGTCATAGCAGGATTTTACATCCTCATTCAGGTTGTTTCTATAGGAACACTTCCAGATTTGGCTTCTTCCGAAAAACCTCTTGCTGATGCAGCTTCAATATTTATGGGTTGGTATGGAGGACTCTTCATTACGGTCGGTGCGGTTATTTCCATTTTGGGAACCTTGAATGTTCAGATTCTGAGCGGGTCGAGACTACCCTTTGCACTCAGCCAGGAAGATCAGCTACCAAGGTTGTTCGGGAAAATACATCCAAGATTTGCTACTCCGTATATTTCCATTCTTTTCTTCTCTGCGTTGGTAGCCTTTGTAGCCATTGTATGGGGATTTATGAGTTCATTGGCTGTTTCAGTAATTTCAAGGCTGATTTTGTATGCTTTGGTCTGCGCTTCCCTGATCAAACTTAGAAAAAGCAATCCCGAAGGAGAATTTTTCAAAATACCTTTTGGCAATTATTTCGCTTTGGCCGGAATTGGGGCCACAATTTGGCTGCTATCTGGAACCAAATCAGAAGAAATTTGGGATACGGTTCTTTGGACAGCGTTGGGATTTGTGATTTTTGGCATCCATGTCACCGTAAAAAAATATTTCTAAATTATATCAATTATTCACAATAAAGACTCATGCATTTATTTAAGTTTTAAGATATTTGCCGTTAAACCATATAAACTACAGGCTATGAAAAAACTCTACACAACTTTATTTTTACTTTCTTTGGTCCTCTCGGTTTCCTTTGCACAGACCAAAACTGTGATCAAAGAAAATAAACCTTATTTCACTTCAGGCGGAGAGTGGATTTTTTCAACAGGGACACTTCAAAACAATAACAACGTGCTCAGGTTTTCTCCGGTCATCAACTTACAGACACTCCTCAATTTTGACCAAAGTGAGTCCTTTGGCTGGTTTACTGGTGTCAATATCCGAAACGTGGGATTTATTTTTGACGAATCGCCTTCTATTCGGAAAAAAGTTAGAAATTATAACTTAGGTATTCCTGTTGGTGTCAAATTAGGCAACTTGAATGACCGTTTTTTCTTTGCAGGATATGAACTTGAAATCGCGATGAATTACCGCGAAAGGACCTTTGTGGACGAAAGAAGGACAGAGAGATTCAGCGTATGGTTCAGTGACAGGGTGAACACCCTACAACACGCCCTATTCATCGGTTATACTTTACCTAAAGGAACAAGTATCAAAGCTAAATATTACCTGACCTCGTTTTTCAACCAAGGGTTTACTGCTTCTGATGGGAATGGGGGCACTTTTCGACCCTATGCAGGATTGGATGCCAACATCTTTTATGTTTCTCTGAATTTTGCTTTGTTCAAAAAATGGGAATTGGTGGCTTTGGAGGATTGATTTAAAAAATATGAGTATCCTCAATGTTGCACGTAAGGCTATAGGAGGTTGTATAGAATGCGGATAATCAGATTACGAAATTCCTTCAAAAAAAAATCCCTGTCAGAATCTAGTATCTGACAGGGATTTTTCAGTTTTATAAACAATGACATTGTTTCCTTATCGCTGAGGAATGAGTTTGACCATAAGACCGGTGGCTTCAGTCACTGCATACAAATAGCCATCAGGACTTTCCGATACCTGTCTTACACGGCCGATATCCTTCAACAGCGTTTCCTGGCCAACATACTTGGTTCCATCCAATTCAACCCTAGCTATTTGCATTCCTGCCAATCCAGCTACCAGAATATTGCCTTTCCACTCAGGATACTTATCAGAAGTCACCAATGCCATCCCACAAGTAGCAATCGAAGGCACCCAATAGGTAACAGGCTGCTCCATTCCTTCTTTTTCTTTCAATTCGGTAAGGATAGTTCCGTCATAATTGATCCCATAGGAGATCACCGGCCAACCGTAGTTTTTGCCTTTTTCGATCAGGTTCAGTTCATCACCACCTTTTGGTCCATGTTCGACAGCCCAAAGTCTGTTGTTAGCATTGTCATAAATCATGCCCTGTGGATTTCTGTTTCCATAAGTCCAGATTGATGGAGAAGCTCCGGGAGTATTGACAAAAGGATTGTCCTCAGGAATCCTGCCGTCATCATAGATCCTGTGGATTTTTCCGTGGTCATTGTCGAGTTCCTGTGCATTGGCAGGTCTGGAACCTTTATCTCCATTGGAGAAAAAGAGGTAGCCATCATTGTCAAATACAATTCTGGAACCAAAGTGTCTTCCACCTTCCCATTCCGGTCCGCATACAAAAACTTCTTCAAGGCCTTCAAGTGCATTACCGTTCAGCTTTGCCCTTGAGATGACCAAGACCTCACCTTTACCTTGCTTTTTGGCATAGGACATATAAATCCAACCATTATCCGCATGTTTTGGGTGAACGGCGATATCCAAAAGACCCGCCTGATTGACATCACTGATGGCAGGGACGCCAGTTAATTTTTCACCTGTGAATTTATCGTCTTTGAAAACGAGGATTTCTCCTTTCTTTTCTGTCACCAACATCCTTCCATCAGGCAGCCAGGTCATGCCCCAAGGATTTTCAAATTGGGTAAATAGGGTATCCACCTGTATGGTAAGTTTTTCTGTTACCACAGCATAGGGACTAGGTTCGATTTTTTCGGCTACCCCTGCTTTTTCCTCGCAAGAGAAAAGTCCCAGAGCAAGTCCTCCTGCCAAAATAAAAGATAAGTTCTTCAGTGTTTTCATTATTTTATGAATGGATTTTGATCAAATTTAATCATTTCAACATATAATCCTTCCTTGCTTTTTATAAACGGCCATCTTTAGGCTTTTAAAACCAAAACAGGGTATTTATCTTTAAAAAAAACTACTACTATGAGCAATCAGATTTGGATCATGACCTCTGCATTCGATCAATTGGATTTGGATCAAACCATCACCAAAGCGACCGAAATCGGAGTTCAGGGATTGGATGTCTGTGTTTTCAGAAAAGACGGCATTCGGGATGATTTTGTGGCAACCCATATGGATTATGAAAACTTCGATCCAGAAGCTGCCAATAAGATGATCGACAAGTTCAATGCCGCCGGACTTCGGCTTTCCATCGGTGCTTTTGAAAACCTGATTGGCGGCGATCCTTTTCACAAGGTAAAAAACCAAAACCACCTGCTGAAACTGATCCGGATGGCCTACCTGATGGGAGGAGATGAGAATGATGTGAAAGTCGGAACATTTGTGGGATACAACCATGAATTGGGCATCCAAGAAAATGGTTTCGAGAAAAATCTCGAAGAATACCAAAAGGTTTTCACTCCGATCATCCGATATGCGGAAGACCTTGGCGTCACGGTCTTATATGAAAACTGCCCCATGGAAGGTTGGCGCTCTTCAGGATACTCTACGACATACAACAACCTGACCGGAGTCTTGGCCGCAAGGAAAATCATGTACGACCTGATCCCGAGCAAAAACCACGGGGAAATCTATGACCCTTCGCATGATGTCTGGCAGCATACCGATCCTGTGGAAGTGATCAGACATACAGATATGTCAAGGCTAAAACGCATCCATGTCAAGTCGACGAGAAATAATCCTGATCCATTTTGGGGAAATATGTACCCCATGCAACGGGTCAAACCCGAATGGGCGGCAAAAGCAGGAATCCCATCTAGTCAAAATGAATGGGACAGACACCATTACGAGGCGACTTTACCGGGATTTGGGTTGGGGGATAGCATGGATTGGAGAGCCTTTGTCAATATCCTGAAGGAAAAAGGATTTACCGGACCATTCGAAATCGAGAATGAAGCCAAATTGTCCAAACAAACAGGAAAAATGGGTGCTATTGTACAAGGCTGTAAAGCAGCGGTCCAGAATTTGGCGCCTTTGCTTTGGGAATTGTCAGACAATGGATTTGAATATCCAAAGTCAGAGATCAAGCCATTGAAGCAAATGGGGAATAAGGATATTCCGGTGGTGACGATGGATAAGTTAAAGTAGTCCATAGTCGATAGTCCACAGTCCACACCTGTCCGCCGTGGTGGAGCCGCATCAATTGAACTTCAAAACTTGTTATAGATTAAAAATCAATCCAATTTTCAACAATTTCAACCAACAAGAAAATCTAAAAAACTAAACATTTGCCTTCACGGTACCGACAGGGTAACAGGGCTTTCTCCCTCAGCAGTTACAGAACAGAATTCTTTTGAAGACAAGTTTTCCAACTTCCAAAGTGATTTTCCCTATCATTTCGGTGTAGAAGATTCTCCCTCTTAGAAAATCCGTGACCGAAATACAAAAAGAATCATATTTCTTTTAACCCCGTGCGACGGTGCACCGAGATTGGTGTAAGTATAAAATCAGATTAGCACCTTGCACGGGGCTACTGATATTTTGCCCCGATGGGGCTGCTAGTTTATGGTCCGGTCCAAGAAAATATCCCAATATCAATTTAGTATCAACCAATATCAGCGAGAAACAGAATATCTGATCTAATATTTTATTTCCCCGAAGCCGCAATCACCGCATCCCAAACCCTGAAAATATTCTTGTAACAGATTTTTTCAATGTCTTCTTTGGAATATCCACGCTTGAGAAGTTCAGCTATAAGGTTGGGGTACATCGATACATCCTTGAGACCGGTTGGCAGGCTATCCCCTACCCCGTCGAAATCAGAACCCAAACCCACATGGTCGATTCCAACCAAAGCCACTACATGGTCAAAATGGTCAGCTACTTTTTCCACATTGGGGAATGGATTATTCTCAGCGGAATATTTTTCGATATAAGCCACAGCTGCTGAATCGGTCCTGCTCAGGCCATTTTCTGCAAGCCAATTGACAATATGCTCCCGAACTGCTCCGGACTTTTCATTATATTCTCCATCGACAAAGCTTCCTCCGAAATTGATCATGATCACACCACCGTTTTTGCCAAGGGCTTTGATCATATCGTCATCCATATTCCTTTCAAATCCAGGAGTAAATTTCCTTGCTGACGAGTGGGAAGCGATGACGGGAACATCTGTTACTTTCATCACATCGTAAAATGTGCTGTCCGACACGTGTGAAATGTCCACCATGATCCCTACTTTATTCATTTCTTTGACAACGGCTACACCATAGTCACTCAAGCCATTGTGCGTACGCGTGGTATCGTAAGAGGAATCCCCGATCAGGTTGTCCGTGCCATGGGTGAGTGTGATATACCGGATGCCACGGTCATAAAAATATTGAACATTGTTGATGTCATCTTCGAGCGCAGCCCCATTTTCCATTCCCATCGGAAATGAAACTTTACCCTCTTTGGTGTTTTTCTCAATATCAGAAGGGGAATAAGCCATCGCAAATTTGTCAGGCCATGTATTCACCAACCTTTCTGTCATCAAAATCAATGAATCCGCCAAAACCTTTGCACCGCCTCTGTCTTGGTAGCCTGAAGGAATATAAATCGACATAAACGGCGCGTCCAAGCCCCCTTCTTTAGATCTCGGAAAATCAAAATTACCGCCATCTGTCCGGACTGATACATCCAAGATCTCCCGCTGAAGGGTAAAACCACCGACTTTCATCCTATAAGGAAGATCCACATGCCCATCTACCATGATGGTATTTTGAGCCATTTCTATAGCGGCAGCGAGTCTTTCCTCATCCGACAACAGGGTATAATCTATGAATTCAGTTTTTTGGGCACAGCCAAAAACGAAAGCCGAGGCAATCAACAAAAGCAGGGGTTTTCTCATAGCAAGTCAATCAATATTTTTTAGTTTGGGGAGATTGGATAAACTTTTCCAAAGTTCGCAATGGATGTTTTAAGATTCTTATGCTCTTCTCCCAACTTTGGAAAAGGTTTTCATAAGGCAACAACACTACATTGGGAAGTCAATATAAAAGATTAAAGTAAAAATTTAAGGATAATTTATACGGATTTACGCAATTCATTTTATTCTTAATGCTGACTGAAATGCCCGGTACATCCCTGCCCTCCGGCAACCGGGGTTCTTCCGACTTCTGTCTTTCTTATAGACAGACGGTCAGAATTTGATAAAAAAAGGATTTTCTATCCGCTTATGTAATAGATTTTTCTACTTGAATCCTATAAATGGAAATTTGGCTAAATTGAAAGAAACCAAAGAAGATTCCTATGAGGCTGCTGTCTTTCCTGATGTTATTGCTGATTGTTTCGTGCAATACCCCTACTACCCCATCCGCCAAGATTACTATCGAGCCAAAATTAGCAGAGGGCATAAAAGACGGTAGGCTGTTACTGCTTTTTCACCATGATGAAAAAAAAGAGCCGAGGTTTGCGGTGTCAGATGATATCACTTCGGCCCAGGTGATGGGAATGGATTTTGAGGATTATCAGGCTGGAAACTCATTATCTTTTGATTTTGGGACATTTGGATATCCCATCGAAAACTGGCAGGAAATCCCTGCAGGCGACTATTGGGTGCAGGCTTTTATTGTAAAACACGAGACCTTCAACCGGGCAGATGGGCATGTCATCAAGATGCCTGTCGACCAATGGGAAGGCAGGCAATGGGCGAGGACTCCAGGTAATATTTACAGTGTTCCCCAGAAAATCTCATGGGATGGGGAATCAGGTATTGAGATCAACATTGATCAAATCATCCCACCTGTCTCAGAACCTGAGGATACAGAATTTATCAAGCACATCAAATTCAAAAGTAAGTTGCTTTCTGACTTTTGGGGAAGGGATATTTATTTAGGAGCACATGTTTTATTGCCTAGGGATTTTGACAAAAACCCGAATGAATATTACCCTTTGATGATCTATCATGGCCATTTTCCTTCAGATTTTGGCGGATTCAGGACCACGCCACCTGACGAAAACATCGAAGAAACCTACAATGCCCGCTTCAATATCTATGGCTATGAAAAAATCGAACAGCAGGAGGCTTATGATTTTTACCAGAAATGGATTTCTCCTGATTTTCAAAAATTCATCATCATCGAAATCCAACATGCCAACCCATTCTATGACGACAGCTATGCCGTCAACTCGGAAAATATCGGACCCTATGGCGATGCGATTACCTACGAATTGATCCCACATATTGAGGAGCAATTCCGGGGAATCGGAGAAGGTTGGTCAAGGTTCACCTATGGCGGTTCGACTGGAGGGTGGGAAGCTTTGGCTGTACAGGTGATGTATCCCAAAGAATACAATGGCTGCTTTGCGGCTTGTCCTGACCCGATAGATTTCCGGGCATTTACTACGGTGAATATATACGAAGATCAAAATGCCTATTACCTCAACGGACCTTTCAGGACTACCGACCGGGTTGGAAAAAGAAATTACCTAGGGCATGTTTCGGCTATGGTCAAAGACATGAACCACAAGGAACTTGCTCTCGGCGGTACCAAAACAAGGTCCGGTGACCAATGGGACGTCTGGCAGGCGGTCTATTCACCTGTCGGGGAGGATGGCTATCCAAAACCCATTTGGGACAGGTATTCCGGAGAAATAGACAAAGAAGTGGCAAATCATTGGAAAGAAAACTTTGACCTGCGCTATATCATGGAAAGAGATTGGTCTAAGTTGGGGAAAGATTTAGAAGGGAAAATCCACATCTACTGTGGGGACATGGACAATTACTACCTGAATAATGCCGTTTATCTTACCGAGGAGTTCCTTGAAAAAACTTCTGAACCTTATTATGGCGGTGAGGTTAAATACGGCGATAGAGCCGAGCATTGCTGGAACGGCGACCCCACCCAGCCCAATTACATCACCAGGCTAAGATACAATACCATGTACCTGGACAAAATCGGGAAAAGACTCAAGGAGACCGCACCTTCTAATTTCAACCAAAAAACCTGGATACTGACAAAATAATCAATTGTAAAACAGAGAAACCCGTTTCAGAAATTGGGTTTCTTAGTACCTAATGACACTAAATGTGATTACCTTTACTTAGAACTTATACAAATAGTACGATTGCTGCCTTTATTGACACTTATTCTTTACTTGACAAAGGTTTTTAAAGGCAAAAAATAAAAAGTCATGAATAATTCAGAAAATATCAATTACGAACTAGAAAAAAACATGGAGGTCATTTCCCAGCTGGATGGCTTCGTCAACAATGCCGTAGAAACAATATTGGTAGACCCGGATGAATGCTGGCAACCTTCTGATTTTTTACCCGACATGGGTCAACCTGATGCTTTTGACGAGGTCAAAAAACTTCAGGAAAGAGCAGCCGGAATCCCTGATACCATCATCACTTCCCTCATCGGAAATATGATCACCGAAGAGGCGCTCCCAAGCTATCAGACCTATTTCAATTTATTGGAAGGAATCAATGTAGAAGGAAGCCTTCTGAGCAATTCAGGATGGGTAAAATGGTCTAAAGCATGGACTGCAGAAGAAAACCGTCATGGTGACCTGCTCAACAAATACCTCTACCTATCCGGTCGCGCAGATATGAAAAAAGTAGAACAGACCATTCACAGGTTGATTTACAACGGTTTTGATCCAAAATCAGAAAAGGATCCTTATCAGGCAATGATTTACACTTCATTTCAGGAGAGGGCTACAAAAATCTCCCATGTGAATACAGGGAAATTGGCTGATAAAGCCGGAGATGATGTGCTTTCAAGAATCTGCAAAACCATTGCAGGAGATGAGGCAAGGCATGAAAAAGCATACAAAAGCTTCATGAGTGAAATTTTCGAAATTGATCCCAACGGAGCGATTCTGGCTTTTGAAAAGATGATGCGCAAGCAAATTGTCATGCCTGCAGTTTTGATGGGAAAAGGCAGTAGCAACCCTACTCTTTTTGATCAATTCTCTGCAATCACCCAAAAAATCGGTGTTTACACAGGTTGGGATTATGCCAGAATCATCGAACACCTGGTCAAACTTTGGGACATCCAAAACCTTACAGGACTCAATGATGTGGCTTCCAAGGCTCAAGATTACCTGGCAAATCTTTCCGACAGGTATATGAGGCTTGCCGACAGGATGAAAGCACCCGATGAAATATCTTTAGCTTGGTTGAAATAAAAATATGATTATCTGCTACCCTGCTGCATAATTAAGAAGGCGCTCAGAGTTTCAGATAATCGACCACAGTCCATAGCAACTGAAATTGAACTTGGAACCCAGTTTTTATATGGACTCGGAAAAGGAAGCCTACATTTTAAAATAAGGAACCTGAAGAAATTCAGGTTTTTTTTTGCCCTAAGGGGAACATTTATGAAGGAAATCATATTGAATGTTTATACATACAATAGAATCTATGACCATCAAAGAAATACATCCTGCAAGCTACCAACCTATTGCAGATCTCATTACTTACAACCCGCTTCCCTCTCCGAAGCTTAGGCAGATTGATCCTTTTATTTTTTTGAACCACCATGGTTTCCAGACTTACCCAAAAAATAACCGAGGACTTCCTTTTGGGCCACATCCCCACAGAGGGATGGAAACGGTTACTTTTATCCTTGCCGGTGATATTATGCATCAGGATTCAAGTGGTCATGAATCTGTGATCGAATCGGGTGGGATTCAATGGATGACAGCAGGTAGAGGTCTCATTCATTCGGAGGTCTCTTCTTCCTCATTCAAAAAGGAGGGTGGTGATCTGGAAATCCTGCAACTTTGGATCAACCTTCCCGCAAGATTGAAAATGACTGAACCAAGGTACATCGGTCTGCAAAAGGAGGAAATCAATCATTTCGAACTGTCAGGAGGAAAAGTTTCTGTACAGATGATTGCCGGCGAATGGGATGGGCACAATGGATCTTTTGAAACATTGAGTCCGATGTTCCTGAGCACCATCACTATGGAAAAAGGAGGAAAATTCAATAAAACAATTCCTGTTGGAGAAAATGTATTTTTCTATATAGTCCGAGGAGAGGTCAAGATTTTGGGGGAGAAAATCCCTTTTAGAAACCTAGTGGAATTTACCAACGATGGCGGAAATTTATCTGTAGAAGCTTATAATGATACAGTCCTGATTCTTGGCCATGCAAAACCTTTCAACGAACCGATGGTGGCCCAAGGTCCATTTGTTATGAATACGCAGCAGGAAATAATGGAAGCTTACAGGGATTACCAGCAAGGGAAATTTGGAAGCTGGCATCATTAAAAAAGAGTGGCTGTCATTTTCCGGACAGCCACTTGATATAGTCAAAAATTCAAATTCTGAATCATTATACGAAACAATAAAGCTCAAAAAGTTGCTTAATCACCCATATCAAATATACGGGATCTGCAACCTCTGAAAAATACCCTAAAGGGGGTATTTTTCAGTAGGAATCAATAATATCCTGAGAAATGAGCTTATAAATTTCAGCGATCTGTTCATTATAATTCAAAAATTGGAAGTGGGTATCCAATGTATTTAAGTCTACCCGCCTTGCAGGACCTGTCTGTGCACGTTTGGCTCCCAATTCGAGACTTTTACTTATGGTTTCTATGATAAGTGGCTTGAGCATTTCAAAATCCAAACCTTGCCTTGCCATAATTTCTTCAGAAAGCCTCAGCATATGATTGGAAAAATTGCTTGCAAAAACTGCAGCCACGTGCAATGCCATCCTGTCCCTGGATTTGATCAGGTATTGATGGGGGGAAAGTGATTTTGCAAGTTTCTTTAGTTTTTGAAGCGCAGCTTGATCCTCAGATTCTAAGAGAAAGGGGACATCTCCAAAGTCAACTTTCCTGTCTTTGCTGAAAGTCTGCAATGGGTAAAAAATACCTGTATACGAAGCTGAACTGTAACCCAAAATATCCAAGGGAACGGAACCTGAAGTATGGACAAGGATACTTTCTTCCGGCAAAATAATTTCATCTGCGAGTTCAGAGATGACTTGATCACTGACCGCTAAAATAAAGACTTCTGCCTCTGAATCGGAAAAATCAAGGTCACTCTTGGCCTCTGCAGTATACAACCTGCCAGTCAGTTTTTCCGCTTCCATGATATCTCTCCCGTAAATTTCTGTCACAGTATGCCCTGCCTCTTCCAAGGCCGGGGCCAAATGCCAGGCAACGTTGCCGGTTCCCAATATTGCAATCTTAAATTTCATAGATGAAATATATATCTTTTGCCGTGATTCTAAAAAAACCAAAAGCCCTAAAGGAGATATCTTTAGGGCTTTTGGGTCTTGAACTTAGTCGGGGATTTAGGCTTCCAGACCTTTGTCCCTCATTTTTTTGAATTCATCATACCTTCTGTAGATGGCAACACAAAAACCTATCAGCACCAGGATGGTCCCGACCCATAGGATATTGATCTGCGGCATCAGTATCGCCTTCAATACCACATAGTCTTTTTGATACCTGTTGACTTTGAAAGAAAATGTATTGGTCTCCGGTTTGATATTTTCCAATTCCACTTTGACACCGAGTTCATTGTCTATGGCGGCAATCTTTCCGACCTGATTGTCACGGATGATAAAAATAGGCTCCAATCTTTTCTCCACATCATAATCCATAACTACCAACTTGGCTTTTACCGCGACATCACCTTCCCTCAAATCCAAGCCCTCAACCTGACTGAGAACTTCCCCTCCTTCAAAGGTGGTCACAAAGTCAGAAATATAGAATGTCTCCCCCGGGGCCACTTCATAGAATTCATCTTCCCTCCATTCCGGATCTTCATAGTCATTGATGGCGGAAACATAGGTATACAAATCCCTGTTGACGAATCTTTTGGAATCCGGCGAGGAGATCAATCCCATAGAAGAATTGAATTGCGACATAGGATTCAGAGAAAACTGGAAAACAGAATCTTTAAAGTAATCAATCTGGAAATAATCATTTTCCTCTAAGACAATATTGACTTTATCACCTTTGGCAAAGTAAGTTCTTCCTCTTGCTACAATATCTTCCAAGGCTGTGGCTTCATTGATTTCTCCGGTGGATTTGAGTTGCTTGACGTTCACAAATCCGGGTACACCAACCACTTTTTTCTGTCTGCCACGATAGACGGCTGTATAATCTTTGATTTGAGTGGGTTTGTTGATCCAAAGCAGGACGTGTTCCTTGTTCATTTCTTCTTCCCACGAATTGCTGTAAGTCAAGCCCGAAAGGTTGTAAGAAATGATTTCGGAATATCCTGAAGAAAACATAATCCCGATCAGCATCATCCCAAGCCCAATATGTGCCAACGACCCCCCTGCCAATTTGAAGCTGGACTTTTTTATGAGTTTAATCAAAATAGAAGAATTGGCAACAATGGTGAATACTGAGGCCAAAACCACGATGATGTAAGGAATATCATAAACCTTCCCAAAGACAATAATCAGCGCTGATATGACGACCGATATGATGTAGGGCATTACAAGTGCTTCTCTCAGGGCTTTAGGGTCCATTTTGTTCCACCAGAAAAACTGCCCTACCGCTGTCAGCAATGCCACTGCCACTGCAAACCAAAGCTGGAATTTGGTATAAAATCCAATCTGATCCGCAGGAGGTGCCATGTTGGAGATGCCTCCGAAACTTTCTACCAAAGCATTCCAAACAGGAATGGAAGTAGGAAGGATTACCTGGAAAGCCATCAATGCCAAAGTAGTTGCCCCAATAAAAATCCAGAATTCACGAGAATAGACAGATGCCTCTTTTTCTGAAGTAGGAATATGTTTCCAATTTTTAGCTGCCAAGAAAATGGCGACAAAAAGGAAAAACAACATGTAAATCAACAACTGACCTGACAAACCCAAGTCAGTAAAAGAGTGAACAGAAGAATCACCCAATACCCCACTTCTCACCAAGAATGTTGCATACAGTACCAAAATAAAGGAAGCAATGACCAAGACGATGGAAGACTTCAAAGCAGTACTGCTTTTCTTGAAAGTGATCATCGTATGAATTGCCGCGACCATGATCAGCCATGGGACATAAACGGCATTTTCGACAGGATCCCAATTCCAATAGCCTCCAAAATTCAAGGTAACATATGCCCAATAAGCCCCCATGATGATCCCCATTCCGAGGATCATGGCGGAGAATTGTGCCCAAGGCAAAGCAGGACGAACCCACTCAGAGTATCTTTTGGTAGCCAGTCCACCCATCAAAAATGCAAAGGGAACTAGCGTGGAAGCATAACCAAGAAACAAAGTCGGAGGATGGATCACCATCCAGATATTTTGAAGCAAAGGATTCAGACCGGTTCCATCTTCCGGCTTAAAGTCAGGATTGATCTGGAAAATCGGCGCGGAGATAGCATCTCTCAAAAGAATAAACGGCGAACTACCGATCTTCAAATCTCCGATCACCACACCCAAAATCATGGATACAAGGAATGCCTGAACCAAAGCAAAGACGATCATCACAGGACCTTCCCAGAATTTGTTGGTATGGATCAGGACCAACCCCAAAACCACATTCCAAACAATCCAAAGGATAAATGCCCCTTCTTGACCTTCCCAAAAACTGGAGATCATATAATGGACCGGGAGCGCTTTGGATGAATGGGAATAAGAGTAGAAGTATTCAAACCGGTGGTTGTAAATAATCTCAAAAAGTGCAAATGCCACCGTCACACTTGCCAAAGAATGGACATAAAATGTAACTCTACTGAACCGCCTCCAATTGGCTTTGTCCAATTCCTGTGCAATTGTGTATTGATAATAAGAGTAGGCAGTAACCAAGGCACTGACAAAAGCTAGAATCAATGCAAAGTGGCCTAAATTACCTATAAAGGTATTGATCATGTTAAATGGAATCAGAGGGAAAACTAATTTACATTCCGGCTGTCTTGAGCTCGGTTTCCTGATATTTGGAAGGGCACTTCATCAGGATTTTGTCTGCTACAAAGAGTTCTTGGTCCTTGTAAGCACCGATGACCACCACTTGTTCAGCTCTTGAAAAATCCGGTGGCACCGGTTCATTGTAAAAGACCTTTTGTTCTGTGCCTTCATTATCCACCATCAGGAAATAGAAGGAGGTCTTATCCTCATTGACTTCGATCCCGACAACATCACCTGTTTGGGCCTTCTTCAGTTGACCCACCACGTGGATGGCCTTGTCATCGCCTTTGGTTTTCATGGCTTTGGCATTGGAAAAACTTTCGTAAGTACTTGCATCCCCTATCATTGACATGATGATGATGATCGCGACAGCAATGATTCCCAAACCAATTATATGTCCCTTTTTCATTTTCTATCGATTTACTATCTTGATTTCAGCTTATTAACTCTTTTTTACTGCAGGAGTTTTGCAATCGTTTATTCTTCTTTCAATGCCTTTTCCAATCGGCTGACTTTCCTATCCGTACTGATCACATAAACCAATAATCCCGCAAAAACGATCCCGATGATACCTACCAAAACGTAGATTTTTCCCTCGGACCGCATCACATCCGCCATTTCAACGGTGGAGTTTTGATAATCGTTTTCATTGATTTCAATTTTCTCCTGTCCGAAAGCACTCAGACTGAATGCCATGAACATTATTATGAGCCATTTTTTCATGATACCTGATTGAGCAATTTATCTTCAAACTTTCTTTCAATTCTTCTCAGCCTGACCCTTATGGTACTGATCCAAGTTCCCAATAGTGTCCAGGCAATGATCGCGGGATAAAACACCATCCTGAGTTTGCTGTCCAAGTCATAGGCATTGAATCCGGGATTGCCGCCGTTGCCGGGGTGGAGACTGTCTGTCAGTCTTGGTAAGACAAATATCAAGGGTATAAAGGCCGCGAATGCAAAAATGTTATAAACGGCACCGATTCGGGCCCTTTGATGGACATCAGTGAGTGAATTTCTCAAAATAAGGTAGGCAAAATACATCAAAAGCCCGATGGCGGAAGCATTCTGTTTTGGATCACCGCTCCAATAATCCCCCCAAGTGAATTTGGCCCAAAGCATGCCTGTGACAATTCCCAATACGCCAAACAAGATCGCCGCATTGGTAAACTCAAGCGCCATGTCATCATGCTTGAGGTCGTTGCTTCGGAGAAATTTGACGCTGTAAACCACCGCAACCATCAGCATCAATATCATCCCAAACCACATCGTGACATGGAAATGCAGGGCCCTAATCGTCTCATTCAGGATGGGTAACCTCGGTACGTCAAGGAGAAGTCCGGCTGTGAGGGTAAAGGCCAACAAGGCTACAGTCAGGATTTTCCACCAATATGCTCTCATTATAATGGGTTTGATTTTTCTAGCGCAAAAATAAGGCATAAGTTCCTCATTCCTGTGCTTTTTATAAGATATGTTGGTTTCTAATGTACAGTTTCTCGCAAAGACGATAAGGCGCGAAGATTCTAAGCGAATATAATCCCACAAAGACGGTAAGAACAAAGGAAATAAAAGGAACTTACTCAACGTGGCTGAGGCAAAAAGAAAAGAAATCTCAAAAAGACGCTAAAGAGGAAATTGGATGGTGGATGTGTTTCCCGCCAAGACGCTAAGGCGCAAAAGAATGATTTTAAGGAATAAACTGATACTAGCCTGTCTTTTTGAATGTAAACCCTTTGCGGTTTTTGCGGCTTTGTGGGGAAAAAATCCAGTTCCTCCGCTTTAGTCAGTGTCTTCACTGACTTTTGGGAATTGAATCAAAATCCCTTTGCGGTTTTTGAGCCTTTGTGGGAAATAAAACCGGTTCTTCCAACAAATCAGTATCCTCAACAAATATTGAAAATGAAAGCAAAAAAATAAATCAGGCTCCTCAATCTTTCTTCACATAATGTTCTGTCCATCCATTTGGCATATCACTTTTCAAAATCAATTCATTGCCCTTAAACTCAAAATAACTTGAAAACCCATCATTGCCCGAAAAACCTGGAATCGGCTTGGTAGGATAAAAGTTAACCTTATCGTTTATAATCCGCCATGACAGCATATTGGCGGCCTCAAACATTTCGGAACCGCTCATTCTGTATTCTGCCGGAATCTTTTGTTGGGCATCCCTAAATCCCCTGATATCCGGGACGTATTTCCCATCAGGCATATAGGCAAACATATAATTCTTCCCTGTCATCACACCCTTTACTATATCTCCTTTTTCGTCGATTTTATATTGTTCCTTCAGAATCCAAACTCTGGTCAGCTTGTTTTTAATGTCATCAAACTGCTCCGGAAAAAGCTTTGAAAAATCATAGGCCAAATTTTTGGAAACCAAGTCCATCGTAAAGACCTCTCCACTACTTTTGACTGTCAATAAAAGGGTTGATTTTTCGATTTTTGCTGACACTTCCATCTCCTCTCCCGATATTTCCATCACTCCCCTAAAACCTGACTTTTCTTTTGCCCCAAAAAATTCACTTTTGTTCATTTGTTTATCGTAAAGCTCACCATAGATCATCTCCCCTTTTTGTTCCAAAGTGATGACTGAAAGTTCCCCCGCTATATTGCCGGAATACACTCCCTGCATTGTCTGGGCAAGGCCAAAAGAAATGAAGAAAAAATAAACCGTTATACATGCAAAAATCAAGATAAGGGGCTTTGCTGCTTTCATGGGAAATTTGATTTGGTTGTGTTGGTTCAGGATAAACCACAGAAACTAAAAGTAGTTTTGGAAAAGGAAAAAACCAAGAGGCCAACAGAAAAAAGGAAGATCTCAAGCGAAGATGCTGAGACGCTAATTGAGAATGTTTGATTTGTTCCCCGCGAAGACGCTAAGGCGCAAAGAAATAATTATAAGTAAACAAACTGATGTTAACCTATCATTTTGAATTAAAATCCCTTTGCGATTTTTGCGGCTTCACGGGAAAAAGTTTCTTTGCCAAAGTCTACCGGCCTGTAGTCCTCCTACTTACTTTTTTTTCTTTGCATCTGAGTGAGGTATATTTTTTACTGCAAAAGAATAGTAGGTTCCGCTATGGTCTCAAAGGATTTTGAACGTCCTTGTTTTTGGCGGAAACCTCAATTCCCTATTTGCATTTCTTCGGCCAAAAACCGGAATCACGGTTTTCGTTTTTAACCCGAGTTGCTCCCGCTATCGGGATTACTCGGGGCTACCAATATTTGACCACTTCGTGGTCGGTCGACGCCGTTGTACGCCGTTGGTTTGATACGGTTTGGAAATATCAGCACTGAAAGTGCGAAAAATCTTAGCGATGGGTGAAGCCCATCGTTATCATGAGGAATGGTTTCATCAAAGCCCTGAAAGGGCGAAAGAAATTGATTTAAAAAATATCCTTCTTTTTCGGCAAAGGACTCCATGGTTTCGCTATGGTCTCAAAGGATTTTGAACGTCCTTGTTTTTGGCGGAAACCTTAATTCATAATTTTAATTTTCTCGGCCAAAAAGCGAAATCGTATTTTTTGTCTTAATCCCCGAGTTTCGTGCCTCACTCGGGGCTACCAATATTTGACCACTACGTGGTCGGTCGACGCCGCCAATGTTTGTGTCTCCACAAACATTCTAATTCTAAATAATTCATTCTCCTCTTACTCTCCTTTTCCTCTGCGGCTTTGCAGGGAAAAGTTTCTTTGCCAAAGTATACCGGCCTGTTGTCCTCCGACTTGCTTTTTTTTCTTTGCGCCTTTGCGTCTTTGCGTGAGCTAAGAATTGTTAACTCCTCCACAGGTATGGAAACAAGATATAAGCCGTCACGGCCACGATAACATTGATCGCCATAAGCGTTACAATCTTATCCATACTCACTGACCAATCCAACCCATCAATGGCATTCTTCGACACCCGGATGGCCATCAGTAAAATCGGGATGATCACCGGAAAACTCAATATCGCCATCAAAGTCGCATTGTTGCTCGCCTTGGACGCTATCCCTGATACCATCGTCAGACAGGCCGAAAAACCAACGGCTCCCAAAATGAGGTTCAACAAAAACATTCCCTGATCCTGTACGGGATTGCCCAAAATCACGCTGAAAACCAAATATCCCAACAAGGCCAAAACAAGTGTGAGGAGTGTATTGTAGATGATTTTGGAAATGATGATGGCCTCAGGAGAAGCGATCATGTAATAATACAGCTGTCGGCCCTGATGCTCCTGCACAAAACTTTTGGCCACTGCATTGACTGCCGAAAACAGGATAATGATCCAATACAGTGCATTCCACGTCGGAACTCCGATATTGCCCTGCTTCGCTCCCACGCTGAGATACGTGATAAAAACTGCCGATACGACATACAGAAGAATGCCATTGAGCGCATACTTCTGCCTCCATTCGAGGGTAATTTCTTTTTGGATCAGAACAGCAATTTCCTTGAGCATAGGGCAAAGATAAAAAGTTTGGTGATTTTGAGGATAATTCAAAAAAGCAGGAGTGAATGTATTTTAAAATTCCCGAATCTCATTTTGTAAAAAAAACCGTCTTTTCCTTTCTTGGATTTGGTTTCAGCATTCCAAGATACCATTGGATTAGATATTTCAAGTGGTGCAGGAGCGTCCTTTCATAAAGTTTGTAGTTCCTCCCTTTCTCTACCTGCACTTTTCCTGTAGGAATCTCGTCACAATTTTCTATGTCTTTCAAAATTTTGACTGCCGCCATAGCAAGCAATTCGGAAGTCTTGATATCTACGTGGACAAGGCTGTCCTTCGGATCCAAAGAAGGAAATACTTCAGCCAATATATTTCCCCTATCCACTCCTTTGGTGGTGTAATGCAGGCATCCGCCAAGGTTGTCAAAGTCCTTTTTGATATAGGCCCAAAAGAGTGTGTCATTGCCGCGGTAGTGCGGCGGCATCCCATAATGCACATTGATGGCTGCGATTTTGGGTATATTGAGAATTTCTCCTCTTAAAATAGGCGCATTACAAGTAAACAAAATATCAGGCTGAAGGGACTTCAAAAATTCAAGCCCTCTTTCTGTATTGATTTGGGCAAACGGTATGGAAACCTTTTCGAAATCGTGGCTTTCAATTTTAAGATGCTTGGTTTTATTTTCTATGGAAATCTTGGGAAACTTATGAAAAAATCTCAACCCATTTCTGTCAAAAAATGATTGTGACCGGGTCTTCTTTACCGCTCTCGATGGATTTTGTGGTTTTACAACCAAGCTCTGCCTTTGGCCTGATTGGACCAAAGTGACTTGGTCAAAGTTCTTTACAATTTCATGAACTACTATTTTTTCCCTTGGGGTGTACTGACTGATGATTACTATTTTCATTGGGTGAATCTAACTTTATACATACTTCCCAAGCACATAAAAAGTTTCCGTCGGTCTTATTGTTTTATGACTTAGTCCAATTTTTTTTGGAATTATATCCCAATTTATTTCCAAAGTATTTCCTTTTAAGACCTGCCAAAATGACATTTCTACCTAATTGGAACACGCCTTGATAAGGGTTCTATATCAATAAGTACTCACTAAAAACGTAAATAGCTATGCAGGAAAAAGGTACCATCTCGATACACACCGAGAATATCTTCCCGATCATCAAGAAGTTTTTATACTCTGACAATGAAATCTTCCTCCGTGAATTGGTTTCCAATGCGGTAGATGCCACACAGAAAATCAAAAGGTTGGCAACCCTAGGCCAATACAACGGCGAACTAGGCGACATCACTGTCGAAGTGGCTTTTGACAAAGACAAAAAAACCATCACCATTTCTGACCGTGGCCTTGGCATGACTGCCGAGGAAATCAAAAAGTACATCAATCAGATTGCTTTCTCCGGTGCAGCCGAATTCGTAGAGAAATTCAAAGATGCCAAAGACGCCAATGAAATTATCGGCAAGTTTGGTTTGGGTTTCTACTCCGCATTTATGGTGGCTGACAAAGTCGAAATCAACACCCTTTCCTATCAGGAAGGCGCAGTAGCGGCACGTTGGACCTGTGACGGCAGCACCGAATTTGAAATCAGCGCCGGGGACAGAAAAGACAGAGGAACTGAAATCACCCTTTTTATAAACGCAGATTCTGAGGAGTTTTTGGACAAGTGGAAGCTGCAAGGCATCCTCGACAAATACTGCAAATTCCTTCCCGTTCCGATCAAGTTTGGCACTAAAACCGATTCTGTAGAAGACGGTGAAGATGAAGAAGGCAAAAAGAAATGGAAGTCTGTCGAAAAAGACAATATCATCAACACCACTTCCCCGATCTGGACCAAGTCACCGAACGACCTGAAGGACGAGGATTACCTGAAATTCTACAAAGAACTCTATCCAATGGGTGAAGATCCCCTTTTCTGGATTCACCTCAATGTGGATTATCCGTTCAACCTGACAGGAGTGCTGTATTTCCCGAAAGTCAAAAACGACTTCGAAATGCAGAAAAACAAAATCAAACTCTTCAGCCGTCAGGTATTCATCACCGATGAGGTGAAGGACATTGTTCCTGAGTTTTTGATGCTGCTGCATGGGGTGATTGATTCTCCGGATATTCCGCTTAACGTATCAAGAAGCTTCCTACAGGCGGATAGCAATGTGAAGAAAATCAACAGCTACATCACCAAAAAAGTTGCAGACAAGCTCGGGGAACTTTACAAAAAAGACCGAAAAGTCTACGAAGAAAAGTGGAATGACATCGGCCTTTTTGTCAAGTATGGCATGATCAGCGAAGACAAATTTGCCGAAAAAGGAAAAGATTTCGCTTTGCTCAAAAATACCAAAGGTGAATATTTCACCCTGCCTGAATACAAAGAAAAAGTCAAGGCGATCCAGACAGACAAAAATGACCAAACCGTCTATCTCTATGCCACTGATGTTAACAAGCAGGACGGATTTATCCAATCTGCCAACAAAAAAGATTACGATGTCCTGGTGATGGACTCTCCGATCGACAGCCACTTCATCCAACACCTCGAGATGAAGGAGGAAAAAACCCAACTGAAGCGTATAGATGCGGATGTGGCGGAGAAGCTGATCGAGAAGGACGATTCCTATGCCAACCTCCTTACTGAAGACCAATCCAAAAAGGTGAAGGAAATCTTCGAAAAAGCGATCTCCAACGCCACCTACAGCGTGGACGTGGCAGGACTCAGCCCTGAGGAAATGCCTGTGACTGTGACCATGGATGAGTTTATGCGCAGGATGAAGGACATGGCGCAGATGGGCGGCGGGATGAGCTTCTACGGTTCACTTCCTGACAACTACAAAGTAGCCATCAACGGAAACCATCCTGTGATCGACAAACTTCTTAAAACCGAGGATGAAGAAGCGCAGACCAAACTTGCCAAGCAGGCATTTGATTTAGCCTTGCTGTCACAGGGTATGCTTACCGGCAAAGACCTGACAGCCTTTGTGAAGCGAAGTGTGGAATTGATTTAATCTTAGAGGTCTTCCAGACCTCGAAGATTTCATATACTATCTGAACCCTTGAGGTTTTTTTCTAAACCTCGAGGGTTTTATGTTTTCTTACAATTTACAATCCAATCCACTAATAGCATATTTGATCATTAAACCTTCGAGGTCTTGGAGACCTCAAAGGTTTCTGATAAATTCAATTCTTCACGGTTTTCAGAAACCTCAAAGCTCAATTAAGCCCTTGGAAATTCCGGTTTTCAAGGGCTTTTATTTTAAACTTAGAACGTTAGTAATTTTTTGATCTGAAAATCAAGCTGATATCTATTTGTTTATAGATAATGATACCTAAATCCATATTTTTACAGGTTTCTAGTTAAATTGGTTCAAAGATTAGGTTGAACGACTAGCCTCCAATCTTAAAAGGATACCTATAAATTAAAACAAGTAGATTTTCCTCTAATCTTAAAGAAAACTTCCTCTTATGAATTCAAAATGCACTTTGATATTGTTGTTTATTTTATTGGTTTCTTGCCAAAAGAATGGTGAGGAAGCTCTAAACAAACCTGTCAAAGTCTCTATATCTAATGAAAAAACTGAGATATCGGACCTTTTCTCTGAATTTGAATTCATCCATTTGAAGTATGATGAATTGATTCCTTCTATCTTTAGGGTAAAGGAATATAAGGAGGACCTATTTTTATTGGACGGAAGAAAAGACAGGATTTTCAAACTTGGCAAAAATGGGGACTTAGATATTTTCATTCAAGCCTCAGGAGAAGGTCCTGAGGAATACAAATCCATCGGAAACTTTGAATTCAATAAAGGTTCGGGTGAATTGATAGTATTTGACAATGGCAAAAGAACTATTTGTAGATTCTCTGACCGTAATCAATTTTCAGGTAGTTTTCTAATCCAACCGGGATTCACAGCATCTTATGGTGCTTTTATCCTCGGACCAGAAAATGAAATCATTTTGGACATTATTGGCGGAAAAAACCATAGATTTCTGAAAGTACTAATGGATAAAAATGAATACCAATTGTTCCAACCTTTGGATTCAGCTTACCTTGACCTGAATTATGGAGGCGACAGACAGGTTGTCCGAAATAAAGATGGATTTTCCTCAATCCACCCTGTTGAGAGTATGATCTTCCAAAATAACTTTGGCTTCCAAAAAACAGATTCAATTGACCTTGACTTTGGGGATTTTGAAATCCTGAAATCCGAAATCAAGAATATTAAGAATGACCCAAATCCATTTTTCGACCTAATTCAAAATGATGAAAAAAAGAAAGCGCATTCATTCGGTCTGTTGGAAACAGAGAATTATTATGTAGTCACGTATTATTTGGGTTCTTTTATGAATGGGGATTATTTGAATACCCTCATCCATAAAGATTCCAAAAATTCAAAAACATTTAAGGGTATTATAATCAGGGGAGTAGAACTAGAATCCATAATAATTGGGCAAATTTCTGACGACCGATTCATTTTAAGTTTGAATATCGAGTATATCAATAATCTCACGGAGGAACAAAAAGCTTCAATCTCTGAATATATCCCGGCTGATTACCTGGATGACAATCCGATTTTGCTGATTGGAAAAGTGAAAGCGTTTTAAATTTTGATATTTCAACTTTTGATAAATTCAATTCTTCGAAGTTTTCAAAAACCTCAAAGAACAATTAAGCCCTTGGAAATGTTGGTTTTCAAGGGCTTTTTTTTATTTATAATTTAGACATTAATAATGTAAATGATACTTATCAATTTTATTAATTGATTTTATAGTTATTTATTCACCTAACTCCTTGATTTCATCATTTTTTTTTTACATTAGATCAAGAATTAGTTTTGTCGACAATTTTTAATTCAAATCAGTAATAAAATCAATTTTCAATCTTAAAAAATTTAAAAAAATGAAAAAGCTTAAGATAGTTTTTGTTTTAGTATCTTCATTCATAGCATTTTCATATCCCAATGATGCAAATAGTTCATTGCAAGGTTATGAAATGGTAAGTGAACGTTGCTCTGGAGGTGGATTTCAAAAAAGATGCAGATGGAATGATGCTGCTTCATGCGATGTCAGTGCTCAAACCTCCTGTGGAGGAGGAGGCCCAATTCAATGATTAACTTAAACAAAGGCAAATTTACCATTTGCCTTTGTTTTATAAAAAACCAAAAAATCATGAGGAATTTAATAATAATTACATTTTGTACAATTCTAATCTCTTGTGGCCATGAAAATCAAAATACACCTGAAAGAATAGATCTTAATTTAAAGGAATCAAAAACATCTTTCTTATCTGAGAATTTTGAAGGAATCGAATACATTCTCCTCGATTATCAGGATTTCCTTCCGATGGTTCAACCCTACAATTTCATTTTTTACAAGAACTATATTTTTGTAAATGACCGGATATTGGAAAACATTTTTGTTTTCTCTTCCAATGGAAAAGTTTTGAAAGTAATCAAATCAACCGGAACAGGTCCTCAGGAATTCATACAAATCAACGATTTCCAGATTTTTAAGGACCAGATTCTAATTAAAGACAATAGGCTGATGAAAATTATTGCCTTCGACTTTGATGGGAACTTTAAGTTTGAAATGAAAGAGGATCTCCCTTCTTATAACTTTTACTTATCGGAAGAATTTACAACTCACTTTATGAATAATGACCTTTCAGGCGAAGGGTTTAATTTTTTGGTAAAAACCAAAGGCAATGTCATAGATAAACAAGTGAAAATAAAAGAAGGAATGGTTGGAAATAAGATGGCTGTTTCTACCGGCTTTAAAAAGAATAATTTCAAGAACGAGGTTGTCTTTACAATTCCTTTTTCTTATGAAATAGCTCTTTTTGATACTTTAGGAAAGTACAAAAAAACAATTGAGTTTGACCTGAAGGATACAGGAATTGACTTAGACAAAAGAGTTGAATTAATGAATGGAGCGCTTGATTATACAATTGTAAAGGAGGAAGGTTTGACAGAAATGATAACCAGTTTTTATCCTTTTGATCGTCAATATTTTGCTTTCTTTGAAAGAGGGGGAAATGAATTCAATTACGTTTTTTTGGATGAAAATTTTAAAGTTACCAGTCAATCTAACAGTTTAAAAAATGACATTGATGGCATGACAATCCGAAATGTTCCTTGGACCAGTACCAATGAACATCTTGTTTTTCAAATCAACTCCAATGAGTTCTTGGATGATTACAATAAGAAGTTTGACAAAGCAGAAAAAAAATTCCCAAATGCTTCAATCCATGAATTCATTTCTAAAAACTCTCATTTGCTTGATCAGGATAAAACCGTATTGGTTTTGTTAAAAGTCAAAAATCCAAAATAATTCAAGCACTAAAAAAATTAAATTCCCTTGGAAATTCTGATGTCCAAGGGCTTTTTTTTATTTATAATTTAGACATTAATAATGTAAATGATACTTATCAATTTTATTAATTGATTTTATAGTTATTTATTCACCTAACTCCTTGATTTCATCATTCTTTTTTTTTTACATTAGATCAAGAATTAGTTTTGTCGACAATTTTTGATTCTAGTTACCAAAGGTTGGTGACTCAAGTCTAAATTTTAAAATTTTAAAGAAAAATGAAGAAACCATATTTGATTTTCATGCTTATCCTTATACTGTTTCAAATTTCAAGTACAGTGAAAGCAGAAAGATGGTTTTGTACTGAAACTTGGTCAAATGGAGCTGGAACCTGGACAAGGGATAATTACTGTTACGGAACTCATACAAACTGTACAAGCATTTGTACAATTGGTCCCGACTGTACAAGGTCTTGTACTCCTGCTGTTCCATAATACCAAAATAAGGAGTCAAAATTGACTCCTTATTTCCATTATATACTACTAATAAAATGATTTTCAATATGTTCAATCCAAAGGTCACAATAATTTTATTTTGTTTTTTTTTAGTTTTTTGTTCACAGAAAAAGGAAGTTGAACTTTCCTCCACAATAAAAATTTCACCTGTGCCCAAATCCTTTGAAATAGAGGATTCTTTTGATGAATTCAAAATTATTCATTTAAAAAATATTGATCTAATAGCAAATTTATATCGGGCAAAATATTACAATGAATCTATTTATATTTTGGATGGAAGTAGATCAAAATTATACAAAATAGGAAAAGAAGGAAAATTAAACCTGATTTTATCATTTAAAGGAGACGGGCCCTATGAATATAATTTGATTAGTGACTTTCAAGTTTTGAACGAGAATGAAGAAATTTTAATTTATGATGGATCAAAAAAAACCATGATGAAATTTGCCCCTAGAAATAATCTAATTTCAAGCCAAAAGCTTGAAGGAGTGGAAGAAAAATCATTAGGCGCTTTCCAAGTCATGAAGGATGGAGAAATATTATTTAATTTAATTTCAGGTTCTCCAAACAGGTTCTTTATTTACAATTTGTCCGATAACAGTTTCTATGAAAATACTTTACTTGACTCTATATATCATGGTTTTGATTTTGGAAGCGATAAGGGGTTAACAATTGGCTCAAACAATTTTTCAACAATTTATCCATTTGAATATAAAATTTTAAGCTTTAATGAAAAGTTGGAAAATCAAAACTCTATAGCTTTAAATTTTGGAGTAAATTCTATTGCGGAAGAAGAATTAAAAGGGATAAAAAATGATCCAAACCAATTGTTTGATTTGATCAACAATGATATGAACCCTAAAGTCCATTCATTCATTCTTGAAGAAACAGAGAATTTTTATCTTGTCCAATATTTTTTAGGGTCATTTGTAGGTGGGAAATTTCTTAAAACAATAATAAGTAAGGACAGTAAAAAATCGAATACTTTCGATAGTATCAGACTTTCCAAAATAGACATACCTTGCACATTAATTGGTAAATTAAATGATGACCGATTCATTTTTAGCCTGAATATTGAGTACATCAAAAATCTAACAGAGGAACAAAAGGCTTCAATCTCTGAATATATCCCGGCCGATTACCTTGATGACAATCCTATTTTGCTGATTGGAAAAGTGAAAGCGTTTTAAATTTTGATATTTCGACTTTTGACAAATTCAGTTCTTCGAGGTTTTCAAAACCTCAAAAGAACAATCAAGCCCTTGGAAATTCCGGTTTTCAAGGGCTTTTTTTTATTTATAATTTAGACATTAATAATGTAAATGATACTTATCAATTTTATTAATTGATTTTATAGTTATTTATTCACCTAACTCCTTGATTTCATCATTCTTTTTTTTTTACATTAGATCAAGAATTAGTTTTGTCGACAATTTTTGATTCAAATCAGTAATAAAATCAATTTTCAATCTTAAAAATTTAAAAAAATGAAAAAGTATGTTTTCCTGATTATAGGTGCTTTACTGCTTGCAGCTTCTATTTCATTCACCTCCCACTCTGCATGTATTAATCCAAGCACAGGAGGTGAATATGTGATCCCAAATCCAAATGGTCCTGGATTTGCTGTTTTGTCTGCGCATGTAGGTGGAGGGGCTTGTATGGGTTGCGGTGGCTGTGTCATTCCAATTCCAATGGCCTAGTATAAATGCCCTTGGAGAAATCCAAGGGCTAAATTTTATAAAGTATGTTTAAGAGAAAGCTGATTATAATAGTTACGTTCATTCAATCTTGTTCACAGCAAATCACAGAAACTGACCATCTTTTCATGAATCATTTCGTAGAAGAAGTTGGATTAGTTTTGGATGATTCTACTTCCAATGAATTTATTTATTCGCAATATTTTAGAGATGGGAACGAAGAATTCTTGATCTCCCTAAATCCAATCACTCATTCCATTGATAAATATTCAATCGCCGATGGAACTCTTTCAAAAAGGATAAAATTTCCAACTGAGGGTCCAGAAGGAATAAATTCAGTAATGCAAGGTTTTACATATGCTTCTCAGGATTCCATTTTTATTTTTTTAAAAGGTAGCCTCAGGGGAAGTATCATTATCAATGAGAAAGGCGAATTTGTAAAAAGATTAAATCCCTCAGTTGATAAAACTGCACATTTTGGATTGGTCAATCATGTTTCTACATCCGGAAATCCTACCAGATTAATTGGAAACCGGCTTCACTTCATGCAATATCCGCTTTTCGACGTTCACAATCCGTCCAATATTAATAGCAATTACCCTTTGGCATTGGAATATGATTTGCAGAAAGATGAAATATTGTATGATTCCCTTTTAACATTTCCTGAATCATATAGGGATAAAATCTGGCCCGTTTATGACCTAGTGTTTTCGCGGGAAATTATTTCCGATTCCATTTACATCATTTCTTGGCCATTATTGGATTCTTTGAAGTGGATAGATAAAAAGAATCGAATAACCAAAAATATCTTAGCTAAAAGTCAGTATTTCTCTGGAGAACAGATTCCATTTAGCATCCCACCAAACCAAGAAGAAGAAAATAAAATGGTGTTGGGAAAATTTCGATATAAACAAATTCTATTCGATCCCTATCGAAAATTATATTATCGAATAATAATGCATCCTTTAAAAGAAACAGAGAACAAGACATTTATACCGAATATTGACGAACAAAAATTTTCAATATTAGTTTTGGATGAAAATTTCAAATTTAAAAAAGAGGTAATTTTTCCATCAAATACATACTCCCCATTCAATATTTTCATAGGAAAAAGTGGTGTCATTCTAATGAAAAATAACTATTTTGATGAAGATGTAAATGAAGATGAGTTAGTATTACATGTTTTTAATCTTGAAAAATGAAAAAGTACTTTTCAATCCTATTAATATTTTTACTGATGCATTCCTACTCTTGTAAGGAAAGCTACCAAAATAAAGCTTCGAGATTAAAGCAATTGCAAAAGAAAATAGAAACAAAGGAAACCAAACTGCTATTTATAAACTTGGATGGATGTCCTTCTAGCGCTACAATTTATCAGGATTTCGCAAAAGATTTTCTAGATTCAGGTGCGGTGGTTTTGGTTTCAAAAAATTCTAAAAAAGCAAATGCTTTTTTAGATTTATCCCATCCAAATGTATTTTATGACAGGAAGAATATATCTTCTGAACTTAAGTTAGCTAACGATTTACCAACAGTATATCAAATTAACGCTGACAATACTATTGATTCTCTGATTGTCGGTTTTTAAAACAAAATTTATGTGTAAATGGCTAAGTATCTTAACCTTCTTATTTCCTTTATTATCCTGTTCATTTCAAGATCAAAAAGATAACCTTTTGCAAGGTAGATCTTTGTTTATTGAAATAGATGATCCAAGTATTCATTCACCTCATCTTTATATCGGCAATCACATTTGGTCTGAAAATAAGCTTTGGTTTAGTACCAATTTTTCAGAAGTGATCTCAGTGGATACAACAGGAAAAATTCATGAAAGAATAAATTTGGGAAGGGTAGAAATAGACCCTACCGGAATGCCTGTTGAATACAAGGGAGGGGTGGTTACAGATTTTTTTATTGGTAATTCTGAAATTTATGCTTTGTATCTAGCCAGTGATCAATTAAAAAAATTGGGTTCAGGAAACAAGCAAAGTGTTGCCATAAACCTTCCTTCCAAAGAGGATTTGTTTTTTTTGAACTATAGAGCTATTGCACCATCTATAAGCCCGGACAGCAAAACCCTATTTGTACTTTCGGGAGTTTCGGGCGATTTCGATTCATATGACTTGAACTTTAAGACACATGAAACCAAACCCTTATTTAAAGGAAAGTTTATGCCCGAGGTCAGAAGCTTTGAGGTTACCAAATCACCCTCTGGAAACTATATATTATTCGATCTGGGCTGGAATGGAATCATGATTTTTGATCCTTCGGGTGTAAAAATCTTTGATTTCAAAATGCCTCAAAATTCTGACAGCATTAATCAAGGAGGGAAGGAGGATTTTGAAAAATGGTTCCGCTTAGGTTTTGAAGAATTGGGAGCAAGAATTATCAATGTTGTAGGTGAGCCGGAAGATTTATGGGTTTTGGTTAATTTAAATCCGAGCGGGAAAGCAAATGGTCCTTCTGATCCATTTTTTATTTTAAGGAAGAATGAGTCTGAATGGGATTTTTTCAAAATAAAAGGAATAGACCAAATCGATATCAATGACGAAGGTCTTGTTTTAATTACGAATTTGAAGAACAAAAAAGTTGTTTTTGAAATTATGGAATTTGATCATTTTATATCAAAATTAGATTATTCAAAAAATTGAATCCTTTGGAATTAGACTTTTTCTCTGACCAGTTTAAATATTTTATAACGATTTAGGAATCTTCACCCCTTCAAATACAAAAAATTCTAATCCCGTGGAAATTCCGGTTTTCAAGGGCTTTTTTTTATTTATAATTTAGACATTAATAATGTAAATGATATTTATCAATATTATTGATGGTTTTTTAGTTAATATTTCACCTAACTCCTTATTTCATCATTTTTTTTTTTATATTAGATCAAGAATTAGTTTTGTCGACAATTTTTAATTCAAATCAGTAATAAAATCAATTTTCAATCTTAAAAATTTAAAAAAATGAAAAAGTTAATAATGATTATTTCAGCAATTTTGTTTTCTGTTTCAATACCTTCTGACATTTTCGCAGCAGGTTGCACATTATGTGAAACAAGTGTGGATGAATGCCACAGAGTAATGATAGGTAATACCGTCCATATATTTCATGGAATAGAAAAGCCATGTCCTGAAGGTGTAGAATAAAGAAACAATTTTAAAGGCTATCTATTAGACAGCCTTTTTACAATACCGGCCAACTAAATCAAATGATGAAAACGAAAATACTTTTAATTTTACTTTCAATATTATTTATTGCAGGTTGCACAAAGGAGAAAAAAAACGAATTTAACAAATCACAAAATTCTGAAAAGCGAGAGATCGAACTTTTACCTTTTAGCGATGAGATAACCCGAGCATTTGATTTGTTAATTCTAGAAAATCACTTGATAGTTACTGATCCCGACCAAGAATTCCATTTTAAGGTGTTTGATATAGAAAGCCAAAAGCTCATTGGCAAGTTTGGAAAAATCGGTGAAGGTCCATGTGAGATTCAATTTCCATCTTCTGTACAAAGGATCATGGGTGAAAAACAAAAGATCGGAATTAATAACCGAAAAAGCTTTTCTTACTTAGAATTTCATTTAGATAAAACAAACGGAATTCTCAAAGATTCCTGTTTTCCGTTGGATGGTAAATTTGATTTCAACTATCAAAAATTTGTAAGAATAAATCAAAATAAAATTGTGGGCACCGGCCTTTTCCAAAGCAGGTTTGCTATATCCAACATGCAGGATAATAGAATCATTAATTTAATGGGTAGGTATCCGTTTGAGGAGGAGTTGAAGGAATATCCTCATGAGGCTTTAGCTATGGCTTTCCAAGGTGATTTATTGGTTCACCTTTCAAAACCTTGGGTTGTATCAACTTCACGAAATTCTTTCAATTTCGATATAGTTAAATTTGGGGAAGATGGTGTTATAAATCAAATTACAGAAAAACACTTTTGGCCACCCTCATTTGAAGGAGAAGCGGGAGGTTTTGTACAGGCCAGAATGAATGAAGACAATAAATATGGATGCTTGAGTACAACAGTTTCTGGAAATTTCATTTACGTCCTATTTTCTGGTAAAACTCTGGCAGAAAAAGGAAGAGAAAGTAATGAAATTCTTGTATTTGACTGGGAAGGAAATCTCCAAAAAACTATTGAAATAAATTCTCCTTTAACTCTTATAGCTGTTTCCGAAAATGATGAGTATTTAATCGGTTATTTGGATGATGGTAAAGCCAATATTTTCAAAATCGATTTAAAGTAAAAAACTATTGATTTAAAGTGAAATTTAGAAAAGCATAACTTCCTGCCCGCTATCTATGATTGGGAAGGTAATCCCATCAAAGTTTCGAATTGGACTAAGAGCTTGTTTTAACATCAGTTTCACAAAATGATGAATATCTAGTAGGATATGCTGACGATGGTCAAGCCAACCTGTATAAGTATAAATTGAAATAATAAGCCTTCTTGGCAATTTCCATTTGTTTAAAAATCATTTTGCTGATTGGAAAAGTGAAAGCGTTTTAAATTTTGATATTTCAACTTTTGATAAATTCAATTCTTCGAAGTTTTCAAAAACCTCAAAGAACAATTAAGCCCTTGGAAATGTTGGTTTTCAAGGGCTTTTATTATTATAAAGCAAGTATTTACCATACAGGAAAATAAAGGAATTTTGATCTATTATTAAAATGACAAAAACTAAATTGTAACTACTCAGGTTCTATTTAATTAACCGGAATTCAAGTTTTTTAATTGGTAACTGCTTTTGGGTTTAGCCTGTGT
>NZ_JAKZAM010000031.1 GCF_022538055.1 Cognataquiflexum nitidum | reverse complement strand
TCTGATTCACGCATTTTGTCCGTGTATAGGTTTACAATTTTGAATTAAATTGTGTCAACCTATTTCAGTACATGACCCACGCACAAGGCCGGAGCCGGCCTCCCGAAGTTTCGGGATCACTCCTCCCCGCAACTAACATACAAGATTTATTTATGGATTGAGGGATCATTGGAATTTGATAACCTTCAATTTTTGAATTGACTGAAAAAAGGGATAGTAAGATTTAATGAAGGGAAAAATTTTCCTATTCTAGGACTTTTAATAATTCTTTTTTCAATACATAATCACCTTTTTTTTCTTTGACCATCATATCCAAAAGTGAAATGTCCTCAGCCTCTTCCAAATCAATCTCGACAGATTCATAGCCTAGCTTTTGAAGTAACTCTTTCAAAAAGGCCTTTTCTTTTTCGGTTCCGGGATTAATAACTAGGTGACCCATGGTTTTTATAAATCTAAAATGGAAATGAACATCAATTTAATACCGATAAGCAAATAACAAAACTATTCAGCTCCAATTTTACTATTTTCATTCTTGAATCCCTCACTGGAAAATCTCAATTCATCAATGACCCAAATTGAAAAAGTATGTTGTTAAATTTTAAGATACTATCTGTTTTTCTGTTGTTACTGAATAATCTCTTTTCAAGTGAAGAAATCCACATCCGCATCAACCAACTCGGTTACCTGCCCGCCGATACCAAAGTGGCGGTTGTTTTCAGTAAGAATACTGTCAAAGAAAATTTCCTACTTATCAACCAAGCCACCGGAAAAGTAGCTTTGGAAATCAAGCCCGAGCGACTCCAAACCAATGAATGGGGAGGTTTCCTGTATTGGGAAGCTGATTTTTCTCAAGTAACCGAACCAGGTGCATATTTTCTCCAAGGGAAAAAAAGCAAAAGCCAATCATCTGTTTTTCCGATCGGAGAGGAGGCATACACCGGACAACAGGAATCTCTCTTGGAATTTATGCGGCAACAGCGCTGTGGTTACAATCCTACTTTGGACATGGTCTGCCATGCAAAAGACGGACGGACTTTCTTTGGTCCGATGGCAGACAGCACCTATGTGGACCTGAGTGGCGGTTGGCACGATGCCGGCTACCAACTCAAATACCTCATCACTTCAAGCTATGCGACTGCGCACATGCTGATGGCGTATGAATTGTATCCCGACAGGTTTGAGGACAAGGTAAATGCTTTGGGTCAATCCGGTCTAAACGGAATCCCGGATGTATTGGACGAAGCGAAGTGGGGGCTTGATTGGATTCTAAAAATGCATCCGGCACCGGACCAACTTTTCCATCAGGTAGCTGATGACCGGGACCACAGGGGTTTTAAGATTCCAAACCAGGACAATGCGGATTACGGTTGGGGTGCCAATTCTTACCGGGCAGCCTACTTTGCCACGGGAAAACCACAGGGCCTGATGAAGTACCAAAGTGAAGCAACCGGAGTGGCCAACCTTGCCGGGAGAAGTGCTGCGGCTTTGGCTTTGGCGGCAAGGATCTGGGAAAAAGATCTGAAAGATCCGGAATTTGCCGAGACATGCAGGAAAGCTGCCATTTCACTTTACCAAATGGGAAGGGAAAAGGAAGGCTACCAACAGGGTAATTCCTACGGTGCGCCTTACCGCTACAATGAAGAGACATGGGCCGATGACATGGAGTGGGCGGCTGCCGAATTGTATAAAACCACCAAGGACAAAACCTACCTGGAACAAGCCAAAAAATATGCTGTACTGAGCAACACGGCTGACAGTTGGACAGTCAAAGATTCTGCATCCCATTACCAATTGTATCCATTTATCAACATGGGACATTTTGCTCTTCATGGCGTGGTGGATGCTGATTTCCAAAAAACCTTGGAGGGATATTACCTTGACGGAATCAAATATACCTTGAAGCGGGCGCAACAAAACCCTTTTCATGTGGGAGTTCCTTTCATTTGGTGCAGCAATAATCTCTTGACAAGCTTGGCGACTCAGGTGATATTGTATGAGAAAATGAGCGAGGACAAGCAGTTTGAGCCCTTTTTGAAGGCCCAGCGGGATTGGCTTTTTGGTAGAAATCCATGGGGAACATCCATGTTTACCAAAATGCCTGAAGGTGGAGAATATCCTGTGGAAGTGCATACAGCGCCTTATGTGTTGTTGGATATGCAGGTTCCGGGAGGATTGGTAGATGGGCCCGTTTATACTTCGATTTACAACAACCTACTTGGTTTGAGGCTTTTGAAACCGGATGTTTTTGCCCAATTTCAAAATGAACATGTGGTCTACCATGACGATGTGGGCGATTACAGCACCAACGAACCCACTATGGACGGTACCGCTGGATCAATCTTGATGATGACGTATTTTAGTAAGGGCAAGTGAGATTCTAATGGGAAAGGGTGGGTGAAGGTGAAAATTGGGAATAAATTGTGTTGCTATAGTAGCTTAGGTGCGCCAGTGTAATGTTAAAAACTGATTCCTGCACTTATTCCAAATCGAACAGGATAAAATTCTGCCCCATAGTCCGCACCCTCTGAATTATAGAATACTAACACTGGAGTATACCCTGCCCTAAAAAAGAAACCACCATCAGGTTTCTGATAGCGATAGCCAATTCTTCCCGTAAGAAATTGATCCCAATACACTTGCTCCCTAATGTTATTTTGATAATTGGTGTCAATAATAAAATCCCGATTTTGAGAGGTTAAGAACCCAGTTCCAAACTCCAAGTGATGGCGAGATTTTCCCAAAAAAGCTGTGATCTCAGAAGACCATGAAGGTGACCAAAATGATGGATAAATCGGTTCACTTGCCTTTGTATATCGCATTGAAAAACCTGCACTAGCTGAAATTTTCAGCCTGCCTTTTTGATGGAAAATACGACTATAATTGAGTGCATACAGACTGGAATTTCCACCGACTTCAGCATAAATAGCATTTTTGGCAGTGAATAGTTCAGCTTCGTCTTGGGCAAATATATTATTTTGAATAAGCACTAGCGAGGCAATTAACGGGAAAAGAAGGAACTTGCTAGATAGTGACAAATTGATTTTGGTTTTCTTTGGAATTATAAATGACCTCAACATAAGTTACTGTTTATGGGAAAAGTATGGTTTAGAGTAAAAACTCTTCCTAATTTATTCTTAAGATGTTATAAATTCAACTGATTTTTAAATTTTATTATCGTAAAGATGAGGGAATTCCTTTTGCGGTTAATTTAAAAATCCATGTAGGTTTTGATGATTGGGACTATATTTCAAGATTAAAAAATCGTCCACAGTCCATAGTCCACCAATATCATTCTACACAAATCATGTTTCTATTGTGTAAAATAGAAGGATGGTTGATAAATTTAAAAAGCCCCAAATCGGGGCTTTTTCTATAGTTATACGGGTTTACAAAACGACTAAAGCATTTAAATGATATTGGGATACTAATTGATATTACTTCGATCAGGCGTGAATATCCAACAATATCAATTTTTGAATATCAATTAATATCTTTTTAGATTGATTTACTGAATCCAAACTTCCTCTCCTCTTTTTCCTGCATCCTGAGGTCAAAAACCATGCATACGTTGCGGATAAAAGGCAGCCCGGTTGACAGGATTTTGATTCCCTTGGCGTCAAATTCGATGATTCCCTCTTCAGCAAAAGTCTTTAACTTTTCCCAGTTTCTTTTTCCCAATACAGAATAGTAACAAAAGTTCCAATCCGCTTCATGGTTGCAGATCAGTTTCAGGATCAGGTTTCTGGTTTCAATATCTTCATTGGACATCATGTGTCCTTTGCTGATCGCAAAATGTCCCAAGCTGATTTGTTCTTTGTAAAGGTCTATTTCCTTGGTGTTTTGGGCATAGGCGTAATAGACATCTGATATGGAACTGTTGCCCAAGCCTAACAATATCTTGGACGGAGAGGTGGTATAGCCCATGAAATTACGGTGGAGGGTTTTGTTTTTTTTAGCGATATAAAGCGGATCATTTTCCAGTGCAAAATGGTCCATCCCAACCTCCAGGTATCCCATCTCTGTGAGGATCTGTTTTCCTTTTTCGTAGAGATTCCTTTTTTCTGATTCCTTGGGAAGAAATTGCTCAAAACTTTTTTGGGAAGGAAATGCCGATGGCAGGTGCGCGTAGCTGTAAAAGGCAATGCGGTCGGGTTTGAGTTCGGCGACTTTCTCAAAAGTAGCGCTGATCGTCTCGGCTGTCTGATGAGGCAAGCCATAGATCAAATCAAAATTCACCGAAGTATAGCCTATTTCCCGTGCTACATCAGTGGCTTCCTTGACCCTTTCAAAAGGCTGAATGCGGTGGATGGCTTTTTGGACTTCTTCATTGAAATCCTGGATGCCGTAACTCACCCTGCGGAAACCCAAATCAAACAAAGTCTGCAAATGTCCACGTGTGGTATTGTTGGGATGTCCCTCAAAACTGAATACGGCATCGGGCATGACTTCCGAGCTTCCGATGATTATTCCCAACATTTCTTCCAATGACTCAGGGGAAAAAAATGTGGGTGTTCCCCCTCCAAGATGGATTCCGGCAAGTTTGGGTTTTGTGTCCAATATTTTCAAATAAGCATCCCATTCATTCATGATTGAAGTGATGTAGGGCGTTTCTACAGCGTGGTTTTTGGTGATCCGCTTGTTGCAGCCGCAGTAGGTACAGAGGCTTTCGCAGTAAGGAAGATGGATATAAAGGGTGATTCCTTCCGATTCGCCAAAGTCCTCATAGGCCTTTTTGACCAAACTGATCCAACCCCGTTCATTGAGGTCGTCGGCCCAAAGGGGTACGGTCGGATAGGAGGTATAGCGTGGTGCCGGGACGTTATATTTATGGAGAAGTCGTGGTGAGATTGCTGTCATTGCTACAAATATTTCCCACAAATTTCACTTTTTAGGTTGCGGATTTTCATGACCAATACTGCAGTAGAAGATGATAAATGTCATGGTTTTATTTTGGAAATGGTTTTTGGAAATTATCCTTCGCATTTGCGTAAAAAGGGACTGCCATATTTCATTTTGATATTCTTTAAAAATATGGAAGATCTATTTTCACACCAATCCCGAATGGGATTAAATACCATCAGGTTATTTACCCCGGATAGAATCCAGAGGCAAAAGGAATCTTCAAGAGAGCCAACAACCCTGATAGGGGTTGAATAAATAGCAAACACATATTTTAAACCTTACTAAATCTTCCTTTACAATTCTTTTTTTCAAAAAGTAAAAACCCTACCCGAAAGAAAAGGATGGACATTAAAACTTAATTTGATATTTTTAAACTCAACCAACATCCCAAACCCATGAAAACCCATTCCACTGATTCTTCACGAAGGAAATTTTTAGCAAAATCCGCGTCACTCGCAGCAGGTTCTGTTTTTCTCAATGGCATTGCAGAAGCACTCACCCTCCATGACAATCCTGTTGCAAAAATGAAAATTGCACTCGTTGGTTTGGGCGTTCGGGGAGTCAACATGTTTGGGAGAGACGTACAAAATGTCTACAAGGATCAGATCGAGTTTGTGGGTCTGTGCGATATAAACCCTGGACGTTTGGAATTTGGAAAGAAGCACCTTGGGGTAGATTGTCCGCTGTTTACCGATTTTGACCAAATGCTTGCTGAGCGCAAACCTGACGTAGTCATCGTCACCACAATGGATTCTACGCACCACATCTTTATCATCAAGGCTTTGGAAGCAGGGATCAATGTCATCACCGAGAAACCAATGACTACCGATGAGGATAAGTGTCAGGCTATTCTAGACGCCGAGCGCAAATCAGGCAAGAAAGTCATCGTCACCTTCAATTACCGCTATTCTCCCCACCGTCAGCGGATCTATGAAATTCTCCGCAATGGTGAAATCGGTGACATCACCTCCGTGGATTTTCATTGGTATCTTGATACTTCCCATGGGGCGGATTATTTCCGCCGGTGGCATGGGTACAAAGCAAAGGGTGGGACGCTCCTCGTCCACAAATCCACGCATCACTTTGACCTGCTCAATTGGTGGTTGGATTCGGACGCGGAGGAGGTTTTTGCCTATGGAGCTTTGGAGTTTTATGGAAAGAACGGGCCTTTCCGAAGTACCAATTGCCGTCCTTGCCCACACAAATCCAAATGCGATTTTTATTGGGACATCACCAAAAGCAAGCATATGGTGGACCTTTATGTCAACAATGAGCACCATGACGGTTACCTTCGAGACGGCTGTGTTTTCAGGGAGGATATTGATATTTATGATAAAATGGCGGTTCAGATCCGATATATGAATGGGGTTCAGGTGAGTTATTCGCTGACAACATATTCACCTTATGAAGGTTACCGCATCGCATTCAATGGGACCAAAGGCCGCGTGGAGGCTTGGATCAAAGAAAGCCAACCTTGGGAAGAAAAAGAGGAAGACGAAATCCGCCTGACCAAAAACTTTGGAGAAACAGAAATCATCGTGATTCCTCATGGAGGCGGGGGTCATGGAGGCGGAGATACCCGTCTCAAAGACAAGCTTTTCCTAGATCCCAACATGTCCGACCCTTACCGACAATCCGCCGGAACCCGTGACGGGGCCATGTCCATCCTTGTCGGCATCGCCGCCCGCAATTCCATCGAATCCGGCAAACCCATCAAAGTCGCCGATCTGACAGATATTGAATTGAAGAAGAGTGGGAGGGGGAGATAGAGGAAAGGGAGGGAAGTCAGAAGACGGAAGTAGAGTGGTGTGTAGAATTGGACCGAGAATTCAATTGAGGATTCAAGAATTGATTATCCATTTTGAACCCCGAAGGGGTGATAGTATTATAGAAAAAAATTATTGTTTTACCACCAAAACCCCGAAGGGGTGATATGCTACATGCCTGGAACATTTTCCCAAATCTATATCCAATATGTTTTTGCCGTTAAGGGGAGAGAAAACCTCTTGCTAAATCCTTGGCGAGAGGAAGTGTTTAAATACATGGCAGGAATAATTAAAGGCAAAAAGCATAAACCCATAATTGTAAATGGGGTAACTGATCACGTACATGTTTTTGTTGGAATCAAACCTGCGATGTCAATATCCGATCTTATCAGGGACGTTAAAAATAATTCTTCCAACTTCATCAATGAGAATAAATTTGTAAAAGGGAAGTTCGAATGGCAGGAAGGATATGGTGCGTTTTCTTATTCCCATTCCCAATTGGATAATGTATATCAATATATTTTAAACCAAGAAGAGCATCACATGAAAATTTCCTTTAAACAGGAATACATTTCATTTTTGAAGAAGTTTGAAATTGAATATGAAGAAAAATATTTGTTCGATTGGATTCATTGAAACATGTCACCCCTTCGGGGTTTTGCGAATTATGATCTTTCTTTTCTATAATCATTTCACCCCTTCGGGGTTTTTGGAAATGTGATATTGGTTTATCCTATAAAAATGACACCCCTTCGGAGTTGATCAAATTTTGATTTTCACCAAACTCTCGAATCCATTATCTATTTACTCTTTCACCCTCCCATCCATATCTTCCCTATCTTTTTCTGGGAATAGGGGGAATTTGACGGGTTTGTTGTCGCGGGTAGAGCGGTAGATGGCGGTGAAAAGCTCCACAGTTTTGCGTCCTTCTTCGCCTGTGATGAGGGGTTCTCGCCCTGCTGTCAAGGCATCCAAAAATTCCTCAATCTGCTTTTCGATATAATGGACAGTGGGATCGATGCTGTTGAATATCTCTGTGTCTTCTTTGGTCCATTCAGCGATCAGATGTTCTTCTCCAGGTACAGTCCAAAGGTCATTGACAGGTGGCCCTGCTATGCCTGATACACCTGCGATAAACATGGCACCTGCCTCAGGTGTCACGCCCACGGAAGCGCCGTTGCTGCCGTGAATCTGTACTTTGGTATGGATTCCCGGTTTTTGGCAATTGCTGAGGAAGATGCTTCCCAGACCGCCGTTTTTGAATTTGACTATCGCTAAAGCTGTGTCTTCGACTTCGATGTAGGGATGGGTCATATTGGCCCAAGTTCCGTACACTTCATCGATTTCTCCCATCAGCCAAACAAGGAGGTCTAGCTGATGCGGTGCCTGATTGACCATCACGCCGCCGCCTTCATGTTCCCAGGAACCTCTCCAAGGGTCGGATTTGTAGTATTTTTCATCCCTCCAACTCAGCATGTTGATCGTGCCGAGGATGGGTCTGCCGATTTTCCCATCGTCAATGGCTTTTTTCAACCTGATGACCGGTTCATAGAATCGCCTTTGGCTGATCGTCCCAAGTTTCTTGTTGTATTTTTTACCCGCAGCAATCATCACATCACAGTCCTCCAAAGTTGAGGCCAAGGGTTTTTCGACGATCACATGTGCGCCTGCCGCCATGGCTTCGAGGGTGGGGTCAAGGTGATTTGGATGTGGCGTGCAGACCATGACAAGGTCGAGTTTTTCCTTTTCCACCATCTCCGTGATATTGTCATAGGCATTGACGCCATATTCCGAAGCAAAAGATTTTGCTTTGTCCAAAGTCCTGCTGTAGACTGCCGCAAAATCCGAGGTGGGAAGGTGCTTCAAAGCTTTGGCGTGAAGGTGGGCTACTTTGCCGCAGCCGATGATTCCGGTTCTATACATGTTGGTTAGGTTAGGGTTGAAGGATTACTTTGTTCAGTCCTGGTTCTTTGGCATACAGTCTTCTGAACCAAGATGCACCATCTTCCAATGGGGCAGTAGCACTCAGTAAGGAGTCCACATCGACGAGTCCTTTTTCGATCAATTCGAGTACGATGCCATATTCTCCCGCGATGGCACAACTGCCTTGCAGACGGACTTCCCGTGTGACAACAGCCTGAAGCGGGATTTCTACTTTTGGAGAAATATTGCCCACCAAAGTCACCGTCGCTGCTTTTCTTACATTTTCAATGGCCATTTTGATGGTCGCACTGACACCGACAGCTTCGAAAGCTATATCAGCGCCTCGGTTGTGGGTGAGTGCCAAAATGGATTCATGGATATTGGAATCGGTTGCTGAATTGAAAGTATGTTCTGCTCCGAATTTTTTGGCAAGGTCCAATTTTTGGTCATCGATGTCAATGGCGATGATAGTACCTGCATTGGAAAGTTTGAGCAACTGTACCAAAAATAGTCCGATCATGCCTGTGCCCACTACCAAAGCCGTGTCACGGAGATTGATGGGAGTGAGGTCGATCGCATGGGCCGCGACAGCTACTGACTCCACCATGGCCGCCTGTTCAAAAGTCACCGAATCCGGCAAGTGGTAAAGGATGTGTTCAGGGACAACGACATATTCCGCAAAAGCGCCATGCCTTTTATATTCTTTGGGAGAAACGCCAAGCACCATCCTGCTATCACTGAGGTTGTATTTTCCTTTGAGTGTGTACCAATCGTCAAGATCGTAAACAGTGGAGTCGAAGGTGACCCGGTCGCCGACTTTATAGTTTTTGACAGCGGACCCCGCTTCCACGATAACCCCGGATGCCTCGTGTCCCATGATCAGGGGTGGATTTCTCCTCCCCGAGCTCCCGTCAAAACCGTGGATATCACTTCCGCAGATTCCGCAGGCCTTGACCCTGACCAACACCTCATTGGCTTTGTATTCCGGTTCGGGCATGTCTTTATACACCAGATTATTGTAGGATTCCAGTACCAGCGCTTTCATATTCAAGGGTAAAGAGTTTGAAATTAAAAATAAGGGAAATTTTGAAGAAATAGGAAAGCTTATGGTCGAATGGACCAATAAGATGCGGAAAGGATTCCGATCCATTAATTTCTATTAATTTCAGTTCAAATAAATGGTTAGAATTTCGATGAACGACATTTATTGACTCTTTTTGTAAACCAATTTTTCGTAAAAATCCTTACATTTAATTAAAGTTACGGTTATGATTAAAGAAACTGAGTTAAGAAATAGGCTTTCCAAAAAAATCAAACAGATACCTTCAGATAAGCTGGAGTTGTTGGAGAATTTTATCCTTAAGCTTGAAAACCCTACCTTACATAAAGAAGATATTTTGTCTTTTTCTGGCTCATGGAATGATTTGGATAAGGATATAGCAAATGATTTTACTGAAAGATTGATTGCAAGGAGAGAAAACAGTAAAAGAAGAATAGATGGATAGGGTAATGATTGATACAGATATCCTTTCATATTTTTTTAGAGGAGATCAAGAGGTAAAGATTAAATTCAAGGAATATTTAGAGCATTTTAATTTTATCGAAATCAGCATTATTACCCATTATGAAATCACTAGTGGTTTGCTTGCAAAAAATGCTTTGAAGCAATTAGAAGTTTTTGATGATTTCATGTCCGGAAATATCATACTACCACTTACAATCAATTCATCAAAAATCTCCTCTGATTTATATTCCTCATTAAGGAAGTCAGGAAATTCTGTGGATGATATTGATTTACTGATTGCCGGAATAGCTATTGAAAATAATTTAACATTGGTAACCAATAATGTGAATCATTTTGGTAGAATAAGGGATTTGAAAATTCAAAATTGGAAAAGCAAATAGTCTGATTTCCTGAGCCAATCGATATGCCTAATTATTACCAATCCCAAACATTCACCAATGCTGATTATGAATCTAAGACTTTTGTCAAAGGGGAATATGAGTCGTGTATTTTTAAGGGCTGTGATTTAGCAAATGCTGACTTGTCGGGATCTGTTTTTATCGAATGTGAATTTTTGGGTTGTAACCTCAGTATGGCAAATCTTTTCAAAACAGCTTTCAGAGAGGTGGTTTTCAAAGACTGCAAGTTATTGGGTTTGCGATTTGACAAATGCGAAATCATAGGTTTGGTCTTGGGATTTGAGAATTGTGTTTTGGACCATGCTTCATTTTTCAGAACAAAGCTGCAGAAGACAGTATTCAAAAATTGCAGGTTGAAGGAATCTGACTTTTCAGAAGCGGATTTTAGTGCATCCATTTTTGACGACTCGGATCTTTCAGGAGCAGTTTTTGACAATACCGTTTTGGAAAGGGCAGATTTCAGGAATGCATCCAATTTCAGTATCGATCCCGAGAGAAACCGGATCAAAAAAGCAAAGTTTGCCCTCGATGGACTTCCGGGTTTATTGGGAAAATATGGAGTTGAAATTGGGTAGTTCAAGCATAGTTCAAGTCTTCAGACTTGGACTTTCGATCTAAAATTTTTTTCGAAATAGCAGTCCGAAGACTGCATTGAGATGGCCCAAGACTAAGTCTTGAACCAACACTAGTTCAAGTCTACAGACTTGGACTAAAATGAGAAAGTCTTCAGACTTTATTTTCCAAATTCTCTTACTGGTTTTTTTACCGCAATGGACGCAAAGGTTTTGCAATGGTCGCAAAAGGGAATCCAAGAAAATTTACCAAAGGAGTGCCCTGAGAACTCAGAGATAAGGGGGCATCATTCATAATTCTGAATTCATCATTTATTTTTCTCTCCGTCTTTGCGTGAGCAATAAAAAACACCTCCAGTCTTGAACCAAAAATCACATTTCCTTAAATTCCACTTTGCTGATGATATCCAAGGTCACGTGCAGCATCACTGCAGCCACGACGAAAATACCCATGCTGACACCAGTCATCGCAAATATAAATTGTCTTGAGATGACAAACCCAAATATGCCTGCCGCCAAGGAAGGTAAAATCCCAAATAAAAACACCCCTCCAATAATAACGGGCTTGATCAGCTTCCTGTCCCAACCTTCTTCAAATCCCACCTGCGTCGTGAGTGTAATGGCAAAGCCCGTTAGATAAAACGCCACCATGCAGTAAGGAAACAGCAACATCAATCCCCAATTCAGGTCTGCTATCAGCACCGTGGGGATGATCATAATTACTGCAAAAATCAAAGTCTGATAAATGTCCAGCTTGATCATGTTCCAAAACTTGGAAGGCCAAGAAGCAGGAATCAAGATAAAAAAGGGTTTTTTCAAATCCCCCACACTCGATCTGCCCATTCCTGCCAAAAAGTAAAAACCTACCATCATTATCAGGTATCCATATATGATCTTGTGAGAGAACCATTCGAAATTTGACAAAATGGCCATGATAATGGCAATTGCTGCGAATCCTAAGCCATACAATCCAAAAAGTGGATGGAAATCCTGTCTCGAACTGTGGACGTAATTTCTCCAGTATAATGCCGTTGCACCGGTACCGAAGTCTTTCAGTTCTAGTTTCTTATTGAGGTTGAGGCTTCCTGTAGATTCAGAAGCTTGCTGCTTCCCTTTTGCTTTCTCCTTCACCTCCTCATTGGATTGGGTCGAATCGAGGACATCTTCATAATAATACCCAGCATGAGTCAGTACGAGCTGTACAATAATTAAAAATGAAAGCAGGTAAACGCCAATAAAGCCCATTGAACTCCAGAGATTATCATGGCTGACAAAAGTGATAATCCCCCGGCTCCAGCCGACAAGTGGAAAGAAATCAAACCATGATGAACCGATCCAAGCAAACATTCCCTGCCAAAATTTCTCTGCCATCATTCCTGGAATCAGCACCATCAGGAAGAGAATCACTCCGAGTGCAAATACACCGTTTTTGATATATCCCAAGATATTATACTTGGTGTTGAGCGTATAGATCAGAAACTTGATCGGCGAAAGAATAAAAAAGAATAATGTCACGCCGATGGACATCAACGCCAGATTCCAGAAGTTGAGATCAAAAACATCATTGAGTTGTGCCGTACTATAGATGACAAACAGAAAAGATCCTCCCAATGATGGGATGATTGACCTAATCATATAATACATCAGCAATTTCTGAGGTGAAACGGGCGAGGTAAAAAGCAAATTTACATCAGCCATGCTGAAGAAGCTGATGTTTTTCTTCGTAGCCCGATAAAGTTGAAACATCAGGAATGCCAAAGCCAATAGGGTAATTCCCCCGGCAATATTCTGAACTGCAAAATCCACTTCTTCAATTTGACCGGCAGCGTCCTGAAGGTTCCCAATTTCATCCGTGTTGATTTCTTGTTTTTTGCCTGTTCTTCGGAAATAGAAAAAACTGAAATAGCCCAACACAAACACATAAGGCAACAGCCTCAGGGGATTTCTGAGGATCAGCTTGATGTTATTGACCAGAATAAAAAGGTCTTTACGGATCAGAAGTTTGAACTCATTCATCTTTGGTCAATTCTAAAAAGAGGTCTTCTAAACTTGAGTCGCCTGTACTACTAAAGGCTGTCTTGAGATTGGATATGGTATCATTGCCGATGATGTTGCCATCTTTCATGATCATAATTCTGTCAGCGATAGTTTCGACGCTATCGATAAGGTGTGTGCTGACTAAAATGGTTTTTCCTTGGTCTTTGAGCTCCTTGAATATTTTTTTGGTGTTTTTGATGGCTTTTGGATCTAGGCCAATCATTGGTTCGTCAAAGAACAAAACTTGTGGATCTGGCAACAAAGCACAACAGATGGACACTTTTTGGCGCATCCCTTTTGACAAATCACGGCCGAGTTTGTCCGCTTTGTCGGTCAAGTCGTAGATTTCCATCAATTCGGCTGCTTTGTCTTTCCAATCCCTTATGCCATATGCCTGTGCAATAAACTGCATATGTTCTTTGACAGTAAGCAGGTCATAGACATGGGGTGTTTCGGGGATGTAAGAGAAATACTTCTTTGCAGCTACTGACAGGTGGTCATGACCTCCGATCTGGATTTCTCCGGCAGTCTTGCGAAGCAGACCCACGATACATTTCATCGTGGTACTTTTTCCGGCGCCGTTTGGACCTAATAGCCCGACTACTTCCCCGCCTTGTAATGAAAAACTGATGTCATTGACGGCATTTTGTTTGCCGTATTTTTTGATTAATCCCGAAACCTCAAGCATGATGGCGTACGTAAAAGTTTTTGATCTTCGGCAAATGTAACGCCTTCGGCGGATTTTGGTTTAAGACTTGAAGATAAACGCCGATTTTCTTACATTAATAAATATAATTAAAGATCCATGTGTAAATCATACTCGATTTTACAAGCTATTTTTCAATATCTTGGAAATGGGCCATTGATTATGTTCTTTTTGTACCATAAGGATGAATTTAATCTCATCATCGGTCAATAGGAAATTACTCTCAAAATTAAAATCAAAAAAATCAAGGTTTTGGCTTACAGTTCTTCAATTGTGCCGGTATTAAGGGTAGAATTTGAAGCACCAATACTTGGCAGTAGACAATACTTTTGTACTAAAATCTGATCTTTAAAAACTCTATAGGAATTCTTAATCGCTGAAACATCCTCGCTTAAATGGCGATTACGTTACGATTTCGCTTAGTTGTTTTCCTTAATGTTCCGGTTGGTTTTTGGATATCATTTTTGCAAAGTCGTTTATTTCCCTTTTTTTTTACAAAATATTGACATATAATTTTTAAAGAGGATTGAAAATTCACAATTTTCAATGAACCTTCCATATTTTTTTTACGTAACTAACACCTAAAAATTGTAAAATTTTATTAATCTTTCCTAAATCATTATTTTATAAACAATATGAAAAAAGCAATGTTTGTTTTGGCCATCCTGTATTTTTTTTGTTTTACAGGTTTGGCAAATGCCCAGGAAAAAGGGAAATTCCGGATTGGCTTGGATTTAGGCTACACCGTTCCAAGTGCAGGTGGGGGCGGGATTTTATATTATTTAGAACCCAAGTACAATATTAAAGAAAATATGAATATTGGCTTGAGGATTGGCGGTGCCACCATGGCAAGAGATGTAGTTTATATCCAATCAACAGATGATGCGACAGGAAAACTTTCTGCCAACGGCATTATTGCCTTGACCTATGATTATTATTTCAAGAAGCCAGGGAGCAATTTTGCACCATTTATTGGAGCTGGGCTTGGTTGGGCACGTTTTGGCAGTTTTGAGGTAGATACAACAATAGATCCAGACGATTATGGGACTTTGTCTACAAATTCAGCTATTGCACCCATGATTAGGGCAGGATTTGAAGCAAGGAAGTTTAGGCTAGGACTAGATTATAATTTTATACCAAAATCTGATTTGGTGAATTTACAGGGGGATGTAATTGGGATAAGTGCCAACAGCTATCTGGGTATCGCCATTGGATTCTATGTTGGTGGCGGTAAATGGAGGAATTAAGTAAAAACATATATAAAATCGGACAAGGCAATCATTAAAGGCATTGCCTTTTCCGATTTTAAAAAATCAATCCCCATTTCAGGGCCAAGCTATTGAAAATGTACTCTTCCCTACGTATAGAATTAAATCCCGGAGGGATGGAGGCATCTCTGAATGAGGAAAAACCGATTTCTTTTGATCCCTCATAAAAGTTTGCTTCCTGCCTTTTGTATCCAATACTCAAGACAGATGCATGTTTTCCCTTTTTGGATTGGCGTCGGATTCCTATGCTCGGGTTCAAAAATAAACCTCCTTCATACCAGGATTCTGTCCACTCTGTTTCTACTCTTTTTTCCAACATGGCTGAGGCAGCCCCCAAGTCCATTCCCGCAAATAAGGTATGTCTTTTCCCTTTGTCCATGAAACCTCTCCAGCCTAAGCCCAATGGCATCAGGGTGAGATTAGGATAGGTATCCACTCCTACCAAAAATCCCGTTGCATGGTATTTATTGATTCTTACTCCGTTCAATGTTTGGAATGAAAAATTGACCCGTGTCGTGTATTCCTCAAAAAGGGTCTTCACCTGCCCGAACGAAGTGCCAAAATCAGTTTGGTTGAAAAAGGTTTTTTCTTGGGAATAGGTTTTTCCTATCAAAGAAAAGAGGACAAGAAAAAGATGCAGGCTTTTTTTCATTTTATTTTTGAAAGTGAAGAACCCTCCAAGGGTTTTGAGCCCGTGGAGCGTTTTAGGAAAAATAAATCAAACAATCACAGGCTTTTTGACCTGAATGCAGCTTAGCGGTTTGAGTTTGGAAGGAGTGGAATAATCAAACTGACAAACGCCGTCCGGGCCGATAACAATCAAGGATTTTGGACCGGGAATGATGTCCACAGACTTCATGGATTTCAAAAATTCAAGCTGATGTTTGTCGATGTTCATCACATCAGCCACATTGAAGCTTTTGAGGCCGTGTTTTCCTTCAGCGATATAGAGGTAATCACCCGCAAGGCCCAACCCATGCGGATTAAGCATGGCATAGGATTTCAGCAGCTTTGGATTGTAAGGATCTTTGATGTCTAAAACCTGCAATTCATTCACTCCCTGACGGCAAAATTCGCCATTGCGGAGCGTCACAAAGGCATAATCTTCATTCACCACTACAGGATCGCATGCCGTGAAATGGGAGTATTCAGCCATTTTTTTCGGATCAGAAGGCGTACTCGCATCATAGATATGCATACCGGTGGTTGAACCGATGAAGAGTTTTTCCTGAAAAGGGAAAATGGTTTCGATTCCCCATCCTAACTCAATGTTTTTGATAAAGGTGGGCTCATCTTCTTTTGTGACATCAAATACCCTCAAACTGTATTGGTCCACTGCATATAAGTGCGCACTCATCAGGGTGAATCTCGCCATGGAACCACCCTGACCATAACTTTGACCCCCTCCTTTGCTACCGGAATCATTAGCAAACGACGAGAACTCCGGTCTTCCCCACCATCCTGCCCAACCCCACATCCTATCGGATTCGCTCGTTAGGACAGTATCTTTCCAAGTGATGATTTGTCCTGTGTCAAAATTTGAATACATGCTTTTGAATACATCTTCTTCCCTTCCTACCATTTTGATACTCCTCACATCACTGATATCAAAAGACAAGAGATCCACGTAATTGTCTGCGTAAAGGATATTGCTGTTTATGGCTAGGTCTACATTGCCCGGAATATTGATAAAATTGAGGTTCTTGGGATCAGCAGGATTGGAGTTGTCGAGTATATGGATTCCCTTTTGGGGTTCATTGATGAATAGGTAATCCTCGTAGATGTAGATTTTGCCTGGGTTATCCAATTCTTTCCCCGGTTCTATGATGATGTCTGCCTCCCTTACAGTACTCATTTGGAGATAAACCGGAATGATGGTTTTATAAGTGTAGGTGTTGGTGACCTCGTCATGACAGGAAGGCAACACCAAAAACATCATAAAGGCCAATACTAGATGGAGACTTTTACCAATAGTGGGATTAGTGTTATTTTTCATAGCGGTAAAATATTTGGTGTAGGAGAAAAACAGTTTGTCAAAAGTTTGTATCCCCTTGACGGTCCATAGTATAATAGTGCTACAATGGGTATTAAAAAAATTGCAGAAATTTTCATTTTCAAAAATAAACTTCGTGTTCGGATCAATGTACAGATTGATGTTTTGCAGCTCACCCTGTCATTTTCCAATCCTACTCCAGTTTTTTAGTCAATTTCCGCTCAAAATTTTCAAGGAGTTTGATGTACTTTTTGGTAATTTTTTCTGCAAACTCGCCTTGAAAATCTTCAGTATAAAGAGGGTTAAATTTGATTCTTTCGATGATCATGTCGAGCCATCCCTTGCCGTCGTCGATCAGTTCTTCATTAAAAGCCTCTACCGTAGTGTCTCTTGAACCTGAAAAAGGTTGTTGCCGGCCTTGTTTTTTGAAGAATTCCACAATGGTTTTCAAGGCTAGTTCGTGCGTCAGTTCAAAAGTACGGATGACCTTTTTTTGCATTTTAGCATCCAAAGGGGCGGTTTTATACAGCCTTACAACTTCTTGCAATTCATCAAGAGCATCCTTGTAGTCGTCAAAGCATTTTTCGCAAGAGGGAGGAGCTATTTTCATAAGTAGTGGTGTCTATTTTGGAGTACAATTCATCTTGTAGATGTGGATTGCAAAACCTTAATTTAGGAAAATTATCTCACATTATAGGACTGCATAAAGGGTTGTCCGCTTGGAGTAATTCCCTCGAGTCTTAACCTTCCGCTGAATTTTTCTAGATATAGGCCAACTTGCTCCGGATTTGTGGCGGGTTCTCCATTGACCATTGTAATTACAAAGCCGTTATTCAATCCAAGATCCCTCAAATATCCACGAGAAATACCGGTGATCTTGATGCCATAATTGATACCGAACTTGTCTTTTTCTATGGTATTGACGGATTCTAACCTTGCTCCAAGCAAGTTGGAAGCGTAATATTCTCTCTTGATGACTCCGGTGGTTCCTTCCAGATTTTGAAGGGTGAGGGTTGCAGTTTTGAGTTCATTTCCACGCTTGAACTGTACACGCACTTTGTCTCCGGGTTTGTAATAGGAAAGGACTTCCTCAAAACTTCCCTTTCCGGTAATGTCAATATTTTCAATCCATGTCACCACATCATTTTTTTGCATGCCGGCTTTTTCTGCTGCACCTTCCCTGACCACGTGTGTCACGATAACTCCATCCAGTGAGGGTAATTTCATGTCCTCGGCGAGTTCGGGAGTGATTTCAACTACTTCCAAACCGGGGATGGCTTTCTGTACTTCACCGTATTTGATCAGGTCATTGGCGATTTTCATCGCAATATCCACCGGCACTGCAAATCCATATCCTGTATAAGAACCCGTCCTAGAAAGAATAGCAGTATTGATACCGACCAATTCTCCATTGATATTGACCAAAGCTCCCCCTGAATTGCCCGGGTTGATGGGGGCATCTGTTTGGATAAAAGACTCCAAAGGAAATTCACCTCCCAAAATATTGATCTGTCTTTCCTTGGCTGAGACAATACCGGCTGTCACTGTTGAAGTCAAGTTGAAGGGATTTCCTACAGCAATCACCCATTCTCCGATTTTGAGGGCACGGCTGCTCCCTAACTGAATTGCGGGTAGATTTGTCGCCTCCACTTTCAATACTGCAATGTCGGTATTCTTATCTGTTCCTATTAGTTTGGCCGGATAGGTTCGTTTTTGATGGACAATTTCGATGGTTTCGGCACGGTCGATGACGTGATTGTTGGTAATGATATACCCGTCAGCACTGATGATTACTCCTGAACCTGTACTGACTCGTTGGGTAGGTTCTGTTCCAAAAAAATAGTCGAACATGCTGTAGCGTCTTTGGTCGGTTCCCGAGAAATTCTTTATAAAGACGACTGAAGGAGTGCTCTTTTCCGAAGCATCTACAAATGAAACAGGCGTGGTAGCACTAGAGGCAGACTCTAATGAATAATTGACATTAAATGATTGATTATCAGAGTTTTCAATTATTTTTTTGTCAGGAAATTTGTACATTGAGCTAAATTCCTGAAAAACCCAAGCCCCTAACAAACCTGCCGTAAAGGCTAAAAGAATTGTCTTTGCATTTTTTATCATAACATCCATAACGAATAGTTGTAACGTTGGGTTAGTCCTTTTGTGACATCTATTGATGACTATACCGATTTATGTGCCAAATTTACCCCTTTTCAAAAAGACTGGAAAATTTGAAGGAAAAGTCCTTTAACCTTGTAATTTTGTCATGTTCAAAAGGGAATTTATCAGACAGATAGACTTTGTCCCTTGCTAATACAAAATGAATTAATGTCAGGAAAAAAGAAGGTAGCCATCCTTGGCTCTACAGGAAGTATAGGGACACAGACCCTCGAGGTCATCCGATCACACGCCGAAAAATTTCAAGTTGAGGTCCTGACTGCCCAAAATAACGCAGATTTATTGATCAATCAGGCTGTTGAGTTTCAGCCCAACTGTGTGGTAATAGCTAATGAGGGGCTATATGAAAAGGTAAGAGATGCATTGCTCCCTTTGGGAATCAAGGTTTTTGCCGGAGAAAAAGCTTTGGCCGACGTCGTCACCATGGCGACCATCGATATTGTGCTGACCGCCCTTGTCGGTTATTCTGGATTGATTCCTACTATGAATGCAATCGAGGCAGGAAAAGCAATTGCTCTCGCTAACAAAGAAACTTTGGTAGTAGCTGGTGAATTGGTGACTAAATTGGCTCGGGAAAAAGGAGTGAATATTTATCCGGTTGATTCCGAACATTCTGCAATTTTTCAATGTTTGGTAGGGGAGTTTCATAATCCAATCGAGAAAATTATTCTGACTGCCTCAGGAGGACCATTTAGAGGAAAAGACAGGTTGTTTTTGGAATCTGTGACTAAAGCCCAAGCTTTAAAACATCCCAATTGGGATATGGGAGCGAAGATTACTATTGATTCTGCTTCTTTGATGAACAAAGGACTAGAGGTAATCGAAGCCAAATGGTTGTTTGGCCTCAGGAAAGACCAAATTGAAGTAGTAGTTCATCCCCAATCTATTATCCATTCCCTGATTCAATTTGAAGATGGAAGCATTAAAGCACAACTTGGCTTACCTGATATGCGTATTCCTATTCAGTTTGCATTGAGCTACCCAGACAGGCTAAAGGCAGATTTTCCAAGATTTGATTTTGCTAAATATCCTAACCTGACTTTCGAGAAACCGGATGTTTCAACATTCCGTAATCTTGCTTTGGCATTTGAAGCACTGGAAAGAGGAGGAAATGCACCTTGTATACTAAATGCTGCCAATGAGATCGTTGTGGCTGCATTTTTGAGGGAACAAATCGGATTTCTTGAAATGTCGGATATCATCGCAGAGGTAATGATAAAGTCGGATTTTGTCAGGAATCCAACATTGGAAGATTATGTAAATACGGACAAAATGTCCCGTATGCTCACGGAAGATTTAATTAAGAGTAAAGTATAATGGATACACTGATCATGGTTGCCCAATTGATTTTGGGTTTGTCAATATTAGTAGGCCTTCACGAGTTAGGCCACTTGCTTACTGCCAAAATGTTTGGCATGAGGGTGGAGAAATTCTCCATCGGATTTCCCCCCAAAATTATTGGATTCCAATGGGGCGAGACAGAATATTCCATAGGAGCTATTCCTTTGGGAGGATTTGTCAAAATTTCGGGAATGGTCGATGAGTCCATGGACACCGAGCAGCTTTCCTCTGAACCTCAGCCTTGGGAATTTCGCTCTAAGCCTGCATGGCAGCGATTGATCGTCATGCTTGGTGGAATTATAGTAAATGTCGTGACAGGGATCATCATTTTTGTGGTTTTGGTTTACCAAAGAGGGGAAACTTACTATTCAAGGGACCAAGTTATCCAAAACGGCATTGTTGCCTTGGAAATCGGAAAGCAGATCGGTTTTCAGGATGGAGATAGGATTTTGGATGTCAATGGATTGCCATATGAGAGCATCAATGAATTAAGCGGTGGAGAGACATTACTAAGTAGTGGTGGTTATTACACCGTTGACCGCGGGGGTGAGATCATCAAGATTGATATTCCAAGAGGCTTTATCAATTCATTCAATAGTGAACAGGCAATGTCTAGCTTTATCAACATCAGGGTGCCTTTTGATGTAAGAGAAGTCTCGCCAAATACTACCGCCGAAAAAATCGGGTTGAAAGCAGGAGACAAAATTTTAGGGGTCAATGGCGTGCAGATCGCCTATTTCAATGATTTGCAAAGTTCCCTTGCTGAGTTGAAGGGCAAAGAAGCCACTATATTGGTAGAAAGAAATGGGCAAACATTGGAAAAAACAGCCCAGATTTCCGAGGAAGGCACTATCGGAATAGCAGTTAACCCTTTACTAGAGCCAGTTGTCAAAAAATATGGAATTGCACAGTCTATCACCAAGGGCACGCAGCGTGCTTTTGGCGTGGTGATCGTCAATGCCAAAGCCCTAGGCAAGATGTTTACTGGGGAAGTTTCTGCCAAAAACGTAAGCGGACCAATAGGTATGGCAAAAATTTATGGCAACAGTTGGGATTGGGTCAAATTCTGGAGCATCACTGGTTTGATTTCCATGATTCTGGCTTTCATGAATCTATTGCCCATTCCTGCGTTAGACGGTGGACATGTAATGTTTCTACTTTATGAGATGGTTTCGGGTCAAGCACCTTCTGATAAGTTTTTGGAAAATGCACAGAAAGTTGGTATGGTCCTTCTCCTAGCATTGATGGTTTTTGCCATTGGAAATGACATCCTGAAGTTATTTACAGGGCCTTAGTTTATTCAAAATTCAAGATTTCAAAGGGGATGAAAATTTTTTTCATCCCCTTTTTATTTTTTACAATTATTTCGACTATGTTTATAAGATTTAAAAAAAATTATGAAAAAAATAATCAGCCTTTTCCTCCTGATGGCTTCTTTGAATTTCATCAGCACTCTTTGTTTTGCTCAAAATGACAAAAAGGATTATGTTGTTGATTTATCTGGTGAGATTATCTCCGGGGAGGTACAAAAGCCTTTAGACCCCCGAAGATATAAGGTTTTGGAATTTTCAGCAGAAGGAATTTTAGATACCATATTCAAGCCTGAAGATATCAAGGGATTTGGGCTTGCCAATGGTGCAAGATATAGATCCGCAAATCACCCCAATACTGGTGAAATGTTTTTTTTTGAAGAGATTATTGTTGGGGAAAAGAGTTTTTTAAAGTATAATGACCAGCTGTTTATAGAACTTGAAGAGGGGCTGAAAAGACTTGAATTCAAGCAAAATAAAGAAGTAAATATGAGGCAGGTTAAGACTGAATCATTTGGATATATAGGTCTTTTGGCCTATGGGCTTGGAACAGGTATGGAATACGAATTTGTTGAAAAAATAAGGAATGTTCCACCCAAAAAAAATGCGATTAAAGAGTTATTTAGGGAATATCACGAATTGAATGGTTATGAATATGAAGAGTTTGGGGCAGACTATCCTTTTCTTAAAATCAGTCCTAATGTAGGAGTAGGATATTACCGAATGTTTCAAGACGTAAACGGCACTTATTCCTCAACGGGGGAAGTTAATAGTTCTATAGGGGTCAATGCCTTATTGGATTTTCATTTGATCAGGGATGCACCGAGGGTTTTTATAACCTCAGGTCTTGTTATTCAAAAATTCCAAGCCACTATGAATATTGATTTTCCTGTAATGGGAGGTCGTTTTATTCTCTTTGAGGACTATGAACTTAACAGTATTGGCATTCCTTTGTTGTTCAATTATTATTTGATGGGGAACAATCGCTTTAAAGTTCATTCCGGGATAGGAATGAATTACAGAATACTGAATAAAACCACCAATGAAATCGTAGCTGATGCAAGAAGAAGTAATGGATCACTTATTGAATCATTTGATCCCCAATACCTAGATGTTGGCAATAACATTGGATTGCTTGTTAGATTAGGTGTGACCAGAAGTATAACTTCAAAAATGGCATTGGTTTTAGAAGGGCAAGTCCATAGAATGTCCCGATATGGAGAGATTTTTGCAAGTGCACCTTCTGTCCAAGCTTCAGGTCACTACAAATATTCTTTGTATGGTTACTCTCTAAATATTGCAGTTAAATTTTAGCAGTGCTTATGTTTGTGAAGTAATCTGCAAAAATCCGACTTATTTATTTACTCATATCCTACCAATTTCTGCCAATTTTGTACAGAAAATACCCTTGGCATTTTCATTGATTTTGAAAGAAGAACCTTCTTAAAATGAAGGTTCTTCTTTATTTTGTTAATTTCTTGAGAGCTTTTATGTCATACAGTTCTATATGAAGAATTTTGAAAATCAATTATATCAATCAAAGATCCTAATTTCTATGAACCTCTCGCTCATTTCCCTACTCGATGGTGGCCATGTAATGTTTCTAATTTGTGAAATGGTTCAGGTCAGGCACCTTCTGATAAGTTTTTGAATAATGTCCATAAAGTGGGGATGGTGTTACTTCTTGCACTGATGGTCTCTGCGATAGGGAATAGCGTCCTGAAGTATTTACAGGGCCTTAATTTGGCTAAAAATCAAAGTTTCAAAGGGGATGAAAATTTATTTTTTCCCCTTATTTATTAATATTATTTTTTTGGGTATCATTGTTAGGTTAATTGTCTAATTGCCCTTTTATGAGAAAAAGCCTCTCCTTAATTTTATTTTTGGCATTATGTCTTTTTTCATTTGTACAATACTCCAATGCCCAATCTGGGGATTATATTATCACCATCGAAGGATCCAAAGTGAGTGGGAAATTTGAAAAGAAATTTGACCATGAATCTTATGATAATATCCGTTTTTCAAAACCTGGTGAAAAGTCAAAAACGCTGTCGCCGACTGATATAGCAGGATTTGGTTTTGATAATGGGTGGTTTTATATGGCCAAAAAATTACCTGGGAGAAATGAAGTTGAATTTGTTCAGGTTTTGATTACAGGAAAACTCACCTTGCTCCGAAGCAGAAATATTTTTTATATCGACACGGGTTCTGAAATTGTGGAGCTTGTGGCACGCTACGAGAAGGAGGAAATAAATGGGAGGCAATTCAGCGAATTCAAAAGACCCTACATTGCTACCCTGAATATGTTGGTGGCTGGAGATTGTACCGATGAGTTATATCAGGATATTTTCAATTCAAATTATGAGGAATTTAATTTCATCTCAATATTGTCAAAATACCACCTATGCGAAAATCTTGAATATGAAATTCATTTTAAAAAGGAGCCTTTTGTTAAGATTTCTCCTGTGCTTTCAGCAGGGATATCTTCTATAGCCCTATCCCCAGCTATCATAACGGGCAACAGAAAGGACGCTTTTGAAACTAGTTTATTCCCTATTTTCCAGATAGGTGTCAAAACCCATCAGTTCAGGAAATGGCCAAGATTGTCAATGGATGTCTCTATTGTTTTCATGAATCAGGACAATACGGTGATTTCGGAATATGTTTCCACAGAGCAATACATGACCGCCACAGAAACATATTCCGCAAGGACGATTACCGTTCCTGCTACTATCAATTTTACTTGGATCAGGTTGGGGAATATAGATTCCTATGTTGGATTTGGTGTCGCCTCGAATTATAGTACTATCGAAAGTGAATTTTCAATTATCGATCAGACATTGAATTCCAACGGGATCACAACACTCTATGAGGAGCCGTTGACGGAATTCAAGAGGAGGTTTGTCAGCCCGATCGGCAAAATTGGGAGTATCATCAATCTGAGCAATAGGATTGGATTGGTGGCGGAATTTCAGATCAGTCAAAATCCTGAAATGATGAGTGTAAGTCTCCCTTTCAATGTGGTTATTTACGATAGATTGGTCAGTTCATTCCTTATTGGTTTACGTTTTTAATTTGAGGAGATTATGAAAGCAAGAGTTTTATCAATATTGGTTTTGACAGTTTCATTTTTCTATTCCTGTCAAAAAGAAGAGGATGTCAAACCCGCAACGAATCCGAGGTTTAGTGTGGCTGAAATTCAAGAAACCAATACCCAAGGTATTTCTGTAGCGGCAAATGTTTTTGATTATGGGTCAGATGAGATTATTGAATATGGCTTTGCAGTATCAGCATTTCCAGAACCCAAAATCCAACCGTTGAGTGTTACAAAGATGTTGGGAAAACCTGAATTATTTTTTCAAATGGTTATCACCACCATACTTAAGAAAGATGTAAATTATTGGGTAGCTGCCTACATAAAAACAAATAAAAATATTGTTTATTCACAACCGGTTTCTTTTGTCAGCACCGGTTCAGGAGGATTTTTTGTTGAAAAAATTAATTTTAACAATGAGGTTTATTTTGGGGACACTGTGGAGGTGATTGGGAATAATTTCAGTTCTGGTATTTCTGCAAAAAATGTAAAAATAGCTGTGTATGAAGCTGAGATAATTTCCGGTAGTGAAACACATCTGAAGTTTATAATACCAAGTGAATTAGTAGCATTAATCAATACTAAAACCACAGAATTGTCAATATTCATTTCAGATACTGAGATCCAAAGAGAGTTTAAAAGGGTTTTTGTTTTTAAGGATCCAATCTTTGATGTCAAAAATATTAGAAATGTTAATTTTCGCGACCTATACCAAATCACAGGCAAATATTTTTTCAGTTCAGACCTGATAGTGAAGCTCAGTGGCATACCTGTTTCGCCGACTACGATAGAGGATAATATTATAGAAATCCCTGTTTACAGTTTATCAAGTGCCATCCAAAACCCAAATGTAACAGTTGAAATCAGAGGAAAGGAATTTGCACTTGGGCAGTTATTTTTATTGAACCCAACCCAATTAGATCCAAATCAGTCGGTGGTAATAGATTTTGGACAACCGGTAATTTTTCGGGGAAATAATTTCGGGCCTGATTTAGAGGGATTCAACAAGCTTTTCGATGAATTTGGAAATGAATATCCATTTCAGACTGTCTCAATTGAGGAAAATTCAATGGAAATAATTTTTGACCATAACAAAATATATCCTGATAGGATAGGCAAATTATTTGTCCAAAATTTTGGTATTAACACAACCAATTCAATGGATTTCAAGATTCAAAGCCCATTTTTATTGAAAGGATATATAAATAATGAATTTAATCCTAATAGTTTGGATGGGGTTACAATAGACAACAAAGGTTATTTTATGGCAAACAATAAAATTTGTTTTATTGATTTCAATAATGATTTTCAATTTCAAGAAATCACGACATTACCTTCAGATTATAATTTCTATTCTTTTTTAAAATCATTTCACGGGAAAATTTATTTTGGTTCGGGTGAGGATGAAATGGGAAATGATGTAAGGTCATTTTACAGTTTTGATCCTTTTTCAAATCAAGTAGTCAAGCTGGCTGATTTACCCGAGTATTTGGGTAATCCGATTTCAATTTTTCCTTTGAATAAAAATATTATTTTCGAAGGGAATTATTATCGGATTTCACTAGAAGATCAAGGGAATACCCAAGCGAGATATAGTTACAGTATTGAAAATAATACATGGGAAAAAATTGATGATAAGTCGTTTCCCGGGTTTTTTGGAAGAAATCCCCGTGACTATGTTTTTCAGAAAGGTGGGGAGATTTTTGCTATTCAGCCGAGGGATTACCTTACAGACAAAATTTTAAAAAGGCTCGATAAAACAACTTTGGAATGGATTCCTGAGGGTCAGATTTCTCTTAAGGGAACTTTGACTTATAAAGAGCCGATTGTCTTCAATGATATGTTGTATTTAGTAATGGATCAAACTTTTCATAGGCTAAATTTAACTAGTTATGATTTTGAAAGACTCTTACCTTTGTATTCGAACCCTTTGATTTATAGTGTTAATGGTTTTACTTTCCCAAATGGAAACGTTGCTTTCTATATTTGGGATGGAAGAATAGTGGAATTCAATCCTTCTCTCCTTGATTAACCTGCCAATTTGTACTTAAAATATCCTTGGCATATTCATTGATTTTAATATAAGAACCCTCTTAATTTGAAGGTTCTTCTTTATTTTAATATTTACTTGACAGCTTGTCTGTCATATTGTCCTTTATGAACAATTTTGAAAACCAATTATATCAATCGATGATAACAGGTGACTATGCCGGCGAAGGCGACTTGATACAGCTGATCGCTGACGACGAAGACGAAAGTCTACAGCAGCCGGAGAATTTTTCCACTGATATCCCGATTCTTTCAGTTCGTAATACAGTGTTGTTTCCGGGAGTTGTCATTCCAATTACCGTCGGAAGGCAGCGTTCTATCAAACTTGTCAAAAAAGCCCAGAAAGGAGATAAACTCATCGGAGTCTGTGCTCAGATCAATGCCCAAAACGACGATCCTTCTTGGGACGATATATATCATGTCGGTACTTTGGCCAAGATCATCAAAATGATCATTCTTCCTGATGGCAATACTACTATCATCATTCAGGGTAAAAAAAGGTTTCAAATCACTGAAACCATTACCGAGGATCCATATTTTATGGCCAAAGTAGAATACCTGGAAGAAAATTTTCCCAAAAACAGTAAAAAAATCAAGGCCTTGGAGGAATCTTTGAAAGATTCTGCAGCCAAGATTTTGCATCTCAATCCTGAGATTCCTAGAGAAGCACAAGTGGCACTAGACAACATAGACAATACCGCTTTTCTTACCCATTTTCTTTCTTCCAACATCAATGCTCCGGTGGAAGCCAAGCAAAAACTATTGGAAATCAATGACGGTGTAGAAAGGGCAACGCTTTTGTTGGAATTTATGATGAAGGACATTCAGATGCTCGAACTCAAAAGTGAGATCCAAAAGAAAGTCCATACAGACATAGACCAGCAGCAGAGGGATTATTTTCTCCGACAGCAGATGAAAGTTCTTCAAACAGAGCTTGGGGAAGAAGGTCCGGAAAAAGAAGTCGAAGAGCTCCGTACAAAAGGGCTTTTGAAAAAATGGCCAAAGGAAGTTGCTAGGCATTTTGAAAAAGAACTTGATAAGATACTTAGAATCAACCCTTCTGCTGCAGAATATCCCATCGCATTGAATTATGCAGAGACTTTGGTTGAGCTCCCTTGGAATGAAACGACAGAAGATAACTTTGACCTCAAAAGAGCCAAGGCTATTTTGGACAAAGACCATCACGGAATTGAAAAAGTCAAGGATAGGATCATAGAATACCTAGCAGTATTAAAACTCAAGAAAGACCTCAAAGGACCTATATTGTGTCTTTATGGACCTCCGGGAGTAGGTAAAACCTCTTTGGGTAAATCCATTGCAACGGCACTTGGAAGGAAATATATCAGAATGTCGCTAGGTGGACTTCACGATGAAGCTGAAATTCGGGGCCATAGAAAAACCTACGTTGGCGCTATGCCCGGCAAGATTATTCAGAACATGAAGAAAGTCAAATATTCCAATCCTGTATATGTATTGGATGAGATTGACAAATTGAGTTCGGACTTTAGAGGTGATCCTTCTTCCGCTTTTTTGGAAGTTTTAGACCCTGAACAAAACAGTACTTTTGTTGACAATTATTTGGAAGTGGAGTACGACCTTTCCAAGGTTTTGTTTATTGCCACAGCCAACTCATTGGACACCATTCAGCCTGCACTTAGGGACAGAATGGAGATCATTGAAGTGACGGGGTATACCCTCGAAGAGAAAATTGAGATAGCCAAAAAGCATCTTATTCCAAAACAGCGTCAAGAACATGGTCTAAAGGCGAAGGATATCTCTTTTGACAGGGCTGCAATTGGTAAAATTATAGAAGACTACACCAGAGAATCCGGTGTAAGGAATCTAGAGAGGGCGATTGGGAAAGTGGTCAGAAACCTTGCAAAATCCATCGCCATGGAGGAAGAATATGATAAAAAAATCACTACTGGTATGGTGAGGAAGATATTGGGAGGAGAGGTTTTTGATAAGGAAATGTATCAGGACAATAGTACTGCAGGTGTCGTTACTGGTTTAGCCTGGACATCTGTAGGTGGTGAAATACTCTTCGTTGAAACTTCATTGAGCAAAGGAAAAGGTAAGCTGACCTTATCAGGTCAATTGGGTGAAGTAATGAAAGAATCTGCTATGACAGCACTTTCCTATCTTAAATCAAAAGCGGATAAATTGGGAATTGATGACCGCCTGTTTGATTATTATGACCTTCACATTCACGTCCCTGCCGGTGCGGTGCCTAAGGACGGGCCTTCTGCAGGGATCACAATGCTGACAGCTATGGCATCCATTTTTACCCAAAGGAAAGTAAAATCTAAGGTGGCCATGACAGGTGAGATAACTCTACGTGGCAAAGTTATGCCTGTGGGTGGAATTAAAGAAAAAATTCTTGCAGCAAAAAGAGCAGGAATCAAAGAAATAATTCTTTGTAAAAATAATAAAAGAGACATCGAGGAAATCGATAATGAATATATCAAAGGAGTAGAGTTCCATTTTGTAGACAAGGTCGAAGAAGTACTGGGAATAGCCCTGATGAAATACAAAGTTGATGATCCTATGGTCTTTTCCTTTCCTAAAGAATCCGAAAATAACAGGCATATAGCCTGATGGGATTGTAATCTGAAGCAATGGAGTAGATTTATCCTAATTACCATTTTTGGCGGATTTGACTCGTACTAATCAGCCAAAAATCATACGTTCTTCCTACATCAAAATGTATTTCGGTGTATCCGGTAGATCAAATGTTTTCAGGAAATGCACCTCATTAAATAAATGAAGGACGTTTTAAAGCCAATAATATGAGAAACGATTTTAGTGATTTGACCCCTAAACAGATTGTTGCAGAACTTGATAAATATATCATTGGGCAACATGATGCCAAAAGAAATGTAGCAATAGCCCTTCGCAATAGGATCAGAAGAATGAATGTTAAAGGGGATATCCAAAAAGATATTGTGCCAAACAATATACTCCTTATTGGTTCTACGGGGGTTGGAAAGACAGAAATTGCAAGAAGGTTGGCGAAAATTGCCAATGCTCCTTTTACCAAAGTGGAAGCTTCCAAGTTTACCGAGGTGGGATATGTGGGAAGAGATGTGGAAAGTATGGTCCGTGACCTTGTAGAGCAATCTGTGCATTTGGTTAGGGAAAAAAAGAATGAAGAAGTCAAAGGTAAGGCCGCAGATGCAGTGGAGGAGGCTATTTTGGATATCTTGATACCACCGGTCAAAACAGCTGGTTTTATCCGGCCGGCAGTTTCTGGTTCGATAGATTTTAACCCCGAACATGCTCCTGACGATGAATTGAATGAAAGAACCCGCGACAGATTCAGAGAGAAACTGAAAAATGGGGAGTTGGAAGAACGCAAGGTGGAGATCAATGTCAAGCAAAGCCCTCCTGTAGGTATCGGGATGATCGGTAACGGTATGATGGATGATGCGAGTATGGCGGGGATTCAGGATATGATCAGCGGAATGATGCCGAAAAAAACCAAAAAAAGAAAGGTTACCATTGCCGAAGCACGAAAGATACTGATGGAAGAGGAAACCTCAAAGTTGGTGGATTTTGACGAGGTAAAAGAGGAAGCTCTTCGGTTGGCTGAAAACAATGGCATTATCTTCATTGATGAAATAGACAAAATAGCCTCAAAAAGCGGTAAAGGCGGATCTGGACCTGACGTAAGTAGGGAAGGTGTGCAGCGTGATTTGCTTCCCATAGTGGAAGGAAGTGCTGTCAATACCAAATATGGTATCATCAATACGGACCATGTCTTGTTTATTGCCGCGGGAGCATTCCATGTAGCAAAACCATCAGATTTGATCCCCGAACTTCAAGGAAGGTTTCCGATTAGAGTGGAATTGAATAGCCTTACAGAGGATGATTTCTATAGGATATTGAAAGAGCCTAAGAATGCCCTGACCAAACAATACCAGGCGTTGTTTGAGTCAGAAGAGGTCTATCTTGACTTCAATGATGATGCCATTCGAGAGATCGCCAAGTTGGCTTTTCAGATCAATGAGGAAGTGGAAAACATCGGCGCAAGAAGGTTACATACAGTCATGAGTCACTTGCTCAACGATTTCCTTTTTGAAGTCCCTGATACCATAGAGGCGAATTCAAAAATCATGATTACCCAAGAAATGGTACAAGAAAGATTGACCTCGTTGGTGAAAAACAGAGATCTTTCGCAGTATATTCTTTGAGAGAGACATTTTAACTTCAGATTTAAAACCTCGGACTACATTGTGGCAATACCAAGTGGTCCGGAGTTTTGTTTATTGGGTTGTTTCAAAATATTTAATATTTGAACCATGTCAATTGGATCGCTTTTTATTATCACAGGTACTAGTAAGGGTATTGGTGAGGCTTTGGTAAGGCAGATACTCCAAAGGAACTCTGCCAGAGTTATAGGTATAGCTAGGAATCCATCCTATATATCCCATCCCAATTACCGCCATGTAATCTGCGACCTTAATGAATTGTCACACTTGGAAAACAGGCTTGATTATATTTTCCCTGACGGAAAATTTGAACGAATCGTGTTGATAAACAATGCCGGATTGATCGGTGAAATTAACCATTTGGGTAAGTTACCCCATCAAAGCATCCATCAGATTTTTAAAGTCAATACAATTGCACCTGCTATTTTAATGAATGCTTTCGTAAAAAAATACACATTAGCAAAGGAAGCGAAAAAAATTGTGGTGAATATAAGCTCCGGAGCAGCCTCCAAAGTCATAGATGGCTGGTCAGGGTATTCGGCTTCCAAATCAGCTTTGAATATTCTTACTCAAACGGCACAAAATGAGGCTGACCTCGATCGAAATGGAATCAGATTTTTTGCAGTCGCACCAGGTGTGGTGGATACGGATATGCAGTTAGAAATCAGAAATGCCTCCTCGGATGCTTTTTCCTCCTTACCAAAATTCTTGGCACTCAAAGAGAACAGAAATTTGAGTAGTCCTGAATCTGCAGCTGAAAAAATTGTATACCTAATTGACAATGCAGAAAAATTTGATGGGGTGATTCTGGATGTTAGAGATTTTTAGGTTTTATTAATAGTAATTTGGGATCTATTTTTTTAGTCCTTTTTTGGGTAATCAAAAAACCAGAATTTTGCATTTTTTGCACTTATTTCATCCCATGATTTGATATCGAATTTTAACCCAAATTGTCCTGCAGTAGGAAGGTTGTCTATTTCACCACCTAATTTCCAAATCAGGTCATTCAATCCTGGATTGTGCCCAACCAAGAATAAAGTTTTGACGTTATCACCGGTTTTTTTTATTTCTGACATGATTTGATTTACAGATCCATGGTATAAATCTTTCCTGAAATCGATCTTTTTGGTTGGGAAATCCAAGGATTCTGCTGTTATTAAGGTAGTCGTTTTTGCTCTTTCTGCATCCGAAGAAATGATGGCGTCGGGATAGATTTTTTCCTTTTTTAACCTTTTTGCCATTTTTGGAGCATCTCTAAGACCTCTATCAGCAAGTGGTCTTTCATGGTCATTTAGGAAGGGATCATCCCAAGAAGATTTGGCATGCCTGATAATAACAAGCTTTTTCATAGGGGCAATTTAGCAAAATAAATTTTTGTTTTGTCAACTAGTATATTTACATTTAAAGGACATTTAACCACAAAATTTTAAAATTTATCATGCTTACCGGAACAGTAAAATTCTACAACGATGCAAAAGGATTCGGTTTTATCGTTGATGACGAGTCTCAAAATGATGTTTTTGTCCATGCCACAGGACTTGTGGACAAAGTAGCCCAAAATGACAAAGTGACCTATGATGTTAAGGACGGCAAAAAAGGCCTTAATGCTATTAACGTAAAAAAATTATAGTAGTAGATTTGCTTTGAAGAATTAAAAAAGGTCTAAAATTTAATTTTTGGACTTTTTTTTATGCACTTGTTGGAGTGACTTTTTTAAGCTTTGTTCTTTCAAAGACTGAAATTGATTCGAATTTTTCATCAATATCGACCCCTGAGAGGTAATCATTGATCAATTCGCGTAACTCCTGAAATGATAAGTTGTGAAGGATTTTACCATTTTTTGCTAATGAGACCTGGCCGGTTTCTTCTGAAATTATTAAAACCAAAGTATCTGTTGCTTCTGACATTCCTATACCTGCACGATGTCTAAGGCCAAATTGTGCCGGTACCTCCCTCTCTGTCACAGGAAGAATACACCTTGCGGCTTTTACTTTTCCATTATAGATGATGACAGCTCCATCATGCAAGGGGCTATACTTATTAAAAATAGAAATAAGCAGTCTTTTTGAAATCTGGGCATCCAAAATATCCCCACTTTCAGCATAAAATTTTAATTCGGTATTGCTTGATAAAACCATCAAGGCGCCGGTATTTGTACCAGAGAGACTTTTTGATGCTTCAATTATTGGATTAATATTAAAGGCATGGCTTTCTCTCTTCTTCCAAAACAGCAATTCCTGAAAAAAATTCTCATTTGAAAGGAAAGAAGATCTACCAATGATTAAGAGGAATTTACGAATCTCAGGAGCAAATATTATTATTGCGGCGATTACACCTACTCCCATAAATTGCCCTAAAATAATGGATAAAAGCTCCATCCTCAAGGCACTTACCATAAGATATATCAAGTAAATCGATAAGAAGCCAAGGAATATTTTAATTGCTACACTGCCTCTTAAAAGTTTATAAACTTGATAAATAAGAATGCTCACCAATGTGATATCGATGATATTCACAACGGATATTTCTAAAAAACCTATTTTGAAAAGTAATGTCAAGGGTAAATTTCTTTATAAAGTTTAATGGCTTCTTTGGCTTCTTTCACGTCATGTACTCTCAAAATGTTCGCTCCGTTTATAAGGGCAGTCATGTTTAAGGCAGTTGTACCATTCAGTGTATCATCAGCAGGGACATTTAGTATTTTTTGAATCATTGATTTCCTTGAGATGCCTACCATGATAGGAGCTTGAATTGTTTTAAAATAAGCCAAATTTTTGAGAATCCAATAATTTTGTTTCAAAGTTTTAGCAAATCCAAATCCCGGATCGATCAACACATCTTTAATGCCAGCTTTCTTGCATGTGTTAATTTTTTGAGAAAAATAATTTGATATTTCCAATAAAAGATCTTTATATCCTGTTTCCCCTACCATTGTTCTTGGGTTTCCCTTCATATGCATAGCAATGTAAGGAACATTTAGCTTTCCTACACACGGTATCATAGCCGGATCGAGTTCGCCCGCTGAGATATCGTTGACAAAATCAGCTCCGGCGTTTACTGATTCTACTGCTACTTTTGACCTGAAGGTATCTATGGATATCAATGTTTCCGGGAAATTATTTTTGATTTTTTCAATAGTTGAGATTGTCCTCTTCAATTCTTCTTCGATTGAAATATCCTCAGCCATTGGCCTGCTTGAGTAACCTCCGATATCCAAAATATCTGCTCCATCTGAAATCATTCTTTCTGAAACTTTCAAAAAACCTTCGTTGGAATTTTGAACCCTGCTTTTTTCAAAAAAAGAATCCGGCGTGACATTTAATATTCCCATTACCCAAGGTCTATCCAAAACCAATATCTTTCCTTTGGAACAGAATGTTATTTTTGTGGGAAATGATATATATTCGGAGGCGGAAATTGATTGTGGATCAGGAATCATTAAAATTGAAAATAAATTGAAAACGCAAACTGTTAGCGAATATAATCAAGTTATCGCCCATTGTAAAGAACTCTTTAAGAAGAAAACCTTGGATTATGGAACGGCATGGCGAATACTAAGACTTCCTTCCATTACTGATCAGATTTTTATAAAGGCGCAGCGGATAAGATCCATTCAAGAAAAGGGAAATCAGAAAGTCAACGATCCTATAGTTGATGAGTTCGTAGGCATTATTAATTACTGCCTCATTGCACTGATTCAGATTTCGTACCAAAACGATTCTAGATTGGAGATTCCCTACGCTGAATTTGAACCATTGTATGATAAATGGGTAGAGGATACAAGAGGCTTGTTGGAAAACAAAAACCATGATTATGGGGAAGCGTGGAGAGATATGAGGGTATCTTCTATGACAGATATCATCTTGATGAAACTTTACCGCGTGAAGCAAATCGAGGACAATCAGGGAATGACGGTGGTGTCAGAAGGGATTGAGGCCAATTACCAGGATATGATAAATTATGCTGTTTTCTGTTTAATAAAATTGAATTACCATGTTTAAGCAAACCATATTATATATCATCAGGTTCTTGGTTGGTGGCCTGTTTATTTTTTCCGGCCTGATCAAGGTAAACGATCCCGTTGGTACTTCCATTAAGTTAGAAGAGTATTTTGATGTTTTCTCTAATGATATCGCTTCTTTCTTTTACATATTCAAAGATTATGCATTGCCAATAGCTGTATTTTTGGTAGTGGCAGAAGTAGTCTTGGGTGTGATGCTTATACTTGGAGTAAGGTTAAGGTTGACAGTTTGGGCTTTGGGAATCATGATTTTGTTTTTCACTTTCCTTACTTTTTATTCTGCATATTTCAATAAAGTTACTGACTGTGGATGCTTTGGGGATGCCATCAAGCTGACGCCTTGGGAGTCATTTACAAAAGATGTGATTTTATTGGTTTTAATTGGAATTCTGTTTCTTTTCAAAAAAGACCTTTCTAATGAAGGCCCTTCATGGGCCAAATGGTCTGTTCGTGGTAGTTTGGTTCTGTCATTTTTATTGGCAATTACAGCAATCCGCAACTTGCCATTTATCGATTTTAGAGCCTATAAAGAGGGCGTGAATATTACAACAGCAATGAAGCCTTCTGCCCCATTGCAATATAATTACATTATGAAAAAGGATGGGCAGGAGGTAATACTTGACCAATACCCAACTGATGAATCCTACGAATTTGTGGATATGGTCCTAGTCAATGAAGATGCTCTTCCCAAGATTTCTGATTTTGCCGTTTGGAACGAGGAGGGCGATTTTACAGAAGGCATTTTGACAGGAAATAAAGCAGTGATCTTTGTGACTTTTATCGGGAAAATGAATACCGACCATCTTGCCGAAATTGATGACATGATTGTCGGCCTTAAGGGAAGCGGTATTTCACCTATCCTAGTGGCAGCATCTTCTGTAGACGAAATCGAGGCTTTGATTTCCTCAAGAAATTGGGGGATTGAAGGTTATCAGGGGGATGCTACTGTTATCAAAACGATCATGCGTTCCAATCCCGGTGTCATGTTGATCAGGGATGGAGTGGTTCTCAAAAAATACCATTACAGAAATACTCCCAGTCCTGAGGAAGTGATTAATCTTTTTGCTCAATGAAATCCCCGTTGAAAATTGTGTTGGTTGGAATGCCCGGTTCCGGGAAATCTACCTTTGGAAGGCAGATTGCCAAGCAACTCAATTTTCAATTTATTGATTTAGACCTGTTGATTGAAAAAGAAACCCAAAAAAAGATAAGGGATATTTTTGTTTCTCAGGGCGAAGGAAAATTTAGGGAGTTGGAGACATTGTATTTAGAAAAGACCTTGGAAGGAAATGAAGGTTTTGTACTTTCTACAGGAGGCGGCACACCCTGCTTCAATGACAACATGGAAATTATCAACAGAAGAGGAGTGTCAGTGTATCTTGATGTTTCTTTGGATGAAATCAATAGAAGATTGATGAAAGACCAAACTGGGAAAAGACCGATGTTTGCGGGATTGGATGAAGGTGAAATCATTTTAAAATTGAAAAATCTTCTTTTGCAACGAGAATCTTTTTACTTAAAATCAAAAATAATACTCAGTGGAGAAGATATTTCCACTGAGCATTTGATGTCGGCATTGATGGGATTTTTTAGAAATTGAACCCAAAAGTCAATGTTCCTGTGGTAATATTGTTTCGGATTTCGGTAAATGGCCCAATGTTAAATCCTCCCTCTTCCACAGGAAATGAGTTGTAAAGTTGGTGGAAATTGGTAGTGGACAAAGCAAAATCAGCATACATTGATTTTAAACGAGCTCCGAATCCCCCCGAAAATTGTTGTGTTTTTCTGTCAAAATCACTGTTTACAAATGGATCGCCATAAAAGCCATATCCGCCTCTCACCCTGAAGATATCAAATCTGAATTCTGCACCAACCCTGTAATTCAGGGTTTGGCCAAATAATGTCCGGATTTGTTGATTATCAGCGCCTGGATTAAAATCACGAGAATTGATGCGGCTTCTGCTATAGTCAAGATAATCGACGTCGGCTGTGATGAAACCATTCTTTCCCAAAAAGATGGTCGCCCCACCACTCAGCCTAAGTGGAGTGTTAAGGTTATAATTTCCAATAGTAATTGGTGTTTGAGCATCTTCTGTGGCAAGAGTTATGTTTTCCTCTTCGAAAAAAAAGTTATCAAAGTTGTTTAACATCCTAGCCTCATATTCCTCGTTGAAGCTGTACCAAGTTGGCGACTGAAAATTTACACCGAGGTTCAATTGGTCAATTGGCTTAAATATTATGCCAAGATTAATATTTGCTCCAAAACCACTCATGGAAAGCCTTTCGTCAATTGTGGAATTCAACAAAGGTTCATTGAAGAATTCTTCTCTGTAATTTTTTCTGGAATTATAAACGACTGAAGATAAGCCCAGCCCCGCTCCCAAAAAAAATTTATTTAGAAAGTTTGCCCCATAAGAGATTGATGTTTGGCTGACCCTACCTTCTGAGAATACTGTTTCATCCTGAAAAGGGAATCCCAAGACAAAAGAATCATATTGGGTAGGATTATTGATCGGATTCCCATTTTGATCTCTAGTTATGGGATTGATCAAGAAAGTTTGGTATGCCAATCCTGTAAGTCCAAAATTTTCTATCTGGCTTTCAGGTATTCCGTTTGCTTGCTGTAGAAAGAAATCAATGATAGAAACATCACCCTCGATATCCGAAAAATAGCCGAATTGACTATTAAAATGATTGATCCGGTTAAAACTGATACCGAATGATCCACCTTTAAATGCGCTTGTGTTTAAAGCCCCCTGCCTGGGATTACTGATTACCAAGCTTAGGTTTGGAATAGCAAAATTCCCTGTTCTGTCGTTTTGAATTTGCCCCAAATAATTCGATTCAGTGTTCCAAGTTCCAAAAGATGGCGTAAAGCTGAATTCAGATCTTCTGAAAAATCCAAGTCCTGCGGGGTTAGTATGGATATTTGAAATATCTCCCCCCAAAGACATTTGAGCGCCCCCCAAACCAATTATTCTGGCAGATCCATTAGATCTGAATTGACTGAATCTTAAGGCGTCCTCAAAGTATCCGAACTGAGCAAATACTGATGAAGTGCCTAAAAAAACCATAAAAATTCCAAGAAGAAGGTGTTTTGTCGAAATCATATAAGAATATGGAAATTTGACTTATGGAATTAACAAAGGATAAATTGACAAGAATAGTAGTGTAGGCCTTATAAAAAAAGGGGAATTATCTTCCCCCTCTACCTCCTCTAGAACCCCCGGAGCTCATACCACCTCCGCGGCTTGCCCCACCCATGCTACTGCCACCACTACTTCTGCTAGGTGAGCTAAATGATGGTGAAGAGCTTCTGCTAGGAGCTGACATACTACCACCTCTTGAAGGAGTCGACATGCTGCCTCCTCTTGATGGGGCTGCCATACTACCTCCTCTCGATGGTGTTGAAGTCCTGCTATTATTTATGGTGTTACCTCTATTATAAGAAGGGTTGGCACCTCTGTTTGTATTGGTTGTACCTCTATTATTGAAGCTTGGCGATGCGGTGCCTCTGTTGATAGTACCATTTGATACTCCTGAATTGCTTCTTGAGTTGTAAGTTGGTCTTGCATTGTCAATTCCGGTCCTGTTACTTGGTCTTGTTGCCGCTGCAGATCCTACATTTCTGCTGCCCGTTGCCGCCGAATTGGCCACTCTACTTCTAGAACTATTGTAATAATCATTTTGAGATCTGCTAAAATCCCTACCGGCTGTTCTATTGTTTGCCCCCACTGATCTATCAGGACTGACTGCATCTCTTCTAGCAGATCTTGCTGTGGAAGGATAATTTGTCCCAGGTCTATTTCCTACTGAAGCCATTCCAGAATCTCTTCCCGGTCTGCCTCCTCTTACTACCTGTCGACCATTTTCACCGCCCCATCCTGGAGCCCCCCATACTGGCATACCCCAACCTGGTCTTCCCCAGCCCCACATTCCGCCACCCATCCAAGGGTTCATCCACGGGTTGCCCCACATTCCACCACCCATCCAGGGATTCATCCAAGGGTTGCCCCACATTCCACCCATTCCCCAACCCATACCCATTCCCATTCCCATATTCCAACCCCACATAGAATTCCATCCCATACCCATTCCCCACATTGGCATACCCCAGCCCATTCCCATGCCCCACATTGGCATACCCCAACCCATTCCCATACCCCACATTGGAGCTCCAAATCCCATACCGAAACCTACATTTACATTCAAGCCACTATTGAATCCTGCTCCGTTTACACCGGCGCCTGAACCATAGAAGTTGTTGTAAACATTCACGTTTGGATTTGATTCTTGCATCTCATTGTCATCAAAATATACCTCTCCCGAATTAGGGGTTGCGGTTTGGGATTGATATTTGGCGATATATTCAGGGTTAACATTTCTCGCAGAAAAATTTTCCTGTTCAAATTCCCCGGGATTGACGGTGTTTAATTGTTTGAAACTCTCAGGATTATTATTTGAGACTGCAAACTGAGTGGCTACTTTCACATCTGAAGCCATAAAGTATAAATCGTCAGTTTCTCTACCCCTTGTAGCTGTTTGACTTGTGCTGCAAGAGGAGAGGACAAGTACTGTACCAGCTCCAAGGATCAATATTTTGTTGAGATTTTTCATTTGTTTGGTTTTTACTAATTACCGTTATATACGAGTCATATAAGAGAGGGTTATCATTTTTTGGATTATATTTGCCCCCTACAGTAGTTAGCGAAGATAATTAGATTTTTGAAATCAAAAAACACTATGAGTAAAGGATTGCCAAAAAGGAGTGAAGACTATTCTTTGTGGTACAATGAATTGGTAAAAAGAGCGGATTTAGCAGAAAATTCTCCGGTTAGAGGTTGTATGGTAATCAAACCGTATGGGTATTCTATCTGGGAGAAAATGCAGGCAGAACTCGACAGGATGTTTAAGGAAACAGGGCATACAAATGCTTACTTTCCCTTATTTATTCCAAAATCTTATCTTTCCAAGGAAGCAAGCCACATCGAAGGATTTGCAAAGGAATGTGCGGTTGTGACCCATTACAGACTTAAAAATTCTGAAGATGGAAAAAGTGTGATTGTCGATCCTGAAGCAAAACTTGAGGAAGAACTGATCGTCAGACCTACCTCTGAAACTGTCATTTGGAGTACATATAAAAACTGGATACAATCTTATAGAGACTTGCCACTACTCATAAATCAATGGGCAAATGTGGTCAGATGGGAAATGCGAACCAGGTTGTTTTTAAGAACAACGGAGTTTTTGTGGCAGGAAGGGCATACAGCCCATGCTACCAAGCAGGAAGCTATTGATGAAACCATTCAAATGATGAACATTTATGCTGGATTTGCAGAAACTTTTATGGCACTTCCTGTGGTAAAGGGGGTTAAAAGTATCAACGAAAGATTTGCAGGTGCGGAAGATACCTATTGCATAGAAGCGTTGATGCAGGATGGTAAGGCCCTTCAGGCGGGTACCTCCCATTTCTTGGGGCAGAATTTCGCAAAAGCTTTTGATGTAAAATTCGCTACCAAAGAAGGTGGACTTGAATATGTTTGGGGGACTTCCTGGGGTGCAAGTACCCGATTGATGGGGGCATTGATTATGGCCCACTCTGATGACAATGGTTTGGTACTTCCTCCAAAGCTTGCACCAAATCAGGTTGTTATCGTGCCGATTTATAAAGGGGAAGAAGAACTCGCAAGAATTTCCATTAAAGCAAGGGAAATAATCACCAAATTAAAAGCTAAAGGTATTTCTGTTCATTTTGATAATAGGGATACGCACAAGCCAGGTTGGAAATTTGCTGAATATGAACTCAAGGGTGTCCCATTAAGAATAGCAATGGGACCAAGGGATCTGGAAAACAATACCATTGAGTTGGCGAGACGCGATAACCTATCCAAAGAAACAGTCTACCTTGGAGAAATAATCCTTGAAGAGTACATCAGTAACCTACTAGATGATATTCAGGAAAGTATATATAGAAAAGCGTTTAATTTTAGAGAAAAAATGACCACCGAGGTCAATACCTGGGCCGAATTTGAAGAGCTATTAGAGTCAAAAGGAGGGTTTTTGTCTGCACATTGGGATGGTACCTCTGAAACTGAGGAGAGAATCAAAGAGCTTACCAAAGCAACTATAAGGTGTATCCCAATCGACCGGAAAGAAGAGGACGGTAAATGTATCCTCACAGGGAACCCTTCAAAAGGCCGGGTTTACTTTGCAAGGGCTTATTAGAATCCTGACCAAAATTTTATACCTCCTGATTATTGGGAGGTATTTTTTTTGACTTAATTATTTGTTCAGTTTTTTGGTTGCAAAAAAACTGACTAATTTCATGAAAATTAAATGAAATGGTTTGGTTTGTCTTAAGTACACTTCTTCTTATCGGATTGATTTTGGTGATCTCAGAGATTCTTTTTATTCCTGGCACCACGATTATCGGAATTATTGGAGTTTTGGTGACTGCTGTAGGAATCTATTATGCCTTCGTGACTTTTGAAAAGCAAGTTGCAGGTATGGTTTTGATTGCCACACTTGTCCTTAATTTGGGGGCACTTATTTATGGTTTCAGGACAGGTGCCTGGAAGAAATTTGCATTGAAGAGTACTGTAAAAAGCAGGGTATTCGATGATAGGCTCAAAGGATTGGAGCTAGGGATGAAAGGGACCACTATCTCAGACATAAAACCAATAGGGAAAGCTGAAATAGGGGATGGGATTTATGAGGTTAAATCCGAATCGGGGTTTATTTCTGTCGGGACTTCTGTTTTTATTACTAAATTGGAAAACAATACAATAATCATTAAATCATAATTTATGGACATGTCTAACTCGGCTATTATTTTGTTTACAGCCTTTGCCGCGCTGATATTGCTTTTTGTGTTTTTATACTTTATACCTGTCAATCTTTGGATTACCGCCATCTTTTCAAATGTGAAAGTGGGAATAGGGGAGCTGATCGGAATGAGAATCAGGAAAGTGCCTCCCGGAGTGATTGTCAATTCTTTGATTACAGCTACCAAAGCAGGACTTGATCTCACTACAAATGACCTTGAGACTCATTACCTGGCAGGGGGAAATGTACCAAATGTTATCCGGGCATTGATTTCTGCTGATAAGGCCAATATTACCCTGACTTTCAAACAGGCCACAGCCATTGACTTAGCAGGAAGGGATGTTTTTGAGGCAGTTCAAATTTCAGTCAATCCTAAAGTCATCAATACCCCAAATGTAGCAGCTGTGGCTGCAGATGGGATCCAGTTGATAGCTAAAGCAAGGGTTACGGTACGTGCCAATATAGCCCAGCTTGTAGGTGGTGCCGGTGAAGAAACTATTCTGGCAAGAGTAGGGGAGGGAATTGTAACTTCAATCGGATCTTCTCTGAACCACAAAAGCGTCCTAGAAAACCCTGATAAAATTTCAAAATTAGTTCTGCAAAGAGGTCTTGATGCAGGCACTGCCTTTGAAATACTATCCATAGATATTGCGGATATCGATGTGGGAACCAACATCGGCGCCAAGCTTCAAATTGATCAGGCATCCGCCGATCTAAAAGTAGCAGAGGCAAAAGCCGAGGAAAGAAGGGCCATGGCAGTTGCTCTTGAGCAGGAAATGAAAGCCAGGACGGTCGAAATGAGAGCTCTTGTAATCGCTGCTGAAGCTGAGATTCCGAAAGCTATTTCAGAGGCATTTAGAAGCGGAAACCTAGGTGTCATGGATTATTATAAAATGGAAAACATCAAATCTGATACAGAAATGAGATCCTCCATCGCCGGCACGGATGTGGCAAGCGGTACAGAAGGGGGAAGAGGTAAACAAGGAGATAAGAAGTAATTCTAGAATAAAAAAGCCTGATCCGAGTTTGAATTCGGATCAGGCTTTTTAATGGCTTTTATCGAAAAGTTCAGTTTCCTTTTTTCTTTTTGATGTTTATTTTTTCTACAGATTCTAAAGGTGTAAATTGATAATCATCTTCGGCTAGAATTTGATTGGCGCCGTAATCGAACACGATACTTTTATAATAAACAGGAAGGATATAATCTCCGTTTTCATCCAAAATCCCATATTTATCTCCCAGCCTGACCAGGACTCTGTTTAGATCTTCCCTCCTAAGTTCCTGGAATTTGGGTTCTACTATTTCTTTTCCTTCAGGAGATATCAAGCCATATTTTCCATCAAGTTCCGAAACATAATAGTTGTCTACTAGAAGGGAAATCCTTTCAAAAGACTTGTCCAAAATTTGATGGCCATCATTTCCCACTAAAAAGTACTTGCCACTTTTTTTTACTATTGCTTTTCCTTTATAGAAATCAGACACATACTCATAAGTAGCTGTTGTTATTAGCAATCCTTCCTTGTTGACAAAACCCCAGTTTCCTTCCGACTTATAAGCGGCAATTCCTTCTTTAAAGCTCCTTACTTCGTCGAAACGGTTTTCAATTACCCAATTTCCTGACCGGTCAATAAATCCATATTTTCCAGATTTTTTTGCGGGAAACAATCCTTCACTCCCCTGTAATATCAAATCAACCTCTATCAATGGACTCACTTCCCAACCGTTTGGGCCAAGTAAACCTGTTTTTTTATCCCGTAATAAAACATTGTAATGTTTCCCGCCGACACCCGTGACTTTATCCATTCCTACTTGGTCCAGAAGGATACCGTCATTATCCATCACTCTACGTAATTTGCCATGTATATACTCGAGAAGTATACCATTCTCTAATGTAATTTTGTGGTATGAGGTATATTTGATATCAGCCCTTTTTTCTAGACCTCGGATAAGCATATATTGCTTGCCGTCGAAAGCATAAAAATAATCTCCTTCAAGGTGAACCATATGGTCAATAATAGGCTCTAGGATATAATTCCCTTCTCTGTTGATTATGCCATATCCTGAGTTTTCTTTTGAAATCAGGAAGTTTTCGCTTACTTCCTCTAGTTCTTCATAGTATTTTTCAGGATTATCAGACAAGGGCAAAAAATAGCCTTCGGTATTTTTTGCAATCACTTGCCCATTCAGTGCCATTTTTGCCTCTTGAAAGGTGCCTATAGATTTGATTTGCCTTTTTGAATGATCGTAAATCCAATACTGACTGCCCTTTTTGGCAAGAAGCCTCGTAAAAAGTATCTCAATATGATCGTATTCAGGAGCAAAGATCTCTTCGCCATATTCGTGAAATGCCCCTTTTCCTTTAGGGCCTTCTACCACAATCCAAGGCTGGTCGTAGGTATAAACTGAAAAGGCATTTAAGTCTACAAATGGCTTATATTCTTTACTTAGAAGCTTAAGCTGGTTATTGGCAGAACTTACCCTCACAGACTCCCCCAAAATACTTATCCGGTCGAATTCTATTCTTGATTTTAACTTGAGGTTCTGGTCAAAAACCTCATAGGTTTGGGAATTTACTTTTTCGGTAGAGAATATTATAAAAATGAAATAGAGGGGAAGTGTCCCATAAATTTTAAGCTTCATAAATCATTAAATTGGCGAAGGTAAAATAAATGGATTGGATCTGTATTTCAAGTATACGGAGGATTATTCTAAACCTTTTTTTCTGAATCTTTTTCAAGATCGAAGAGGTCCGACAGGATGTCAATCATTTTATCCGCTTCATCTCTTTGGCATGCAGCACGAAGTTGTACCACAGGGACTTTGAGGATTTTTTGCATCATGCTTTTCGTGATTTTGTCGATGGTGGCTATTTGAACTTCATCAGCATTTTTCAAAAATCTTTCCATCTCCTCTTGGCGGATTTGCTCCAATGCATTTTTCAGCTTATTGATAGTCGGGGAAACCATCATTTCTTTTTTCCAGTTAAAAAAGTCTTCAATGCTTTCATTAATTATCACTTCAACTTGTGGGATAGAAGCAAGTCTTTTTTCAAGGGTTTCGGTTGCTTTGCTTCGTATATTATCCACATTGTAAAGCATAACTCCCGGGATTTCCTCGAGGTTTGTTTCTATGCTGCGGGGAACAGAAAGGTCAACAAAAAGCTTATAGCTTTGGATTTCCATTTTGGAAACCAATGATTTGGTAATGAACGGCTCAGACTTCATTATTGAAGAAACGATAACGTCTGCCTCTTTCATGGCTTCAAAGCAGTTTTCGAAGGGAATAACTTCAAATCCCATCTCATCTGCCAAGGCTTTTGCTCTTTCAAAAGTCCTGTTTGTAATGGTAACTTTTACCTCAGGAATATGTACCATATTTTTGGCAACATCTTCTCCGATTTCACCTACTCCGATAAGTAACACCCTAGGCTGGTGAGTATTGGAGGTAAGCTCTTCGATAAGCTCAACCGCCGCATATGATACAGAAGCCGCACCGTCCCTAAATGCAGTTTCCTGAACAAGTCTTTTGCTCGTAAAAAAAATCATGTGCATCAATCGATGCAGGAATGGTCCGGCCATATCCAAGTCCGCGGAAGCCTGATAGGCTCTTTTCACTTGATTGGATATTTGCATGTCACCCACTACTTGGGCCTCAAGTCCCATCGATACCCGGAAGAGATGCTCGATGGCATCTCTGTCATCGTTATGAATTTTGAAATAATCCATGTAATCAACCACATTGGTCATGCCTTTTTCAAGCCCAATGAGTTTGATAATTTCCTCGTTTAAGTCGATTTCGTGAGAGTAATAAACTTCAGTCCTGTTGCAGGTTGAAAGAATGAGCGTATCAGTAACGCTGAAAAAATCTTTCAGTTTCAGTAATAGAGAATGTATGGAGCCCTCATCTAGTGCAATGACTTCCCGTATTTCGACAGGGGCACTTTTGTGGGATAAACTGATGGCTCTAAACGTTTTTTGCATTTTAGATACTTTTCTGACACAAATTTAATTCAGTTTAAGTAGTAAAAGATAAATTCTCTATACTTCCGTTTAATTTAAATTCGGTCTAAATAAAATGAGTAAAAATTAAGCTCTTGGTTTTCAATTTCAAATTTCGTAATAATTGTAAAATAATTCCAATTGTATTTTCTTAAAGGATATAGATACAAAGTATCGGTTGCGTTTGGAGTATGGTTTTTATGATAATATTCTGATGGCTAAAATTTATTTTTTTCTAAAGTCTTATTTTGGATTCTCCAAAAGGGAATCTAGAGGCTTCGTGTTGGTGGTTCCGGCTCTTATTCTACTCTATATCATTCCGTTAGGCTATGGTTGGCTTGTTAGAAAGAAAAACGAAAAGCATTATTCAGCGTATTCTCAAAAGATTGACAGCTTGGTATTGGCTGGTTGGAAACCTTCTCAAAATAACTATCAAAGTCAATCCTTAGGCCATAAATCAGATACGGTCAAAAGGGCAAGCACATATCAAAAACCCAAAATTCCGCAGTTCAATAAAATGTCATTCTCAGAAGCTGACTCTATTGTCCTTCAAATTGTTCCTGGGATAGGGCAGACCATGGCTGGAAGAGTAGTAAAGTTCAGGGATAATATTGGAGGCTTACATAGCAAAGATCAACTATTGGAGGTTTATGGAATGACTCCTGAGGTTTTGGAAAGGGTTTTTGATTATTTTGATTTTGAACCTGGTGTCAAAAACAAAATCCCCATCAATCAGGCTGATGTCAACACTCTGGCAAAACACCCCTATATCAACTATGGATCGGCAAAAGTCATTGTCGCATTCCGTGAGCAACATGGACCTTACCAGTCTTCGGATGACCTTCTCAAGATCAAAATTTTCAATGCTGAATGGGTGGATAGGCTCAAACCTTACCTGGAATTTTGACGGTATTTGATCTCATAAGTTAAAAGACTTTTTTCCCACCAACAAAGGTTCCTGAGATTTTGATCTCACGGAGTTCGTTTTCGGGAGCTGTCATGATGTCTTTTTCCAAAACCACAAAGTCAGCGAGTTTTCCCGGTTCAATACTTCCTTTTAGGTTTTCCTCAAAGTTTGCAAATGCTGCCCAAATCGTCATCCCTTTAAGTGCATGTTCTCTTGTGATTTTATTTTCCGGCTGGAATCCATCGTCAGGCCAGTTTTTGGCATCCTTTCGCACTACAGCCGAATGAAATCCATAAAGTGGGTTGATATGCTCCACCGGAAAATCACTTCCAAGTGCCAGCATCCCATTTTGGTCCAAAAGGTCCTTGTAGGCGTAAGCTGTTTTGATTCGGAAAGGACCAAGTCTTTGACCTGCCCAATACATATCAGAAGTAGCGTGGGTAGGCTGGACGGAAGGAATGACACTGTATTGAGCAAATTTCGGCATGTCTTCTTTGCTTACTACCTGGGCATGCTCGATTCGCCACCTGAGGTCGTTTTTGACTTTTAGATATTTGGCATAGATGTCTAAGAGTGTCCTATTGGCAGAATCACCAATACAATGGGTGTTCATTTGGAAGCCGTTTTCATACATTTTTTTAGCCAACTCATCAAATTCCTCAGGGTTTTTGAGAAGAAAGCCATAATTGTCAGCGTGATCATGGTAAGGCTTTAGGAGTGCGGCGCCTCTAGAGCCCAAAGCTCCATCTCCATATATTTTAAAACTCCTGATTGTGAGGTTGTCGTCTTGATAAATCCCGGCTTTGAAGTAATGGGCCATATTGGCTTCTGTTGGATTTACCATGGCATATACCCGCATTTTTAATGTATTGTCTTTTTGCATTTCAAAGATAAGGTCGATTGTTTCCTTCTCCAGACCAGCATCTACTACTGTTGTCAGACCGACTGCAAAACAATTTTCCTGAGCTCCGAGTAAGGCAATCCTGGATTCCTCCTTACTCGCGTTGGGCACCTTGGATGAAACCAGATCAATCGCATTGTCAATCAAAACCCCCGAAGGTTTGTTTCCTGTAAGTATAACTTTTCCTCCAATCATTGATGTTTGGGCAGTTACACCTCCCAGATCCAAAGCCTTTTGGTTGACTAGGGCAGCATGTCCGTCAATCCTGGTAAGAAGGACCGGCTTGTCAGGGAAAAGGGAATCCAATTTGGCTTTGGTTGGAAATTCTTTTGATTCCCAAAGATTCTGATCCCAACCCCTTCCCAAAATCCAAGCTGCCTCCGGATTTTTTTCCGCATGAACTCTCACTCTGTCTACCAGTTCTGCTTCTGATTCTGCTCCAAGCAGATCAGCCACTTGTAAGCCCAATCCATACCTGTAAAAATGCGAATGGGAATCTATGAAGCCTGGATATACCGGTTTGCCTTGTAAGTCAATGATTTCTTCGGATTCATATTTAGAAAATATGGCATTTTCATTTCCGACCGCCACATAACGGTTGTCCCTGATCGCAAATGCATTGGCTATTGTGAACCCTTCATCTACGGTGTAAATAGTGCCATTATGGACGATGATGTCTACTTTTTCCTTTGGAGAACAAGAAAAAAAGAGAATGGTAGCTGAAAGCAGTGAAAAGAAAATAAATTTCTTCATTTTAGACAGTTTGGTTGATGTTTCTAATTGGAAAGCGGACATATTTGCGAAATGATAGCTGATCGGTATGAATTTATGCGGCTTTCTCTCAATTTTCCTGAATTCGAATTCAAAATTCAAGAGTTTGAGGGGAAATTAAGCATTTTCGATTCCCTTAGAAAGAAATATTTGATATTGACTCCGGAAGAATGGGTCAGACAGCACATGATTTGTTTTTTGGTACAACATAGAGGTTATCCCAAGGGGCTTTTTTCACTAGAAAAAGAAATCTTGTATAATTCCGTTCAGAAAAGATTTGATATTTTGATATTGGATAGAGAAGGAAACCCTTTTCTTCTGATCGAATGCAAGGCCCCAAAAGTCAGTTTGTCTAAAAAAACAGTCGAACAAGTTGCTGTCTATAATAAAACCATAGGTGCTGCTTTTATGGGAATCAGCAACGGCAGGCAACATTTGTTCTTAAAATATAATTTTACTGCAAAAATATATGACCAAATATCAGAACTGCCTCAATTTTAAACAATGATTTATGTGACTATTGTCATGTAATCTGTTATATTTATGAATTAAGTTTGTTAAATGGTTGTTAACTCTTCGATATGAAAACTATAGAAAAAAGCACTCCATGTGAACTTTGTATGAGCCGGAAATTTTCACTCTTTTCCAGTCTTTCTGAGCCACATCTCTGCCATTTATCTGACCATAAAAATTTCATAACGCATAAAAAGGGGCAGATTCTATTTTATGAAGGAACGAAGCCGCTTGGCGTATTTTGCATCAACGATGGGGTTGTGAAGGTTTTCAAAACTGCCTCCAATGGAAAAGAACAGATTATTAGACTTGCAAAAAAGGGTGATTTTTTAGGTTACGCTTCGCTATTGGGCGAAGAGTCTTATTCCAATTCGGCAACTATCGTAGAAGATGCCAAAATCTGTTTTGTGCCAAGAGAATCATTTCTAAAAGTATTAGCTGAAGACACAGAGTTCCACAGAAGGGTCACAAAGGCGCTTTGCCATGACCTTGGCATCATGGAAGACAAACTCACCGATGCCACCCAAAAATCAATCAGAGAAAGACTTGCCTTTACACTCCTAAAACTCAGTGAAACCTATGGAATTGAAGGGAATGAAGGAGAAAAAATTGATATTATTTTGACAAGAGAGGAAATTGCAGGTTTGGTAGGAACAGCCACAGAAACTGTCATTAGGTTACTTTCTGAATTCAAAAAGGATGAGCTCATCGATTTTGAAGGGAAGAAAATCCTAGTACTAGACAAAAGAGGGTTGGCTAGATTATCGGATTTTTATGGATAATATGCCACACCCAAAAGAAGATTGGATCAAAACACGCGTTAATTTTTTTCATTGACTTTTTACAAGAACGGATCAATCAATTTTTCTTTTTAACTGTTTGTCCAAATGAAGCTCTTTGGTCTTTTAAAACTGAATTCATCAATAAGCCCATTTCCATGAAAATTAGAGCCTCACTACTTCTCTTTCTTCTTTTAATCTCATTTGTGAAAGGTCACAGCCAAAGCACTGCCTACAAAACAATGCTAAGTGGCATCTATGAAAAAGATTTTCCATTGGTCTATATTGACCAAAAAGATGTTTTAAGTAAAGCGATCTTGTTGGACACTAGGGAAAAAGAGGAATTTGAAGTAAGTCACATAAAAGGCGCAAGATGGGTTGGATATGATACATTTTCCTTAGTAAGCGTAAAGGACATAGCCAAAAGTGAACCGATTGTGGTTTATTGTTCAGTGGGTGCCAGAAGTCAGGATATTGGAAAAAAACTCAAGGCAGCAGGATACAAAGAGGTCTATAATCTTTACGGAGGGATTTTTCATTGGGTCAACGAAGACCGACCTGTCTTCAGCGGCCAGACAACCACAAACAGAATACATACCTACAATCGGATTTGGAGTATTTGGGTAAATAAAGGGGAGAAAGTATATTGAATTCCTTCCAGTTGGCCAAAACTGCATACAAAAACCTCAAAATCCCTGTTTCCTCAAAAACACCCTTTTCTACTTTAAAATTATCTCTCTACTTTTAAGCGCTTAATTTAATTCACTGCTATGAATATTCTGGAAGTCAACAGTCCAGCACTTGAAAAAGAGTTTTTGGAAATGGCCGTAAGGCTATACAATAAAGAGAAAAACTGGATCAGACCTCTCGACAAAGACATTCAGGGATTGTTTGAGCCGGAAACAAATAAGCTGTTTAAGCAAGGAGGAAAGGCCAAGCGTTGGTTGGTACAAGATCAAAAAGGAAAATCTGTTGGAAGGATTGCAGCTTTTATCCATCCCAAATGGAAAGAAAAACAACCTACAGGCGGAGTCGGCTTCTTCGAGTCTATAGATGATAACAAAGTTGCTTTCCTTTTATTTGACACTGCAAAATCCTGGCTTCAAAATGAGGAAGTCGAAGCCATGGATGGACCGGTCAATTTTGGTGAAAGGGATAAATGGTGGGGCTTATTGGTAAAGGGTTTTTCCCCTGCCAATTACAACATGCCTTGGAATTTTCCTTATTACCAGAAACTCTTTGAAGATTATGGTTTTCAGCTGTATTTCAGACAATACACCTATATGCGGCCTGTTCAGGGAGGGAACTTTGACGCAAAAATGGTCGAAAGAGCCAACAAAGTCCTGGCTGATCCTGATTTTTCATTTCGATATATGAAAGGAAAAGAGCTTTCCGAAAAAGCCCCGCAATACTTCATGGAAGTGTATAATAGAGCTTGGGCAAAGCATATGGGAAAAAGCCTTACTATCAGGGAGACCCAATTGATGTTTGCTAAACTAAAACCAATACGCGACCCAAGGTTGCTATACTTTGGTTTTTATAAAGGGGAACCTGTATCATTTTTTATTAATATTCCCGAGATCAACCAAATATTCAAATATGTAAAAGGGAAGTTGGATCTGATGGGCAAACTCAAATTCCTTTGGTACAAAACCTTTCATCCACCCAATAAAATGTTGGGTTTGGTCTTTGGTGTTGTGCCGGAGTTTCAGGGAAAAGGTGTAGACAGCGCCATGATTATGGCTTATAATGAAATATTTGCCCGCCATGATTCTTTTCCCTACAAAACCATCGAAATGAATTGGATCGGAGATTTTAATCCTAAAATGATGCGTGTCTGCGAACAGCTCAATGCAGAAATATACAAAACCCATCATACCTACAGGTATCTGTTTGACAGATCCATACCTTTTGAGAGGCATAAAATTTTTGAATGACCGGATGGTCTTCCATATAGGGGGATTTATTTACTGAACAAAACATCTAATTGATAAAAACAAAAAACATGAAAAAGTATGATGTAACGGGTATCGGTAATGCCCTCGTAGATATAGAATTCAGAGTTTCTGACCAGTTTTTCTTAGACAATCATGTTGAAAAAGGCCTGATGACGTTGGTTGACGAAGACCGTCAAAATTCCCTGATGCGAGTCATCAATACAGAAGAAGCAAAAAAACAATGCGGAGGTTCTGCCGCAAATACAGTTATCGCTGTAAGCCAATTTGGGGGAAATGCTTTCTATTGTTGTAAAGTGGCCAATGACGAACTTGGACATTTTTACCTTGAGGATTTGAAAAACTCCGGCGTGGACAACAGCTTGGAAGGAAAAGTACCTGAGTACGGAATTACCGGCAAATGTCTCGTCATGGTCACCGAAGACTCCGAAAGGACGATGAACACATTTTTGGGAATCACCCAGAATTTTTCAGTCCAAGACCTGAATGAATGGGCTATCAAAGATTCCAAATACTTATTTTTAGAAGGGTATCTTGTGACTTCTCCGAATGGGAAAGAAGCCATGGTAAAAGCAAAGAAAATCGCAGAAGCTGCCGGCACAAAAGTAGCATTGACATTTTCAGATCCGGCTATGGTGAAGTATTTCAAGTCCGGATTTGATGATGTCATCGGACCAAGTGTTGACTTGTTATTTGCCAATGAAGAAGAGGCAATGTTGTTTACTGCTAAAGATACCCTTGCAGAAGCCAGGGAGGAATTGAAAAAGGCAGCAAAGCACTTTGTGATTACCCAGGGAAAAAACGGGGCGATGATATGGGATGGGGACACCTTTATTGATATTGAGCCTTATAGGACCGTGGCCATTGACAGCAATGGGGCAGGGGATATGTTTGCAGGAGCTTTTATGTATGGCATTACCAATGGTCACAGCTATGCTTCAAGTGGAAAATTAGCATCTATGGCAAGTTCCAAAATCGTAAGTCAATTTGGACCAAGGTTGAAATGGCATGAAGCCAAAGAAATATTGGGCAGGCTGACTCCTTGATACCAACATGTGGTTTACAGTTTTTAAATTTAACTGAAAATAATTAGTTATGGATTTGTTCAGTTATTTGCTTTGTTATATTTTTCGCAGATATTACTTAACAATTTCTTCATCGGTATCCAATTTTATTCTTTTATCCTTTTTTGATAAACAAATTTGATTTAAAAAAGTAAAACTTACATGAACCAAAAACTAAATCCAAGTATATGAGAAAGTTTACCTTTATGCTGTTGATGGGAGTCTTTTTGACGCTTTCAGCAATAGCCCAAAATAAAATCGATTTCAAGGAATTTACCTTGGAAAATGGTTTGAATGTGATTATGCATCAGGATAACAGCACACCGATCGTCGCGGTTTCTGTGCTGTACCACGTTGGGTCAAAAAATGAAAAACCGGATAGAACAGGTTTTGCCCACTTTTTTGAGCACCTCCTATTTGAAGGAACAGAAAACATCGGCAGAGGAGAATACATGAACAAAATACAATCAATCGGAGGAACATTAAACGCATTCACTTCAAATGATATAACCTATTATTACGAGATAGTTCCTTCTAATCAATTGGAAACAGCGCTATATATGGAATCGGAGAGGATGCTTCATCCTAAAATCGATCAAATTGGCGTAGATACACAAAGAGAAGTCATCAAGGAAGAGAAAAGACAATCCTATGATAACCGTCCTTATGGAACAATCCTTCCTGAGACAATGAAAAGATCGTTTGTCAACCATCCTTACATGTCGCCTGTAATCGGATCAATGGAGCATTTGGATTCCGCCAGATTGGAAGAGTTTATGGCTTTTCATAAAGCATATTACGTTCCAAGAAATTCAACCCTAACAATTGCCGGAGACATTGATTATGCACAGGCAGAAAAATGGGTGAGGGATTATTTTGGAGAAATCCCATCAGGACCTTCAGAATTTTATCGTCCCAACATAGCAGAACCAAAGAAAACCACAGAAACTAGAGATATTATTTATGATAATATCCAGATTCCTGCCGTAATCCAATCTTACAACCTTCCCCCAAAAAACCATCCGGATTCTTATGCACTATCCATGCTTTCGACTTACTTGGCAGGCGGCAATTCTTCTTTGATGACCAAAGAATTGGTGGATAGGCAACAAAAAGCGCTTGGTGTTGCTGCTATTCCTTTGGATCTGGAAGATGGAGGAGTGTTTTTGATGTATGGCATAGCAAACATGGGTGTAGATCCTAAGGCTTTGGAAACAGAGATGGATATAATCCTGGCCAAAGTCCAAAAAGAAGGTATCTCGGATAAGGATTTTCAGAAATTGAAAAATATCATTGAAAACAACCTGGTGACCAAAAACAGTTCGATGGCAGGAATTGCCCAAAATTTGGCTGAGTCTAAAGTGTTTTATGGCAAAACAGATTATATCAACCAAGAAATGGAATATTACTCCAAAGTGACTCCTGAGGACCTGAAGAGAGTAGCGAATGAGTACCTTTCATTGGATGGTAGGGTGGTGCTTTATTATATGCCAAAATCAGCTCAGGTTCCGGAATCTCCCGCAGGGGCTTCAATGCAGGAAAACAAAAATTGATAAAAGATTTATCCCAATCATTTTTATCCATCAATTTCAAAAACATGAAAAATATAATTCTATACATATTATTGGCTTGTGTCGTTCAGACAGGCTTTGCACAGATTGATAGGAGCTCCTATCCAGAACCCGGTCCAGCGAGAGAAATCAAACTTGGGAATGCCGATTCTTTTACCCTGCCAAATGGACTTAAGGTATTTGTGGTCGAAAACAGGAAATTGCCAAGAGTGGCATTTTCTTTGGTTTTGGAGAGAGATCCTATATTCGAAGGAGAAAAGGCAGGTATTTTAGGTATGGTAGGTCAGATGATGACCGGCGGTACTGCAAATAGGACCAAAGACCAATTGGATGAGGAAATTGATTTCATCGGTGCGTCATTAGATGCAAGTGCCAGTTCCATTTATGCGGCCTCTTTGAAAAAGCATCAGGAAAAGGTTCTCGAGTTGATGACCGATGTTCTTTACAATCCGGTTTTCCCTCAAGAAGAACTGGATAAGTTGAAAAAACAGATGATTTCAGGATTGGCAGCAAGTAAGGATGATCCGAACGCCATTTCGGGAAGGCTGACATCAACCCTAAATTTTGGAACTAACCATCCTTATGGAGAATCCGAAACCGAGGCTACAGTAAAAAATATAACTGTGGAGGATATTAAATCCCATTATGGCACTTATTTCAAGCCAAACATCGCTTACTTGGCCATTGTCGGAGATATCAATAAGAAAGAAGCTGAAGCTTTGGTCAAAAAATATTTCAGCAAATGGGAAAAAGGCACCGTGCCAACCAAGTCTTACGACAAACCAACTCCTCCGGCCAAGAATATGGTAGCCTTGGTTGACAGGGCAGCCTCTGTGCAAACAGTGGTAGATGTTACTTATCCACTAGAAATGAACTTGAGCAATTCTGATTATTTGGCCTCAAGGGTCTTGAATTATATTCTTGGCGGAGGTGCTTCATCTAGGTTATTCATGAACCTAAGGGAGAAAAAGGGCTATACTTATGGAGCCTATTCTTCCATTGGTGCGGACAAATTGATCACAAGTTTTTCTGCAAATGCAAGTGTAAAACAGACTGCAACAGATTCAGCCATCACAGAGATGATTTATGAGATCAAAAACCTTCGGGACAATGGCATCACAGAAGAGGAATTGGTCAATGCGAAAGCAAATTTGAGTGGTTCTTTTGGAAGATCTCTAGAAAGTCCTTCTACGATTGCCAATTTTGCCATCAATACCGAAAGGTATAAGCTTCCACAAGATTTCTATGCCACTTATCTTCAGAAATTGAATGCCTTGACTGTTGCCGATATCAATGCTGCAGCAAAAAAATTCATGAAGCCTGACAACATGTACATTACGGTCGTAGGAAACGGAGCTGCAATTGAAAAAAGCCTTCTTGCTTTTGGTGATGTAAAAAGGTTTACCAATATGGCGGAGCCTGAGCGGCAGATTGCAATGGACACAGAGATGGATGCGGAGCAGGTCATTGAAAATTACCTTTCAGCAATAGGCGGAGAAAGTAAAGCCGAAGCCATCAGGACTTCCAAAATGGAATCTGTCGCCGAAATTCAGGGAATGAAACTGAATTTCGTAGCTGTCTATGACGAGCCTAAGGGAGCGTTTGCACAAAGAGTTATGATGATGGGAAATGTTGCTTCCAATACGGTCATCAAGGATGGGAAAGGTTCTGTTACTGCCATGGGACAATCCACAGAATTGACGGACGAACAATACGAAGCGGCCAAAATGAGCATGTATATTTTCCCCGAATTACATTACGAAGAATTAGGTTATTCCATGGTTTTGGAAGGAATAAAAGATGTAGAAGGCGAGAATGCCTACAAATTAATTATTTCTAATCCTACCGGTTCCAAGCAAATCAATTATTACAGTGTGGAATCTGGATTGAAAATCAAAACAGAAAGCGCCGAGGCAGGCGACATGTTTTACAGCGATTATCAGGAAGTAGAGGGTGTCAAATACCCTATGATGATGTTGTTGAAATCACCGATGATTCCTATGCCTTTGGAAACTAAAGTGGAAAAAATCGAATTCAATGTTTCTATCTCTGAAGACGATATAAAATAAATTTAGAAGAGGGGTTCTTCCCCTCTTTTTTTGTTTAAATTTCAAAAAAAAAGATAATGAAAAAACTATTTATTGTAGCGCTCGCAATGGGAATCATTTTGACAGGATCAAATGTCGCGGCCAAAATAAACCTTACAGAAAACAATATACCCGAAATACATGGTTGGGCGGACAATGATCCCACAACTATCATTGATAATTATATCAAAGCTGTAGGTGGTAAAGCAAATGTTGAGAAAATCAAAAATTCGGTACTAGTAATGGAGGCTGATTTTCAAGGGAATGCAATCATCATCCGTGGCATTTCTGATCAAGTCAATGGCCGAATGCTCCAGGAAACATCGGTGATGGGTAATGTTGCCCAGAAAACAGTGCTTGCAAACGGTAAAGGAAAAATGTCGGGTATGGGACAGGAACAAGAATTAACCGAAGAAATGGTATCTATGTTGAAAGCCCAGACTTTTGTTTTCCCTGAGATGCATTACGAGGATTTGGGATATGTTCTGGAGGTTCAAGGTACTGAAATTATCGATGAAGAAGATGCCTACAAATTGATTATCACCGCCCCAAACGGGATGAAAACCGCAGAATATTATTCAGTTGCTTCAGGTTTAAAATTGAGAACAAGCTCTGATGCAACAGGTGATGTTTCTTACATGGATTACACAGAGATCGAGGGAGTTAAAGTTCCCATGAGACTTTCAATCAAAAACCCAATGTTGCCCGTGGCTTTGGAAGCAAAAATGGTTTCAATGAAATTCAACCAAGAGCTTTCTGATGAAGATTTCAAATAAATCAAAACTATTTTGTGCCAAAAAGGGCTTCCTGAAATATGGAAGCCCTTTTTTTTGTTTTTCCCCTATCAAAAATCTGATTTTTGTTTTTTCGAAAATCCCGCAATGCTGTCCAAACAATTTCAAGGAGTTAAAAATCCCTGCAGAATCCAATTAGTCCGTCATTCTCCAATAAGTCCTTGGAGACTTGATACATTGTCTTTTTTTGCATGGAGTATGAATTTTGGGAAATACATTTTCTGACTCTTTGGGAGTACTACAGTAATGGTTCTTCCCAACCTTTCAATTTTGAGATTGACTTGATGTCCGATTGTATTGATGCTGTCATCTTCCAGAATCCGATCATTTTTCATAAGTATCTTGTATGCATCAGCATGCGGATGAAGCTGTGTGACGATGCCAGATTCTTCTTTTCGGATTCCAAAGAAATGAAGCAGGTTATTGTTTTCAAAATTTTCTAGGAGTTCGATATTTATATTGGCCAATAAGGATTTCAAATAGGGAAGCAAGTCATTTTTACCCCAAACAAAATCCCAAAAGAAGTCTGTCATCGATTCCTTTTCTTTTGCATGAGACACTACCAACTTTTCAAAATCCCCAATGGCATACCCAATCTGCGTTTTTCCGAATTTCTCCCACATTTCTTTCAATACTTTGGCAAGCGAAGATCCTGACTTCCGTAGCATCAGATCCATACAGAGTGAAAGCAAAGCACCGCGGTTGTAAATACTGACTTTTTTTTCAGGGATTCCACCTTTATAACCATCGAGCCACAGGTCAAAACTTGATTCAACAATGGACTGATTTTGCCATCCGAAGCCGTCAAACTCACGTTGAATCTGTTTTTGAAGAATCAGGAGGTATTCTTCCAATTTATAATATCCTGATTTAAGGAGGTAGTAATCCCCCATATAGGTAGTGACTCCTTCCATGACTAGACCTTCCTTCAAATAGACTTCTTTGGAAAGATCATAAGGAAGAATGCCTTTAGGCCTTATACGGCAGACATTCCAAAAGTGGTAAAGCTCATGGGAACTTACCCCAATGAGTTGATCCAATTCGGATTTTTCTGATAATGCGTGGGCGGGGCCAAAGGTAATGACTGAAGAATAGGCGTGTTCGACACCGTGATAGTGCTTGTAAGGCAAAAGCAGAAATATAAAATGGTAATCCTCCGCGGGGAATTCTCCAAAATCTTCGATTTGCTTTTCAGAAAAGGAATGAAATACAGCAATCAAGTTTTCAATTTGAAAATGAATTTCCCCCTGAATCCAAATATGAAATGTCGAACCATTTACTGAATAAGAAAAATGTTTCAATTCTGCACTTGCCAATAATGGACTGTCCATCAGATGTTGAAAAGACACAGATTCCCATTTATTGATACCGATTTTTTTAAGCGCAGTTGCAACTTTATAATCACCGGGTAATTCAATTGAAATGCTGATTTTTTCATTTTTCCTCTTTAAAACCTCGAAAATGAAATTACTGAAATTGAGGTATAATTGTTGGTCATCAGACCAACTGCCACCTGCGTCCATCTGATTACAATAAAACTCATAATTGATGAAATATTGTCCGGACTCAGTAGCTGTAAATTCCCAAAGGTCTTTGACCGTTTTTTTCCAAGCAATTTCCGATCCCTTAGCAAGTACTTCAAAACCCCTTATTTTTTGGGCATAGTTGGTCAATTCATACCTGCCAGGCCTCCAAGAAGGCAATTGGAGACAGATTGTTTCCATTTGATGGCAGGAAATTTCCAGTTGGATTTGTATAAATTGGGAAGTGTGTGAATTCCTCACAATCGAATAATGCATTGGCTAAATTCTTTGGATTCAAAACAAAAGTAAATCTACGGTTTGTAAATAAAAAAAGGTTATCTATCTTTGCAGTCCTTTAAAGGGCAACCTTCAGGAATTCAACAAGCAAAGCACAAAATATTAAATAGATAGCGTCATGAAAAGAACATTTCAGCCTTCTCGAAGAAAAAGAAGAAACAAGCATGGATTCAAACTTAGAATGTCCACTGCTAACGGTAGGAGAGTATTGAAATCCAGAAGAGCAAAAGGAAGACACAAACTTACAGTATCTTCTGAAAAGACTTTGAAGAAGTAATTTTGAGCATTTAGTTTCGTATATTTAATACGCAAATCAAAATGCAATGAATTCCGAACTTCATAAGAATGAAAGATTGCATTCTAAAAAGTTAATAAAGGAACTTTTTGACAAAGGTTCCTCTTTTTTTTTATATCCCTTTAAGGTAATGGTTTTGGAAATCAATTTTGATATTTCAGAAACCAATCAGGTATTGTTTTCCGTTTCAAAGAAGAAGCTCAAAAAAGCTGTCAATAGGAACCTGATCAAACGTAGGATGAGAGAGGCCTATAGACTTAACAAGCAAATTCTTGGGGAAATGGCTGAGGGTAAAAAAATAATCGGCCTTATTTACGTTTCCTCAGAAATTGTTACATTTCATGTCATCGAGGCCAAAATAAAAAAAATACTCACCACTATTAAGGAAAAGCCACTTTCCGACAAAAACCATCCATGAACAGAAATTTCAAAAAACCTGTAATCCTTATGCTCTCAGCAGTTCTTACGGTAGGATTGCTGTTTTCATTTGTTAACAAAAATGACAAGTTATTTGCCATTGCAAAAAACCTGGACATTTTCGCATCCCTAATTAGGGAATTGGATTCCTACTATGTCGATGAGATCAATGCGGAGGAATTGGTTACAATCGGAATCAACGCCATGCTCGAAGAGTTGGATCCATATACTGAATTTATTCCTGAAGAGAACTCAGATGATTTTAGACTGATGACCACCGGGGAATATGCAGGAGTAGGTGCTTTGATTGGAAACAGGATTGGCTCAAACATGATTTTAATGCCCTACAAGGGATTTCCCGCACAATCGGCAGGATTGCGGATTGGAGATCAAATTCTGAAAGTGGATACAGTCGACGTTGTCAATAGTCTTACTTCTGATATTTCAAAATTATTAAAGGGTCCTGCCAATACCAATGTTTTTGTTCAGGTAAAAAGAGGTGCTGACACTATTTCAGTGAATTTGACAAGAAAGAAAATCGTCATCAGCAACGTTCCGTTTTATGGCAAACTCGATGACCAAACAGGATACATCAAACTGTCAGACTTTACCACAAATGCTGCATCTGATGTCAGAAATGCATTGGTTGATCTAAAATCCCAAGGAATCACGAGGCTAGTGTTGGATGTAAGGGATAATCCAGGAGGTATTTTGAAGGAGGCAGTTGAAATTGTCAACTTGTTTATTCCCAAAGGAAAAGAAGTTGTCAGGACGATTGGAAAGCTTGAAAATGTGAATTCGGTTTACAAAACGACGAAGTCACCACTTGATAAGGACATACCTATGGTGGTTTTGATCAATGAAAGGAGTGCTTCAGCAGCCGAAATTGTCGCCGGCGCACTTCAGGATTATGACAGGGCAGTTCTAGTTGGAAGAAAGACCTTTGGAAAAGGCTTGGTGCAGACCACGGTTCCGCTTTCATACAACTCCCAGGTAAAAATCACAACAGCAAAGTATTATATACCAAGTGGCAGATGTATTCAAGCTATAGATTATAGTCAAGTAAATAGGGATGAAAATGGGAATTCAATTTCAATTCCTGATTCGCTAAGGAAGGAATTTAAGACGAAAAACGGTCGAATTGTACTCGATGGAGCCGGTATTGAACCTGACCAAAGAACGGAATCCAAATCGTTTGCACCAATTACCTACAGTTTGGTGGCAAGAAATCTTGTTTTTGAATTTGGTAACAAGTTTTTCCTTGAAAATGAGATGATTTCCAGTCCCAAGGATTTTGTGGTTACAGAAGAAATTTATGCCGACTTCGTGGCCTCTTTAGAAGGAAAAGATTACGATTATACCACATATGTTGAAAAAACACTTGAAGATCTGGAAAAGTACGCATTGAAGGAGAAATTTTTTGATGATATCAAGCCAACCATAGATGATCTTAAGAAAAAAGTAAGCCATAACAAGGAGCAGGACTTGGTCACCTTCAAATTTGAAATTAAGGAAGCATTGAGGGAAGAGCTGGTTTCAAGATATTTTTTTCAACAAGGTATAGTAGAAGCTTCTCTCGTAAATGATGAAGATGCCAAAGCTGCCTTAAAAATCCTTTCCAATACAAATGAAATTAACAGGGTTCTATCAGCCTCAGTAAAATAATTCAGCTCTTGTATGGCATTGATCCTTTCGATAGAATCCGCAACATCTATTTGTTCTGTAGCATTACATAGAGAAGGGAAGTTGCTGAGGTTGTCTGAGCTTGATCAGGAAAATACCCATGCTAAGCAATTGATGCTTTTGGTTGAGGGAATGTTTAATGAGTCGGGACTGAAACCATCCGATCTTTCTGCAGTTGCGATTTCCTCAGGTCCGGGTTCATATACAGGCTTGAGGATAGGGGTTTCGGTTGCCAAAGGATTGGCTTTTGCATTCAATATACCCCTAATTGCAGTGGATACATTAGAGGCCTTGGCTTTTCAGGCATTCCCATTATCTGGGCTCAATGATTTCGTTATCCCATTGTTGGATGCCAGAAGAATGGAGGTTTACACAAGTATATTTGGTTTTGATGGCAAATTGATAGAGTCATCCCACCCGCTTGAAATAGAAGGGAATCCATTTTTGAACTATCTGAATACCAGTAAAGTGTTTTTTTTAGGTGATGGTCTAAAAAAGCTTCTTGACATTCTTGACCATGAAAATTCCATCTTTTTGCCGAATTTAAATTCCGCGTCATCAATCGGTTTCTTGGCCTACAAAAAATTTATCAATAAATCTTTTGAAGATATCGCTTATTTTGAACCGAACTACTTGAAGGAATTTCGGGTTTTAGCTTCAAAAAAGAACCCACTTTTAATATGAGCGAAATTGTAAACAGAGTAGCGTCTAGCCCCATCATTACCATTGACCTTGAAACCTTTTATAGGAATGAAGAAAGGGTCGGTTTTGACCTCAAAGAATTTCTTTTTCAAGAATTGGTTTTGAAGGAAAAAGAATTCAGGGCAGATCTTAATAAAATAGATTGGAAAAGATATAACGGTAAATTGGTTGCTATATTCTGTTCAGCAGATGCCATTGTACCAAACTGGGCTTTTATGTTGGTAGGAACCTATCTTTCAAAAGCTGGGGTTGAATTTGTGATTGGAGGAATGGACGACTTGGAACAATATCTTTTTGAGAAAGCGATTTCAGAAGTCAAGCCAAAGGATTACGAAAATAGACCTGTCGTCATCAAAGGTTGTAGTAAATATCCAGTCCCCTTGTATGCATATGGGAGGATTCAGGCTATAATCCAACCCTTTGCAAAATCCATCATGTATGGAGAACCCTGCAGTACTGTACCGTTATACAAGGCTCCTAAGTAAAAACATTCTTCTTGTATACAGATACTTAGGTTACACATGCAGTTTTTTTAACATTACAGTTTGGTAATATTAATTCAGTCTGCTAAGTTTGCAATCCGATTACGACAAAGTTCAGCCAAAAGAGGTCTGATATTTGTCTAACAATACATCTCAATTTCAAGTCAAAAAATAAATTCATTCTTTTTTTGGCTTTGGTTTTGCAAGTTCAGATTTATATCCCGATATTTGCACTCGCTTTTAAGACAAGGTCTTACATTACTGCTGAAAAGAGTGGTAAAAGTTCATTGAAGTACTGGAGAAATAACACAAAATACTGTTTGTATATCCATACAAACAGAAGCAATAGGATTAGGAAACGAATCAGCAGTGATGCTGAGAAAATAACTATACAATGGAGAGTTTGATCCTGGCTCAGGATGAACGCTAGCGGCAGGCCTAATACATGCAAGTTGAGCGGTA
>NZ_JAKZAM010000030.1 GCF_022538055.1 Cognataquiflexum nitidum | reverse complement strand
TATACAAGTTAAACCGAAGATATTTTGGAGAAAACCTGTTTGACCGAATGATTATTGCTGCGGTTCATCCATACGTGCATTGAAGCGGATACACATAAAAGATAAATTTTGAAGAAGATTAAAGATTTATATTTAACGATAAATTATTTTTGAATCAAAGATAATATTTCCTGTCAAGCTAATTTTTGTTTAAATTTCTATTTTATTTACCCTTAACTGAGAAAATACATGAAAAGAATATTAGTTTCCGGCGGTGCCGGGTTTTTAGGATCTCACTTATGTGAAAAACTTTTACATGAAGGGAATGAAGTTCTTTGTGTCGACAATTTATTTACCGGTCGAAAAGTCAATATTCACCACCTCTTAGAAAATAAAAATTTTGAGTTTTTGAGGCATGATGTCACATTTCCTTTATTCGTAGAGGTTGATGAGATTTATAATCTAGCATGTCCAGCCAGTCCGGTACACTATCAGTTTGACCCGGTACAGACTACCAAGACTAGCGTGATAGGGGCAATCAACATGTTAGGATTGGCAAAAAGACTGAAAATTAAAATACTTCAAGCCAGTACTTCAGAAGTATACGGCGATCCTGAAATCCATCCCCAACCTGAATCCTACAAAGGTTCAGTCAGTACCATAGGAATACGGGCTTGCTATGATGAGGGCAAACGATGTGCTGAAACTTTGTTTTTTGACTACCACCGACAGCATAAGGTGGATATCAAAGTTATGCGGATATTCAATACGTATGGTCCGAGGATGCATCCCAATGATGGTAGGGTAGTAAGTAATTTTATTGTCCAAGCCTTAAAAGGGGAGGACATTACAATTTTTGGAGATGGCATGCAGACCAGAAGTTTTTGTTATGTAGATGACCTCATAGAAGGAATGTTCAGGCTGATGAATTCCAGAAAAGGATTTACAGGCCCTGTGAATATTGGAAATCCTGGGGAATTTACCATGCTGGAATTAGCCCATAAAATTCTTGAAATTACAGGAAGTAAAAGCAAATTAAAGTTTTTGCCCTTGCCTCAAGATGATCCAATGCAAAGACAGCCAATTATTGATTTGGCCAAAAAAGAGTTAGACTGGGAACCGAGAGTGCAGTTGGAGGAAGGATTGATAAAAACCATCGATTACTTTCAAAAAATTGTTTCTTAACTCCCAAAATCTAAAAATCCTGCCTTCAAAAAAGCAGGATTTTTTTTTTAACCTATTAAAACTATCATTCAATTTTATCTTGATAAATCTTTTTTATCTTTAAGGCTACCGTTTGGGAATCAAACTCCATTTCTTGAATCCTTTGTCTTCCCGAAATCCGCCCATATTCCGTTGAAAAATTGATGGCCTTTTTCAATGAATCGGCAAATTCAGAAACTTCGTAAGTAGTTATAAAACAACCTGACAATCCGGAAGTGGTAATGGCAACATCTCCTACATCCGTAGAGACAATTGGGCAATTACAACAGAAAGCTTCTTTAATCACATTGGGAGAGCCTTCATGGAATGAAGACAAGACTAGAGCAGTTGCTGCACTATAATAGTATTTAAGATTTTCACTTTTCTCTTGAAAAACAGCATGTAATCTTACCTGATACCCTTCACGCTTCAAAAATTCCACTGCATCATTGGCCAGTGCAAAGTTTTTTTCAGGCCTTTGAGGATTAGATATAAAAATAAAATGATGGACACCTGATTCCCATCCCAGAAATTCTAAGGCTTCTCTTTTTGGAACTTCAAAAAACAGTTCGGTATCAACCCCGTTGGATAAAATGTAAGTTGGTTTTTTTCTTTTTGATAAAACCCCCTTCATCTTTTCATTCATAACTATAGCGCTTTCATAAAGATGATTTCCAAAATAATGGTTGATCCATAGGACCAGTCTATTTTTGAAAGAGATAGTCCCATCCTCGTTTTTATGCCCCAACATATCTGTACCCATCAGGGTCACTACCAGGGGTGATTTTCCCTTGGCAATTTGAGCAACCACACAACTGAACCCAAAATGGGCATGGACTAAATCAAACTGATTTTCATTAAGGTGCTTCCTGAGACGCAAAACATTTTTGAAATAGCCCCAAAAGCCATTTCCAAAAATCAAAAAGTGTTCAATTTCTACACCAACCTTTTCCAAGCTTAAAGCTTGTAAGTGAATAATTGGATTTAATCCTTGTTTTCTATTTCCACTTGATACAAATAAAACTTTCATGATGCGATGTTTCTGATTTTTGTTCTTTAAAGAATATACTTTACCGCGGAAGATAAAAAATTGGACTTTGTTAAATAATTTATCCAAAACCAATAAATGCTGATTTTCCGAAGAGAAAAGTACTTTTTTGGGTAATTATGCTATTTGTTAGAAAAAGACACTGGAATTTTAATTTCAAATTTATTCATTTGATTCTAAATACCAAAATTAGTACCTATGCACGCAAAGATGCCGGTAAAGTATAAGTCAATGTCGTTCTAGGCTTGAGGCTGAATTTACCATACATTATCCCGATAGCTGGATTCCTACTACTGTCTTCCCTGACTACAGGCAAGCCTTACGGCTGAAGAAGAATACTAAGTCCAAGATTAAAAAGCCCAAATCTGTGTTATTAATGGGGTTTTAAAAAATTTGTCTATGAGGTCTTGCGTGTTGTTATTTTTGAATTTTCTTCTTTTGTGAGGAATAAATTTGAGATACTCGAAAAATCCAAAAAATTGTCTTCTAGAACAGATCTTTGAATCTTTTTTTAAGTGTCATTTAGTTTATTGAATTTTTAAAGTGTCTTGTCAAATGTTTATCATTAACCTTTTTACATATTGGCTATTATTTATGTATTTGTTCTGGATTCTTCCAAAAATTTAACACAGATTTGGGATTTCTAAAGAGATTCTGAAATGAGAATTTTAATTGATATAAACCACCCCGCGCACGTACATTATTTTCGGAACTTCTATAAAATCATGACAGATAAAGGTCATCAGATTTTGGTGGTTTCGAGGAATAAAGAAATTGAACATGCTTTGTTGGAACACCACGGAATCCCGTTTGTGAGTAGGGGTAAGGGAAAAGACGGTAAAATAGGTAAATTTGCATATCTTTTATATGCTGATTGGGTGCTGTTAAAAATTTCCATTAAGTTCAAACCGGATTTATTTTTGAATTTTTTACACCCTTACCCTTCTCATGTTGCAAAGATATTAGGTAAAAAAAGTTTTGTCTTTAGCGATACCGAACATGCTGCATTGCACCATAAATTAACAGTGCCCTTTGCTACGAAGGTTTTTACCCCTTCTTGCTATCGTTTGAATTTAGGTCCGAAACAAATTCGCTTTGAGAGTTATATGGATTTTGCCTATTTACATCCAAACTATTTTATTCCAGACCCTTCTGTTTTAAATCTTTTGGGAGTAGATAAAAAGGATAAATTTGTTATTTTCAGATTTGTCTCCTGGGAAGCAGCCCATGATTTTGGTCATCAAGGGATGAGTATGGATAACAAGAGAAAAGCGGTAAAATTAGTTTCTGAACACGCTAAAGTTTTTATATCTTCTGAACGGAATTTACCGGAAGATTTAGAACCTTTTAGGATAAAGATTCCTGTTAATAAAATGCACGATTGTATCCACTATGCATCTTTGGTCTTTGGAGAAAGTGCGACTATGGCTTCAGAGGCTGCAGTTTTGGGTACCCACGCTATTTTTATGGACAATGATGGAAGGGGGTATACTGATGAGGAAGAAAAAAAATACGGTTTGGTATTTAATTTCACTGAAAGCATCAATGACCAAGAAGAGGCTATCAATAAAGCAGTAGAAATTTTAAAAAATCCTGATTTGGAAAGTGAAAGCAAAACTAAAAGAGAAAAATTACTTTCGGAAAAAATTGACACTACAGAATATATGATAAAGATAGTTGAAGAGGTTGAAAACAATAATTAATTGTTGTTATTCCTTCACTTTTACTGAATTCTAAATTAAAAAGTATGTATGTTCGAAATTCTGCCCTAGCAAAATTTTGTTTCAATTCACCTTGGTTTGACAGGCTCACCAGCCGCTGCTCGGTGTCCGTAAGTTTTATTTCTAGAGGAGGTTGAGGGAAATGCGGCGCGGCCACATTTTCCTTAACCTCCTAACAATAGCACCATATCCGGTGGCCGAGCGAAGTCGAGGCCGTTTGGTCTAAAAGAAATAGAGGTAAGAATGCGGATAATCAGATTAAAAAATATGTATGGCCGAAATGATTCCAATAGATAAGATTTCCATTTTAATTCTTGTCTGCATACTTAATTTTCCGATGCAACCTTACACCAAGACAGGCGGGGGCTTCCTATTTAGGTTTTCCGTACCAACTAAAGAAGAATATAGGGTTACTTGCAAAGAAGCGTATTTCCGTGGTTTTGATTTTGTGATGGCAACTTGGGTGAAATCGAATAATCAAAAAATATCGACAATTTAAATCGAATGAATATCGCTTTTAAAAATTGATAACATTTTGTATTTTGAATAATTTCCTAATTTAATATTATGTGTATCCGCTTGAATGCACGTGACAAAATTTGACAATACGTGTCAATTAGTTGTAGGTTGAAATCTGCTGTTGTTTCTTGTATAAAAATAGGAAACATTATGACAATACTTCAATTTCTACAATACTTTCCAGATGAAGAAAGCTGCGAAGTTTATATCAAAGAGAGCAGAGAAAAGGCGGGAATATACTGTAAAACCTGTAAATCCATTACTAAGCATTACTGGTTCAGTGGTGGGAAATTCTTTGAATGTAGTCAATGCAGAAGGAGGAGCTCCTTAAAAAGTGGAACTGTAATGGAAAAAAGTAAGATATCTCTTCACACCTGGATGTTGGCTTTTATCTTCATGTCAGCTAGTAAGAAAGGCTTTTCATGTCTTGAATTCCAAAGGCAGGTTAGCTTGTCAAGATATGATACTGCATTCAGACTGATGCATAAGATTCGTGCCATGATGGGTAAAAGGGATTCGCTGTACATCTTAAATGACATGATTGAGTTTGATGAATGCTTTGTAGAAGTTGCAACCAAAAAACAGGTAAAGCAGAACCTTAAACGAGGAAAAGGGAGCCAAAGGCAGGCAAAAGTAGCAGTGGCTGCCGAATCTACCCCGCTTGAAGATCCCAGAACAGGAAAGAAAGACAGAGCATGTGGATATTATAAAATGGAAGTACTAGGAAAAGTAGATTCAGATCATGTCAACAAATTCATCAAGAAGAATGCCGCTGGAGATATCGTCCTGTTTACCGACAAAAACACAGCCTATGTTGATATTGCAGATATTGTTGACACACATTACATGGTTGTTTCAGATAAAGTAAGTGTCAATGAAACCCTAAAATGGGTGCATAAGGGAATCAGTAACCTGAAAAGAAATCTATTGGGAATACATCACATGATCACGTATAAATATTTACAGAACTACATCAATGAATTCGTCTATAAGCTTAACCGAAGATATTTTGGAGAAAGACTATTTGACCGATTGATTATTGCAGCTGTTCATCCTTACGTGCAGTGATGCGGATACACATATTTAATATTAAATCATTGTAATTTTATTCAGTTTGGAATAGATATTGATGATGATTTTAAAATTTGTTTGCATTGGGCTCTAAAATGAAAAAAGAAAAAATTAAAATTCTTTTTTTTATCGGAACATTAGGTTCCGGAGGAAAAGAAAGGCGTTTGTTAGAATTGATGACGTACCTTAATCAGTCTGAAAATTTTTCTCTATATTTAGTTACCAAACAGACTGATGTGATGTTTGATAATTTTTTTAAATTAAAAGTGGAATGGATATCCTTGAATTCAAAAAAACTTAGTCTAGGTTCTTTTTTTGAATTTTCTAAAATTGTACGAAAAATTAATCCTGATTTTATCCATACTTGGGGAAATAAGTACACTTTTATTTCTATCCCGTCCAAATTATTTGGGAAAAACATCAAATTAATCAACAGTCAGATAACAAGTGCACCACCAAAACTTTCTTGGTCAGAAAGGTTAATTTCTCGTTTAAATTTTAATTTTTCGGACATTATATTATCAAATTCTTTTGCGGGAATAGATGCCTATAATCCTCCTAAATCAAAATCAGCAGTAATATATAATGGATTAAATTTCAAAAGGTTTATTGATTTGCCGGATAAAAAACAAATACGGGATAAGTTTGGAATTTCGACCGAGTTTGTGATTGTGATGGTAGCGAGCTATTCCCAAAATAAAGATTATGACAGGTTTTTTAAGGTAGGTCAAGCCTTGCAAAAATTGAGAAATGATACAAGTTTTCTTGGAGTCGGATACTGTGAGGATGATGAACCTTTTTTCAAGAATGCTGTTGCTTTATGTCATGGCTTTCCTAACTTGATACCCATTCCCGGTACATCTGAAGTGGAGGCTTTGGTCAATGCTTGTGATATTGGTGTCTTATTTTCAAATACTGAATTACACGGAGAGGGTATCTCTAATGCGATAATAGAATGTATGGCTCTTGGGAAACCGGTAATTGCAAATGATGCAGGCGGAACCAAAGAAATTGTAAAAGATGAATGGAACGGATACTTGATTCAAGATGAATCTCCTGATGAAATAGCGCTTAAAATCCATAACCTGCTAGGTCAGCCCGAAACTCTCAAAAAAATGGGTGAAAATTCAAAAGAAAGAATCTTACAAGACTTTTCTCTGAAAAAAATGGGGACAGAATTTGAAAATATTTACCGAACTTTGTCTTGATAAGCTTTATTTCTATATTTGCTGTGATTCGCTTTCACCCAAAACCAATTAAATTTTAATTATATCTTCTGACTTCATCAGATAAGTAATGTTATAATAAACCTCCGGCTTGGTCTCATTGGATTAATGAAATTTTTGGCTTTTTAGTATTGGATAGAAGTAATTTTGATGCTAACCTTAATTAAATATTCTTCGTTGATTAACATGTTGCATATTTATTTTTAAATTAATTTGCCCAAAATGGATAAAGTGGTTTTAGAAACATATTCAAAAAAAATTTCAGTTATTATTTCAGAAGGTGAGTCAGCTATAAGTCTCCTTCAGCATGAAGCTTTATCCCATCAATTAGCAACTTTACTTCGAGAATGTGGTAGGCCGAGTGTTTTTCAAGACTCTTCCTTTATTTTACCTTGGTATAAGGAGAATTTACAAAAATTTTATCCGGTAATTGTGGTGGCTTATGCGGGAGACCGATTGGTAGGAATGCTTACTTTGGCAAGAGAAATCCATGCATTTAGAGGAAGTTACTGTAATAAGCTGGTAGGGGCGGGTAATTTTTTTGCCCTTTACCAAAACTGGAACGTTTTGGATGAATATAGGCTGGATTTTTGGAATTTGGGTATTCAGTCCCTATTAAAAAAAATGCCTGGTTGTATTATCAATTTGAAATGTTTGCCGGACATAGAAATATTCCAAGCTATGGAAAATTTCCCCAAGTTCAGGAGAATGACAGTTTTAGAGAAATTCCAAAATCCTGTTTTAGATTTCAAAGTAGAGGGCTATGAAAAAATATTTGGAAAAAGACATTTCAAATCAAAAATAAACCGGCTCAACCGTGCAGGAAATGTAAAGTTTGAGAAGATAACGGATTTCAGGGTTTTGGAGAAGATTTTCCCTCAAATCGCCCAATATTACAGCATTCGACAAGGTGCTGCTTTCAACAAAATCCCATTTTCTTCCGGAATTCAAGATTGGAAAGTGTTTTTGGAATGGCTCAAAAATGACACCTTACACGTTACCGGACTATGGTTGGACGAGGTTTTGATAGGTGCCGTCATGATCATAAATGATTTTGGAAAGACTGCGCATTTGGCAGGATTGATCACCTATTCTCCGCGCCATGCCAAATTATCCCCCGGCTTGGTTCATTTATATTTGGTTTCTCAATTATTAAAGGAAGAATCCTATCATCATTTGAAATTATCTCCGGGATATGATGCGTACAAAGACCGTTTTTCAAACAGGCAAGAAGAAATTTATGAACTTTTAATTAGTAGAAACCAATTCCAAATCATCAAAAGGAAATTGAGAGGTTGGTTTAGAAAAATTCTATTGAATAGAGGAATAAGACCCAATGATTTTGAGGTTTTGTTAAGTAAAACAAAATCTAAATGGATAAATCGTTTTTGGGCTTTTCCCAAAAAATTCAAAAAAAGAAAAACAGGTGACCTTCTTTCAAGGTTAGATTCTTTGTCAGCAAAAACAGAAGATTCCTGTATTGATTTTAACAATGAGGCTCTAGATGCCTTATTATTAGTAGATGATAAGACTTTTGATGTAAGCCGGTGGGAGTTTTTGGATGATGCGCTTAAAAGATTGGAAGAAAATGAAAAATTTATATCCCATATAGTGAAAGGTAAACTACAAGTTTGTATTTGGTACAAGGATGGGGAATTAACAAGTCAAGACCTCACTATAAAGAATTTAGAAAAAAAGATAACAAAAATTTTCCTGTCCCCTAACTTTTAATTTGGTTCAAGTTAAAGTTGGTTAGTTGGTTTGAGAATAATTATTTTGCTCCTGTTCACCCTTTAAAGGATCAATTTTCAGTTTTTGACTGAAATTGTCAATTGAATAAATAATTTTTTAGGAATAATAAAAATTATTTTAGATTTGAGGGTTAGTTGTCTTTTTTATTCAAAAGTTTTTCATCTTTTTTGTCAACCCAATCAAAGATTATGAAATTGCCCAATACCGTAATCAATTTCCATGTCATTCAAAACACAGAATGGATGGAGGATATCCTGAAAATGTTAACTCGTCATTATACAATGGTGAGTGTCGAACAGTTGGAAAATTATTATTTCAATGGTTTAGAGCTCAAAAATGCCTGCCATATAACAGTTGATGATGGTGATATTAGTGTATACACGCATCTATTTCCTTTGGTAAAGAAATATAAGATCCCAATTTCCATCTATGTTTCTCCAACTGCTGTAATCTCAGGTAAAAATTTTTGGTTTCAGGAAATAATGGGCTATGACCTAGAATTGTTCCTGAAATATTATAATTTACTTTACCAAACCAACCACGTATTTATAAATAAACATCAGGTTTTTGGTCTGATTAAATCCTTGTCATTAAAAGAGATTCAAACCTTGATAGATGGTTTTAAAAAGGAAAACAAAATCAAAGACAAGCCTAGAAGATGCCTTGACGTCAATCAGTTATTGGAATTACATGAGTCAGGACTTGTAGCTATTGGCGCTCATACAATCAATCACCCGATTCTCAGGAATGAATCCTACGAAACTGTCAAAGATGAAGTTTTACGGTCGGTGATTGAACTTGAAAATTTGTTGAAATCAAAAGTTAAATTTTTTGCTTACCCAAATGGATTTCCTGGAATAGATTTTGGCGAAAGGGAGATGCGTATATTGGAGGAGTGTAATATAAGACTTGCATTCTCTACACAAAGCAAAAACTTTTCTAACCAGGATCATCCTTTAAGTGTCCCACGTAGGGGAATTACAAAGGGAGGTCCAATTTTTGTCTTGACTAAACTTGTATTAGGTGATTATTGGGATAGACTTAGAAGAATTTTAAAAGGAAGGCAAGAGCCTGATTTTAGGGTAAAATAATCTTGTTTAATCATTGTGTAAATGATGTCTTTTATCATTAGATTTCCAAAGGTTATAAAAGATAGTCTTATCGGGAATAATCGATTGATTTCAAATTGATTTTACTAAATTGCATTAAAGACCGCTGCTTGCACAGTTTTAAAAAGTAAAGCCATTGAAGTTTAGCCCGTCTAGTTCATATGGTACTATTTCCAAGATTCATTAAAATTGAAAAAGACAAATGTTAGTATGGGCACGCAGCCTATTATGATTATCCCATTAAACTATCTTAAAAGCACTAAAATCAGCGAATTAATTGAACTCAACTGTTTTTTTTAAAGGCTTCAATTCTATTGGATGTTTGTATTATCTAAAAGAGCAAAATAGAACAGGACTAATAAATGGGATCTCTCTTAATTTTTAAAATAGATGTTAGAAAATAAAATCGCTGTTCTTCGGGGAAATAGAGCGACATCATTATTTGATAACCCACAATTTTCTGAATCTTGGGACAAACTTTTTGAATCCTGTCCTTGGGCTACAGTTTTCCAAAGCAGAGATTTTGTTACTTCTTGGTTATATCATTTTCAAAATTATACACCCTATTTCATTACTGATTGGGATGGCGCCTCACTTACGGGGTTGTTGCCACTTGTGGAGTTTAAGGGTGAATTTACCGCCCCGGGCATTGATTTAGCTGAATACCAAGTTTGGCTAGCCTTCCCAGAAGACAACGAAAAGTTTATCAAGGCTGCATTAAGCCTGTTTAACAAAACCTTTCCAAAGGGAATTTTGTACCTAAAATACATTCCTGATACCAAACAAATTGAATTAGTAGGTAAAGACAGTTATTTGGCACCTCGCAGTGTCTGGAAGGCCTATCAAAGGCCAATGATGGAGGCTGACAAGGATTGGTTGCAACAAGAACTCAAGAAAAAAAACAGAAAAGAAAAAATCAACAGACTCAAAAGACTGGGGGAGTTCGAGTTTGTTCACCTCACTGATTTTGATGATTTCAATTCGGCTATAGAAGGTATGGCGTTGCAGAGTGATTTTAGAAAAGCTGCTTTATATAACAATTCATCTTTCCATGATGAACCAAAAAGAAAGGAATTTTTACTAAGCTTATTCCGGATGGGATTATTGCATGTTAGTATCCTGCGTGTAGGTGAATTTACTATCGCTGCAAATGCCGGAATCATGAGTAAAGGTATGGTTCACCTTCAGGGGATCAATTCTCATTCACCATTTCATTCTAAGCATTCTCCCGGCATCCTTCATTTTTTAATGCTTGGGGTCGAATTGGCTGATTCCAATATTCCCTTTTTTGATTTGACTCCAGGTGGTGCCGAGGGATACAAAAGTTTGTTGGCCAATAGGCATGATTTGGCCTATGAATTTTGGTATGGTCCAAGGTTCTATATCCTTGTTAAGAAAAACAAGCTAAAGATAAAGGCGTTTCTTAAGTCAAAACTCCAAGGGAAGAAAATTTTAGAAATGGATTTGTCCGATCCTAATGTATTGATACAACAATTGAAGAATAATATTTCTTTTTGGGTCCGTACTTGTTTAAAATTTTTAAAAAAAGACAGAATCAATTTGGTAAAAAACCAAACCAAACAGCTTTATTTTTCTTGGAAGAAAGAATCCGGTTCGATTGAAGTTATTCAAGATTCTAAACCAGATTTCAACACGGGCGAAATTTCTAAAAACAAGATTTCTGACCTTTTTTTATGGGAGAATAATGGATCCATAATTTCAAGAATGGAGCTTTTCCAAGACTGCTTGGCCCGGATTGAAAATGGTCAGGAGATGTTTACGATTGTAAGTGATAATGTTCTAAACGGAATTTGTTGGTGTATTCCTGCAACCTCCATTAAAGGGAATGTGGCAAAAAGCCAAGAACAACCAGATCAAATGCCTCTCCGCTTGTCTTGTTCTTATTATGTTATTGGAAAAGAAAGTCTGGTGATAAATTGCGTAGGTAAAATAATTGCAAATACCAAATCCCAACAAGTGCCTTTCTCAGGTTTTACACTTGAGTTGGCAAAGGACCAAAAAGAGTTGGTTCAAAGAATTTTTAGTTTAAGTACGTGGATATTGGATAAGAATTGATTTTTTTCACCATCCTCAGATGGGATAGTATAGGCCTAAAAGCTTATTTAAAATTGCCGCATTGATAAGGTTGATCACAAATAATTATCCTATTTTTAGCAAACAATATTGCCTAAGTTAAGAAATTTCGGAATGGAAGTGCCAAATAAAACCTATTCTGTCCTGATTCCTGATGGGGAAGGGGATTTTGTTATTTTAGACAACATCTTAAACTGTGTTTCTCAAATAAAAAACATTCGACTTTATGTCATGTCTAGGAAAAAGGTTTTCCCAATAGGGACTTTTCGTTATTCGAAATACGTATATCGATTTTTTGATTTCCCCGAGACCAATAATGACTTAGACTGGATAGCTAACATAAATAAAATAACAGAGAACCATGCAATAGATGTAATAATGCCAATTTGGGAAATAGGTATCAAAGCTATTCTTGAAAACAAAAACCTGTTGCAACATCCTGAAAAATTGGTTCCATTGCCCTCGAGGCATGATTTTGCAATTGCTAGTAGTAAGGCTTTATTGGCAGATCATTTAAATCGTTTTGGTATTCCTGGACCAAAAACAGTCCCTATGTCCTTAAATCTCCTTGAAGACAAGGATAGTTTTATGCTAAGATTTCCTGTTTTGGCCAAACCTCTGAAATCTGGAGGAGGCAAAGGAATTGTCAAGTTTAAGGATTATGAATCATTAGCCACGTACTTTAAGATAAATGGGCTGAATGAAGCTTACATATTACAAGAGTATATCAAAGGAGAAGATTACGGATGCAATTTGCTCTGTCATAATGGAGAAATTTTAGCTTATACCATTCAGAAAGGTAACTTATGGGACCCTGCGAAGCCTTATTCTTTTCAAATAGGACTGGATTTTATTTACAATGAAAAATTGTATCAGAATGTTAAAAAACTGATGAAATCACTCAATTGGAGTGGGATTGCGGATTTAGATTTGCTATATGATGAGGAAAATGATGTGTTTAATATTGTGGAGATTAATCCTCGGTTTTGGGGTACTTTGACTGCTGCCCTTTTGGCAGGAATAAATTATCCCCATCTCTTGATTCTCATGACAATGAAGCAAAAAATTGAACCCCAAGTTTATCAACACATACCTTATGTTAATCTTAGAGGCCTTAAAATTCTCTGTAAGAAAAATCTCGCGTTTATCTTTAAAACTAGATTTATTTGGAATAATAGTCCTTTAAAATATAGGTTGTATGATCCAGTACCATTTATTTATGGTTATTATATAAAGACTAAGGATAATATTGTCGGTAAAATTCAGGTACTTTTATGGAAAAATAAAAAATATAGTTAATTATTCTTTATGTATGTACGCAATGATGCAAGTAGATTTGATATCTATTTAAATTCTGCGCTATGGACTTAAATTCACGCTTAATCGGTCTTCCGACTTCGTTCCGATAGCGGAATTCCGTCCCGATTGTATAAGAATATAGGGTTACTGGCAAAGTAGCATAGAACCATATTTTTTTTTATAAAATCCCAATTATATACACGTGTATCCGCATTTTTGCAGGTCACCGACAGATTTCGGAATCTTCTTATTTAAAACTGGACTCCATATGTTCGAGATGGGGAGGGATGACGACGAACCTGTACAGGCCCTGGGCTAAGATAATTGATTAAATGGATGGCTTTAATATTTGTATTGTAGGTCATCTCGGCTTTTGGCTAAGAAAAAAATAGCTGTAAAATTGATTAACCGATTTCTTTGAGCCGCAAAAAATCTTTATAATTTATCTCTATAGGTGCTTTCACGCGAATACTCATCATAGTTTGTTCGAAAATCTTCAAAACCAAAAAGGTTACCTATTACTAGATAACCTTTGGTAATTTTTGTATGCGCTTAGTGCATTAGAAAGCCTCTTCGTGTGTCTTTTTTCCAAAAACTGTCAGCCAAATAATTTTGATATCCAAAAATAAAGTCCATTTCTTCAGATATTCTAGGTCATGGGAAGTTCTTTGTTTCTTTTGTTCTTCAGTTTCCATAGGGCCTCTCCATCCATTTACTTGTGCCCAACCTGTAATTCCTGGCTTGTAGTAATGTCTGACCATGTATTTGTCTTCGGTTTCCTGCATTACCTGATTCAAAAATGTTCTGTGGGGACGTGGCCCCACCACACTCATCTCACCTGTCAGGACATTGATGAACTGTGGCAACTCATCAAGACTGTACTTTCTAAGGAATTTACCGATTTTGGTTATTCTAGGGTCATCTTTTACAGTAGATTGTGTACCGCCAACAACACTGTCGTTGCTCTTCATGGACCTGAATTTGTAAACTTTGAATGGCTTACCGCCTTTCCCTATCCTCACCGGAGTGTAGAATACTGCTCCCGGGGAATCAAGTTTGATTAATAATCCGATAAGAACGAATATGGGGGAAAGGAAAAGCAATACAGTGGAAGCAAATATAATATCAAATATGTTTTTCAAGAGGTTTGGAAACCAATTGTCCAAAGGTAACTGACGGATATTTACCAATTGAAGATCGCCAAATTGATAAGTCTTGAAGTTTTCACCAAAAATCCCTTGATAATCCGGTACAAATCGAATCCTTGTACCATGATAATCTGCGATTTCAATGATTGATTTTATTTTATCAAGCTCACTGTATGGCAAAGCAATGATGATTTCATCTGCAAAGTTATATTTCAGGTATTCCTTCAAGCTGTCTAAAGTGGCGACTACCCTCCCATTTTTTGAGTTTTTGGATACTTCCGGACTGCAATCAATAAAACCCTGAACGGCAAACCTCGCATAAGAGCTTGATTCTAAAAATCCCGCAACCTTATTTGCCAACTGACCTGAGCCCGCAATTAGGGTGGTACTCATTTTGGTTCTTCGTTCTTTGATAGGGGCTGAAAGCCTTATGACCAAAGAATTGGTTATGATCCCTAATGAAGGGATTCCTGCCAATATAGCGATCAATAAATTCCTTACGTCTTTTGGAAATGAAAATACCAAATATAAGATTCCGATTATGCCTGCCAGTATGAAATAAGTTTTGAGGTACTTACTTATTCTTGATTTCATAAAAGAATTTCCGGCCCAATCCACATAAAGCTTGTTTGAATAACCAATAATGAGCCATAGTGAAATTAACCCAAGCAAAAAGACAAGCTCCATTTTCTGGAAGGTCAGGTCATTTATTCTGTAAAAGTACAAGGAAACAAAGAACGCGACTGTCAAGCTGATTATGTCCCAAAAGACAAGAATGGGGATGTTTGATTTTTGATGATTTGTCATAGCCTTTAAAAATTTAATTATAAGATAGATATCGAGCGGTTTACTATTTTAAATAATTAACAGAGTGTTGTAATGTTATTTTAGGCTTTAGAACGGCAACAAATATACACAAAATTGTATTTCAATTCCGCAAATAACCTTTTAAATAAATATGTCCCTCAGGTTAATTTTTTTATATGATGAGCCAAATATAGAACCATAAAATTAAAAAAAAAACAAAATGCATAAAAAATTATTCGAAAAGCAAAAAAATGCATTGAAAAAATATTTTTTGAAGCTTAAGATTTTAAATGATTCGAAAAAAAATTTATAATGTTTTTTAAAATTTTGAATTTGGTAGGTGAAAATGTAATAAAATTTAATATTTCCATAATTAGTTACATTTTTTTGATACTTGAATTATGTAATAATTACCTGAAATGTGATTTTTAATTTTTCGGGTATTTCAAAGATTTTGATAAAAAGATAATGACCCTGTTTATGAATATTTAAGACCATAAGTTTACAATTCCATATTTTTGAGATGAATAGGGTGAAGCTCACAAAAAAGATTAATGAATATGTAAATCCGCAATTCTGCCACTAGGAAAATTTTGTTTCAATTCACTTAGACTTGGTTCGACAGGCTCACCAACCGCCGATCGGTGTCCGTAAGTTTTATTTCTAAAGGAGGTGGAAGGAAATTCGGTGCAGCCACATTTACTTCCACCTCCTCACAATAGCAGCAGATCCGGTGGCCGAGCGAAGTCGAGGCCGTTTTGTCTAAAAGAAATAGAGGCAAGAATGCGGATAATCAGATTAATGAATATTTCGGTTCTTTAAAATGAAATATAGGATTCTGAAAATTTCATTAATTGGGCGCTGAATTAGATTTAGTATACCTGGTACTTCAGAAATAACTTCCTAAAGCGACAAAAATTTTACCCGATCCCATTAAATCCTGTAAAACAGGAATAACAGTTCAATTTAATTGACTTTCCTCGTTGATTTTAATTGGCTTGTCATCTAAAAATGCATTTTGGAATTTTTAACCGTCCGTCTTATCTATATTCGTGAAGAAAGCATTCATTCATTAGGTTGAAAATAGGTTCTATATCCCACAGATAATTAACCAAATCCAAACAGGATTTTTGGGGATATCGGTGTAAAAGCCATCTTCAATAAGGCCCACAGGTTCATTGTGTATTTTACGGAGAATGATAACTTTACCTGGACTTCATTGAATATTCAAAATCCAATTCTATTGAAATTCCTTATTTCATTTTCTTCATATTTCATTATAATTTTCTTTTTGGGATATTTAATACCCAGAGAAGAATTCTGGTTAACTCTTGCCTTATTTGGCTTATGTTTTTTAGCTTATTGGATTATTTATTCAGAAAGTAAGGGAATGAATTTTTCCTTTAGAAAAGGAGTAATTCTTGCATTTGCTTTGAGGTTGGTTTTAATCCTTTCGGTCCCTGCCCTTTCTGATGATTTTTACAGGTACATTTTTGATGGGCATTTAATTGGTTTGGGTATAAACCCTTATTTAATGTATCCTTCTGAAACCTTGACAATATTAAAAAACCCTTCTGATTCCTACATGCATTTTCTTTTTGAAAAAATGAATTCCCCCAATTACTTTTCTATATACCCTCCCTTACATCAATTCTTCTTCTATGTCGCGTCCCTCAGCGGTGAAAAATTACTGAACAATATTCTTGTCCTTCGGGTATGCATTATCTTTTTTGACTTTTTGAATATGTACTTGTTATATAGAATACTTAAATTATGGGGACAGCCTATTTCAAAGTTATGGCTCTATGCTTTTAACCCTCTAGTGGTAATTGAACTTACCGGGAATCTACATTTTGAAGGTTTGGTACTGACAGGGATTTTATCTTTACTTTATTTCTGGATCAAAAATGAGACGGGATTGGCTAGTTTAGGTTGGTCATTTGCCATAGGAATTAAATTGACACCTTTGATGCTCGGACCATTATTGCTCAGGGCATGGAAAAAAGATAAAGCAATTCTATTTTTGTTTTTGTCTTGCACAGCCATAACACTCTTTTTATTTCCTCTATATTTTTCAGATGGATTTCAAAAATTCTGGCAAAGTTTTCGGCTTTTTCAAAGCAGTTTTGAATTCAATGCCTCGGTATATTATATGATAATCTGGCTTTCGGGATTTTTCATAGATTACAATCCCATTGCCTACGTCGGACCTGCCCTTAGTTTACTAGCATTAATCTCCATCGTTTTTTTCAGTCTAAGGTTTAAAGTAGAGAGTTTTGAGAAATTTGCCTTAGGAATAGTGTTTGTGTACCTCATTTACCTACTTTTCCAAAATGTGGTCCACCCTTGGTATATCATTCCTGCATTTGGTGTTAGCATTCTCACTAGGAGCAATGTTTTTTTGGTCTGGACAGGATTGGTTTTTTTATCTTATTATACCTATTCCAATAAAGACTTCGAAGAATGCATCGCTTTCCTGCTCGTAGAATATGGGATATTATTTATGTTTATTTCAAAAGAAATATATTTTGGAGCTTTGTCACATAAAATTAAAATGGAGTAAAAATTATATTTCAAAGCGTCTTTCTTAGAAAACTATGTTTCCCCTTGATTTTTAATCTTTTAAAGGAAGATGTTGTTGGTTTTTTTCTTGAATGAAAAAGCTGTCAAAATCCGTCCCTGTAAAAATTGATAAAAACTTCCCTGTTTTTTTAAAAGTCAATTGTAAATTATAATTTTTATTTTGTTATTTGTTTGAATATAAGAGCTTAAGTAAATCATACCTTGAATTTTACTTTAAGTGTTTTGGTCAAAAAACGACTTGTCTCATTTTGTTTTTTGGTTTCCTTTAGTTGAAAATTGTAGCCCTGTAATTTATTCGTTCAGCCCTTTACAATTACACTAACCCTTCGTCATTTTCATTTTGAAATGGGGATCAAAGGTGGAGATCAAAAAAATATTATCCTCTATGAGAATATCGACCGACAAAATTGTTTTATTTAATTTTTTAGAAAAAAAGATAGGGAAGGGGATAGTATTTGTTTTTTTAATTTTGCTGTCTTCTTGTGCCGGGAATCTTTTTGATGACGAGGATTTTAACAATGACATCAACATTTTATACCAAACTCTTTCTTCTAAGTATGGTAAAATAGGTGTTTCTGATGCAGCAAACAATGGGATTGAAGAATTCTATTTCCTTTTCCCTACTGTAGACAGGCAACCAAGGTTTAGTGGAAAGTTCAATGCTGATTTGTCGCCAATAGTAGAGATCAGCGATGACTTTGATTTCAAAACAGTTCACCAAAAATTTTCTTTGGAGGGAAGTGGGGAGAACAAAGTCAAAATTAATAAGCAAGGTGAATTTTATTTTGTTAATTGGATTACCCAGGAATCAAGACCCACCAAAGGGAAAATCTACAGAATCAGAATAAGAATAAATGACAAAATATTGGGGTTTGTAGATGTAGCTATCGTTTCAAACAATACTCAAATAGCGAACAGAGAGCTCCAAACCCTCAGAGTTAACGAGACTTTGCAGGTTGCCTTCAGGATTGAAGAAAAAGTATGTCCTGCAAAAATAGAGCTGACTCCAAAGGAAGCAACTGTAATGGTCTCAGGAAAACAACAATATTCGGCTGTGGTCTACAATTACTATGGAGAGATTCTTGAAAATCAAAAAATTAACTGGTCTATTTCAGATGGTGCCATTGCCTCCATTGACCAAAAAGGCCTGGTGATTGGAAAGAAATTTGGATTTTCGGAAGTCATAGCCACATCCAATGACGTATCGGCCACTGCATATATTTTCGTCCAAGAAAACGGGGACTCACCCCGGCCCGGTAAGGATATTGTTGTGTTCAATGATGTCAATCCCTTTTTTGATGAAGGGATCAAAAATCCCAACAACCAATTGATGGTTAAAAATCTAATCAATTTTACCACGCCGGGAATTAGGAATTTCAGTAAAAAAATCTGGTTTGATTGTGGCAGGTCTTCTGCCCATGAAAAAGAAAACCCCACCCCTTGTGGTTCATCTGTCAGGTACAATCCATTAAGAAATTTAATTTTAAACGAAGGGTTTGAATTGGAGGATGTTTCATCTGCTTCAGGCACGCTTATCGATATTCCTTCCGATGTCAAAGTTATATTTCTATGGCTTCCCACGGTGCATTTTCAACTTGCTGAAATCAATGCCCTCAAGAAATTTGCTGAAGAAGGAGGGAGGATCATTTTTATTGGAGAATGGGATGCTTTCTATGGAAAAGCAGGATTGGATGTAGAAAATAGTTTTTTGATAAATATGGGAGCTTTCATGCGAAATATAGGGAAGGCTGTTGATTGTGGATACAATACACTCCCCAAAACCTCTTTGAGAGCCCATCCGATTACCAGAGGGCTTGAAAACCTCACCATTGCCTGTGCATCAGTCATAGAACTGGGACCCAATGATTTTGCATTATTTTATGACAAATCCAACCGCTTAGTACTGGCAGGGGTAGCCCAAATTGAAACTCAACCAATTTCTAAATTGGCCTCTGAGACAAGCTTTGATGGGCAAAACTTGAAAATATATCCGAATACTAGCTCAAATAAATCTTCAGGTTTTTGAGTATTAGGGGGGTATTATTTTCTTGGATATAAAATTCTTTGTATTTAAGCAAATTCTCCTTCAGTCGGGAACCCTGCTTATGGAAGGCAATAAAGACCCCAACTTATCATCTGGCATGGATGTATTGTGCATTTCAGTCCGCAGACTAGGGGCAAAAAGAATAGCCACTCTATATGCAATTTTGGATAGAAACATTGTTTTTAAAACAAAAAATAAATAGAAAAACAAACGATTAGAAGGTATTCCAATGTCTTGATGAATCCTCTCTTTATTCTACAATCCTTTGAACCCATCACTTATTAATTTGAAAAATACATCTTTGGATTCCATTTTATTGATGGTTCATAAAAAGTTGACTGATTTAAATTTTGGGAACGTAATCAAATATTTCATGTAAAACATTCTCTCTATTTTGGGTAATCCTGATTTTCATCCCGTCAACCATTTCAATAATACCTCCATCGGTTTTCAAAACTTTTTTAATATAAATAGGATTGATTAAATGAGAGTGATGTATCCTTAGGAAGCCTTTTTTTAATAGGTTATCACAGATTTCTTTAAGGTTTCTCGATACGATATGTGTTTCGGTTTGTTTGGGATCCTTGTTATCAGGACAAATGATTTTGGAATAATTGCCATCGGCTTCACACCTTATAATCTCATGTATATTCAATATTTCGAACCCGTTTAAAATAGGAATGGCAATTTTCGAGGTCAAATTGTTTTTTATAGGATCCATGATTTGAATGGGATAAATAATTCTCAGAAAATCATTAAAATTTATTGTTTACTGATTCAAGTCTATATGTAAAAACATTGGAATTGCTAGGTTATGATTTTTATTTTGTATGTATGCTTTGATGGTACAATCCATATTAAAACTTGGATTGAAGTTCCATTGTAGTGGCTCTGCACGGCGGACAAGTGTGGGCTTTTGACCGTGGACTGATTATCTACAACTCAAAACTATAATATAAAGCAAGTGGCATAGTAGCTGATAATCATTATTTTAATTATGTATGTCTGCAATGATGCCTGTAGAAAGTATATCCATTTTTATTCTTGTCTGCGTCCTTAATTTCCCGATACATCCCTGCTCGAAGATGGGAGGAGGGCTTCCGACTTCGTCCCGATCTATAGTGATCCCTGCCTACAGGAAGGCGTCCCAATTAAAGAATATAGGGTTACTCGCAAAGAAGCGGATATCAATTATTTTTTATTACTATTTCCAAACAGAAGGCATTCAATTCTTTAAATTTTCATTAAAACAATTTATGATCTATATCATTTTTATAAATATATAAAATTGAAATGCTAAAAAAACTATTTGGAAAACATTTTTTTACTTTTAAATGATTGCTTTGAGTCAAATAATCTATAATTTCTTTTTTTAATTATATACTCAGAAGGGTTATTGGTACTCAAAAACAGGTCAACTGCACATCGAACCCTTGTCATAGAACTTGGGCGTAATAATTTTGAGTTGATATGTCTAATTTTAAAAACCTTTTTCAGTCTACGACCAAATTCTGTTAGGGTAAAGAAATTCAATTTTAACCTCTAATTTTTAATCAAATGGAAATCTATTTTAAAAACTTAAAATCAAATCAAGGGTGGACTCTCTTCAAAATTCAACTCTGGTTGTTTTTGTCTATCATGTTCGTGGCAGGGTCATGTTCGGAGGGCATGTTTACCGATGAGGATATCAATGACGACATCGCCATTTTATCCCAATCATTGTCTTCTACTTTTGGAAAAATTGGAATTTCGGATGCTGCCAATGGTGGTAATGTTGATGAGTTTTATTTTTTGGCACCTACAATCGGCCAAGACCCAAAATTCAATGGAAAGTTTAACCCAAATCTATCGCCAATAGTTGAAATCAGTGATGATTTTGAATTTAAGACTGTACTTCATGCATTTTCAAGGGAAGGATCAGGGTCAAATAAAATCATTTTAAATACTGTAGAAGAGTATTATGCAGCTGAATGGGATACATCAAAATCAAGGGCAGAAAAAGGAAAAATTTACCGGGTTAGGGTTCGAATAGGGGAAAAAGTTTTGGGTTTTGTTGATGTGGCGATAGTTTCCAAGGAAACCAAAAAATTGGATAACAATATCGTGCCATTGGTCGAAAAACAAACCTTAAGAGTTGTGTATATGCTTGAAGATAAAACATGCCCTGCCAGAATTGAAATTACACCAAAAGAAGCAACTATTTTGGTGGAAGGAGAGCAAAAATTTGAGGCAAAAGTGTATAATTTTTATGGCGAATTGCTGGAAAATTTAAAAGTTGAGTGGTTTGTTACAGAAGATGATGTGGCTTCAGTGGACGAGAATGGATTGGCAAAGGGTAAGAAATTTGGGTTGACTAAAGTCAGTGCAAAATCATTTGATGTGACAGGTTCTGCTGATTTGTTTGTGCAGGAATCTGTTGCCCCTAGACCTGGTAGAGATGTGGTTGTATTTAATGATGTAAATCATATCGATAATAATTCTTTAAATAACCCCAATAATATTCTACTTGTAAGAAACCTTATTAACTATACCACTATTGGAGAAAGGGCAAATGGTACAAGGGTTCTCTTTGATTGCGGTAGAAATTCAGGCTATCCACAGTCCTGTGATCAATCAGGAACGCATTCAAGGCTTCATGATGAAATCAGAAATTATGGGTTTGATCTTGACTTTATCAATTCTTCCAGCACTCCACTCACCGATATTCCAGCAGATGTAAAGATACTATTCTTGTGGCTCCCTAAAATTCAATTTTCTGTTGCCGAGATCAACTCCATGAAAGCTTTTGCTGAGGAAGGTGGAAGAATAATATTTATCGGAGAGTGGGACGGATTTTATACAAATGTGGGTTTGGCCGTAGAGAATCAATTTTTAATCAACATGGGAGCATTTATGAGAAATGTCGGTAATGCGGTGGACTGTGGATACAATATCCTACCAGCATCCTCATTAAGGCCACATCCGATTATGAGAGATATGACAAATGTGACGATCGCCTGTGCCTCTGTTATCGAACTTGGGCCAAATGATTTTGCACTTTATTATGATTCAGGAAATAGCCGTGTTTTGGCCGGTGTCGCACAAATTGATACTGCACCAATCACTGAATTGAAAACAAGTAGATTAGATCCTGGATTCTTAAATGCAAGAACAAACGCGGAACTAGATCCAAAAAAATCAACAGGTTATTAAAATTCTTGTTGCAAAAATTCAAGAGGGGGGCACAGTCCCCCTCTTTTTTTATGTTTAGTTTATTTATTTTTCCTCCGATGTTAATTTTTACCTTTGCAAAAAAAATGACAATAATCCCATGAAATTCAGTCTCTCAAATTTCTTTATCTATTCCTCAATTCTATTCGTATGCTGCTCTTCTTGTAATGAGAATAGAGCGGTCACGATAATCAAAAAATCAATAGCTACTCATGGAGGTGCTGATACATGGAATTCCTTGGAGTCTTTTTCATTAGAGAAAGAAACATGGCTTTTTTTTGAGGATGGCACCTTGGAAACCCATTCGATCCAAAACATCGAATTTAGAAAGCAGCCTTTTTTTGAAGCCTATATGTCTTGGGTTAAAGACAGTATTACCCATAAAATTATTTTTGACGGAGCTAGAACAAGATATTGGATGGGTGAGAATGAAATTCAAAATGAGGGTTTTTTGGCCAATAAAAAGAAGGATGTAGATGCTGCCTATTATGTATTGACAAAGCCATTTGATTTATTGCAACAAGGTAAAAACCTGAAATACCTAGGGATCACCAAATTGGCCGATGGGAGTGAAGTGGAGACTATCCAAGTCATAGACGGTGATCCTAAAGATCCTTCAGTAGATATTTGGTGGTATTTTTTTGACAGGGAATCCTTCAGGATTATAGGGTACAGGGTCAAGACAAATGACCATTTCAGCATGGTATACAATCAGGACTGGGATAATTCTACAGGGATTCTTTTCCCTCAAAAAAGAGAAAGCTACCGGGTGGATAGCCTAGGTAATCATTTGTACCTAAGAGCAAAATATGACTTTAGGGAATATTCTAAAGAATAAGTCTTATATTTTAGCCCTGCTCAATGGCATGGTCATACACCTTGGACCACCCAATCCTCTCGAAAGTTCTGAAGAAGGGATTTCTAAAACTTCAACCCCCATATTTCTAAGGGCCCGGTTTGTGTGGATATTTCTATTGTAAGAAATAACCCTTCTAGGACCTATCGCAAATACATTGGCACCGTCAAACCATTGTTCCCTCATCGAATAATCAGGTTTTCCGTCAGCTGTTGAAAGTATTTCAAGATGTGGAATCTCCTTTTCTAAAACAGTCAGTAGGGATTCGTTCAACACTTGTCTTTTGATGTGGATCTTATCATCTTTTATTTCTTTCAATGTATAAAGAGATGTTTGGAGGACAGCATTCAGGGCATCAGGATAAGTTAAGACCAGGTTTTCATCCAAAATGGTAAAAACAGTATCGAGATGCATATACTGACGTTTTTTGGGTAGATGAACTTCATAAACCCTCTCAACGCTTCCTTCTGCCAAAAGGGCCTTGGCCACATGGTAGATGGCTTTTTCATCAGTTCTTTCAGAATTCCCGATGGCTACTGCATGTTTGGAGAGTACGATCACATCCCCGCCTTCAATGCTTGGAGGCATATCATGGCCATTGATAGGATAAAGGCGGTTGACATGGTCTTTGAAATCCACGTGGTTTTCGAATATTGCCCGGAGGATATTGGCTTCCCTTTGTCTTCCCTCTTTTTTCATGCTTGAAAAAATAATTCCTCCAGGTGTGATGGCCATTGGATCTCTTTGGAAATACAGGTTGGGGCTTGGAGGAATCACAAAGGCGTAATCCAACAGTTCACCCACTGGCAAGTTGGGGATTTTCCGCTTGAGTTCATGGACTTTTATCCCAGCTGACAAAGCTGTGGCACATTCAGCAGTCGACAATCTATCTAAAATATGTTCTTTAAAATGCGTCAGGCCGGATTTGGTAAGGGCATCATGCATTAGATTTTCGAGGATAGGTCTATTGGAAAGAACCTGGATGAGTAATTCATGGAGCCTAAAAACCTGTGCTCCTGTAGTCTGTTTGATGAGGTCAGTAAAAAAATCATGCTCTTTCTGCATCGCTTCCAGATAAGGAACATCCTCGAATAAGAGCAAATCTTTATTATATGGAGTCAAGCGATCTATTTCCTTGCCCGGACGGTGCATTAAAACCGCTTTTAATGTTCCAAATTCTGAGTTGAGGCGTAAATTCATAATTTTAAATAAAAAGCTATTTCATTAATCATCTGTTAACAATTATATTTATTAAATAAATATAAATCAAAAAATACATTAATTATTTGATAATATAAAAATAGGGTATAGGGATATTTTTCACTTTCATTGATTTAGGAATAAGCTAAAAAAAATCCGGAATTTTTATCCGGATTTTGGTAAATCATCAAGTTAACTTAAGAAAGCCATTTTTCAACCTCTTCCTTTGAAGGATTTGGAACTTCAAGTTTCAATTTCTTCCTTCTGCCACAGACATCATTGAACAGTTTGTTAGCATCCATTTCCTTAAGCTGTTCAAGGGTCTGGATGTTCATGTCTCTGATTACAGGTAGTAACCCGATTGGGATTCCCAATTCCATAAAATCCTCGTCCGAAGCGATTTTCATTTTCTTTTCAGGCCTCATCTGAGGGAAGAAAAGGACTTCCTGAATGGTAGTCTTATTAGTCAATAACATTGTGAGTCTGTCGATTCCGATTCCCAATCCAGAGGTTGGAGGCATGCCATATTCCAATGCCCTGAGAAAATCCTCATCCATGGCCATGGCTTCATCGTCACCTCTTGCTGCCAATTTTAATTGATCCTCAAACCTTTCTCTTTGTACGATAGGATCGTTCAATTCCGAATAGGCATTGGCGATTTCTTTCCCATTGACAAAAAGCTCAAATCTTTCTACCAATCCTTCTTTGGATCTGTGTTTTTTTGCTAATGGGGTCATTTCGACTGGATAGTCTGTAATATAGGTGGGTTGGATCAAATTGGCTTCAACCTTTTCACCGAAGATTTCATCTATCAGCTTCCCTTTGCCCATACTGTTGTCTACCTGTATGCCAAGATCTAAGCAAACCAGTCTAAGGCCTGCTTCATCCATTTCGCTCACATCAATTCCTGCATATTCTTTGATTGAATCAAACATCGTCAACCTTCTGTAAGGCCTTGCAAAATCAATTTCCCTGTCCGCAACTTTCACTACAGTATTTCCATGGATAGAAAGGGTGACTTTTTCGATCAGGTCTTCAACCATTTCCATCATCCAGATATAGTCTTTGTATGCTACATAAATTTCCATGCTTGTAAATTCAGGGTTGTGGGTACGGTCCATCCCTTCATTTCTGAACATTTTACCAAATTCATATACACCATCAAACCCACCGACAATCAATCTTTTCAGGTACAATTCATTGGCAATCCTCAGGTAAAGAGGCATATCCAAGGTATTGTGGTAGGTATTGAAGGGGCGTGCTGCTGCTCCTCCATGAACCTGCTGCAAGATGGGGGTTTCCACTTCTAGCCAACCATGGTCATCAAAATAGCGGCGCATATTGGTGATTACCTTTGACCTTGTGACAAAAACTTCTTTTACTTCCGGATTGACGGTAAGGTCTACATACCGCTGACGGTATCTCATTTCCGGATCGGTAAATCCATCATAGATATTCCCTTCTTCGTCTCTTTTTACTACCGGCAAAGGTTTAATGGATTTTGAAAGGATTTTTAAGTCAGTGACATGAAGAGAGATTTCACCTGTTTGGGTGGTGAAAATATATCCTTTCAGGCCGATAAAATCACCTATCCCCAAAAGCTTTTTAAATACAGTATTGTAGAAAGTCTTGTCTTCATCAGGGCACAAATCATCTCTTCTAAGGTAGACCTGAAGTCTTCCTGTAGCATCCTGGATTTCGGCAAAGGAAGCTGAACCCATAATTCTTTTGGTCATCAACCTTCCTGCTATGGAAATGTCTTTGTAGTCGGTTTTTCTATTTTCGTAATTTTTATGGATATCCTCCGCTGTTACATTGACAAAGAATGACTCGGCAGGATAGGGGTTTATGCCCAATTTCATCAATTCTTCCCTGTCTTTTCTTCTTTCTAATTCCTGTTCGCTTAATAACTGCATTTCTCTATATTGTTCAGTTCAAATTATAAAAACCAATAACCATTATTTCTTAGCCGCTTTCCGTCTTGCAATTTCCCTTTTGACAAGTTCAAATTCCCTGCTGCTTTGACCAGCTACCGAGGTATTTTCTTCGGCCCTTCGGGAAAGGTAGGGCATAACTTTTTCCACTGGACCATAAGGAACATATTTCACCACATTGTAACCGGCTTTTGCAAGGTTAAACGAAATGTTATCGCTCATTCCGTAAAGTTGGGCAAAGTAGATACTTTCATCCGTTGAATTGATCCCATATTTTGAAATCAATTCGGTCAAAAGTAGATTGCTTTTTTCATTGTGGGACCCTGATACCAAGCCCATGGTTTTGATGTTTTCAACACAAAACTCCAAAGCGGCATTATAGTCCTTGTCAGAAGATTCTTTGGTTGGTTGAATAGGGCTTGGATATCCCTTTTCTACAGCACGGTCTCTTTCTTTTTCCATGTAAGCACCACGAACCAATTTTGCTCCGTGGAAATATCCTTTCTCAAGCGCCACAGCATGTGCTTTTTTGAGTCTGTCAAGCATGTCATGACGGTACATCTGATAAGTATTGTATACGATGCAAGATTGCTTGTTATATTTTGCCATGGCCTCGTAAGCCATCTCATCTATCACATCCTGAAACCAAGACTCCTCCGCATCGATCAATATTTTTGTGTTGGCCTCATAAGCCGCCCTGCAAAGTTCGTCTATCCTGTTTTTGAGCTTGTCAAATGAAGTTTTCTCCTTTTCATTTAAAGTTTTTTCTTCTTGGATTTTGGTCATGATTTCAAAATCACCGAGACCTGTGACTTTAAAAACCGCAAAAGGAATATTTTCATCACCTGCAGATCTTTCTATGGTTCTTAAAATCTCATTTTTGGTTGCATCATAGCTTGCTTCATCTCCTTCCCCTTCTACGGAATAATCAAGAATAGTCCTGATATGGTATTTGGCAAGTTCATTAAGGGCGAGTTGACAATCATCGATATCTTCTCCTCCACAGAAATGCCCAAACATGGTTTTTTTCATAATACCCTTGATGGGCAGTCCAAGTGCAAAAGACCAGTTGGCTAGTTTTGTGCCTACACTCACTGCAAGGTTATTGTTTACCGTGGCAAAAATGAGGTACATTTTTTTTAGCTCAGCATCTGACTTGGATGCAAATGCTACTTCAAGATTTTCAAAAGAAATATTGGGTTTGACAGGCATAGGACTCAAATTACGGGGCAAATATATTAAAAAAACCTCATGGGGTAGGGGAATGTTTTGTTATTTGATGTGATATGTAGGGGAGTAAACAATAAAAACATGATTATGAATCACGGGATAAAACAATACATCAGAGTTGGCAAAAAGTTAAATAGATTTCATCTTGATCAAACTATGATGCAAAATTATATTTTGAAATTTGCTTGATTTATGATGGTACTTATTGAATCCCTAATGGTTGATCGGATTTTTGAATAAAAAGCAAGAAATTATTTATTAATTAATTTGTTTTTAAAAAAGAGGCTCTTACTTTTGAAACATGTTAATCGCAGCATTCGCCTTCTTTAGCTTTTATTACTTTTACTTTCGTCTTCAAAGCCGAATCGGAGCTGCTTATTGTCTAGAAAAAATCTAAAAAATCATAAAGCAAAAAAAGCCCGGTTCGAAAGAGTCGGGCTTTTTTTATTAAACCTATCAAATCATGAAAGACCATTTACAAATCAAAGACTGGGGATTCGGAATAGAAGACCATGTTATCATTGCAGGACCATGTAGTGCAGAGACACCTGAGCAGATCGAAAAAGTCTGCTTGGACATGAAAAAAGAAAACATGGTCCCGGATATGTTCCGTGCAGGAATCTGGAAGCCAAGAACAAGGCCTGGAAGTTTTGAAGGTATTGGAGAAGAAGGTTTGAAATGGATGGAAATTGTGAGACACCATCTCAACATCCCCATCACAACTGAAGTCGGAAACGCAGCCCACGTAGAATTGGCCTTGAAACATAAGGTAGATGTATTGTGGGTAGGGGCAAGAACTACTGTCAACCCATTTGCAGTGCAGGAAATCGCCGACGCACTCAAAGGTGTGGATATTCCTGTGATGATCAAAAATCCGATGAACCCGGATTTACAGCTTTGGATCGGAGCTTTGGAAAGAATGCATTCTGTAGGAATCAATAAATTGGCAGCAATCCACCGCGGATTTTCTGATTCTTACGACAAAAGATTCAGAAACAAGCCAAATTGGTCCATGCCCATTCACTTGAAAAGAGAGTGGAAAGGAATGGAAGTGATCAATGACCCAAGCCATATTGTTGGAAACAGGGAAGGAATTCTTGAAACTTCTCAAAGAGCCATCAATTTTGGATTAGACGGTTTGATGATCGAAACACACCATGATCCAGATAATGCCTGGTCTGATGCCAAGCAACAGGTCACGCCTAAGAGGTTGAAAGAAATCCTTTCTTTGATAGATTTCAAGGATACATTGGGTAGTGAAAATCCGGGAGAAAGATTGAATGACCTCAGAACTGCAATTGACCATCTGGATGACCAATTACTGGATATCCTTCAGGAAAGGTTTTCTCTGATTGATCAAGTTGGGGCATACAAAAGGGAAAATCACCTGACTGTCTTCCAATCCGATCGATGGAAATTCGTCATGGAATCTCGTACCCAAAAGGGCGTTCAAAAAAACCTCTCAGAAAAGTTCATGAAGGAATTGCTTTACTGTATACACGAAGAATCAGTAAAAAGACAGGAAAAGCAATTGAGAGAAGCTGATCCTGTGAAAAAATGAAGGTAAGAAGTAAAAGGTAAGAGGTATCCGTCCTCACCTCTTACCTCTCACTTCTTACCTATCAAAATAGATTTTCTATTTATACCTTAAAATCCCCAATGTTTTGGAGTCAGTAATATTTTCTAACAATATCTCTTTTGATTTGAGCAAATACCTGAACCAATTGGGCTATTCTCAGTTGGGAGTCATCTCAGATTCAAATACTTCAAAATTCTGCTATCCAATTATCGATAAGATGTTGCCGGAAGGCCATAAACATTTTTCTTTTCCTGCCGGCGAAATCAATAAAAACCTCAATACCTGTACCCATATCTGGCAATGGATGACTGATGAAGGCTTCGACAGAAAAGCTTTGATCATCAATCTTGGTGGAGGGGTAACCGGGGACATGGGAGGTTTTTGTGCGGCAACTTACAAAAGAGGAATCCGATTCATCAATATTCCGACAACTTTGCTCTCGCAGGTGGATGCCAGTGTGGGTGGAAAATTGGGGATTGATTTCAATGGTTTCAAAAACCACATAGGCGTATTTACCCAACCAGAACTGGTTTTGATTTCAGAAATTTTCCTCCAAACTCTTCCCCATGAAGAACTCCGGTCTGGCTACGCAGAGGTCTTGAAGCACGGCTTGATCCAAAATGCCAACTACTTTTCTTGCCTTAAAATCGCAGATTGGGAAAAGCAGAATTGGCGTGAGATCATTGAAAAGTCAGTTCAAATCAAAAAAGAAGTCGTCGAAAAGGACCCCAAAGAGGTAGGTTTGCGAAAGATCCTGAATTTTGGACATACTATCGGCCATGCTTTCGAGTCTTTTTACCTCAATACCGATAAACATTTGCTGCATGGTGAAGCCATTGCAGTAGGGATGGTTTGCGAGGCCTTTCTTTCCCATAAAAAATCAGGATTGCCAAAAGAAGATCTCCAAGACATTACTGATGCCTTGACTGAAATATACGGGGTTATTCAGTTTCCCGAAGCTGATATCGATGACATCATCAAATTGTGCAGTCAGGATAAAAAGAATGAAGGTTCAACGGTGAATTTTTCACTTTTGAGAAGGATAGGCAATTGTGATTACAACATCAAAGGGTCAGCTGAAGAAATCAAAGAAGCCATCTCATTTTACCAATCATTAACTTCCCAAGTTCCATTAAACCAATGAATCCAACCTTGGAAACTTTATTTCTAAGCCAGATTAGTGCTTTTCCACCTGCAGTCATCCCGCTTCCATCTTCCAAAAGTGAAAGCAACAGGGCATTGGTCATTGATGCGCTTACAGAAGGCGAGAACAGACTGAGCAACCTTGCCGAAGCGCGTGATACACAGACCATGATCAGGTTGCTTGGAGAAAATCCCGCAATCTTTGATGTTTTGGATGCCGGTACGACCATGCGGTTTTTGACTGCTTTTGCCGCAGCCACCAATCAAAATAAGGTCATGACCGGAACACCCCGTATGTGTGAAAGGCCAATCGGTATTTTGGTGGATGCGTTGAGAGAAATAGGTGCTGAAATCCATTACATGAATAAGGAAGGTTTTCCACCTTTGGCCATTCATGGCCTGAAAGAACAAAAAACAAATAAAATCACGATCCGGGGAGATGTGAGTTCCCAATATATTTCAGCACTGTTGATGGTTGCGCCGGTGCTTCCTATGGGACTCGAATTGGAACTGACAGGAAAAATCGGATCGAGGACATATATCGAAATGACCCTTGAACTCATGGCTGCTTTTAGTATAAAGTATACTTGGGAAGGAAATTTCATCAAAGTTTCCCATCAAGCTTATCAACCTACCCAATTCAATGTCGAAAGCGATTGGTCGGGAGCAAGTTATTGGTTCAGTTTATTGGCTTGTGCCGATGAAGGGGAGCTCTTTTTGGAAGGCCTGAAAGAAAATAGCCTGCAGGGAGATTCCAAAATCGTGGACATCATGGACAGGCTTGGTGTCAAAAGTGAATTTCAAAATGGTGGGGTCAAACTCACCAAACAACCTGTCAAAGGACTTGATTCCTGGAATTTTACACATTGCCCGGATCTGGCACAGACAGTAGCTGTGACTTGTGCGATCATTGGTCAAAAGACAAAATTTACAGGATTGGAAAGTTTGAGGATCAAGGAAACTGACAGGATTTATGCTTTGCAGCAAGAATTGGGGAAGTTCAATGCCCAACTCAAAGAAGGAGAAAATGAAGTTTTTACCTTGATTCCTTCCGTGACAATGCCTCATGAGGTCCTTATCCACACCTATGATGACCACAGGATGGCCATGGCATTTATGCCACTGATGACCAAAACGAAGGTGATTGTCGAAGATCCTTCAGTGGTCAATAAATCGTATCCGAGTTTTTGGAAACACGTTTCTTTGATAGATGCAAGACACAAGGCACAACACACAAGACTTTGATCTTCCATCTCCAATCTCAGGTCTCACGTCTCAAATCTCCTGTCTCACATCTCTTGTCTAAATCATGAAAGGCACCTATACAATCCTTCTTTTGATCCTTTCCAATACCTTTATGACCATGGCTTGGTATGGACACCTGAAGTTCAAAGACTTGAAGTGGTTTGAAAATCTTGGGTTGATATCGATCGTTTTGATCAGTTGGGGAATCGCTTTCTTTGAATACATTTTCCAGGTTCCTGCCAATAGGATAGGGTTCAAAGAAAACGGAGGTCCTTTTTCTTTGGTAGAATTGAAAGTGCTTCAGGAAGTTATCACTTTGGTGGTATTTATGATTTTCACTTTGGTATTTTTCAAGAATGAAACCATCAAACTAAACCATATCATCGGATTTGGGTTTTTGGTGCTTGCGGTTTATTTTATTTTCAAAAAATAGATAGATTTAAGGATGGGAACTTTATTTGGAGAAAAAATAGAAAAATTTAGAGGGTTGCTTGAGCAATTATCCTCAGAGGAACTTCTAGAGGTGAAAAAACTCTTGGATGAATATGCTGATAAATCTGAATCTTTGTCTTCAAAACAGGAAAGTTTAAGAAATTTACTATTAAAAGGGCCAACGCTTACAACAGACGAGTTAGAAAAAATTCAAGAAGCAAGAAAAAAAATTGACCAATGGAGAATGCAATAATCTGTTTGGACACTTCTGTACTTTTTGAATATTTCAGAAAAAAGAAAAAAGAAGATACATTTTTTATAGGCCTGATTGGTAAATATGCAAAATTTGAAATCACATCAATTACTGAATTTGAAATCAAATATGGCATAAATCCGGGGCAGTCTGATTTTTGGAACTCACTACTAAGAGAGGTTAATATTTTACCGTTTGATGGAGAGTCAGCAAATATTGCTGTGGAAATTCATAAAAAGTTGAAAAAATCAAATCAGCAGTTAGCACTTCCTGATCTATTTATTGCTGCAACAGCTAAGAAATTTAACAGGCCTTTAGCGACTATGAATGTGAAGCATTTTGAACGAATAGAGGGTTTAGATTTGGTATTTCCACATTCAATAAATAAATAATCAAACAAAATGAAAGTCGCCATTCAAGGTATTCCCGGTTCTTTTCACCATCAGGTTGCGCTCAATTATTTTGGGGCGGATACTGAAATCGAGGGTTTTAGGACTTTTGAGGAAGTGGCCAAGGCGGTGCAAAGAGGAGATGTTCCTTACGGTGTCATGGCGATCGAGAACTCCATTGCAGGTGCCATTCTCCCAAATTATGACCTGATCGACAGGCACGAATTACATATTTTTGAAGAATACTACCTACCGATTTCCCACAACCTCATGGTGTTACCGGGGCAAAAAATTACTGATATCAAAGAAGTAAAATCCCATCCTATGGCTTTACTTCAGTGCAAGCGCTTTTTTGAGGATTATCCTGACATCAAATTGATCGATGATGTGGATACGGCTACTGTTGCAAAGCGGATTTCTGATGAAAAAATCAAAGGCTTGGGTGCAATTGCAAGCTCGACAGCAGCAGAAATCTATTGTTTGGAAATCTTAGCCGATGACATTCAGACTATTAAGAACAATTTTACACGTTTCATTCTCCTGCAAAAAGACAAACCGCAGCAAACTGAAAAACCCAATAAAGCCTCATTCAAAATCACGATCAGAAATGAAAAGGGAAGTCTTGCCAAGCTCCTGACTTTGCTCAGTGACAATGACCTTGACTTGAGTAAAATCCAATCCATTCCGGTTATAGAAAATCCCTGGCACTATGCGTTTTTCATTGATGCACAATTTGACGATTATGCCAAGTACCTGAAGGCCATAGACGCAGTCAATCAAAATGGGGGAGAAGTGAAGATTTTTGGTGAATATGTAAGCAGGAAATAAGATGAAGGGATTTTCCAAACGGACAGATAGCATTCAGGAATATTATTTTTCCCAAAAACTCAAAGAGGTCAACCGACTGCGGGAAGAAGGAAAGCCGATCATCAATATGGGTATCGGAAGTCCGGACTTGCCCCCGCACCCATCGGTCATAGAGGCTTTGTACCAATCTTCATTGTTGCCTACGAGTCACGGCTACCAAGGCTATCAAGGAATTCCTGCTTTGAGAGCCGCATACGCTGATTTTTACCTAAGTCATTATGGGGTGGTTCTCAATCTCGAAACTGAAGTTTTGCCGCTTTTGGGTTCAAAGGAAGGAATCATGCATATTTCCATGACTTTTTTGGACGAGGGAGATCAGGTTTTGGTACCAAATCCCGGTTACCCAACTTACACTTCTGTAACCAAATTGCTTTTGGCTAATCCGGTTTATTATGACTTAAAATCAGAAAATGGTTGGTATCCTGATTTTGATGAACTCGAAAAAATGGACCTCAGCAAAGTCAAACTGATGTGGGTCAATTATCCGCATATGCCTACAGGCGCAAAAGCTGATTTGAAGGTTTTTGAAAAGCTGATTGCATTTGGGAGAAAGCATCACATCGTCATAGTTAATGACAATCCCTACAGCTTTGTTTTGGAGGATAATCCAAAAAGTATTTTCCAGATTGAAGGAGCCAAAGAAGTAGCTTTGGAACTCAATTCCCTCAGCAAAACATCTAATATGGCTGGTTGGCGAGTTGGTTTTGTGGCGGGAAAACCCGAATGGATATCTGCCATCACCAAAGTCAAAAGCAATATGGATTCAGGAATGTTTCTCGGAATTCAACAAGGAGCCATTGCTGCCATGTCCTTGGGAAGGGATTGGTATAAAGGACTGAATGAAATTTATTCCAAAAGGAGAAAATTGATTTGGGAATTGGCAGAAAAATTGGGGTTGGAATTTGAAAGGGACACGGCGGGCATGTTTGTATGGGCTAAATTGCCTCAGGGAAAAACATCAGATGAATTGGTCGATAACCTACTTTACAACAAATCTATTTTTGTTACACCCGGACATATTTTCGGAACACAAGGGGAAGGTTTCATAAGATTTTCACTTTGTGTCAAAGAGGAATCCATCAAAGAAGCAATAAAACGATTATCATAAACAAATCACCCACATACATTATCAACAAATGAAAAAAATTCACATCATCGGTTTGGGACTTTTGGGAGGGTCATTTTCCCTGGCATTGAAGCAGTTAAAGCCCGAAATCCATTTTACAGGATTTGATTCCAATCCACAAAATCTTCAGGATGCCCTGACTTTGGGGATCATTGATGAAGTCAAAGAAAAACCCGATGCCGACACAGATATCATCGTTTTGGCAACGCCTGCAAATACCTTATCAGAATTGCTGGTCAAAATTCTTGATGAAATTGGTTCCGAAACTTTGGTGATGGATTTTGGATCTACCAAAGAATTGCTTTGTCAGGCGGTATCAGAACATCCCAAAAGAGAACATTACCTCGCCGGCCACCCGATCGCAGGAACAGAATATTCAGGTCCAAAAGCTGCCAAAGCAGATTTGTTGGACAGAAAAGTTTTTATCATTTGCGAAATGGAAAAGACCGACATCCACCTGAAAGCCAAGGCTTATGAGGTATTGGAAGCGCTGAATATGAAACTGCGGTTTATGGATCCTGAAGAGCATGATAAACATCTCGCTTTCGTTTCCCACCTTTCGCATATCACTTCCTTTATGTTGGGCAAAACTGTCTTGGACAAAATGGAAGATGAGAAAAACATCTTTGACATGGCAGGAAGTGGATTTGCGTCTACTGTCAGGTTAGCCAAAAGTTCGCCAGGAATGTGGGCTCCTATTATGCAGGAAAACAAGAAAAATATCCTTGAGGCCATGAGCTTGTACATTTCCAACCTTTCCAAGTTCCGTGATAAAATCATTGCAGATGACTACGAAGGATTGTACCACGAAATGGAAAAAACCAACAAAATCAAGGATATCCTGGATTTGGGAAAATAAGATTTTGATTCATTTGTATAAGCTTTTTTAGGTGCATTATTATATGAAACTCCATTTTAATTTCATTAAATTGTCATAAAATCTCTTTGTATGGATACACTTAAGGAAAAAATCATCAACATCATCAACCATACCGAAGATGATGATTTGCTCGACAAAATCTATAGATTTTTAGAAGATGAAGTCCTTGATCAAGACCATTCATTTTCTGAAAAACAAATCGATTCGATCCTAAAATCTAAAGCTCAATTTGAAAATGGTAGAGTAAAAAGCCAAGAGGAAATCGAAAATAGGTTTAAGGAATGGGTCAGAAAGTAATCTGGACAGAAGAGGCAGAGGAACAGTTTTTTGGAATATTAGAATACTGGAAAAACAGGACACAAAGTTTCTCTTATTCAATAAAAATCAAAAATGATTTGGATCAAAAACTGGAGTTGATTTTACAAAACCCTTTTATCGGAAAAGAATCCGAGCTTCCTGGAATAAGGAGTTTAAATTTTTTAACATATTTTAAAGTTGTCTACGGAATGTATGATAATCAATTGGTTGTGTTGAACCTCTTTGATATGAGGCAGAATTCTGACAAAAATCCTTTTTGGTAATAGATAAAAAACTGGCCTAAGTTTTGAATCATCCGTACAAGACTTAAAAACCAATATTATGAAAAAGCTACTATTTGCATTGCCGTTTTTATTCCTGTTGGAATCTGCTTTCGCTCAAGAAAATAATATCCCTTTGATTGAAGTTGAAGGTACAAGTGAATTGGGAATCATGCCTGACGAAGCATTGATTTACCTCACCTTATCAGAGAAAGCATTGAAAGTGGCTGATGCGACAAATGCCTTGAACAAGAAAACAAAATCCATCGAGGATGCGCTGAAAAAGACTAGGATCGATGGATATACCTTTACTGTTGACAATTATTATGTGAATATAAACCGAATTTACCGTAATAATTCCTCTAAAGACAGCGGGTACGTAGCTTCGCAGACCATCAAAGTAAAAGTGAAAGTTGCCGATCAAAATCTGATCAAAATCACCGAAGCCCTCCATCAGACCACAGACATGACCTACAACATGCAATTCAACATATCTGATGCGTTGAGAAAATCATCATCTTCCAAGTTGCTTGAATTGGCGATAGCAGATGCCAAAACAAAAGCTGAAGTAATCGCCAAGTCCTTGGGCTTGTCCAAACTCCAAGTTCATAGGGTTTCTTATTCTTCAGGAAACGTCATTATGCCGGTCATGAGAAATGCAAGAGCGATGATGGCCATGGACATGTCTGAATCCTATCAGGAACCCACTTTTAGTCCCGAAGAACAAAAACTTTCTGACAGGGTAATGGTCTCGTTTACTTTTTCTAGATAGTAAACAAGTAAAACAAATATTGATAGCCATAACTGAAAGTTGGAAAATTTTCAGTTATGGCTTTTCCTATTGATGATTATTTATCAGTTTCTTAACACCCTCTTCATCTCTTTCATTTTTCTTCTGTTTAGTATTGGTAAACAAAAATTCGATTCCAATGCTGACTTTTCTTATCCTTTTTTCATTGCTCTTTCCAAAGGCTTCACTTCAATCCACTGATTCAGTCCCCATACCTGCCAAAGAATTCTGGTTTTGGAATCAGTATGATCTTCCAAGAAATGCGGCCACAAAGTCCTCTGATGAAACCGTTTTTTTGAAAGATTTTCAAAAGTTTGGTGCTGGTTATTCTGACTCCCCATACAGCCTTAATCAACCTATTTCGGCCATTTATAAGCCGTTTGAAAGCCAAAATGTCGATTTTTCCAAATCATTTGCCTTGGAGTTTCTATTGCTCAACCATGTGAATAATCCGGCTGGGATTTCCTGGGAATTTTGGCAGGAGGAGGACTTAAAGATGGCTATTTCGGTATTTGATAAAAAAGTGATTAATGGCTTGATGGAAAAAGGGATTTGGCAAAAATCAGAATTCAATTCCAAAACCTGGAAAAAATACTGGAACCATTACTTGCTAAACTTTGATGGGAAAAACGTTACACTTTTTGAACAAGGCGAAATGGTTTGGCAAAAGGAATTGGACAAAACTTTGGAAGGAAGTCAGTTGATCTTAAAATCCTTTTTGGATATGGAGCCTTACATGGAAGCCCATGATATCCTAAAGAAAACAGCGATATACCAACAAGCCCTCACAGAACAGGAGATAGCCGATATTTTTCCGAAAGTAGAAAAACAAATCAGTGCTGGAAAGCTCTATTCTGACAAGTTCCATCTCATAGCAGGACCGTATCTCAATGATATCAGCGAAAATTCTGCCCAATTGGTTTGGGAAACGGACCGGGCCACAAAAGCTATTTTGACCTTTGGAGAAAAAATCCCTTTGGAAATGACAATGAATTTCGATGCTTCAACAAATCCTATAAGTACAGCCATTTTTGAAAACTTGAAACCTGAGACTACCTATTTTTACCAAATTGAATTTGAAACTGAAAGCGGAGAAAAATTATCCACTCCGGTTCTTTCTTTCCAAACCGCGAAGCCCATAGGCAATCCTTTTCTTTTTGGAATAATCAGCGATACGGAAAGCAGGCCGCAGGTCAACAACCAAGTTGCCCAAGGACTTTGGGAGGAAAGGCCGGATTTTTTGATTCATTTGGGAGATTTGACGGATGGTGGTTTCAAAGATTCCAAGTTTGAGTGGACTATGGAATATTTTCAGGGAGTTGGTGCCTTAACCTCTAGGGTACCCGTCGCAACGGTTCCGGGAAATGGTGACGGCGATCTTAATTGGTACAAACAATACCATCCGCATACTGGGGAAAAAGGCTTTTACCGTTTCGATTTTGGAGACGCTTCCTTTTTTATGCTCAACAGTAATCCCCGAAAAGACCTTCAGAAAGGAGGAGAACAGTATGTTTGGCTAGAAAATGAACTTACCAAAAGTGAAGCAAAATGGAGTTTTGTCGTGCTGCATCATGCTCCTTATTCTGCAGATGAGGATGATTATGGAAATACATGGAGGGAACCCGGAAACCAAGGCGATCCACAGCTGAAAGACTTGATTTCACTGGTGGAAGCCAATGAAGTAAAAATGGTTTTCTTCGGCCATCTGCATACTTACATGCGGTCGCATCCTTTGAAAGGGGGCAAAGTCGATTCTGAAAATGGGACAGTCTATGTGCAGGCAGGAGGAGCGGGAGGTAACTTGGAGGACAATGCCCCAACCCGTGCTTGGTTTACTGCCAAGAACTTCCGAGGCCATCATTATTGTACTGTTCAGGTGATTGGAGATTCCTTGGAATTAAGGACTTACAATTTGGAGGGTGAGATTATTGATGTTGTTACAATAAAAAAATAAAAAGTTAATCAATGCAATCAAGCCATAAAAACTAAATTCACGGTACTTCGGTCTTCCGACTTCCGTCCTGACTGTAGTGGAATATCTGTTATCAGGCAAAGACAGGGATAACCATAAAAATAAATCTGGATTTCACCCTTACTCCATATTTTCAAAGAAATACACCACAAGCATCCTCACAGTATCCTTTCCTTCATTGACAGGATTGTGCTCCAATCGTCCATCAAAAAGCATGGAATCTCCTTCAAAAAGTTCGACGGTCTGATCACGGAAAATGTATTTGACGGTGCCCTGAAGGATATATTTGAATTCAAACGCATCGGTGGTCACAAAATTCCTGACCGAACCAGGCATGATTTCCAGCAGGACAAAATCGACTGCTCCGGATTTGATTTTTCTTGTAAATATCCGCTCATACTGATAGCCTGAGGCTGGTTCTTTTTCGAATTTGCTGTATTCTTCTTTTCTGAGGACCAAAATCGGAGCTTCCCTACCATCGAGACTAAGGTCATTGAAAAAGAAATTTAGGTCAACTTCAAGTGCCCTGATAATCTGCATCAGGACAAGTAAAGAGGGTAGCGTTCTTGAATTTTCGATTTGGGATATCAAGCCCTTTGTGACGCCCGCTCTTTCGGCGATTTCCTGAATGGTAAGGTTCTTATCTTTTCTGATGCTTTTGATCTTTTGGCTGATCTGAACCAAGATTTCGTTTTCCATGATGAAAAATAACAGGATATCTAAATATACCCTAGTCCTTAGCTGATTTTCTCCACCACTTCTTCACCGAGTCCGAATGACAAAGTCATCCCTGCCCCACCCATGCCATTGACTATCCAGACTTGAGGATTGACCTTATGGATAAATTCAGTTGCTCCATCGGTCATTTTGGGATAAATCCCATGCCAGGAAGATTCCATAGTCCAGTCCTTGAATGCCGCAAAAGTCTTCAAAAAATCAGTGATTTTTTTGTTGATATCCTCCCTGTCAAACGGATCCAAATGCCTTCCATACTCGTGGCTGTCACCGATGGTCAGTTGCCCATTTCCATTTTGGGAAACCATCACATGGATTCCCAAATCCAATAAATCCGGATATTGTTCCTCATAAACCTTCTTGAGCTTGGCCAATGAAGGTGCCACATGAAAACCTTTGTAATGGATAAAGCTCAGACCTGCACAAAGAGGCGGTCCGATGCGCCAATTCTCCGGTTGCTTGGCAAGACGCATCATCTGAAGTTTACATTTGGTGATGGGTGTGGCATCAAAAATTTCGGGATACAAAGTTTCAAAATCTGCGCCGCTACATACAAAAACCTGATCTGCTTCCCAGGTTTGGTTTCCTGAACTGACTTTGTTTCCGTTGATTTCAGTGACTGCCTTATTCCATTCGAAGATTACATTTTCTAAAGATTCCAAGTAAGCAGCAGTTTGCCAGATGGCTTCCCTGGGATCTACTATCACTTCTTCTTCTGTCCAAAGTGCACCTTTGAGCCCATTTAAGATTGCCGCCTGACTTTTCTCTGCGGTCTGTGTGGGATTTAAATGAAAGGCTGATTTGATGCCCTGCATCGCAGCCACATATTCTTCGACCACCTGATTTTCCAAGTCGGTATATGCAAGGTGTAATGACCCGGTTTCTTCCGCCCAGAATTTCGCTTTTTTGCTCATCTCAAGCCAAATCGATCTTGACCGCATCGCCCTGTTAAAGGTTTCACCTTGAGCCTGTCCCACAGGCCATACCATTCCAAAATTCCGGATGGATGCACCAACCGGTTTGGGATTTCTTTCGATGACGGTGACTTTCCAACCTTTGTTTGAAAGTGCTCTTGTGACTGCCAATCCGACGATTCCTGAGCCAATGACGATTGCTGATGGTTGCATGGTTTATATTTTTGAAGCCAAAGAAATGTTTTCAACGATTCCCGACTCGAAGGTTTTTGTTTTTCTTTTAAAATACCACAGTGTAAAAAGCATCATTCCTATCCCGATACTCAGCATGACCAAGATACCTTGGGTATAGAAAAGGTGCCAACTCATGTTCTGCAAAATCCCAAACTGTTTGACTGTAACGATTGCCACCGAACCCAAATACCCGAAGCTGTCTGCCAGGTACATCAGGAATCCAACATTCCCTGCAGATTTGAAAGAAGCGATCAACCTGTCAAACAACAGACAGTTGAATGGAATGTAGCCCATGTAAATCCCTGTGCCGGTCAATACCACCCAAAGGAAGGGAGGAATAAGGCCCACCTGCAGCATTACGGTAGCACCGACGGTCAAGACAAGTCCGGCAATGATGATCCAATGATACAGAAACAGCGCCTTTTGGTTGTTTTTGACCAAAACCAACATCGCCATCATTACCAAAAGAATTAGGGTAATTGGAATTTCTGTTTGCGTAAGTAGCTCAGGATTGACGTTGATTCCCATTGTTGCCCATATTTCCACTGCAAAATTATCGCGGATATCACGGAGCGCGGTAAGCACCACATAGACCAAGACAAGAATGACGATTCCCGGCTTGAAAGCATTGAAGAAATCCATTCTTTCTTTCATGGACATTGGCGTCCGGACAGATCGAAGTGCCACATCATTTTGATTAGGTGGAGGAGTCTGATTGAGCAAAATAACCGAAATCACAAGCAAAGGCATGAATATCCCACCTGTCCAAAATGGCATCCAAAGCTCGGAAATATGCCATTCGTCCATGATGTACTTGCCGATTGTTTTGACCAATCCGGAGGAAAATACAAAACTGACAGCCAAGATACTCCCCATCATTTCGGTAAATTTTCTCCCTTCCAGGTAATGGAAAACCAGTCCCCAAATCAATCCCAAAGGAAAACCATTGACCAAAAAACAAAGGATATTGAAAGGTGCAGGTAGTACCGCAAAGCCCAACAATCCCATCCATGAAATGCCGATCAAAGTTAAGATCAAAACCGCCCGTTTTTCGGGTTTGAGTTCTGAGATGATTTTGATGCCATAGAATTTACTCGCCATGTAACCAAATGTCTGCGCCAATATCAACCAGACTTTCAGGTCCATTCCCATAAATAACTCCCCCTCAAAAGTCGCCGCAGCAAAAGGTTTTCTGAAAGCATACATGCTGCTGTAGGTCAAAAAAGCCATTACCGCAGCAAACAAACTCATGCTGAAATTGCTGCTTTGGGCAAGTTTATTTGAGACAAAAGGAAGCTGCAGCATGGGAGAAAAAAGAAGTCTTAGTGGTTTTCTAGGAAGCCCTCCAAAGGTTCTGAACCCTTGGAGGGTTTTTGTCTAGATTATTGATCGATCAAGTCCAGGATTTCTGTCAATGAATTCACGATGTGGGTAGGGTGATGCTTCAAAAGTTCTTCTTCCGAAAAAGCTCCTGTGGTAACGGCAATACTCATCAAACAACCCGCATTGTGACCCTCATTGACATCCACTTCGGTATCCCCAATTTTGATGACTTCCTTGGGGTCTGTAATCCCGAATCTATCCATCATCACTTGGATCATATCAGGATAGGGTCTGCCTCTTTCCACTTCATCGCTGCATATAGTGATGTCGATTAGAGTAGATTTTTGCCATCCTACTCTTTCCAAAATCACATCTGTGATGTCCCTACTAAAACCCGTGTCCAACCCGACTTTTATCCCCAAGTCCTGAAGTGATTCGAAAACAGACTCCGCATCATCCATCGGTGCAATCCCTGTAGTGGTGCGGTAATAGTCGATCATGTTTTGGACAAAATCCTCGTGTATGGCACCGATGAGGTCTGCAGTAATATGCGCTTTGTCGCTTATATGATTGGAAAGAATTGCCTGTATAGCCAAAGGTTTTGGGTATCCCATTTTTTCATTCGCTTCTGCAAGAGTTACATTTTCAAATCCATGATTGAGAAAAGCATGCTGGAATGAACCTGCAACGTTGCTGTTGTCCTTGATGGTAGTTCCGGCAATGTCAAAAACAGCGAGTTTGATGGATTTTTTCATGAGAAATATTGTTGGACTTGAAATATAAAGTGAGAAAAAGGGAGTTATCCTTCCTTATTTTTTATGGTTACAAACAAACATAAGTTTAGCAAAAATAAACCTTGTGCCTTTATTTGTCAAAAAATATGCAGTTACTATTGTGTTATCATTCAAATTTCTGTTGGTGATTTAGCCTTAATCAATCATTTAATTATGTTTTTTCGCTTTCATGCCACTCTCAAAATAAAACTTGGGATGAAGTCTTTTGGTAGCAGCTGTGGACTGTCGTCTATCGACTGTGGTCGATTATCCACACATCTTTGACCCTTTTGGAATATATTAACCTAATAGCGGATAATCATTTATTTTTTTATTTAACCTTTTCTTAATTTGACTTTCGTCTGGAATCAAAATAGATAGATTAATTTAGTATTTATAAACATTCAACAAAATGAAGGATTCCCTTTCCAAGGAAGAAAGAGTCAATAGGGTTTTTGACTTGTATGTTAAATTTGGTCATGCAGATTATATAGGTGAACCCGTTTCCCAGATTGAACATATGTGCCAATCCGCCCAACTTGCCCAAAAAGAAGGTTATGAAAACGAAGTAGTTTTGGCAGCTTTTTTCCATGATTTGGGACATTTATTTGCTATGGACCGAAAGCTTGAAAATATGGGAGGTTTTGGTGTCAAGCGGCATGAAGAGATCGGTGCGGACTTTTTGAGAGAGGTTGGTTTCCCTGAGAAAGTAGCCAAACTAGTCGAAAACCATGTGCAGGCAAAGCGCTACCTGACGTTCAAATACCCTGAATACCTTCAAAAACTTTCTGAGGCAAGTATGATGACTTTGGGTTACCAAGGTGGTGTCATGACTTCCGTGGAGGCCGAAAATTTTGAAAAGGACCCTTTGTTTGATCTTTCCCTCAAAATGAGAACATGGGATGAATTGGCCAAAGAGGAACAAATCCCGGTTCCAGATTTGGAATATTTGAAAGAATTGGCGCTGAAGGTGATCCATTGACTTATTTCTCTAACGAAAAAGAGTCGATCACTTTTCCGGATTGGTTGAGGGCTTTGAATTCAAGTCTTTTGTTTGTAGCCTCAATCCAACCAAAATGATGCTCACGAATGAGCTTGTCCATCATCGGATGATCTTCTTTTTTGTCTTCAGGTTCTAAGCCACCGCCCGCGCCGCCAATGATCAAAAAAGCAGTTTTTCCTTTTTGATGATCCAAGATCAACCTTTCGTAATCATGGGTATGGCCTGAAACCACCAAATCGGCCAAGCCGGATTCCCACACAGGCCTTAATAGATTCTCCATACTTTTCTCCCCATGATACCCCATCCAACCTTGACTGAATGGGGGCTGATGAACCAATATGATTTTCCAGGCAGCATCATTCCATTTTTTAGATTTGATTTCTTGATGAAACCATTCGTATTGCTCCGTATTGGCTGGAATCCCGACAGGAAAGTTTTCGTTTGGGTCCAATGCAATAAAAGCGCAGGGTCCATCTTGCCATGAAAAGTAGTTTTTTTGGCTTTCGGTTTTGAGCACTTTTCGGAAGGATCCGGGAATCCATGTTTGGTATGAACCGTCATAATCATGGTTTCCAGGCAGCAAATAATGGGGAACTGCAATAGGGGAGAGGTATTGAAGCAATTTTTGGTATTCACTTTCCAGTCTTCCATTTCCCACCAAATCCCCGATTCCTATGGTAAAATCAGGATTTTTTCCCCTTACCTGCTGAAGAATACTTTCAAATTCTGCCCATCCGCCTTGACTGTCAGCCCAAAGGGCAAAGTTTATTTGGGATTTTGATTCCTTTGTAGGAGCAGCGAAAACAGGAGATTGGGTTTTGGACATTTCAAACCTGAAAAACTGGGCTTTCTTTTTGGGTAGAAAAGCAGAATAAGTACCCTTTGTTACTGTTGCTATAGTTGAAAAATGCATGTCTGTGGAGTCAGGACCAAAATACAGCCATGATTCGTGTCCTTTTTCCCCAGTCCATCGGATCAGATAATCGTCTTTGCCAAATGGTAAAATGACCGGATCTGAAAACCAAATAGGGAATTCTTTGAAATTATTGGAAGCAAAATCAACCATTTTTAGTTGGGATTTCGCTTCAAATAATTTTCGCTGCATTTCCTCTGTAAAATCCATTTTGGCTTTTTCCCAAACTACAATAGGAATCCAATTAACTTCTTTCAGACCGCCGGCCACGGCATTGTTTATTACCCTGATGGTAATCTGTCCTTTGGTTTTTGGGATTTGGTAGACGTGGTCTTGGTCGGGAAAGATAGGATTTCCTTCTACCCAAACCTGCTGACCATCATCCGCTTTCACGGCCAAAATCCCATTTTCAAGTTCAAATTCTCCCGAATACCAGATGTTGGTATTGGGATTAGGTATGCGGTGAGGTAGATTTACTTCAGTACCCAATTCCAAATCAGGGAAAATAGCCACTGTTCCCCTCAAAGTATCCCAACCATGGTATTCCCAACCAAAGGACAATTCATGGATTTCTTCTTTTGGTACAAAATCCCAAATAGAACCCATCTGCTTGTCTTTCCGATAGGACATGAAAGAGGAAGAAAAAGTCGGTTTTATTTCCTGCTCTTTTGGATGGCATCCACTCAAAACAAGGAAGACGATGAAAACCTTAAGTGTCATTTCCCCATAATTGCAGGAATGACATTGCCTGCTTTTGCCACAGGATATTGGAATCCCAATAATTCAACCATTGTTCGAGCCACTTGCATGGCATAGGTTTGGTCTTCTTTTTTCACTTCACCCAAAGCCGGGGTATCAGGTCCAATGGCTGCAATCCAGATTTCGTCCGAATTAGGGGTATTGACAGAATGGCTTTTCCAATTGACTTTTGGATATACCCCGCGCCCATGATCAGTCATGATAACCATAGTGGTTTTACCTTTGTATTGTGGATCATTTTGGACAAAATCCCAGATCTCACGGATGTACGCATCTGTCTGTCTTGCGGAGAGCAAGTATTGGTCGTACCTGTCGTCGTGACTGTAGTCGTCTGTCTCGCCATATCCGATATAAAGGACTTTTGGCTTTCTGGTTTTCAATTCCTCCATCGCAAAGTGGTGGGTGAAAAAGTCCAATCTAACGCCGCCCCAAGGACCACGTATCTCGTCTTGTGCACGGTTTAGGAATGTCTCAATTTCAGTCAAACCTTCACCTTGGGCTTTTTCAAATCCCGCATTCAGTTTCAATCCATTTCTGTCTCTATTGAGGATAGCAGGAAAAACATCCCAAGATGCAAAAGCTGCAATACTGTTTTCAAAACCTTGCTGCTTCTGAAGGAATTCCAAGAAATTTGGATTTGGGTTATTCTCTTGACTGTTGCTGTTGATGCGCTCATCGTCAGGATATCCGGCAAAAATCTCATTGTAGCAGGGTTTGGAAAAAACCATCCTGTTTTTGTCATTCACTTTGCTGCCATATTTTCTGTTGCCATGTAGTTGACCTTCTTTTGCGATGACATCCCAAAAGAACGGCATCAACAACTCCCTTCGGAGTTTTGGGTCAAGGTGCCAAAAGGCTTTTGTGAGTTTTTCAGGATCCTGTGCATATTTAGTATCTACTACCAAAAGAGAGTCTGCGCCTGAAAATACCTCCTGCCATCTCAGACCATCAAGGGTAATAAAGATCAGGTTTTCCGTTTTGAAGTTTTGTGCGGAAATGTTAAAAGCCAGGGCAAAGAAAAAAAGTCCGGTTAGATATATCTTTTTCATACGTTAAAGGAATTGCTTTCAAGTGTAAGGTTTCCCATCTGCGGGTCTGTTTTGGAAGGCAATCCTGTTTCTATTCTTCCGGCAAGTCTTCTTTCAAAAAACTCATTGCCTCTGATAGTCAAGGAATAATCATACCAACCAAAACTTTTATTGGTTTCTAAGGTGATAGTTTTTTCAGCGTTCGGGTTGATTGAAATTTCCGTCTGAGCTTTTCCATAGGCTTGGTCTTCCAAGACCAAGTCCAAATTTTTGACCTTGTCGTGGTTATTGATAGTGAGAACCAACTTGGGATTTTTTGGCTCTTTGAGGTCGTATGTTGCACTGACTTCCACCAAGGGTTCGTTTCTCAAGCCTTTGAAACTTCTGTAAAATCCATTAGGACCATAAGCATCCAAGTGGTAATGCCCGTTTTCAAAATTGACCAATGGCCATAGGTAATCAAGGTCTGTTCCGGGTTCCAAAGCAAAAGACCAGACTTTCATCGGCATCCACTTTCCGTTTTCCAAATATTTGGCAGGGGCATAGACTTGGAATGGTATACCGGCTGTATTTTTCCCAAATACTTTATCAGAATTTTGAAAAACTAACCTGAATGATTGCTGAAAGTCATCCATTGCCCCATCAAGGTATAATTCGTAAGGAAGGGCATTGGAATTTCTTGTTCCGGCTTCCTGCCTGGGCAGGACTTTGGATTTTCTCCCGGTTTTTTTGACAGCTTGGATTTCTTCTGATTTCAAAGGGCCGAAGTTGTCAGGCAGGTTTTTGAAACTTGCTTGGTGGATCATTTTCATAAATTCTTGCTGTACTACGGGTTTTGGAAAATCTATTTTCTCGCCATCATAAGGTCTGAAAGCAGAAGTGAGGTCACCGCAAACGGTCCTTCGCCAACTGCTGATATTGTCTTCTGTGATGTCTTTTCCGGTTTTGTGTTTGAGAAATTTCTCCAAAAACATCAGGGGAGAAGTCAGGTCACAGACTTCTGAGTTGACCCAACCGCCGCGCGTCCAAGGGGAGGCGATGATCAGCGGAACCCTATAACCCAAACCAATCGGACTTTGGCGGGCATTTTCAGGCTTCATTCCGGGTTTGGAGAGTTCTTCCTCCATGGTGACAAATTCGTCTTTTGTCTGAATGCCTTCAGTTACTTTTCCGGAATTTGGATCTGAAGGATGTGGGGCGACAAAAGGAGGGATATGGTCAAAATAACCATCGTTCTCGTCGTAGTTGAGTATAAAAATGGTCTTCTTCCAGACTTCAGGATTTTCAGTCAGGATATTCATGGCCTCAGAGACATACCATGCGCCGTACCAAGGGGCGGAAGGGTGATCGGAGAATTTTTGTGGAGCGACTAGCCAAGATACGGTCGGAAGTTTTCCTTCTTTGACATCTTTTCGGAATTCGTGGAGGATATCGCCCTTAGGGATTCTTGTTTTGAAAGTTTCCCCGTCTTTTTCATATTCCATCCATTCGGTTTGATGGAAATCAGGGTCTTCAGCATTGATTGTAAATGCTTTATTGTGGAGATTTTTCTCTGTTTCAGAAAGCTTGTCAAAGTTGTCCGGATGATATTTGTCTAAGGTTTCTTGGACATACGCCAACTTCGTTTTGTTTTTTCCCAATGCTATTTCCATTCCATTGACCGGATTGGATTTCATCGAAGTTTCCAAATCAGCGATAGATTTCAGCAGTTCTTTTTCAGCTTTCTGTAAAAATGGGTAGTGGCTTTTGGCAAAGCGCACGTGGTATTGCTTGAACCACTCTAGGTTATTGTCTGTGAAGTTTGCTAAAAGTGATTCGTCTTCACCCTCTAAGCCTGATGACAAGCTTATTTCATTTTGGTAAATTCGCCATGATACTCCGTTTTCTTCCAGTCTTTCAGGATAAGTTTTCCAATCTACTTCTTTGGAATAAGTGGCTTCGGAGTTCCGGACAACCGAAAATCCGTCTTTGGGATTTCTGCTTTTCCCAGTCCAAAAATACATCCTGTTGGTAGTGGTACCGGTCAATGCCGAGCAAAAATGCTGGTCGCAGACTGTAAAGGCATCTGCCAAAGCATAATAAAATGGGATGTCTTCTCTTTTGTAATAGCCCATGGTCAAGGGTACATGACTGAATTCTTTGTTTCCGGGTCTTTTGGATTCTACCCATCCGTCATATTTTCCTTCATTCCTTGCGTCTACTTGATTTTCCCAAGAATGAGGAATATCCCCCATCCAAGTAGCTTTGGTGTTTAGGATATCAAGGTGGAAGGGCTTGTAGTTATTTCCTGATTTGTCAGGCTGCAGCCATACGGGCAAGCCATTGGTAAGCTTGATAGCTCTTGGGTCATTGAAGCCACGGACTCCCTGAAGAGAACCCAATGCATGGTCAAAAGACCTGTTTTCCTGCATCAGAAACACGATATGCTCCGCATCAAGGAATGTCGTACCTGTCTCGGGGCTGATGGCCATCGCTTTTTGGATGGCTTGGGGGATTCCTCCCCATAGTGCCATACTTCCTGAAAAAATTGCTGCCTGTTTAAGGAAATCTCTTCTGTTATTTTTCATGGGGTATTGTTAAAAATCCTGCCTGTTCTGATACCGGAACAGGCAGGAATTTATTGTTTTTCCATTAAATTATCTAGCCACATCCCACCAAACTCTGGTAGAGATTCTGTCTTCACCTTGCCTTGCAAGTGCTGCCCTGTAATTGTCTTCGTTCAATGCCTGCACAGATGAAGGATACATAAACCTTCTAGGTACATTTGGTTCAAATGCAGCCGGCCCCGGAACAATGTTTGGAATGCCGGTTCTTCTCCAATCGTACCAGTTTTCCAAACCGGAGAAATAAAGCGCTATCCATTTTTGTGTCCCGATTTTTGCAAGTTTCTCAGCTTGTGTTCCTGTGTAGGAAACACTTGGCTGGGAAAAATACTCATTTCCGATGTTTAGTCTATCCGCGATTTGGGGAAGATTGACGACCCTGTATCTGGCTTCATAATAGTCGAATGAAGCATTGATGCCATTGAGGTAATATTCTTCTGCTGAACCCGAGGTGATATAGTCCCTTTCTCTTGCTTCTGCGAGCAAAAACTGCAATTCAGAATAATTCATGAGGATAGATTGATAGCCTATCGGGTTGGCACGTGGGGTACAAGCTGCGCAAGTCCAAAGGAAACCTACCCTTGAGATGAAATTTGAACCACCTTTTGTAGGATCCCCGGAAGGCGAATATTGAAGTGCTTCCTCATCCGAAAGACCGTTTGGTACGCCACTGTAATCAGCTGGATTTCCCACTATGCCGGCAGCAGAAGCATTGGTAGGTTGGGCATAGGCGAAAAGTCTTGCATCGTTCAAACCTTTTAAGGTAAGCTCCATGTTTTTGCTCAACCTGTATTCGTCAAAAGAACCTGACCGGGTGGTGTAGAGGTTGTGCTGATTAGGTACATCAGGCAAATGCTGCAATACCGCATGGTCACCGTTTCCGGTAAAAATCGGGAACTGAGTGGGATTAGCTAGGATTTGCTGCAATTCTGTGGATGGATTCTTTCTCAAAGAAATTCTCATCAAAACCCTGATCCTAAGTGAATTGGCAAATTTTTTCCAATTAAGAATATTTCCTCCGAAAAGAATATCACCACGCACAGCCTCCGTACTTGTACCCAAAAGCTCATTTGCTTCTCTCAAATCTTTCAAGATACCTTCGTAAATCGCTTCCTGAGAATCAAAAACCGGATAGTTGATACCGTCTTTTGCTTGAATAGACTCTGAATATGGCAATTCCCCATAAGCGTCTGTCATGAATGCATATTGAACAGCACGGACAACTTTGGCTATGCCCACATAATTGTTTTGGCCAAGGGGCTCAGAGATTTTGATGATGTTGGCAATGTCCCTTTGGGCATTGAAGAAGCTGCCATACGGATCACCGAAAGGACCCCAATTGTAGCGGTCTTCATTGGTAAACTGGATTTTGGCGGTGTATTGCATGACCACATTGCCAATCCCCCATGCCTGACCGGCATGTTGGTTGGCGGTTGTTCTCAGTATGGTCGGCAGCAATAGGGAGGAAGGGACAGTTTCCGGTGAATTGGGATTACTGTTGATTTCCTCAAAATCACTTGTACAAGCTGCGAACCAACCCAATTGAAGGGCTAGGAGGGCAGTGAATAGTTTTTTGATATTGGTTTTCATAACAATGTATGTTCAGAAATTTTGCTTATTAAAACTTAAGGTTGATATTAAACCCAAGACTTCTGGTAGATGGAAAAGCCATATTTTCGACTCCAGGCTGCAATGTTCCGCCGGACATAGCCAATGTTTCGGGGTCAAAATGTGGATTTTCGGTCCAAAGCGCTAGGTTTCTGGCAACAAGGGAAATTTTGATATCCTCAAAAGGTAACTTTCTGATCAACTCTCTAGGGACATTATATCCAAGAGTTACCTCTCTCAGTTTTACATAAGATGCATCGTATTTTGCTGCTTCCACATTATTTCGCTCATAATACCTGTTGTGCCAGTTTCTAGAGGTGATTTTGATGGTGTTTGGGGTAAATGAACCATCAGCATTTTGAATGACCCCAGGGCTTATGATGCCGTTACCTTCTACAGTTAGGTCATATCCGTTTTCCCTTCCAAAAAGTGTTTCTTCCAATTGTCCTGAAGTACTACCAATTGTTTTGGTCCTCGATACCACAATACCTCCATAACGGATATCGAATAAGAATCCGAGGTTGAAATTTTTGTAGCTAAAGTTATTTTGGATACCAAGCATCCAATCAGGATTGTAATTTCCCTGAAGTTTCAATTCTGAATCTCTTAAGGGCGTTCCGGTGCTGTTGTGTATGATCTGTCCAAAATATGGGCTGTTTTGGTCTTCCACTCTTGCAAAGCCGACACCGTATATGTTGCCCATTCTTTCTCCGATTCTAGCTTGGATAAATGCACCATTAGTCGCAGTCAAAGTATAGGTATCTAAACCTTCAGTCAGTTCCAAAACCCTTCCTCTGTTGCTGGTAAAGTTGGCAATGACATCCCAGCGAAAGCCATTTTGTCTTTTAATTGGGTTGGCCAGTGCTACGATTTCTATACCGCGGTTCTGGATTTTGCCGGCGTTGATGATCCGGCTGTTGTATCCTGTAGCAATATCCAAAGTGATCGGAATGATTTGGTCACGGGTGACATTGTCATAATAGGTAACGTCCAAACCGAGTCTTCCTTCAAAGAACCTGAGGTCAAAACCGAACTCGGTAGAGGCTGTTCTTTCGGGTCTCAGATCCGCATTTGATAGAACCGAAGATTCAGTTTTGGCCTGGTCAGAACCCCAAGCGATCTGGTTGTTAAACACATTGGTCAAGCTGTAAGGGCTCGTGTCATTTCCCACTTCAGCATATGCAGCCCTCACTTTTACCAAACTGACATTTCTTGGCATTTGGATCATATCCGAAAGGATGGCACTCAATGTAGCCGAGGGGTAGAAATAGGAATTGTTATTGACCGGCAAAGTGGATGACCAGTCATTTCGGCCTGTGATATCCAAAAACAATATGTTTTTGAAACCGATCTGCCCAAATCCATAAAGTGAATTGATTTTCTTCTTGGAATTGAATTGGTCAATTTGAAGTGCTACTGCGGTATTTGTCAGGTTATATATCCCCGGGATCAACAATTCAGGTGCAATCACTTGTTGGAACCTATTTTCCTGAGACATCAGGTTACCACCAAGAGCGACATTGTAAGTCCAAGTTCCTCTGCCATTTTCTGAATAGGAAAGCAAGAAATCTGAGTTTCTTTCATTGAAATAGATGTTGTCTTCCCTATAATGTCCTCTTGGAAAACGCTGTGTAGAAAATGCCCTTTTCCTGTCTCTTAATTCATTGTAAGTGTCAAGACCTGTCCTGACCATCAGATTGAGTTTGTCTGTGATTTTGTAATTCAAAGACACATTGCCGAAGACCCTGCCTTTTTGTTGCCCGTTGGTATTTTCATAGACAGTAAAGTAAGGGTTGTCGTGGTAGTTATAATTGTAATTAAACTGCTGTACACCTTCCAAACCCGGCATCCAATAATCCCTGAGATTGTCAGTATTCACTTGACGTCCATACCAAATCCAGAGGTACATCAAGCTTTCAGTGCCGTAGCTGATGTTTGGTCTGTTTCCTGAAGTGGTATTTTGGTAATTGACCGTGGTATTCAAGGTCAGTTTCTCAGGGACGATGTTGATGCCTGAATTCAGAGCCAAGGTATTTCTTTTCAAATCTGTGTTGGGCACGATTCCTTTTTGGTCCAGGTTGGTCCAAGAGAAGCGGACATTGGCTTTTTCATTGTCACCTGCTATGGAGACGTTGTTTGCTAAAGTGACACCGGTTTGGAAAAAGTTGTTGATGTTGTCTTTTTGGGAAACCCATGGCGTTGCATTGATGGTACTTCCGGCAGGTGCATTCAAGTCACCTCCCCTGAATCCGGGAATGTTTCTAGGAGAATCAAATTGGGGAATATTCAAACCTTGGTCCATTTCAGGGCCCCAACTTTCATCGACTCCATCCGCATTTCCTGCACCGGCACCATTGACAAATGTAAATTGGCCGTTGTTACCTTGTCCATATTTGTCCTGCCACTGCGGCATAACCAACGGACTGTCAAAGGTAGTATTGGAATTGATTGTTACTCCCAATCCCTTTTTGCCTTTTCCGGATTTGGTAGTAATCAGAATCGCGCCGTTGGCAGCTCTTGAACCGTAAAGTGCTGCCGCTGCAGGACCTTTCAAAACTGTCATCGATGCAATGTCATCGGGATTGATCTCTCCGGCGGAATTACCATAATCGACTTCCAGGCCACCACGTCCGGATGAACCCACAATATTGTTACTGATAGGAATTCCGTCCACCACGAATAGCGGTTGGTTGGCGTTGATGTTCAAAGAAGATTCTCCCCGGATGGTTACCCTTGTGGAACCTCCCAAAGTACTCGATCCATTCGTGATTTGTACTCCGGCCACACGGCCGCTTAGGGAATTTAAAACATTTGTCTCCCTAGCCTCAGTAAACCTGTCTCCCCCTACGGTCTGAACCGCATAGCCCAAAGCTTTGGCATCTCTTTCCATTCCGAGTGCAGTCACAACCACTTCACCGATTTCAATACCCTCCATCAAAGTAATATTGATGATAGAGGAATTTCCGACTAGCCTGTCTATTTTCTCAAACCCAATAAAGGAGAAAGTCAAAGTGTCGTTTGGACTTGCCATAATGTTGTACAAACCACCCAGGTCGGCAACCGTGCCCCTGTTGGTTCCTTTGACCAATATACTGGTTCCTGGAAGCGGTTGCCCTGCCGGGTCAGTTACTTTTCCATCCACCCTTTTTTCCTGGGCGATGGCTGATAGCGTCAATCCAAAAAAGAGGACCAACATCCATCCGACGCGCTGTAATCTTGCCGTTTTCATGTTTTTTTGGTAGAAATTTTTGATAGCTTTAAGTTTAAAAGTTTTACCAAAGCTAAACTTTTGAAAATTTTTGGCAGTTAAGAAAAAGTTAACTTAAGGTGAATTAATTTTATGTTAAATGTTAAAAAAATGCCTTTATTGAATCAAAAATCAATATTTAGGAGATAATATAGGAGGGTAAAAAAGGTGCAGTGTTTAGTAAAGGTTAGGTTTTTGTTAATTAAAAAAGTATATAAATAGTAAACAATTGGATTGACGCTAGTATAGAGAGACGAGAGACGAGATGCGAGATGCGAGAAACAAGAATCAAGTAGAGAAAAAATAAAGAAACCTATCCTTGTCTTTTCGGAGGAGGAACAGCCTGTCCCGTTTTTTTGGGAACTGAGAAATCTTTACTCAAAAAATCTCTAAAACATAAGGTATTAGACCTCTCCTCCATCGAGGTGACAAGGCAAAGTTTTTATACCAATTTAAACGTTAAACCAATTATGAACCCTAAATAAGAATAGAGCTTAAAAAAATTTAGCTTAGCTGTTAAAAAACCAATCAGTTAACCAAATAACCCTTTAACCTAAATTCCAGACAACCATTACAACCACTAAAACAATTACACCTATTTACAAAGAGACCCTTCGTTTCTCAGTGTGACGGCAGTTTATCTAGCCACCTCAATCTTCACTTTGCTCTTCTTCAGTTTCTCATTCCTGATTTTGTCAAGGGTTTTTGCGACTTTTGATCTTTTGACAGCCACATAAGATGAAAAATCCAAAACTGTAATCAACCCGATATCTGAAGTTGTCAGTCCTCCCTTTTGCGTCAGCAAGCCCACGATGTCGCCTTTGGAGATTTTGTCTTTTTTGCCGGCACTGAAATACAGGCATTCGAAGGATGACGGTTGCACCGGCTGAAGTTCATCGGTAACGGTGATTTCCTCGACAGATTTGTCTATATAATCAGGCAAAACCTCATCGTTGGCTAAGACTAGGTAGCTGTTTCCCTCGGCATGCATCCTTGCAGTTCTTCCATTTCGGTGTATGAAGGCATCTTTCCTGATCGGCAATTGGTAATGGACCACATGCATGATTTCTGGAATATCAAGTCCTCGTGAAGCCAAGTCCGTTGCTATCAGTAGGTTATATACACCACTTCTAAACTTGATGAGATTCTTTTCCCTATCAGGTTGCTCTAAACCTCCATGCAGGACACCATGTTCAAATCCATTTCCTGTAAGCAACATGCTGATTCTATCCACTGCATCCCGATGGTTGCAAAAAACAAGGCAGGGTTTATTCTGGAATCCTGCTACCAAGCGCATCAGTACCTGCACTTTTTCCTTACTGGAAGTATGGATAAGCTTAAGCTCTAGCTTGGAATCGTCCACTTCTTTGAGGTAGTTGACAGTATATGGTTTTTGGAAAGGAATAAAATCGGGCAAGCGCTCCAATACCGTTGCGGATGTGAGCAAATGTCTCTGGGTCTGGGTTTTGAGTCCTCGGAATATCACGCGCAACTGTTCGTGGAAACCCATTTGAAGCGACTTGTCAAATTCATCCAAGATGATCATTTTGATTCCATGGGTGTCAAAAGATTCTTTTTGGACATGGTCGGAAAGCCGTCCTGGCGTTCCTATCACCACTGCAGGCGCTTCGCTGAGGCTGTTTTGTTCGATCTTCATGGCATGTCCGCCGTAGACGGTACTTACCTTGAAATTGGTTTTCATCCCCTTAAAAACCTGCTCGATCTGGATAGCCAACTCTCGGGACGGGACAATGATCAAGGCCTGCACTTCCTTTAGGTCTTCCTGCAGGGAATCCACCAAAGGGATCAGGTAAGCCAAGGTCTTTCCCGAACCTGTCGGCGCCAAAAGCATGATATTGTCGTTTTTGGCAGCGGATTCTATAAAGTCCGATTGCATTTCATTGAATGCATCGATGGAAAGGTTCTTTAAATATCTGGTGTGGGAGGAAGCGGTATTTTCTGACATGGGGCAAAGGTACGGAAATAAAGTTTGGAGGAGGAGGGAGTAATTAGGTATGGATGGAAATTACAATCTTTTACTTCCGGGGAATTTCTTTTTGGAACACAGGTGGGGAGGAAGAAATTTTACCGGGCCGGCGAGGCAAAGTGTGGGGGAGGATTAAAATTTCTTGAACTTTTTGGTTACTTTTTGTTTCAAAACAAAAAGTGACACATGAAGAGAACTTCAAAAATTTGATTTAATGATTATTTTATCTTTTTTAAATAACGAACATCCGATACTTATGGACCGAAAACTCATCTTATATATCGCCATGAGCCTGGATGGCTATATTGCTAAGAAGGACGATAACATTGATTTTTTGAATATTGTCGAAGTTCCGAATGAGGATTATGGCTATGCAGATTTTTTGCAAGGGATTGATACAGTTATTTGGGGAAGGAAGACATTTGACAAAGTAGTCTCCTTTGGTCAGGGTGTCCCACATCAGGACAAAGCGGTTTATGTAATTTCCCGGACAAAAGAAGGAAAGCAAGAACACGCCACTTTTCACCACGATGTGGTTGATTTAGTTCGAACACTCAAAACTCAATCGGGAAAGTCGATTTATTGTGACGGTGGAGCAGAGATTGTTAACGAACTGCTACTACACCGGTTGTTTGATACTGTCATTGTCAGCGTACTTCCACACTTGCTAGGAGATGGTATCCGTTTATTCAAGGAAGGAAATACCGAACAAAACCTCCTTTTCAAACGAGCCATCAGCTATCCTTCAGGCTTGGTTCAGTTGTGGTATGAGGTGAAAAAGGAAAATGCCTGAAAAGCGTAAAGGATTAGCATTTAATTAATTTACTTCAATTGGTGGAAGGGTGGTCTAAACAGGAATTACTTTGTCTGCTAGCCTTTTTTCTACATTAGATAAATGAAAATTCTCATCTTGCATTTTCTATTCTCCAACCCAAGCCAAACCATGAAAAACCTTCTCCTTTTTCTTTTCATCTGTTTCTCTTTTTTTCAATACTCATTTTCGCAGCACGGCAGTCAGCAACCTGTTCGCATGGCGATGATGGGACTTTCTCACGGACATTCGCCCTGGATTTTTAACAGAAAAGACAAAACAGATGTGGACTTGGTGGGGATCTATGAACCCAATACAGAACTTGCAGCCAGCTATGCCAAGCGATACAACTTGGATGAAAAACTGTTTTTCACCGATGCCAAAGCCATGCTTGATGCTGTGAAGCCGGAAGCTGTTTTGGCCTTTGGTTCCATTTATGCACATTTGGAAGCCGTGGAACTCGCTGCTCCGCGTGGTATTCATGTCATGGTGGAAAAGCCCCTGACATACTCTCTCGACCAAGCCAAGAAAATGGAAGCTTTGGCCAAAAAACATGGAATCCATCTCCTCACCAACTTTGAGACTTCCTGGTATGCAAGTACCGAAAAGACCTATCAATTGCTTCAGGACAAGGAGGCTTTTGGGCCGATCCGCAAAGCTGTTTTCCATCACGGACACAGAGGTCCCAAAGAAATCGGGGTGGGGAAGGAGTTTCTGGATTGGCTGACGGACCCGGTTCAAAATGGCGGTGGAGCGCTGGTTGATTTCGGTTGCTATGGTGCCAATATCATGACTTACCTGATGGAAGGGCGAAAGCCGATTTCCGTCACAGCCATCACCAATACCTACAAACCGGACATTTATCCCAAAGTGGATGATGAGGCGACGATTATTTTGGATTATGTAGATGCGCAGGCGATTATCCAAGCCTCTTGGAATTGGCCTTTTGACAGGAAGGACATGGAGGTCTACGGAAAGACCGGTCAGGTAATCAGTGAAAATAAGTCCAAGATGCGGACACGAACTTGGGACAATCCTGAGGAAAAAACCTTCGAAGTTCGGCCGGATGAAGTCGGCGTCTATGTAGATCCGTTTTCCTATTTCGCAGATGTAATCCGGGGCAAAATCAAAGTGGAGGACTACAGCCTTTATTCTCTGAACAACAACATGATTGTCGCCGAAATCCTCGATGCCGCCAGAAAATCGGCGGAGAAAGGGGAGACTGTATTTTTGGGGAGGTAGGGGTTTTGAAAGGTTAGATTGAAAAAATTCTTTTAGTTTTATAGGGGATTTTCCGCAATTTTAAGGGAAACATCCTGAATTGGAATGCTTTCTCCTATCAATAAAGGAAAACGTTATCTTCAATGCGACCCCGCTGCTAACTTGAAACTATGGAACAACTCGAAGATATAACAGCAAAGGACTGGTTGACGAATCACATCAATTGGAAAAACGCAACACGACCATTCACACTTGGCAATTTTTTACCCAATAAATTTGACAATTATATTTCTATTCTTTGGACACCTGGAGTGATTGATAACTTTCCATTTGATAAAATAAACCAACCACCAGACTCAATTGAGCAAACAAACGCAAATGTGGAAGTTTGGCGACAGTTCAAAATATTTCTCAATGAGAAAAATTATGAGGCATATCGACCAACAACATTTGCAGAACTTTCTAATTTCTTCAACCAACCTTATGACAGAGGAATAATCAATACTCTTCCTTGGAAGACACAAGGAATTGCAACTCTTTATAAACAGACACGACAGCGATTTGAAAAAATAGTAAATGTACTTACAGACGGAACTGAGCTGAATATTTATATAGAAGATAGTTGGCGTTGGGCATCAGTTTATAATTTGCTACCATCAGCTGAAGATGTTGCTTACAAAATTTCTTCCGTTGAGTTTTTTGATTTAATGGACATAACATTTTATGATGCGAACCTTTATCTTTATCCTGTAACTAATAGTTGGTGCTTGATTAATATGGAAGATTTAGGATATAATATTCTAGCTTACAATAACAGCTTTGCAGACAAACTCAATCAGTTGAATTTATCGGACACTTTTGCTATGAGCTATGATGATATCATTTTCAAATGACTGATTTGCAAAACTTATAAAAGTAGACCCCCTCAGGGTCTGTATTAACGTTTGATGGTAGGGCTAGGTGAATTTGTAATTACACCTTTATATTTTTTGGAATTTGTAATTCCAATTTTCCCCAAAAGCAGTTTTTTTTGAATCTTATTTTTCGACCGAAAACCAAGGAATTTTTCGTATCATAACCAAATCAAATCGTATCAAATCGTATCATTTTATACTTGTGCTTTCGGATCGTAATCGTCCTTAAAAGGAATTGATAGAAAAACAAGGAAGTGGTCGTGGTGTAAGTTATTCCGTCAGGTAAGTTAGGGATTGTAAACTAGCCTTTGTTCCAAAAGAGCAGAGGTTTTTTGACCATCTGCCCTTAGTAGCAAATGCCAAAACTGAAATCAATAAAAATGATAACTTTGGAGTAAACTTTACAAGAATGAAAATCACTGAGAAAAACATAGAACATATAAAGCAACTTTGCAAAGAATATAAGGTTAAGAACTTTTCTGTTTTTGGTTCAGTGCTCAATGACAGTTTTTCTTCTGATTCTGACATTGACTTCATTGTTGATTTTGACGAAAATGACCCAATAAAATATACAGATTTATACTTCGGACTAAAAGATAAATTAGAAAAAACTTTAAAGCGACAAATTGACCTCATAGAGGAGCGGGGAATTAAAAACCCATTTTTTAGGAAAGAAATTGAGGCGTCCAAAGTTGTGATTTATGGATAACAAAATAAATACTTGGCTGGAGGATATTTTAAGGTCAATTGATGAGATTTTTGACTTTTTGCCTGAAAAAAGTGGTTTTCAGGAATTCCAAAAAGACATCAAAACAAAAAAGGCAGTTGAAAGAAATATTGAAATTATTGGAGAAGCAGTAAATAGATTAACTAGTTACTAAAACGTCTCTATTAAAATTCAGAATGCAAGACAGATTATTGGGACAAGAAACAGATTAGCCCACGAATATGACAATATTTCTGATGAGGTGATTTGGACAATAATTGTTAGAGAACTCCCAAAATTAAAAGAGGAAATATTAAGCCTTAGAGAATGAAGCACAACATTCTTTCTCCTGCGATCATTTTTCCGTTAATTGCTAAGCAAAAAATAAATAAAAAAAACTAAAATCAGCAATCCTAAACCCACATAAACCCACTTGGTCAGTTTGTTTGCAAAGTCCTTTCTTTCAAGTCGGTGAGCAATTAGTTCTTTGGTTTGGGTAGAATTTCGCTTGTCAGCATCGATGGATTTCGAACTGTAAGGATTATCTCCTAATTTGTTTCTTCCGGACTTGATGTTCCGGTTGTTTTTCAAAGAGGAGAGCATGTTGAAAACAGATGTTCCGCCTGACATGTAAATTGTTTTTTGGTTCTAATTTCAATTAAAGAAAAAAAACAGTTAAAAATGAAGGATGAAGGAGTGATTTTTTAGGTCAACAGTCCACTGTCGACTGTCCACCGAGAGGTAGTATCATTTAATATCAATGAAATATCCATTCCATTTCAAAGATTCTATTTCACCTTAATTTCAAAATCAATATCGCGAAGTATTTTCTTTTAATTATTTTTGAACCATGACTTTGACCAAACCTAACCTATTGCCTTTATTGGAGAATTTGGCTACCCAATTAGAAGGGGAACTCAAATTTGACGCACTTACCAAAACCCTCTATGCCACCGACGCTTCCGTATATCGGGTGATTCCTTTGGCTGTCGCCTTTCCAAAATCAGAATCCGACATCCAAAAACTGATCCTTTTCGCAGGTAAAAATAAAACTTCCCTGATCCCAAGGACAGCGGGAACCTCACTCGCAGGACAGTGTGTTGGTAACGGTATCGTGGTGGATGTGGCAAGAAACTTCACCAAAATCCTGGAATTCAACAAAGAAGAAAAATGGGTTCGCGTGCAACCGGGAGTAGTCAGGGACGAACTCAACCAATTTTTGAAACCACACGGATTGTTTTTCAGTCCGATCACTTCTACCGCCAACCGTGCCATGATCGGTGGAATGGTGGGGAACAATTCCTGCGGAACGACTTCGATCGTCTATGGCACGACGAGGGACAAGGTCATGGAGTTGAAAGTTTTTTTGAGTGATGGCTCGCAGGTGGTTTTTGGCGAATTGACCCAAGCTGAATTTGAAGAGAAATGCCATTATGAAACTTTGGAGGGGCAGCTTTACCGTCAGGTCAGACAGGAACTTTCCAATCCGGAAAACCAAAAAAACATTGAAGAACAATTCCCCAAGAAAACCATTCACCGACGCAATACAGGCTATGCAGTAGATGTTCTTTTGGAGTCCGAAATATTTACCGAAGGTGGAGGAAAGTTCAATTTCTGCAAGCTGTTGGCTGGTTCGGAGGGAACATTGGCCTTCACAACAGAAATCAAAATCCTCTTGGACCCTGTTCCTGATCCATTGGAAATCGTGGTGGCTGCGCATTTTGAGTCAATCCACCAAAGCATGAAAGCCGCCCAGGTGGCGATGAAGCATCCTGCCACGGCTGTGGAGTTGATGGACAAAATCATTTTGGATTGTACCAAAGAAAGCATCGAGTACAGCAAAAACCGCTATTTCGTTGAGGGCGATCCGATGGCATTGCTGATGATTGAATTCACCGGAAAGACTGAATCTGAAGCTAGAGAAAAAGGAGACAAACTGATCACTGACCTGAAAGCAGCCGGATTGGGATATGCCTATCCTGTGATAGGACCTGACCTGACCAAGTCCGCTTGGGCGTTGCGTAGTGCAGGTTTGGGACTTTTGGCGAACATTCCCGGCGACCCAAAAGCCGTGGCATGTATTGAAGATACCGCTGTGGACATCGATGATTTGGCGGATTATATTGATGAATTGGATGAAATCCTGAAGGGATTCAACCAAAACCCAGTGCACTATGCCCATGCCGGTGCAGGCGAAATCCACATGCGCCCGATTTTGGATTTGAAGAAAAAAGCAGATCAGGAGGAGTTTTACAGGATTTCGGAGGCTTCTGCCAAGTTGGTCAAAAAATACAATGGTTCACTCAGCGGTGAACATGGAGACGGCCGTGTCCGTGCGCCGTTTATCCCCATGATGGTGGGAGAGGATAATTACCAATTGCTCCGCCGGGTCAAATACACTTGGGATCCTGATAATATCTTCAATCCCGGCAAGATTGTAGATACCGCACCGATGAATACCTCTTTGAGGTATGAAGCCGAAATGGTTACTCCCGAACAGAATACCTTGTTGGATTTCAGTGCTTCAGGCGGCATATTGAGGTTGGCGGAGAAATGTAACGGTTCAGGAGATTGCCGCAAGTTGCCGGCTTCCGGTGGTACGATGTGCCCCAGTTACCAGGCTACCAGAAATGAGAAAGATACTACTCGCGGAAGGGCCAATACTTTGAGGGAGTTTTTGACTTTGGACAAAAAAGAAAATGCCTTTGACCATCCGGAGATCAAAGAGGCCTTGGACCTGTGTCTTTCCTGCAAAGGATGTACTGCCGAATGTCCATCCAATGTCGACATGGCTTCGATGAAAGCGGAATTTCTCTATCAATACCAGAAAACCCATGGGGTTCCGTTGCGGTCCAAAGCCTTTGCCCATATCAATGAACTGAATGGATTGGCGGCAATCGTTCCGGGTCTAGCCAATTTTACCTTGGCAAATGGAATTACAGGAGGATTGATGAAATCGGTTTTGGGAGTGGCTCCAAAAAGGAATCTGCCGGAAATCAGCAAGGTGAGTTTGAGAAAATGGTATAAAAATAATTACAGAAAACTTCCCGGGAAAACTCCCCTGATCAAATCGCTGTACTTGTTTATAGATGAATTTACCAACCATAACGATACCCAAATCGGAATTACAGCAATCAAATTGCTCAAGAAATTGGGTTATGAGGTGAACGTAGTGGACCACGAGGAAAGCGGACGTTCTGCTTTGTCCAAGGGATTGCTCGAAAAAGCTAAAAAACACGCTGAAGCCAATGTGAGGATATTTCAGGATATCATTGATGGAAACACACCTTTGGTGGGGATCGAACCTTCTGCTATTTTGAGTTTCAGGGATGAATATCCAAGGTTGGTGGGAAAGGAATTGGTCGAAGGAGCGAAGAAACTGAAATTTCATACCCAAACCATAGAGGAATTTATAGGGAAGGAAATTGCTGCAGGAAACATCAAATCAGATTCCTTTACTGAGGAAACCAAAAAAATCAAGCTGCACGGACATTGCCATCAAAAAGCCTTGTCTTCCATGACCTGGACGCAGAAGATGCTTTCCTTGCCAAAAAACTACAGTGTAGAAACCATTCCTTCAGGTTGCTGCGGCATGGCAGGGTCATTTGGCTATGAAGCAGAGCATTATGACATCAGCATGCAGATAGGAGAGATGGTATTGTTTCCGGCTGTACGCAAGGCAGAAGAGACAACCCTAATTGCAGCACCGGGAACATCCTGCCGTCATCAGATCGCAGACGGGACAGGCAAGAAAGCCAAGCACCCTGTTGAGATTTTGTGGGAGGCTTTAAAATGAAATTATTTTGTAAGGTCCGGAAATGAATAGGGAGCAAGAAGGAATTACTCCTTTGCTCCCTATTTTTTCATTTCGCCGAAAAGGTGTAATTTATTTAAGTGGCAAAATTTTAATTTGAAAAAATATATCTGGATTTTTATTTGATGGATTTCAATGTATCCTGAAGATCTTTTTCAGGGAACACAACAGACCCATTTTTATTGTGAGCAGCTATAAGGTATACATTGTTTTGTCTGATGCAAAAATATACCTGAAGATTCGGCTTTTCCCTACTTTGTCTTCCCATTGACCTATAGGCCAGTTTTGTTTTGAAAAATTGATTTCCAAGTGGGGTTCCTGTATCAGGGTTATCCTCTAATCTTTCTAATAATAATTTGAAGTCGTGGTTGAAGGAAGGATGTTCTTTAATTAAGTTTTTGAGTTCTTTTTTAAAGTTATCCGTGCAAAGGATGTTAAAGTTCATTTAATAAGTCTTTAGCAGGTTTAAGTTTGATTTTGCCATCTAAATGCTGTTTTATTTGTGTGACAGCCTCAGAAAGATTTGCCGGGAGTACTATGACTTTTGGTGCTTTTACTGGAATAGGTTCTCGTAGTGATCTCACTCTTTCGTAGCGATAGAGTTTTTGCTCCTCATCAGGGCTCATTTCACCCCATATTTTTTTTGGCGGAGGAGTTTTGGGATTTAGGATTTTTACATATTTGAAGTTGCTAAGTACCTCAAGAAAAAAATCCGCTTTTTCGTCTTTAATACTGATTTCAATTTTCATAGATTTTTATTGAATTAACTTTTTTCAATTTTGACACTAAGAATAATAAAAAATTAATGTTTATAAAATAAATATTATTATTTATTTCAATTGATAGACTAATTTTTCCTAATTTTTTATGCTTTAGAATATTTTCATTGTTACAGCCTCACTGATTTGTAATTATTAGTTTTTAGAAATTTCTAATCCGATCTTTCAAAAAAATACGACGATCTTTATATGGTGCGATTCTCTATATCCAAATATTGACTTTTCTTTTGAAACTTATGGGAGTAAACTCTTTCCAAAACAATGTTTTTGATTCATGTATATCAGTTTTGATGAACGTCCTCTACAAATACAGAAATTTTCTATTTCAAACTGAACTCAATAATTTTTGATGAGGAAAGTAATGATTCTGAAACTTCGCGAGGCCGGCATAGGCTTTATAGGCGGTTGAGGGGTTAAACCGTGATTATGCAATAGGATTTCGCAATTAGTTGAAAAGTGTTAAATTTTGGTTTAAAGTCTGTTTTTGAAGTAT